>NZ_JACAQL010000028.1:0-18617 GCF_013385245.1 Pseudomonas sp. IPO3747
CCGCAGCAATGGATATGTACCCCGACCAACCCCCCCCGCCAAACCGCTACCGCAGGCAAGCCAGCTCCCACAGTTGATGATTGCATTTCAGCCCAAGGCAGGCCGAACCCTAGTGAATACCGATGGACCAACTCTGCGTGGTCTGGTCTTCGTGCCGCTGCTCCAGGTCATCCTCATACTGACAACGCGGCCCCTTGCACTTGTACTCAAACGTCACCGGCGCCTGGGTCTGAACCGGGAACAACGATTTCGCCGTCGCCGGTGCATCGTGTGGCACCGCCTCAAGCACAGGCGCTTCGTAGCTCAAGTCCAACGCTGTGGCATGGACCATAACCGGCAGGACGGCGAGCACTGCACTCGCCATAAAAGTCCTTGTAAATAGCATCTAAAACAACCCGCGCAACAAAAAATGAAGCGCGGATTATAAGCCGGATGCGACCGCACATGCAGGGTTCAGAGCACCCGCGGTGCTTCAAGGTGTTCAGTAGGAAAGGCTTTGGCATAGGCCTGACACACCCTCAACACCTGCTCATCCGCAAACCGCGCAGCCACCACATGCAAGCCCACCGGCAAACCATTCGCTGCCAACCCGCAGGGCACCGAAGCTGCCGGTTGCTGCGTCAAATTGAAGGGATAAGTAAACGGCGTCCACTCCATCCACGCTTTCATCGACGAACTCGGCGGCACATTATGCCCAGCTGCAAACGCTGTAATCGGCATCATCGGCGAGACCAGCACATCGTAATGCTCATGAAACGCCGCCATCCTCGCCACCAACGCCGCACGGGCTTCAAGGGCGTCGTTAAAATCGCCGAGGCTCAACTGCTGGCCGTGTTCGGCAATACGCAGCAAACCAGGGTCCAGCAATTGTTTTTGCGCATCACTCATGGAACCCGTGAGGCGAGCCGCACCGGCTGCCCACAAGGTGCTGAATACCTCCAGCGGGTCGCTGAAACCTGGGTCGATCTGCTCGACATGCGCCCCCAGCTGTACCAAACCCTCAACCGCCTGGGCGACCACTTTGGCCACCTGCGGGTCCACGTCCACATACCCGAACGTAGGGCTATAGGCCACGCGTAAACCCTTCAAATCCGTAGCGCCCGACAACCACGGCGTATGGCGCGGCGCCCCGATCAGGCCATCACGCGCATCCGGTTGGGCCACGGTTTGCAGCATCAGCACCGTGTCTTCCACCGTGCGGGTCATCGGCCCCAGGTGCGACAAAATCGTCATGGAACTGGCCGGCCACTGCGGCACATACCCGAAAGTTGGCTTGATGCCGAACGTACCGGTGAACGCACAGGGAATGCGGATCGAGCCACCGGCATCGCTGCCCTGGTGCAGCACGCCCAGGTTCAGCGCCGCCGCCGCACCGGCGCCACCCGACGAACCGCCCGCTGTGGTGCGCGTGTCCCACGGGTTGCGCGTGATGCCGTACAGCGGGTTGTCGGTGACGCCTTTCCAACCGAATTCCGGCGTGGTGGTTTTACCTAGCAGCACCGCGCCGGCTTTGCGCATAAAAGCCGAGAAGGGCGCATCCACATCCCACGGCCCGTCGGCAGAGGAGGTGCGCGAACCCTTGCGGGTGGGCATGCCAATGGTCAGCGTCAGGTCTTTGATCGAGGCAGGCACGCCGTCCAGTGCGCCGCAGGGTTCACCTTTCAACCAGCGTTGTTCCGAGGCCCGCGCAGCGTTCAATGCGCCTTCAGGGTCTACGTGACAATAGGCGTTCACCACCGGGTTATAGCGCTCGATCCGCAGCAGAGCGTCTTCAGTGACGTCTACCGGTGACAGGGTCTTGTCGCGAAAATGCTGCAGCAGTTGCACCGCCGTCAGTTGGCCAATCTCACTCATGCCACCTCTCCCTGCGCCGCGTTGACCATGGCGCGCAGCAGCACCGCGCAGCCCGCCGCCAGGTCATCCGGCGCGGCGTTTTCGATTTCGTTATGGCTGATGCCGCCTTCGCACGGCACAAAGATCATCCCGGCCGGGCCGAGTTCGGCGACGAAAATCGCGTCATGCCCGGCGCCACTGACGATGTCCATATGGCTCAAGCCCAATGCCTGCGCACCGTCACGCACGGCGTTGACGCAGGCTGGGTTGAAGTCCAGCGGCGGGAAGTCGGCGGTGGGCGTCAGTTCAAAGGTCAGGCCATGCCGGGCGCAGGTGGCTTCGATCACGCTGCGCACTTCATCGACCATGGTTTGCAGCTTATCGGCATGCAGGTGGCGCAGGTCGATGGTCATGTGCACCTGGCCTGGAATCACATTGCGCGAGCCGGGGTGCAGGTTCAGGCAACCGACCGTGCCGCAGGCGTGGGGTTGCTGTTGATGGGCGATGCGGTTGACCGCGCTGACCACTTCGGCGGCGCCTACCAGGGCGTCCTTGCGCAGGTGCATGGGCGTTGGGCCGGCGTGGGCTTCGACGCCGGTAAGGGTCAGGTCGAACCATTTCTGGCCGAGGCAACCCATGACCACACCGATGGTGGTGGCGCGGTCTTCCAGCACCGGGCCTTGCTCGATGTGCGCCTCGAAATATGCGCCGACCGGGTGGCCGAGCACCGCGCGGGAGCCGGCGTAGCCGATGCGCTGCAATTCGGCGCCCACGGACAGGCCTTGGTCATCGAGTTTGTCGAGGGTGTCCTGCAAGTCGAACTTGCCGGCAAACACCCCGGAACCCATCATGCACGGCGGGAAGCGCGAGCCTTCTTCGTTGGTCCACACCACCACCTCGATGGGGGCCAGGGTCTGGATATTCAGGTCATTCAAGGTGCGGATCACTTCCAGCCCGGCCATCACGCCGTAGCAGCCATCGAACTTGCCGCCGGTGGGCTGCGTGTCGATATGGCTGCCGGTCATCACCGGGGGCAGGGCGGGATTGCGTCCGGCACGCCGCGCAAAGATATTGCCAATGGCATCGACATTGACACTGCACCCGGCGGCCTCGCACCATTGCACAAACAGGTCGCGGGCCTGGCGGTCGAGGTCGGTGAGCGCCAGGCGGCACACGCCGCCTTTGACCGTAGCGCCGAGCTGAGCCAGGTCCATCAACGATTGCCACAAGCGGTCGCGGTTGATCAACGGGGCATTGCTCTTGAGCGGTTGCGCAAAACTATTCATGTGCAAATCTCCGGTCAGGCACTCAGGGCCAGGTAGCGGTTCTTGATGGTCGGGTCGGCGCGGAAGTCAGCGGCGCTGCCCTCGTATACGACGCGGCCCTGTTCGAGCACGTAATGGCGGTCGGCGAGCTTGTCGCAGACCATCAGGTTCTGTTCCACCAGCAACACCGGCAGGCCGTCGTCCTTGACCTTGCGCAGGATTTTCACCAGCTCGTCAACGATCACCGGCGCCAGGCCTTCGGTGGGTTCGTCGAGGATCAGCAGCTTGGGGTCGTTGAGCAGCGCGCGGGCGATGGCGAGCATCTGTTGCTCGCCGCCGGACAGTGCGTGGCCGGCGTTTTTACGCCGTTCCTTGAGGCGCGGGAACATGCCGTACACGTCTTCGAGTTGCCAGCGGCTGGTCTTGCGCACGGCGATACGCAGGTTTTCCTCGACCGTCAGCAGGCGGAAAATCCCGCGGTTCTCCGGCACCAGCGCCAAGCCCTGACGGGCGATTTCAAAGATCTTCTGGCCCACCAACGCCTGGCCGTTGAAGTGAATCTGGCCCTGGCGCGGGCAAATAATCCCGAGGATGCTGCGCAGCGTGGTGGTCTTGCCCGCGCCATTTCGGCCCAGCAGCGTCACCAGTTCACCGGGGTTGACGGTCAGCGACACGCCTTCCAACACATGGCTCTTGTCATAGTAGGAATGGATATTCTCGACAATCAGCATCAGGCAGCCTCCCCAAGATAAGCCGTACGCACACGCTCATCGGCACGCACGAATTCCGGCGTGCCTTCCACCAGAATCTGCCCGTGACTCATCACGGTGATGCGTTGGCTGATGGACATGACAATGCTCATGTTGTGTTCGATCAACAGCACCGTGTGGTCGCGGCCGAGGTCGCTGATCAGCTGGGTCATGATCGGAATGTCATCGATGCCCATGCCCGACGTCGGTTCGTCGAGCATCAGCAGTTTGGGTTTGGAGCAAATCGACATGCCCACCTCCAGCACGCGTTGCTGGCCGTGGGACAACTCGCCCGCCAGGGTGTCGGCGCGACGGGTCAGTTGCAGGCGTTCGAGGACTTGATCGGCCATCTCCAGGTGCTCGCGCTTGCTGTCGACGCGGCGCCAGAAGTTCAGCGCACGTGCGCCGTCGCGGCCTTGGGCGGCCAGGCGCAGGTTCTCGCGCACGCTGAGGTTCTGGAACAGGCTGGTGAGCTGGAACGAGCGCGCCATGCCCAGGCCCACACGGCCGTGGGCCGGTTTGCGTATCAGGTTCTTGCCGTCAAAATGAATCGCCCCGGCGGTGGCCTGGCGCTCGCCTGTGAGGCAGTGAAACAGGCTGGTCTTACCCGCGCCGTTAGGGCCGATGATGGTGTGAATGGTGCCGGCTTCGACCTTGAGGTTGACGCCGTTGACCGCATGGAACGCGCCATAGGCCAGTTCCAGGTCTTTGGTTTCCAGCAGGATGCTCATAGCCCTTCCTCCTTGGCGACGATGGCGGTCTTGCGACTGCCGCGTACCCGTTCGAACAACGATGCGAGGCCGCCCCACAAGCCGCCGCGCATGAAGATCACCACAAAGATCAGGATCACACCCAGCAGCATCAGCCAGCGTGGCCACAGGTCGGAGAGGAAGTCCCCCAACAGCACGATGGAGCCTGCGCCCAGCAATGAGCCGAACAGCGAGCCGGTGCCGCCGACGATGGTCATGATCAGGATGTTCTCGGACATCGCCAGGTCGATGTTCGACAGCGGCACAAAGTGCAGCAGCATCGCGTACAGCGCCCCGGCGATGCCGGTGACCGCGCCGGACAGCACGAACACCAGGATCTTGAAGTGGCGCGTGTCATAGCCGATGGCCGAGGCGCGGGTTTCGTTTTCGCGGATCGCCATCAAGGTGCTGCCAAATGGCGAGGCGATCACTCGGCGCGCGCCGATAAAGATCAGCAGGAACAGCACCGCGACAAAGCCATAGAACACCCGGGCATCGGCCAGCGACAGCAGCACGGTGTCACCGAGACGGATCTCCGGGCGCGGCACGCTGAGCAGGCCGTTGTCGCCGCCGGTCCAGTCGCTCAAGGTGTAGGCGACGAAGTAGGCCATCTGGCTGAACGCCAATGTGAGCATCACGAAGTAAATGCCGGTGCGCCGGATTGCCAGCGCACCGACCAGAAACGCCAGGAAACCGCCGGCAAGGGCGGCGCCGAGCAACGCGGTGAACAAGCCCAGTTGCAAGTGGATCATCAGCAGCGCCGCGCAATACGCACCGGCACCAAAGAAGATGCCTTGGCCGAACGACAACAGCCCGGTGTAGCCCAGCAACAGGTTGCAGGCCAGCGCGGCCAGGGCAAAGATCAGGATCTCGGTGGCCAGGGTGGCCGAGGGTAGAATCAACGGCAAGCCGATCAGCACCGCCAGCACCCACAGCAACATGGCTTTGGATTGGGTTTTGGCAAACGGCAGGGGGTTTTTCTCGCTCATGTCAGGCTCTCCCGAACAGGCCGTAAGGGCGCACCAGAATCACCACGGCCATCGCGCCGTAGATCATCAGGCTCGCGCCTTGGGGCCAGAATGTGGTCATCAGGCTTTGCACCACGCCCACCAGTAAACCGCCGACCAGCGCGCCGCTGAACGAACCCATGCCGCCGATCACCACCACCACGAAGGCCACGCCGAGGATCTCCGGGCCGACAAAGGGTTGCGCGCCGCGCAACGGTGCAAACAGCACACCCGCGACACCGGCCAGGGCCACGCCAAGGGCAAAGGTCATGGAAAACAGACGGAAGATATTGGTGCCCAGCAGCGACACGGTTTCGGTGCTTTCACTGCCGGCGCGTACCAGGGCGCCGAAGCGCGTGCGCTCCAGCAGCAGCCACAAGGCCAGGCCGATCAGCGCGGAAAACACGATGAGAAACAGGCGGTAGTAGGGGTAGACGAAATCGCCCACCACCAGCACGCCGCGCAGCAGTTCAGGCACGGCGACACTTTTGCCCACCGGGCCCCAGATCATCACGCTGGCTTCCTGGATGATCAGCGCGATCCCCAGGGTCACCAGAATCTGGAACATGTGTGGCAAGTGGTAAATCCGCTGGATCAATAATCGCTCGATCACCCACGCCAGCGCGGCCACCACCAGCGGCGCGATCAGCAGCGCCAGCCAGAAGTTGCCGGTGAGGCTTACGGCGTTGTAGCAGATGTACGCACCCAGCAGAAAGAACGCGCCGTGGGCGAAGTTGACGAAGTTGAGCAGGCCGAAAATGATCGTCAGCCCGACCGCGATCAGGAAGTAGATCATCCCCAACCCAAGGCCGTTGAGGATCTGGAACAGGTAAAGATTAAGCATGCAGAAACCCTCGGCAGGCAGCCGCTCGCGCGGCCCTGCGCTAAGCAATTCAGAGGATCAGGCGAGCGTGCAGCCCGTCGCCTCGACCGGCGGGAACGATTGCCCGGCGCTGAGCACCTTGGCCAGGTCGTCCTTGTCGGCCATGTCGCCGGTGGCTTTGCCGATCAGCAGGTAGTAATCCTTGATCACCTGATGGTCGCCGGCGCGGATCGACTCCTTGCCGGTCGGGCCTTCGTAGCTCAAGCCTTGCAGGGCTTTGGCCACGGTCGGGCCGTCGAAGCTGCCGGTGCTGATGATGGTTTCCAGCATGACTTTGGTGCTGATGTAATCAGCCGCCAGCGGGTAGGTGGGGTTGATGCCGTATTTGGCTTGAGTGAGCTTGACCAGTTCACGGTTGAGCGGGGTGTCGACCTGGTGCCAATACTGGGCGCCGAGGTACACGCCTTCGAGCACGTCGCTGCCCAGTTCCTGGAACTGGTCGAGCCCGGCAGACCATACCAGCAGCACTTTCATGCGCTCCTTGATACCGAAGTTCACCGCCTGGCGCAGGGTGTTGGACGACTGGCTGCCGAAGTTGAGCAGTACCAGCACATCGGGTTTGGCGGCGATGGCGTTGGTCAGGTAGCCGGAGAATTCCTGTTCCTGCAATGAGTGGTAGCTGTTGCCGACGTGTTCCAGCCCGTTGTCTTTGAGCACGGTTTTCGCGCCTTCGAGCAAGGCTTCGCCAAACACGTACTGCGGGGTGATGGTGTACCAGCGCTTGGCGTTGGGCAGCAGCTTGATCAGCGGCAGCATGGTTTCGCGGATGGCGCCGTAGGTGGGCACCGACCAGCGGAAGGTCGCCTTGTTGCAGTCTTTGCCGGTGACTTCATCGGCGCCCACCGGGGTCATGAACACGCCGCCGACCTTGTCGACTTCCTTGGCCACCGCCAGCGCGGAGGACGACAACGTGCAGCCCTGGAAGAACCGCGCGCCGTCCTGCTGGATCGCTTCCTGGACCTTGCGCACGGCTTTGCCGGCATTGCCTTCGGTGTCGATGACCTTGTAGTTGAGCGGGCGGCCGAGCAACTCGGGGTGCTGTTCCACCGCCAGGCGCGAACCCATGTCGGCAAACTTGCCATAGCTGGCAAACGCGCCGGACATGGACTTGAGGCCGTAAAAGGTAAAAGGCTCGGCGGCGAATGCAGAGCGCACACTCAGCGGAAGGCTGAGCGCGGCTGCGGCGGTAAGACTGGCTTTCAACAACGTACGACGCTGCATGGGGTGACTCCCTGGTTTAGTTATTGGCAGGAGCGGCAAGGGCGATACGGTGGAGCAAGGGCCTGTGGGCAGGCCTGTTATTGAATTGGGTGAAACGGTGTAACGGTTGGAACCGGCTCAAGTGTGGGAGCTGGCTTGCCTGCGATGGCATCAGTCAGGTTCAACTGATACACCGAGGCGCCCGCATCGCAGGCAAGCCAGCTCCCACATTGATTGGGTTTTCATATTGGGATGGGGTGCGCCTCAGCTATGATCAAACTCCAGCAAAAAGTGCGGGCTGACCTCGCCTTCCAGCGCCGTCATGTGGTGTTCGGCGTCGCACATATGTTCATGCATCAGGTTGCGCACGGCCGTTTCATCACCGGCGCGAAAGGCCAGCAGCAACTGCTTGTGATAGTCCAGGTTGGCCGCGTCAAATTGTTTGCGCTTGGGCTTGTAGGCTTTTTTCAGCACCACCAGGTCGCGCAACAAGTCGTTGAGAAACTGCGCCATAAAGCTCAGCAGCGGGTTGGGGCAGGCCTTGGCCAACAGGTTGTGGAACTCCAGTTCCGCCAGGCGCTGTTCGCGCTGGCCGGCTTCGCTGTCTTCGGGGGCGCTGCAAAAATCTACGTTGTCTTGCAGGGCTTGATAGTCGTCTTCGCTCAAGCGACCCAGCACCGATACTGCCAGTTCTACCTCGATGACCTTGCGCAGTTGGTACACCTGCTCGCCATCCAGGTGCTGGAAGTGCAGGTAGTTACGCAACGCGCGGCTGGCCGGTTCAGTGCCGGCCTGGTTCAGGTAGGCGCCACCACTGGGGCCGGTGCGTGTACTCACCAGACCTTCCACTTCCAGGGCCTTGAGCGCTTCACGGGCCGAGCCTTTGGAGCACTGGAAGCTTTCCATCAGCTCGCGCTCGGTAGGCAGGCGGTCGCCGGGCTTGAGCGCGTCGGTGACGATCGAGCGTTTGACCGACTCGACAATCACATCGGAAAGCTTCTGGCGTTTGCGTCGTAGCGGGCGGCTGAGCATGCTGTTCTATTGATCCTATTAATGCGGATTAATAGCACTTAATAACGATTGAGCCGGAGCGTCAACGCAAGGTGTCGTTTTCGGCCTGAAGTGGTCGCAAATGCGCGGGTTATTCCCAGCTGCCGAGGTCGAGGCAGCGTGTGGACGCGGGCGGCTGTTTGCCGAATACGAGAAAATCGCCGACCCAGCGGTTAATGCACCCGGCGGCGGTGCCAGGCCGGGCTGGCTCTTTGAGCAGCAATTGCTCGATGCCGGCAGCGACCGGCTCGGCCTGCTCGGCATTGACCAGCACCATGCGTGCGACGCGCTCGGGAAACAGCGCGGCATAGCGGCTGCCGAGGCGGGTGGCCTGCGCGTTGCCGAGGTAATTGAGCTGGGCCTCGCCGAGTTGGGCGCGCACATACTCCATATCACGCGCCGCTTGCTCTACGCCGCTGGGCTGGCTCAGGTCACGGGGGCTCAGTTCGATCACGTCATAGCGGTTGGTCAAGGTGCGATAGGCCTGTGTAGCATAGGACTCCCAACGGCTGGTCAGGTGCAGGGCGAAGGTTGCGCCTTGGCCCTTTGGCGGCTCGCCACCCTGGATAAACACCACACCTTCACGGCTGAGCGGCTGGCGGGCGCCCACGCGGGTCAGGGCCAGGCGCACACTGCCGCGTTTGGGCGCGGCATAGTCGCGGGGCACATTCACACTGGCGCATTGGGTGCGTTCCAGCACTTCGGGGTCCGGCCGCTCCTGGGCGGGGAAGGGGCAATCCAGCAGCCAGTCAATCGCGGTCGGCGCGATCAGCGGCTCGGGCAACGCCTGGCCGGCGATCAGCCAGAGGCCGATACACGCCAGGTTTTTTACCAGAACGCTGGGTTTCATCAGGAGGGTCCGGGCTGCCGTATGAGGACGGCTTTTTTACCAAGGACCCAGGGTCGAAGAATGTAGGGCGAATAAACGCTTTGTGTAGGAGTTTACAGTTTTATTGTCGGATCTGCGTATCCCAGCCGCCGCCCAGCGCTTTGTACAAGGCAATGCTGGCTTGCAGACGCGACAGCCGCAGTTGCACGTTCGAGTCTTGGGCCGCATACAAGGTGCGTTGGGTTTCCAGCACCGTCAGCAAGTCCTCGGCGCCTGCCTGATAGCGGCTCTCGGAGATCTGGAAGGCGGCCTGGGCCTGTTGCAGCTCCTCGGCCTGCCATTGGCGTTGCTGGTCCAGGCGCGTGATGCTGCTGAGGGCTTTCTCCACATCGGCAAAGCCGTTGATGATCGCACCGCGATAGGTTTGCAGCAGTTCATCCTGGCGGGCGCGAGCCTTGTCGCGCTCGGCGCTTAATCGGCCATTGTTGAAGATCGGCGCGACCAGCCCCGAGGTCAGGTTGTAGAACGGGCTGCGCAGGATGTCTTCGGCCTTATAGGCACCGGAGCCAACTGTCGCGCCCAAGGTTACGCTGGGCAGCATCGCTGCGCGTGCCACCGTGACGTCGGCACTGGCCGCCGCCAGTTGCGCCTCGGCGCGGGCCAGGTCGGGGCGACGACTGAGCAATTGGCTCGGCACGCCGGGGCCAATGCTTGGCCAGGTCAGCGCCTGGAACGGCTCGGTGCCCAGGTCCAGGGCTTGTACGGGTTGACCGAGCAGGGCGGCGAGGGTGATCCGCGATTCTTCGGCCACTTGCGCAATCAGCGGCAATTGCCGTTGTTGGCCGGCCACCAGGCTTTTCTGTTGGGCCAGCTCCAGGGCGGTGGCGGAGCCTGCGCTGTAGCGGGTTTGCACCAGGTCCAGCACGTTGCGCGCATTGGCCAGGTTCAGCTCGGCGATCTGCTGGCGTTGCTGCGCGGCGAGGGTTTGCGCGTAGCGGTCGGCGACGTTGCTGAGCAGGGTCAGCTCCACGGTGGCCTGGTCGAACTCACTGGCGCGCAGGCTTTGCAGGGCGCTGTCGCGGGCGGCAACGCGGCCGCCCCAGAAGTCCAGTTCATAGCTGGCTGAGAGGTTGGCACCGAAACTGTCGACGGTCTTGTTGCTGTCGGTGGCGTCCAAGGAGGCATTGCCGCTGCCGCGCAGCAGTTTTTCACGGCTGGCGGTGAGGTTGAACTTGACCTCAGGTAACAACGGCGCCCCGGCAATTACCGCACTCGCCTGGGCCTGGCGCACGCGTGCCATGGCGGCGGCCACGTCATAACTGTCGCGTCGCGCCTGGTCGATCAGGCGGTTGAGCGGCGGGCTGCCGAAGTGTGTCCACCAGCGTTGGTTGGTCGCCTGCGTGGCATCGCGTTCGGCGTACTGCCAGGCGGGCGGCGGCGCGAGGCCGCTGTCGACGCTCGGCGGGTTGCCGGTACAGGCGTTGAGCAACAGGCACACGCCCAGCAGGGAAGATCGTTTATTCACTGGTCAACGCCTTAACCGGATCGAGCCGGGCAGCTTTACGGGCCGGCATAAAGCCGAATACGACACCGGTGACCAGCGCACAGCCAAACGCGCCAAACACCGCCACCAGGGAAAATTGCACCGCCACCTCGGCCAGTACCAGCACGCCGCCCACCAGCAGCGCGAGGGCGATGCCGAACAGGCCGCCGACTACCGAGAGCATCACCGCCTCGGTGAGGAACTGGCGCAGGATGTCGCGCTGGCGCGCGCCGGTGGCCATGCGAATGCCTATTTCGCGGGTGCGTTCACGCACGGTCATCAGCATGATGTTCATTACACCGATCCCGCCCACCAGCAGGGAAATCGCCGCAATCGAACCGAGCATCAGCGACAGCGTGTTGGCCGTGCGGGCTTCGGCCTGGATCATCGCGGCGTTGTTGGTCAACTGGTAGTCACGTTTACCGTTGTGCAGCTTGAGCATCAGTTGATCAATGGCCATTTCAGCCTCATGGACCTTGCGCGCATCGGCGGCGGCAATCGCCACGTATTCGGGGTTATAAGTGCCGAACAGGCGCACGCTGGCGGCGGTATACGGGATGGCGACCCGGTCATCGCTGTCTTTATTGCCGGAGGCGGAGCCTTTTTCGGCGAGGACGCCGATGACCTGGAAAGGCACGTTTTCGATCAGGATGTATTGGCCGATCGGGCTGGCGACGTTTTTGAACAGCTTTTCGCGGATACGGTGGCCGATGACCGCGACGGTGGCGCCGGCGCGCTCGTCTTCCTGGGTGAAATAGCTGCCCTCGACCACCGGCCAGTTGAAAATCTCGGGGAAGTTGACGTCGTTGCCACCCACATAGGCCAGGTAATCCAGGTTGCCAAAGCGAACCCCCGCGTCGTTGCCGTTGACCGGCATGATGCGCTTGACCTGGGGCAACATCGCCAGTGCCGCGACATCGTTGAGGGTCACGATACCCGGCGGCGTGCGCGGGTTGGGCGAGGAGCCGCTGAGGTAAATGATATTGGAGCCGAACGCGCCCATCTGCGCCATCACCTGGCGCTTGCTGCCTTCGCCGACGGCCAGCATCACCACCACGGACGCCACGCCAATCACGATCCCCAGCAGCGTCAGCGCGGTGCGAAAACGATTGATCCACATCACTCGCCAGGCCGCGCGGACCGCATCGAGCAGTTCGGCTTTCCAGGCACCGTTGTGCTCGGCACCGTCGGCCAGGCGCTGGCGCAGGTCGACGGCTTGCAGCGCGTCGCTGTTGGCCGTGACCGGTACATGGGTGTCACTGTGCGCCGAGTCGCTGATGATCTGGCCGTCACGAATCTCGATGATGCGGTTGGCCCGCGCCGCGACTTCGCGGTCGTGGGTAATCAGGATCACCACATGGCCCTGGCTCGCCAGTTCGTCCAGTAGCGTCATCACCTCGGCGCCGCTGTGGCTGTCGAGGGCGCCGGTGGGTTCGTCGGCGAGGATGATATGCCCGCCGTTCATCAGTGCGCGGGCGATCGACACCCGTTGCTGCTGGCCGCCGGAGAGTTGGTGCGGGCGGTTGGCGGTGCGGTCGGCCAGGCCCAGGCGCGTGAGCAGGGCCTTGGCGCGGGCATGCCGCTCGGTGGCGCTGATGCCGGCATAGATCGCCGGCATCTCGACGTTTTCCTGGGCCGAACCGGACGGAATCAGGTGGTAGCCCTGGAACACAAACCCAAAGGCCTCGCGGCGCAGCCAGGCCAGTTCGTCGCTACCCAGGTGCGCGACGTTTTCGCCGGCGAACAGGTAGTCGCCCTCGGAAGGGCGGTCGAGGCAGCCGAGGATATTCATCAGCGTGGACTTGCCGGAGCCGGAGGCGCCGACAATGGCGACGAACTCCCCGGCGTGGATCGACAGGTCGATGCCGCGCAACACGTCGACCTGCGGGCTGTCACCGCCGCCGTAGGATTTGCGGATGTTTTTGAGTTCGATCAGCGGCGTGGTCAACTCAACCCCCATTGCCGTCGGCTGGGCCGATCAACACGTGGTCGCCCTCGCTGAGGCCGTCCAACACTTCGACGCGCAAACGGTCACTGATGCCCAGGCGCACGTCGCGTTCTTCGATTGAGCCGTTTTTGGCCACGACGTGGGCGGTCTGTTTATCGCTGCCGTGGCTGCCGAGCAAGGCCGCAACCGGCACGGTGAGCACATCCTTGACCTGGCTGGCGACGAAAAAAACTTGGGTGGTCATTTCGGCCATCAGGGCATTGTCGGCGTTGTCCACATCCAGCAGCACGGTGTAGAGCACCACGCGGCCGCTCCCGCTTTTGCTGGTGCTGCTGGGGCTGCCGTTGCCCTGGCTGGTTTCATTCAGGGGCTTGGGCGGGATCGGCAGGATCTGGCGCACGGTACTGGTCCAGCGCCGGCCGCCGCCGCTGAGCGTGGTGAAATAGGCGGTCATGCCGGGTTTGACGTGGCCGATGTCGGCTTCGGAGACCTCGGCCCATACGGTCATCGGCGACAACTTGGCGATACGCAGGATCAACGGGGTCTGCTGCTGGGCGTTGAGGGTCTGGCCGACCCGCGCATCCACCGCCACCACCGTGCCGCTCATCGGCGCGAAGATGCGTGTATAGCCCAATTCGGCCTCGTCGCTGCGCAAGCTGGCCTGGGCCTGGCGGATCTGCGCCTGAAACATGTCGACCCGTGCCTGGGTGGCACTCAGCTCGGCCTTGGCGGTTTGCACGTCTTCTTCGCGGGTGGCGTTGCCGGCCACCAGGCGTTGCTGGCGCTGGTATTTCTGGCGCGCCAGTTGGTGCTGGGCTTTCTGCTCCTGCAACTGGGCCTTGAGGTTGTCGATGGCATAGCGGCTGGCATCGAGCTTGGCCTGCTGCGTGGCCGGGTCGATTTCGACCAGCAACTGGCCTTCTTTGACCTGGTCACCGGCCTCGACATGGATCTTGCGGATCTGCCCGGATGCCTGTGCGCCCACATCGACATACCGGCGTGGTTGCAGGGTGCCCAGCGCCGTGACGCTGTTTTCGATATTGCCGCGAGTGACGGTGACAGTGGCGAGGCTGTCGCGGCCCGGCGGCAGTATCTGCCAGGCCGCCAGGGCAACGATGGGAATCAGGCACGCGACAACCAGCAGGGCGCGTCGGGCGGGGCGAGGGCGTTTCATGCGTTGGTTCCAGCCGGGAAGTGTGGACCGCAGTTAGCGGAGGGCTGACAGTTATACGAGAAAATTGCCCGACGATTTAGGCGCTTACATAGGTAGTAACAGCTCTGTCGAATAAAAAAATCGACGGTTGATGCAAGACTTCTTTAAAAGTAGATGAGAATTACTATAAATTGCACGCACTCAAACTGCCATCATCCATGGCCTGTCTTCGTAAGCACTCAAGGAACTGATGCCGTCCCCCCAGACGGTCGGGAGTCATGTTGGAAAACTACTATCGCGAGCTGGTGTGTTTCCTCAACGCCAAGCTGGGCAACCGTCAGGTGGCCGAAGATGTGGTGCATGACGCCTACGTGCGAGTACTGGAGCGCGCCAGCGACACGCCGATCGAACAGCCGCGCGCGTTTTTGTACCGTACTGCGCTGAACCTGGTGATCGACGGCCATCGGCGCAATGCCTTGCGCCAGTCCGAGCCGCTGGAGGTGCTGGACAGCGAAGAACGCTTCGCCACCAGTTCGCCCCACGCCAGCCACGATCAGGCCCAGCGCCTGGCCCTGCTCGAACGTGCCCTGGCCGAGCTGCCCAGCGCCTGCCGCGACAGCTTCCTGCTGCGCAAGCTCGACGGCCTTTCTCACCCGCAGATCGCCGAGCGCCTGAGCATTTCCCGCAGCCTGGTGGAAAAACATATCGTCAACGCCATGAAGCATTGCCGGGTGCGCATGCGTGAGTGGGACGCGCACTGATCACAGATCAGTTAAATTTTATTTCATTGTCCTCGTTTCCTATCAACACATGGCCTGTTGTTCAGGCTTTGCAGGTATTCCCGCCCCACCGCCAAGGGGCTTATCCAGAGGACACTGGAATGACACAGGCAATTGCTTCGCCCGCGGTTCACGATCTGATCGGGATCGGTTTCGGCCCTTCGAACCTGGCGCTGGCCATCGCCCTGCAGGAGCGTGAAAAAGCCCAGGGCAAACTGGACGTGGTGTTTCTCGACAAGCAGGCCGACTACCGCTGGCACGGCAATACCCTGGTCACCCAGAGCGAACTGCAGATTTCGTTCCTCAAGGATCTGGTGACGCTGCGCAACCCCACCAGCCCGTACTCGTTCGTCAACTACCTGAAGGCCCACGACCGTTTGGTGGACTTCATCAACCTGGGCACTTTCTATCCGTGCCGCATGGAGTACAACGACTACCTGCGCTGGGTCGCCGGGCAGTTCCAGGCCCAGGCGCGGTATGGCGAGGAAGTGCTGGCCATCGAGCCGATCCTGCACCAGCAGCAGGTTGAAGCGTTGCGCGTAATTTCCCGTGATGCCCAGGGCGAACAGCATGTGCGCACCACCCGTTCGGTGGTGGTCAGCGCCGGCGGCACGCCACGTGTGCCGGAGGCGTTCAAGGCGCTCAAGGACGACGGCCGGGTGTTTCACCATTCCCAATACCTCGAGCGCATGGCCCAGCAGCCGTGCGTGGACGGCAAGCCTATGCGCATTGCCATCATCGGCGGCGGGCAGAGCGCGGCCGAAGCCTTTATCGACCTCAACGACAGCTTCCCGTCGGTGCAGGTGGACATGATCCTGCGCGGTTCGGCGCTCAAACCGGCGGACGACAGCCCATTCGTCAACGAAGTGTTCTCGCCGGCCTTTACCGACCTGGTGTTCCAGCAAGTCGGCGCCGAGCGTGAGCGCCTGGTGGCCGAGTACCAGAACACCAACTATTCGGTGGTCGACCTGGACCTGATCGAGCGCATCTACGGGATTTTTTACCGCCAGAAAGTCTCCGGTATCAACCGCCAGGCCTTCCGCACCATGACCGTGGTCGAGCAAGCCACGGCCGGGCCGCTGGGCATCGAACTGGTGCTGCGCAACAACGCCAACGGCGACACCAGCGTGAGCCATTACGACGCGGTGATCCTGGCCACCGGCTATGAGCGCCAGATGCACCGCGAACTGCTGGCGCCCCTGCAAGCCTATATGGGCGACTTCGAAGTGGCCCGCGACTATCGGATCGTCACCGACGAGCGCTGCAAGGCCGGTATCTATATCCAGGGGTTCAGCCAGGCCAGCCATGGTTTGAGCGACACCTTGCTGTCGGTACTGCCGATTCGGGCCGATGAGATTGCCGCCTCGTTGTATGAAAACGATCGTCACCGTGGCAAGGCGCGCTCGGTGCAGGATTTACTGCTGGCCACTGCCAGCTGATTACTGTGGCGAGGGAGCTTGCTCCCGCTCGGGTGCGTAGCGCCCGCACGTTTTTGGGGCCGCTTCGCAGCCCAGCGGGAGCAAGCTCCCTCGCCACAAAAGGCGCGCTCCTACAGACGGCACTTGTGACAACGTCGGGCTATTGGTACTGTACAAAAAACCAGTATCGGTAGCCCTTCATGCAGTTGATCGAAAAACTCAGCATCCTCGCCGACGCCGCCAAGTACGACGCTTCCTGCGCCAGCAGTGGCGCGCCCAAGCGCAGCTCCGAGGGCAAGGCCGGGCTGGGTTCTACCGATGGCATGGGCATTTGCCACAGCTACACGCCGGACGGGCGTTGTGTGTCGTTGCTCAAGGTGTTGCTCACCAATTTCTGCCTGTACGACTGCCAATACTGCGTCAACCGCCGCTCCAGCGACGTGCCCCGTGCGCGTTTCAGCCCGGAGGAGGTGGTTACCCTGACCCTGGACTTCTACAAACGCAATTGCGTCAGCGGGCTGTTTCTCAGCTCCGGCATCATCCGTTCGGCCGACTACACCATGGAGCAGTTGGTTCGGGTCGCCAAACTGTTGCGCGAAGAGCATGACTTTCGCGGTTACATCCACCTCAAGACCATTCCCGAAGCCGACCCTGCGCTGATCGCCGAAGCCGGGCGTTATGCCGATCGCCTCAGCGTGAACATCGAGTTGCCCACCGACGCCAGCCTGCAAGCCCTGGCGCCGGAGAAGCAGATCGGCTCGATCAAGCAAGCCATGCAGACCATCTACACCGGCGAGCAGACGGTGTTCAACGAGCCGCGCGCACCGCGTTTTGCGCCAGCGGGGCAGAGCACGCAGATGATCGTCGGCGCCGATGACACCGACGACAGCACCATCCTGCACGGTGCCGAGGCGCTGTATGGCAACTACAAGCTGCGGCGCGTGTATTACTCGGCGTTCAGCCCCATCCCCAACAGCCCGAAAAGTGTGCCGCTGGCCGCGCCGCCGCTGATGCGTGAACACCGCTTGTACCAGGCCGACTTTCTGTTGCGCAGTTACGGCTTCAGCGCCACTGAACTGTTTGAAGGCCCTGGCCATCTGGCGCTGGATATCGACCCCAAGCTGGCGTGGGCGCTGGAGCACCGCGAGGTGTTCCCGCTGGACCTGAACCGCGCCGAACCCACGTTGATCGCGCGTATCCCCGGCATTGGCCTGCGCACCACCCAGCGCCTGGTCGACCTGCGCCGCGAACGCAAAATTCGCTTTGAAGACCTGGCGCGCATGCGTTGCGTGCTGGCCAAGGCCAAGCCGTTTTTCATCACCAGCGACTACCACCCGCAACAGGCGGACAGCACCAGCGTGTTGCTGCGCGAGCAACTGCGCGACCGCCCGCAGCCGCAACAGATGGGGCTGTGGGGATGATCAGCCTGGAATGCGACAACCTCTTCAGCACCTGGCGCGAGCAGGCGCGCTGGCTGCTCAGCCATCAGGTCGACCCCAGCCAGGTGAGCTGGGGCGAGGCCGAAGTGGCGGACCTGTTTGCCACGGACGTGCCTGTGCCTGAGCAGCTCGGGCCGTTTCAGGCACGAATCCCCAAGGCGTTGCTGGAGTTGTTGGAATCGGCCGCGTGTTACCACGGTGATCAGCGTTGGAGCCTGTTGTATGAGGTGTTGTGGCGTGTCAGCCATGGCGACCGCACCGCGATGCTGGCCGGGGACAAGTTGGGCAGTGAGTTACAGCGGCGCATCAAACAGGTCAGCCGCGAGGCCCATCACCTGCATGCGTTTGTACGGTTTATTGCCTTGCCAGCAGAGGCTGGGCCGCAACTGCCGGAGTATGTGGCGTGGCATGAGCCGGCCCATGACATCTTGAAGTCCGCCAGCCAGCATTTTGTCGGGCGCATGGGCCGCCATCGCTGGATGATCGCAACGCCCTTGGACGGTGTGTATTACGACGGTGAGCAGTTGATTCATCAACGCCAGTGCCCTGAAGCATGGCAACAATTGGCGCAGAATATCGAAGACCCACACAGCGCGATGTGGCTGACCTATTACAGCCATATCTTCAACCCGGCGCGGTTGAACCCCAAAGTGATGGAAGGGCATTTGCCCAGCCGGTTCTGGAAGAATCTGCCGGAGGGCAAGCTGATACCGGGGTTGATCAGCGAGGCGCGCACGGGCAAGCAGAAGGATGGGCAGGCGAAGCTGATCGG
>NZ_JACAQL010000029.1:0-119395 GCF_013385245.1 Pseudomonas sp. IPO3747
AAGCAGATGGGGTTTTGTTTTGGGCGGTCGAAAAGCGTGGGCACGCAATGTATCAAGCGTTTCCCTGTTGCAGCCTGCCACCGCCTTCAATGCTAAAGTCCATGCCTCGATTTTGCTTTTCCCAAGGAAGCCGTTATGCCGGATGCGACGTCCCTCAGCGCTGGATTCATGGTGGTTCACGGCAACCGCCTGGACGAACTGCGCAGTCTGGTAGTCAGCTGGATGCGCCGTTATCCCCTGGCTCCTCTGGAAAACGAAATTGCTCTGGTCCAAAGCAACGGCATTGCCCAATGGCTCAAGTTGGCCTTGGCAGAAGATCCGGAAGAAGATGATATGGGCGGCTGTGGCATCGCCGCGGCTATCGATGTGCAACTCCCCGGTAGCTTCATGTGGCAGCTCTATCGCATGGTTTTGGGCAAAGACGAAATCCCGCCCAAATCCCTGCTCGATAAGGCCCCGCTGACCTGGCGCCTGATGCGCCTGCTCCCGGAGCTCATCGACCAACCGCACTTCGAGCCCCTGCAGCGCTTTCTCACCGACGACACCGACCTGCGCAAACGCTATCAACTGGCCGAACGCCTGGCCGACTTGTTCGACCAATACCAGGTCTACCGCGCCGACTGGCTGGAAGATTGGGCCGCCGGTCGCCATCAACTGCGCAATGGCCGAGGCGAAGCAAAGCCCCTGAACCCGGCAAATTGTTGGCAGGCCGAACTATGGCGTGCACTGCTATTGGACGTTGGCGAAGAGGGCATGGCCGAAAGCCGTGCCGGTGTTCACCAGCGTTTTATCGAGCGGATCAACACCCTCGAAAAAGCCCCTCAGGGGCTGCCGTCCCGAGTCATCGTTTTCGGCATTTCATCCTTGCCCGCCCAAGCGCTGGAAGCACTCGCCGGCCTGGCACGCTTCAGCCAAGTCCTGCTGTGCGTACACAACCCTTGCCGCCACCACTGGTCCGACATCGTCGCCGACAAAGACCTGCTGCGTAACGAGTACAAACGCCAGGCGCGCAAAGCCGGCATGCCAGTCACCATCGACCCGCAAACCCTGCACCAACATGCGCACCCGTTGCTGGCCGCTTGGGGCAAACAGGGCCGCGACTACATTAGCCTGCTGGACAGCTACGACGACCCCAACAGCTACCGCGCCGCCTTCCGTGATGGCCGCATCGACCTGTTCAGCGACAACGAACCCACCACGTTGCTCAACCAATTGCAGGACGACATCCTCGAACTGCGCCCACTCAATGAAACCCGCGAACTGTGGCCGGGTGTCGATCTAAATCACGACAGCTCCATCCGCTTCCACGTCGCCCACAGCGCCCAACGCGAAGTGGAAATCCTCCATGACCAATTGCTCCAACGCTTCAGCGCCTACCCCACACTGCGCCCGCGTGACATCATCGTCATGGTCCCCGACGTCGACAGCTACGCGCCGCACATCCGCGCCGTCTTCGGCCAGCTTGAGCGAAACGACCCACGCTTCATCCCGTTCACCCTCACCGACCAAGGCCAACGCGGCCGCGATCCGCTGCTGATCGCCGTCGAACACCTGCTAAAACTTCCAGATAGCCGCTTCCCCGTCAGCGAAATCCTCGACCTGCTCGACGTCCCCGCCTTGCGCGAACGTTTTGCCATCAAGGAGCGCGACCTGCCCACGCTGCACCGCTGGATCGAAGGCGCCGGCATTCGCTGGGGCCTCAACGCCGAACAGCGCGCCGGCCTCGGCCTCCCCCAGGAGCTTGAGCAAAACAGCTGGCGATTCGGCCTGCGCCGTATGTTGCTGGGTTATGCCGTGGGCACTGGAATCGCCTGTGACGGTATTGAGCCCTACGATGAAATCGGCGGGCTGGACGCCGCGTTGATCGGCCCACTGGTCGCCTTGCTCGATGCGCTAAACCACGCCCATCAAGCCTTGTCACAACCGGCAAGCCCCCCAGAATGGGGCGAGCGCCTGCAACGCCTGATGCAGCTGTTCTTCCTGCCCAGCAGCGAGCACGACGACTATCTACTCGGCCAACTCGAACAGCTGCGAGAAGACTGGCTGGAAACCTGCGAGTCCGTCGGCCTGCAGGACGAGTTACCCCTTACCGTCGTCCGCGAAGCCTGGCTCGCCGGCCTGGACCAAGGCCGTCTGTCCCAGCGCTTCCTTGCTGGGGCTGTCAATTTCTGCACCCTGATGCCCATGCGCGCCATCCCGTTCAAGCTGGTCTGCCTGCTCGGCATGAACGACGGCGACTACCCGCGAGCCCAACCGCCGCTGGACTTCGACCTGATGGGCAGCGACTACCGCCCCGGCGACCGTTCACGCCGCGAAGACGATCGTTACCTGCTGCTCGAAGCGCTGCTGTCCGCCCGCGATCAGCTCTATATCAGCTGGGTAGGCCGCAGCATCCGCGACAACAGCGACCGCCCTGCCTCGGTATTGATCGGCCAATTGCGTGACCACCTCGCCAGCGGCTGGCATAACGCAGACACACAAGAACCGTTGCTGGAAGCCATGACCCAGGAGCACCCACTCCAACCCTTCAGCGCCCGCTATTTCCACGAAGGTGATGCGCTGTTCAGCTACGCCCGCGAATGGCAATTGCTCCATCAAGCACCCGTGGCCACGGCTACAGAAGAACACTTGGCAGAGCACCACCAGGAAGAACCTCTGAGCCTCGGTCAGTTGCAAGACTTTGTGCGCAACCCCGTCAAACACTTCTTCAGCCAGCGTCTGAAAGTGTTCTTCGAAGCCGCTGAAGTCCCGCTGGCCGATGAAGAACCTTTCGTTCTCGATGCCTTGCAACGCTACAGCCTCAGCGACAGCCTGCTCAATGCAGCCTTGGCCCAGCCCGATCACATAGACCAGGCCCTGAATGCCCAAGCCCTGCGCCTGCAAGGCAGTGGCCTGCTGCCCATGGTCGGTTTCGGCGAATGCCTGCGTAATGAATTGGTCGAGCCATTGCCCGATCTACTGCAGCGTTATCAACACTTACTGGCGCTCTGGCCTACGCCACAAACCGCTGCCGAACCGATCAGTTTTGAGCATCAAGGCATTGAACTCGAAGGCTGGATCAGTGGCCTGCATCGGCGCAGTGATGGCGGATTGTTAAGCGTCACCACCATCCCCAACAGCATTGGCTCGATCAAGACCCGCAAGTGGCATCGACTGATCCGCCCGTGGGTCAATCATGTGGTGGCCTGCGCCTGCGGCTTGCCACTCAGTACCGGGCTGGTCGCCAGTGACGACACCCTGCTGCTGGCCCCGCTGGAAAAAACCGTCGCCCAGGAACTACTCGGCAACCTTTTACTGGCCTGGCACACCGGCATGCGCAAACCACTGCCCGTCGCCGTGAAAACCGCCTTCGCCTGGCTCGGCCAAACCGACCCCGACAAGGCCCAGGCGGCAGCCAGCAAAGCCTACGAAGGTGACGGCCTGACCACCGACGGCGAACGCCGCGAAACCCCGGCGCTCACCCGCCAATTCCCGGATTACACCACGCTCATCGCCAGCGAAGAATTCGAAGGTTGGGCCGAGACCCTGTATCGGCCCTTGATCAACGCCCCATGGCGGTCACTCAGCAGCGAGGAGGCCAGCGCATGATCAGTAAACCTTTGGCCCTGGCCTTCCCACTCAAAGGCAGCCAGCTGATTGAAGCCAGCGCCGGCACTGGCAAGACCTTCACCATTTCCGCCCTGTACCTGCGCCTGGTGCTTGGCCACGGTGGTGAAGAATCCGGCTTTGGTCGTGAACTGCTGCCACCGCAAATCCTGGTGGTGACCTTCACCGACGCCGCCACCAAAGAGCTGCGCGAACGCATCCGCATCCGCCTCGCCGAAGCCGCGCGGTTCTTCCGCGACGAAATTGAGCAACCGGACGCCCTGATCGCCGACCTGCGTGACCAATACCTTCCCGAGCAATGGCCTGCCTGTGCCAACCGCCTGGACATCGCCGCCCAATGGATGGACGAAGCTGCCGTCTCGACCATCCACAGTTGGTGCCAGCGCATGCTGCGCGAACACGCGTTCGACAGCGGCAGCCTGTTCACCCAAACCCTGGAAACCGACCACAGCGACCTGCTCGGCGAAGTGCTGCGCGATTACTGGCGGCTGTTCTGCTACCCAATGCACGACGATGCGCTCAACTGGGTGCGCAAAAACTGGAGCGGCCCCGCCGCGCTGATGCCACGCGTGCGCGCGCTGTTCGGCAGCGAACGGCCCACCGATGAAACCCGTGAGCCGGCCGAATTGATCAACGCTTGCTTGCAAGAACGCCGCCAAGCGCTGGTCGCGCTCAAGGCGCCCTGGCAACAATGGGCCATCGAGCTGCGCGATATCTGCCTGCAAGCCGTCGCCGCCAAAGCCGTCGACGGCCGCAAGATGCAGGCGCGTTACTTCGAACCCTGGTTCGAAAAGATCAGCGCCTGGGCCGCTGACGAAACCCTCGAACAACTCGACATCGGCACCGGCTTCACCCGCCTCACGCCCGATGGCATGGCCGAAGCCTGGAAGGGCGAGCCGCCGCGTCACCCTGGCATCGACGCCATGACCAGCCTCAAGGCCAGCCTCGACGCGCTGCCAACCCCCGATGCCGCCGTGTTGCAACACGCCGCCGGTTGGGTCGGTAAACGCTTCGAAGAAGAAAAACGCCGCCGCGCCGAAATGGGCTTCGACGACATGCTCATCCGCCTCAACGCCGCCCTGCAAGCCGACGGCGGCGAGCGCCTGGCCAATGTGATCCGTGAGCAATTCCCGGTCGCCCTGATCGACGAATTCCAGGACACCGACCCGGTGCAATACAGCATCTTCGACAGCATCTACCGCATCGAAGAAAACCACCTAGACAGTGGCCTGTTCCTGATCGGCGACCCCAAACAGGCCATTTACGCCTTCCGTGGCGCCGACATCTACACCTACCTGCGCGCCCGCCAGTCCACCACCGGCCGCCATCACACCCTGGGCACCAACTTCCGTTCCAGCCACGCGATGGTCGAGGCGGTCAACCATGTGTTCCAGCGTGCCGAGACCGGCCGTGGCGCGTTCCTGTTCCGTGAGCGAAATGGCGACAACCCGGTGCCGTTCCACTCGGTGTTGTCCCAAGGCCGCAAAGAGCAGTTGCAGGTCGATGGCCAAACCTTGCCGGCGATGAACCTCTGGCACCTGCCCACCGATCAGCCGATTTCCAACGCGGTCTATCGCCAACAACTGGCGGCGGCCTGTGCTACGCAAATTGTTGAGTTGCTCAATGGCGGGCAGCAGGGCCGCGCGGGTTTCCTACAACCGGATGGCAGCTTAAAAGGCGTACTCCCGTCAGACATCGCCATCCTGGTGCGCGACGGCAAGGAAGCCCAAGCCGTGCGCGCCGAACTGGCCGCCCGTGGTGTACGCAGCGTTTATCTGTCTGACAAGGATTCGGTGTTCGCCGCCCAGGAAGCCCACGACCTGCTGGCCTGGCTCAAGGCCTGCGCCGAGCCGGACGTCGAGCGCCCACTGCGCGCCGCCCTGGCCTGCGTCACCCTGAACCTGTCACTGGCGGAACTGGAGCGTCTGAACCAGGACGAACTGGCGTGGGAAACCCGCGTGATGCAGTTCCGTGGTTATCGCGCGATCTGGCGTACCCAAGGCGTGCTGCCGATGCTGCGACGCCTGCTGCATGATTTCAAACTGCCGCAAACCCTGATCGCCCGCAGTGACGGCGAACGCGTATTGACCAACCTGTTGCACCTGAGCGAACTGCTGCAACAGGCCGCGTCAGAGCTGGATGGCGAGCAAGCATTGATTCGCCACCTGGCCGAACACCTGGCACTGTCGGGCCAGGCCGGTGAAGAACAGATTCTGCGCCTGGAAAGCGACGAACAACTGGTCAAGGTGGTGACCATCCACAAATCCAAGGGCCTGGAATACGACCTGGTCTTCCTGCCGTTTATCTGCTCGGTCAAGCCGGTGGATGGCAGCCGTTTGCCGCTGCATTACCACGACGAACAGGGCAAATCCCAAGTCAGCCTGCGGCCGACCGCCGAGTTGATTACCCAAGCCGACGACGAGCGCCTGGCCGAAGACCTGCGGTTGTTCTACGTCGCCCTCACGCGTGCCAAACACGCGTGCTGGTTGGGCATTGCCGACCTCAAACGTGGCAATAACAGCAGCTCGGTCTTGCACCTGTCCGCGCTGGGTTATCTGCTCGGTGGCGGTGCCTCGTTGGGCGAATCCGCTGGTCTGGCGCGCTGGCTGCTGGACTTGCAGGAGGGCTGCGCTGCCATCCACTACACCCACGTGCCCGACGCGCAATACAGCCTGTTCCACCCGCCGCGTAACGAGGCTACCTTGCTGGCACCGTTACTGCCCGCGCGCAAAGCCGCTGAAAACTGGTGGATCGCTTCTTACAGTGCGCTAAGAATTGGCGACAGCATGAGCGCCGCTAATCTAGAAGCACCAGAAAGCCCACAAGCCCAGAAGCTGTTCGACGACGAACGCCTCGACCCCGACGCACCGCGTGAAGTGGCAGCGTCTGGCGGCGACATTCACCGTTTCCCACGTGGCCCTAACCCCGGCACCTTTCTCCATGGTCTGTTGGAATGGGCGGGCGAGGAAGGCTTCAACGTGACGCCCGAGGCCATCGAAAAAGCCGTGGGCGCCCGCTGTAATCGGCGCAACTGGGAAGGCTGGATCGTCACCCTCAGCGGCTGGCTCGGCCATTTGCTGCAAACGCCGCTGCCGGTAGATAACGATCTAGTCGCCCTCAGCAGCCTGCAGCACTACCAGATCGAAATGGAGTTCTGGTTCGCCAGCCACAAAGTCGACGTGCTGGCCCTCGACAAGCTAGTGTGCCAGCACACCCACAACGGCGTGTCCCGAGTGGCCGCCGAACCGGTGCTGCTCAACGGTATGTTCAAGGGTTTTATCGACCTGACGTTCGAACACGACGGCCGTTATTACGTGGCCGACTACAAATCCAACTGGCTCGGCCCTGACAATTCGGCCTACACGCAGGACGCCATGGAACAGTCGATCCTCGAGCATCGGTACGACCTGCAATACGTACTTTACCTGCTGGCCCTGCACCGCCAGCTGAAGGCGCGCCTGCCGGATTACGACTACGACCGCCATGTTGGCGGTGCGCTGTACCTGTTCCTGCGGGGCACCCAGGCCACCAGCCAGGGCGCGTATTTCACCCGGCCGCCACGGGAGCTGATCGAAGGCTTGGACCTGTTGTTCCAGGGCAAACCCATACCGCCCAAGGTTGAGCCCGCCTGGGAACAAGGAGTGCTGCTATGAGCCTGTCGCCCTTACCGCTTGAGGACCTGATGCCACTCAGTCGCGCCGCCGACCTGTTGCAGTTGTTGGAACGCTGGGTTGAGCGTGGCTGGCTGCGCGCATTGGACAAAGCCTTCGTCGGTTTCCTCCACGAACTCGACCCGCAGGCCGACCCACTGGTATTGCTGGCCGCCGCATTGACCAGCCACCAATTGGGCCATGGCCACGTCTGCCTGGACTTGTTCGAAACCCTTAAAGCGCCAGACTTTGCCCTGTCATTGCCCCCCGAAGGCGACCTGCAAACCGGCGCCATGTTGCTGCCCTCGCAATTGCTCGACGGCCTTGATGGCGCCCACTGGTGCCAGGCGCTGGCCGCCAGCCACTTGGTCGCGCTGGCTGTTGATGGCACTGAATCGGCCCAAAGCCGCCCGCTGGTGCTGTCCGGCAAACGCCTGTATTTGCGCCGCTACTGGACCTACGAACGGCGCATCGACATGGCATTACGCCTGCGCCTGGCCACCCTGGAAACCGTCGCCACTGATTTGCCGCAACGCCTGAACACCTTGTTCGATCAAGCGCCGCCGGACGGCGTGATCGACTGGCAAAAACTTGCCTGCGCCCTGGCCAC
Source organism: Pseudomonas sp. IPO3747 (assembly GCF_013385245.1). Taxonomy (NCBI): domain Bacteria; kingdom Pseudomonadati; phylum Pseudomonadota; class Gammaproteobacteria; order Pseudomonadales; family Pseudomonadaceae; genus Pseudomonas; species Pseudomonas sp. IPO3747. The sequence goes on from NZ_JACAQL010000029.1 coordinate 7,867, forward strand.
ACGCGGTGCCTTCAGCATCGTTACCGGCGGCCCCGGCACGGGTAAAACCACCACTGTAGTGCGCTTGCTCGCGCTGCTGCAGGCCCCGGCGGTAGAGGCCAACAGCCCATTGCGCATCCGCCTCGCCGCGCCCACGGGCAAAGCCGCCGCACGCCTCACCGAATCCATCAGCCAGCAAGTACTCTCGCTGAATGTGCCGGACAGCGTGCGGGAAAAAATCCCCACCCAGGTCACCACGGTTCACCGCCTGCTTGGCAGCCGCCCCGGCACGCGACATTTTCGGCATCACCTCGGCAACCCGTTGCCATTGGATGTGCTGGTGGTGGACGAAGCCTCGATGATCGACCTGGAAATGATGGCCAACCTGCTGGACGCGTTGCCGCCCCACGCACGCCTGGTATTGCTCGGGGACAAAGACCAACTCGCTTCGGTAGAAGCCGGTGCGGTGCTCGGCGACTTGTGCCGTGATGCCGAAGCCGGCTGGTACAGCCCCGACACACGCCAATGGCTGCAAGCCGTCAGCGGCGAAGACCTCAGCGCCAGCGGCCTGCAGGAAGATCTCGATGGCAGTCATCCGCTCGCCCAGCAAGTGGTCATGCTGCGCTATTCGCGACGCTTCGGCGAAGGCAGTGGCATCGGCCAACTGGCGCGTTGGGTTAACCAGCAAAATGCCGAAGAGGCGCGCAGACTGCTTGCCGCGCGCAGCCATAACGACCTGTTCTGCCTCAGCCTCAAGGGCGAACACGATCACGCGCTTGAGCGCCTGGTGCTGGACGGGCAGGGCGACGACGCCCAGGGTTATCGCTATTACCTCAACCTGCTGCACAGCGCGCGCCCGGCCCTCGACACAGCGCGCGAAGACGCCGCCTGGACCCACTGGGCGCAACAACTATTGCAAGCCTTCGACGCCTTCCAACTACTCTGCGCCGTGCGCAAAGGCCCATGGGGCGTGGAAGGTTTAAACCAGCGCATCACCGCCGCCTTGCGCAAAGTGCGGCTGATCGAAGGCGATGACCAATGGTACGAAGGCCGCCCGGTATTGATGACGCGCAACGACTACGGCCTGGGCTTGATGAACGGCGACATCGGCATCGCCCTCAAACTGCCCGAAAGCGACGGCGGCCCACAGGTGCTGCGTGTGGCTTTCCCACGCAACGATGGCCAGGGTGGGGTGCGTTTTGTACTGCCCAGCCGTCTGAATGATGTGGAAACCGTGTACGCCATGACCGTGCACAAATCCCAGGGCTCCGAATTCACTCACACGGCGCTGATCCTGCCCGATGCGCTGAACCCGGTGCTGACCAAAGAGCTGATCTACACCGGCATCACCCGCGCCAAACGCTGGTTCAGTTTGATCGAACCGCGAGGCGGGGTGTTTGAAGAAGCGGTGCGGCGCAAGGTCAAACGCCTGAGCGGGTTGATGCTGGAGTTGGATGCCGCCCTCGATAAAACTGACTGATTGGTCATTAAATATTTCTGGTTTAGTTGTCTGATTTTTCTGAAAATATAGCGGGCTTTGATAAACCCCCAGTTCGTGGGGTTTTCCGCCGCTGTGCTATCGTTGCGGCATCACCCTGTAAAATATTTGAGAGAATTGCTGCATGAACGTGGCTGTCTCGCCCACAGAGCGCAGTTTGAGCTGGAGACGCATGTTACTGGTGGCGGTGCTATGCCTGCTCGCCCCGCGTGTATTTGCGCAGACGCCCAGCCTGGCGGATCACCGCGCCCAGGCGGTCACCCAAGTGGTACTCGGCATCCTCAGTTATGCCCGTTGGCCGGTGGAGCCTGCACAACTGCGCTTGTGCATCGTCGGCCCCACCCAATACACCGACGACCTTGTCAAAGGCACCACCCAGGCCACTGGCCGCCCGGTGGTGGTGCAGCGCCTGCTGGCCGATAATCCCGATATCGTCAGTGCCTGCGACGCCATTTACATCGGCAAACTCACCGCCGATGAACGCAGCCGCCTGTTCACCTCATTGATCGGCCACCCGGTGCTCAGCATCAGCGAAGGCGGCGACCAATGCACCGTGGGCAGCCTGTTCTGCCTGCGCGTGGGCGATGAGCAAGTGTCGTTCGAGGTCAACCTGGATTCCGTCGCCCGTAGCGGCGTGCGCATCCACCCCAGTGTGTTGCAACTGTCCCGACGTCGAGCGCCAGCGCCATGAGAACCGCTAAAGCGCGGCCGACCTTGCGTTCGGTCATTGGCCGTGGGCATTTGATCCTGGCACTGGTGGCCGTGACCCTGGCCAGTGTGTCGCTGACCCTGCTCGGCGTGCTGGCGCTGCGGGTGTATGCCGAGCACAACCTGCACCTGATCGCGCGCTCCATCAACTACACCGTGGAAGCTGCGGTGGTGTTCGATGACAGTGCCGCCGCCACCGAAGCGCTGAGCCTGATTGCATCGACTGAAGAAGTGGCCCAGGCCGAAGTCTTCGACGCCAACGGCAAGCTGCTGGCGCAATGGGTACGGCCCGAAACCGGCATGCTCTCCAAGGTCGAGCTGGCGGTGGCGCACACCCTGCTCGAACAGCCTATCAGCCAGCCGGTCCTGCACCAGGGCCAGCCCGTCGGCAGCATTCACTTGGTCGGCCATGGCGGCAGCCTGCTGCGCTTTTTGCTCAGTGGCCTGGCCGGGATTCTGATTTGTACCGCGCTCAGCGCCTGGGTTGCGTTGTACCTGGCGCGGCGTCTGTTGCAAGGCATCACCCAACCGCTGCAAAGCCTTGCCGCCGTGGCCCACGCCGCCCGCAGCGAGCGCGATTTCGACCGCCGTGTGCCACCGGCGCAGATCGCCGAACTCGATAGCCTCGGCAGCGACTTCAACGCCTTGCTCGGTGAGATGGAAGCCTGGCAAAGCCACCTGCAAAGTGAAAATGAAACCCTCGCGCACCAAGCCAGCCACGACAGCCTCACCGGCTTGCCCAACCGCGCGTTCTTCGAAGGCCGCCTGATTCGCGCACTGCGCAGCGCCGCCAAGATCAATGAGAAAGTGGCGGTGTTGTTCCTCGACAGCGACCGCTTCAAAGACATCAACGACAACTTTGGCCACGCCGCCGGCGATGCCGTGCTGGTCGCCGTCGCCGAACGCGTGCGTGCGCAGCTGCGTGAGGATGACCTGGTGGCGCGCCTGGGCGGTGATGAATTCGCGATCCTGCTGGCGCCGCTGCACAAGGCCGAGGATGCCCAGCGCATTGCCGACAAGATCATTGCCAGCATGGACAAACCAATCCCGTTGCCCGGCAATACCCAGGTGCTGACCTCCCTCAGTATCGGCATCGCCATCTACCCCGATCATGGCGCCACTCCCGGCACCCTGCTTAATGCCGCCGACGCGGCCATGTACCAAGCCAAGCGGCTGTCTCAAGGCGGCCAGCAAACGGCGGAGGCGGAGCCTACCGCTGCCAACGTTCAACACAGGAGTTGATCCCTTGTTCTCGAAAACGCGTGTTCTGTTTATCACTTTACTGGTGGCCTTCCTGGCCCTCGGCGGCTGCCAGACGCCGCCGCCCAAAGGCCTGACCCCGGCGCAAGTCGCGGTCCTCAAACAACAAGGCTTTGAACTCACCGACGAAGGCTGGGCCTTCGGGTTATCCGGCAAAGTGCTGTTCGGCAGCGACGTCGAAAGCCTCAACAAAGCCAGCACCGACATCGTCGAACGCATCGGCAAAGCCCTGACGGGCGCCGGTATCGACCGCGTGCGCGTAGACGGCCACACCGACGCCTCGGGCAAAGAAACCTACAACCAGCAGTTATCCCTGCGCCGCGCCAAAAGCGTGGGCAAGGTGCTGACCAGCGTGGGCATGAAAGAAGAAAACATCCAACTGCGCGGCCTGGGCAGCAGCGAACCGGTGGCGTCAAACACCACCGTGGCAGGCCGCACCGAGAACCGGCGCGTGTCGATCGTCGTGATTGCCGACTAAGCACCTCACTCAATCCCAACGTGGCAATGCGGTCAACTGTGGGAGCTGGCTTGCCTGCGATGGCGGTATATCAGCAGTAGATAAGCTGCCTGACCCACCGCCATCGCGGGCAAGCCAGCTCCCACACTTATTTGTGCCAGACCTGAATCCTGTGCCCGCCGTAGTTCAAGTGTGGGAGCGGGCTTGCCCGCGATGGCGGTGGTTCAGACAATGATTTACTCACTGACCCTCCGCTTTCGCGAGCAAGCCCGCTCCCACATTTTGTTTTGCAGTGTGCTTGCTGGCGTGTTCGCTTAGCTGCTCGGCGTCATCGCTTGCGTCAGGTCATCCACCACGGCTTTGCCCATCTCACACAGGTAGTGTGCGGCCCAGGCGTATTGTTCGCCGCGTACATCCATGGCGGCTTCCATGGCGAGTTTTTTGGAGTAGAACAGCAGGGTGGACGCATGTTCCAGGGCTTGCTCGATGGGCATGCCGGAGTTGACGCGGAACAGCGGTTTTTGGTTTTCGCCGTAGTCGCCGAAGGTGACAACGCCGAGGGTGGTGATAGAGGACAGCGGTGGATCGGGGACGATTTTTGACATGATGTTTCCCAAATTTGCAGTAGGGGTCACCACGGCATGTCGCTAAACATGAAGAGGTGGCAGCTGTACACGGGTTAGCGAACCGGTAAATTTGGGAACCCGGCAGACCCGAAGGTCTCCCGCGTACAGCCGCCATAAAACGGTAAAGACAGGCAAGAAGCCTGGCAATACTTTGGCATCACATCCCAACTAATCCGAGTCGCTAAACCCGATCGCTGATGAGCAGCGAAGTCAGGAGGCTAGTGACCCAAACGGTAAGGCGCAATAGGGTAGAGAGTCTCTAGGAAATGTCCTGCAAATTAAAGCGAATCTTCGCTGATGGCCTTTTAATCCGCAGGACCACAACCTCCGCGTTTCTTTGCTAAGCGACGCGTATTCCTACTTCGCTTGCTCTTCTCACCAAGCAGTATCACTATAGGCATAACCGCACCTTTTTGTGCGGTGACAGTGAGATCCACATCGTCCATTTTTTCTAAGAGAGTCTGATAGGTCGATGGTTAAATAAGCATGGTTGCCATCAGTTTGTTCCACCTTGCCCCTGAGTTCTTTCGAGCAGTTGCGCTTATGTCTATAAAAAAGCAAGCCAGCCCTCGAGGTTTTCAGTGGCAAGCCTATTGTCACTTGACCTTAAGTGGGAGAGGCACTCTTAAAACTCAATCGAGTAGAAGATACAAGTAAATCAAGTGCGGTGGATGTATCTTGGAATACTTGCATACTTACCTGGTCTCCTTTATTTAAAGAAAGTTCAACGGTTAAGCCGAGGTAAGTGTTGTTTCCACCTCCGGTAGCATTTTTAGATTCATTCATTACCTCCACGCCATTCACGTTGACTCTAATTAATCTTGTGCCAATTGAGTTGGCAGTAAAGTTGGCGTTGGCAGTTACCGTGTACCTATTGGTGATAGGGGCGGTGATGTAAGTTGCGTGTGTTGGATCGTGTAGGGCGCTTGGATCAAAAATGGCCGCAGTGAAATCGACATCGGTCAGCACGCCCTGAGTAATTGATTGCTTAGTATTTAGACCTATCACACAACTGAAGTGCTCTTGTTGTGGAATGGCTTCGATATCATCTTGGAAGAGGTTGCCTTCAGCGTGAAAGTTATAGGCGTTCATGTTGTCAAGGCCGAATTTAATATAAGGGCGGCCACTGGATGCAGCGTAATTCCCATACCCTTTAAAGCCAGATGAACGCACATTCAGCTTCTGCTTACCAGCAACAGAAGACGTGAACGTAGCAAAGATGTTAGTGATGGTGAAGTTTTTATCGCTGACTCTGTTGAATGAGCAAGAGTCTATATTGTGAACGCAATGGTTAGGGTTTAAAGTAGCATCCGGTGCATTGCTCGCGCTTACCCACACATCAGCAATACCATTGTTCTGCTCAAAGTAGACGCCGTTAAGGTTAGCACCTACGCCACCTTGCACACCGCAGTCCTGGAACAATAGGCCGAAACCTTTACCGTCTCCATCGATTCCGTTACCTTCTATATCCCCGCCGTAGAAGTTAATGCAAGAACCTTTAACAAAGGCGGCACCATACGTTTTATTGCCAGCAATTTGGCAGCCAATAAAGTCAAGTCCATTGGGGGCTGTACTATTGATAAGCCTAGGGCTACGCTGTTCAGCAATAAGCCCTCTGTTATTCCAATGGATAATAATTTTTTGAAATGAAGAGAAGTCCGCATCCAGAAGCTTTAAACCAAAATCCAGCAGGGTGAGTTCAATGTCTTGCATGAAAATATGCTGGCAAGTGTCTTGGTAAAAGCCAATAGATCCAGATACCTGATTGCCCTTAATGGCGAATCCGGAAAATACTTGAAACATTTGCGATGGGATTGCTCCAGAACCGGTGCCGCCAGTAACCTTTATACAAGCGTCGGTGCCCGTAAATTCAAAGCGGCACGTTTGGATGCCGCTTCCGCGCATATCGATTTTGCGGGTGTCAGTGAATTCGGTGGAACCACTAAGATCAAAGTTTAGAGTTTTGCTAATAAGGTATTTGCCGGAAGGGATACGGATTTCAATACCGGCTGTTATTGCAGCGTTAATGCAGTTTTGAAATGCAACTGTATCGTCTGTTTTTCCATCACCTTTGCAACCGAACTGACGTGGATTGTAGAAAGGAAGACTCGACGCTTTCCACCGTCCACCATCGGTTGGATTAACCAGGATTGTTCCTCCATTATCAGCGGAAACAGTATCGGTTGGATCCAGTTGATAATCTACGCCACCGCCACCCGTAAAGGAAGTCGTACCATAGTCAAATGTACGAGCGTACGGTGCGCCGGTATTAGACAATTGGCGAATAGCAGTTGCGCTTTTACTGGGCAGAATGACATTTAGTGACTCTGAAGTTCCTGGGGTGCCTTGTGGTTCTAGGGAGCCTGGTTCTCCATTTGGAGAAAAAACAGATGAATCTGTCATGCTATACATCCTGTAGTAATTTGATATTGAATATAAAGCAACCTTTCTTGAGTAAACAAGAAGAAAGCTCGTTATGTGTCACCTATATATTGCTTCGAGCAAGATCAACTGCGCACCTCAGTCCGAAAACTTCATCTCCCTTGTCGTTCCCATCAACAACCCCGCGTTCTGCTCCGTCACTTCCCTGATGTAATCCCACAACAGCGTAATCCGCTTCAGCTTCCGCAAATCCTCCCGGCAATACATCCAAAACTGCCGCGTTATCGCAATCTGCTCGCCCAGCACCGGCAACAACCGTGGATCCTGCGCCGCCAGAAAGCACGGCAATATCGCCATCGACCGGCCCTGCTGCGCCGCCACGTACTGCGCGATCACGCTGGTACTGCGCAAACTCGCGCTGGCGCCGGGCACCACATTGGCCAGGTACAACAGCTCCGAACTGAACGCCAGATCATCCACATAGCTGATAAACGGATGCTCGGCCAAATCCGCCGGTTTGCGGATCGGCGGGTGTTGGTCGAGGTAGTCCTGGGTCGCGTACAGCTGCAGTTTGTAGTCGCACAGTTTGCAGCACACATACGGCCCGTGTTCCGGGCGTTCCAGGGCGATCACTATGTCGGCTTCGCGCTTGGACAGGCTGATGAAGTGGGGCAGGGGCAAAATATCCACCGAGATTGCCGGGTAAGTGTCGACAAAGTGGCTGAGCTGCGGCGTGACAAAAAAGCTGCCGAAACCTTCGGTGCAGCCCATGCGCACATGCCCGGACAGCGCCACGCCAGAGCCGGACACCTGCTCGCAGGCCATGTGCAGCGTGCTTTCGATGGACTCCGCATACCCCAGCAAACGCTGGCCTTCGGTGGTGAGCACGAAGCCGTTGGTCCGGGATTTTTCGAACAGCAATGTGCCGAGCGACACTTCCAACGAACTGATGCGCCGCGACACGGTGGTGTAGTCCACCGCCAGGCGCTTGGCGGCGACGCTGGCCTTGCGGGTGCGGGCCACTTCGAGGAAAAACTTCAGGTCATCCCAGTTCAGGGAGCCTAGCGACGTGATGTTTTTTTGCATATTGGACCGGCTTTTATGTGCGTTCTTATTAGAGATTTGCACATCTATACTCCAAAAACAGTCCGAACGCCTCATTCTTCAAGGCGATAGGGGTGTGCTCTCAATAGATGGCGGATCGCGTTGGAGCTGTGATTGTGTCAGGCAAGGCGCGGGACGAAGAGGATGCTTCTGCCTCTTCAAGTCCCGCAACGCAGACTGGCGCGATCACAGCTCCAACCCGCAGGGCCAAGTCCCAAATGAAAGTGTTAGGGATGAACCGGATTTACGCTGGGACGCAGGCGCGACCGTCAGCTATTGAGAGCACACCCCTGGCCTTGGTTCTCTGCACAAATATAAGATTTGGAGACCACATGAACGCTTCTGCCGATATTTCCGTGCAACAGGTCAAGTTGCTGATCAAGGGTGAATGGGTCGAATCCAAGACCACCCACTGGCAAGACATCGTCAACCCGGCCACTCAAGAGGTGCTGGCCAAAGTCCCTTTCGCCACCGCCGATGAAGTCAACGCCGCCATCGACGCTGCCCATCAAGCTTTTCAAACCTGGAAGCTCACGCCGATCGGCGCACGCATGCGCATCATGCTCAAGCTGCAAGCCTTGATCCGCGAACATTCCAAGCGCATCGCCGTAGTCCTGAGCGCCGAGCAGGGTAAGACCATTGCCGACGCCGAAGGCGATATTTTCCGTGGCCTGGAAGTGGTTGAACACGCGTGCTCCATCGGCACCTTGCAGATGGGCGAATTCGCTGAAAACGTCGCCGGTGGCGTCGACACCTACACCCTGCGTCAGCCCATCGGCGTATGCGCAGGCATCACTCCGTTCAACTTCCCGGCGATGATTCCACTGTGGATGTTCCCGATGGCGATTGCCTGCGGTAACACTTTCGTGCTCAAACCGTCCGAACAAGACCCTCTGTCGACGATGCTGCTGGTAGAACTGGCGCTGGAAGCCGGTGTGCCGGCCGGCGTGCTCAACGTGGTGCACGGCGGCAAGGATGTGGTGGATGCGCTGTGCACCCATAAAGATATCAAGGCAGTTTCTTTCGTCGGTTCGACCGCCGTTGGTACCCACGTGTACGACCTGGCCGGCAAACACGGTAAGCGCGTGCAGTCGATGATGGGCGCCAAGAACCACGCCGTGGTGCTGCCGGACGCCAACCGCGAACACACCTTGAATGCGCTGGTCGGTGCCGGTTTCGGCGCGGCAGGCCAGCGTTGCATGGCCACCTCGGTGGTGGTGCTGGTGGGCGCGGCCAAGCAGTGGCTGCCGGATTTGAAAGCGCTGGCGCAAAAACTCAAGGTTAACGCTGGCAGTGAAGCGGGCACGGATGTCGGCCCGGTGATCTCCAAACGCGCCAAGGCGCGCATTCTGGAACTGATCGAAAGCGGCGTGAAAGAAGGCGCCAAGCTGGAGCTGGACGGCCGCGACATCAAGGTGCCGGGCTTCGAACACGGCAACTTCGTCGGCCCGACCCTGTTCTCGGGCGTGACCACTGATATGCAGATCTACACCCAGGAAATCTTCGGCCCGGTGCTGGTGGTGCTGGAAGTCGCCACGCTGGATGAGGCCATCGCGCTGGTCAACGCCAACCCGTTCGGCAACGGCACCGGCTTGTTCACCCAAAGCGGTGCGGCAGCGCGTAAGTTCCAGAGCGAAATCGATGTAGGCCAGGTCGGTATCAACATCCCGATTCCGGTGCCAGTGCCGTTCTTCAGCTTCACCGGTTCGCGCGGTTCCAAGCTCGGCGACCTCGGCCCGTATGGCAAGCAAGTGGTGCAGTTCTACACCCAGACCAAAACCGTCACCAGCCGCTGGTTCGATGACGACACGGTCAACGATGGCGTCAACACCACCATCAACCTGCGCTGATTTGGGGAGACGATCATGAAGATTGCATTTATCGGCCTGGGCAACATGGGCGCGCCCATGGCCCGCAACCTGATCAAGGCTGGCCATGCGCTGAACCTGTTTGATTTGAACCAGACAGTGCTCAAGGAGTTGGCCGAACTGGGCGGCACCATCAGCGACTCGCCGCGTGATGCGGCCAGCGGCGCGGAGCTGGTGATTACCATGCTGCCGGCCGCTGCCCATGTGCGCAGCGTGTGGCTGAATGAAGATGGCGTGCTTGCTGGCATCGGCAAAGGCGTGCCGGCGGTGGATTGCAGCACCATTGACCCGCAAACCATTCGCGATGTGTCCACGGCGGCGGCAAAACAAGGCGTGGTGGTGGCCGACGCACCCGTCTCCGGCGGCACGGGTGGCGCGCAAGCCGGGACGCTGACCTTCATGGTCGGCGCTACCCCGGAACTGTTCGCCACCCTGCAACCGGTGCTGGCGCAGATGGGCCGCAATATCGTGCATTGTGGCGATGTCGGCACCGGCCAGATCGCCAAGATCTGCAACAACCTGTTGCTCGGCATCAGCATGGTCGGCGTCAGCGAGGCCATGGCCCTGGGCGATGCGCTGGGCATCGACACGCAAGTGCTGGCCGGGATTATCAACAGCTCCACCGGGCGCTGCTGGAGTTCCGACACTTACAACCCATGGCCGGGCGTGATTGAAACTGCGCCGTCGTCCCGTGGCTATACCGGTGGTTTCGGCGCCGACCTGATGCTCAAGGACCTGGGGCTGGCCACCGAAGCCGCACGCCAGGCCAAGCAACCGGTAATCCTCGGCGCCGTGGCCCAGCAGTTGTATCAATCGATGAGTCAGCGTGGGGAAGGGGGTAAAGACTTCTCGGCGATCATCAACAGCTATCGCAAACCCAAGTAGGGGCGTTTCCGAGAGCCCGCGTCGGGCGGGCTCTCGGGTTTTTGCCGGTTACCACAGTGGCTTTTCGTAGCTGACGATCAAGCGTGTTTCGTCTATATCGCTTTCAAAGTTGGAGCGCATCATTGCGTTGCGTAAGCGGACTTTGACGTTTTTCAGGGTCGGATTCTGGAAGGCATAGCTCACATCGATATCCCGTTCCCACTCACGCCCGTCCGAACGGCCCGGCCCTCGGTCGACGTTGCTGCCCGATGCATAGCGCGTGAACATGGAAAGGCCGGGAACGCCCAGCGCGGTGAAGTCGTAGTCGTAGCGTACTTGCCAGGATTTTTCATCCTTATTGGCGAAGTCGCTGTACTGCAGAAAATTCACCAGTGTGGGATAGCTTCCTCTTACAGCTGCGTGGCCTGTGTTGCCTGACATGGTTTGGTAGGCCCCACCCAATTTATGCGCCCCCCATGCGTAGGTCAGCATCGCACCCACTGCGGTGTTGTCGATGTTGGTTTGGCCGTTATCGAGAGAGCGCGTGTAACGCAATTCACTTTTCAGGCTTTGGTCCTCGGCAACTGGATAGGTATGTTGAAGGCTGCCCGCGTGCTGGGTGTAGAGGTTGTCCAGCGTGCTGTAGTAGTAGCTGGCGGTGAGTTGTTTGTTGACGGCGTAACTACCGCCTGCAAAGTCGAATGCATTCGATTGATTCTTCCCACGAACCACGATATTCCTGCGTGCGCCGGTGGCGACCGCCAACGCTTCATAGTTGGTTGAGTCGACCTGGTTGACGTGGGTAATTCTGCCCACGTCCAGCGTCAGGTCTTTGAGTTCCTGGGAGCGCAGGTGCGCGCCCTTGAAAAGCTGCGGCTGCAAGCGGCCGACGTTTTTTTCCAGTATCGGTAGCGCTGGTGGGGCCAGCGCACCGATTTTCAGCGTCGTTTGGGAAGCCCTGAATTTTGCCGTAAAAGCGGCTTCGCCATAGCTGTCTTCGGCTTTGCCGGATTGACGCACCGGCAATAAGCCGGAGCGGGTTCGGTCTGCACTTGAATCAAGCTTGAAGCCCGCCATGGCGAGGACATCGACGCCAACACCCACGGTGCCTTCGGTGTACCCGGACTCAATTTGCAACGCGAAACCTTGTGCCCATTCTTCGCGCTTGGACTGCGTGGCATTGGGCTCACGGTAGTCACGGTTGAAGTAAAAGTTCTTCAGCTCAAGCTTGCCGGTGCTGTCACTGATGAAGTCAGCGAGGGCAGAGGGTGCGAGAAAAACACAGATGTTTAACACACATACTTTGGTCAGGACGTTCAATTGGGCAGCCTGCGTGAGTGGGAAGACTCATCGCAGGGTGCTTTAAAGGGGCCGGACTCACGCTAGGGAAAAACTGAAGCAGGCCAAGGATTTATCTGATGCTGCTTATGCAAACACAAAATACTTACGCACGGTCTCGACCACTTCCCACGTGCCCTTCATACCGGGTTCCACCACAAAGATATCCCCAGCCCGCAAGTGAATCGGCTCCATGCCTTCTGGTGTGATCACGCAGTAGCCTTCCTGGAAGTGGCAATATTCCCACTTTACGTATTCCACGTACCACTTGCCCGGCGTGCAGATCCAGGTGCCCATGATCTTGCTGCCGTCTTCGCTGGTGTAGGCGTTGAGGTTGACGGTGTGCGGGTCGCCCTCGAGCTTTTCCCATTTGCAGGCATCCAGGATAGGTAGCGGGTGGGTGTCACGCAGTACGGTGATGGGCTTGGACATGATGGCTCCGAGGCAGGGAAGGGAAAGATGAACCCTAAGGCCTTGGGCGTTGTGTCAGTGGTCTGAACTCGACATCGGGATGCCCAGAAGCGCAGCCGAATGCGATCTCTCAGACACTGTGCAGTCCATGTGGGAGCGGGCTTGCCCGCGATAGCGGAGTGTCAGGTACTGGAGATGCAGCTGTGCCGCCGTCATCGCGGGCAAGCCCGGCTCCCACAGGGAAAGGAGGCGCTCTTGAGTGATAGGTTTGTGCGGTAAAGCGCTATTTCCCCGCAGTAACTGCGAAAAATTTCCCGTGTTGCGCAGGAATTAGCAAGAAAATGCACGGCTGGCCCTCGTATCATTCACCCAAGAACGAGTGAGAGCCTTGCAATGAACCCAATAAAAACGTGGTGGGATATCAGCCCGCCCTTGAGCACGGCGACGCCGACCTGGCCGGGCGATACGCCGTTCCAGGAAGAGCGCGTGTGGCAGTTTGGCCCGGAGTGCCCGGTGAATGTGGGCCGCGTGACGTTTTCGCCGCACACTGGCGCCCATGTGGACGCGCCGCTGCATTACAGCGCCGACGGTGCGCCGATCGGCGAGGTGTCGCTGGATGTGTACATGGGTCCGTGCCGGGTGTTGCATTGCCTGGGCAGCGGCGCGCTGGTGCAGCCGCATCAGTTGCAAGGGCGTGTGGATAACTTGCCTGAGCGTGTGCTACTGCGCACTTATCCACAAGCACCGCTGACCGAGTGGGACTCGAACTTCACCGCCATCGCACCACAAACCATTGAGCTGCTCGCCAGCCTGGGCGTGCGTCTGATCGGTATCGACACACCGTCCCTGGACCCGCAACAGTCCAAGACCATGGATTCGCACAACGCCGTGGCCCGCCATGGCATGGCGATTCTCGAAGGCATCGTGCTTGATGATGTACCGGAGGGCGACTATGAGTTGATCGCGCTGCCGTTGCGTTTTGCCAACCTGGACGCCAGCCCCGTCCGTGCCATTCTCCGCCCGCTCAAGGAGCCCACGCGATGAGCCAGTGTCCCTTTTCACCTGATTACCAGCCGCCGGAAGAATGGCATAACGCCGAACTGAATTTTTCCGAGTCCATGAGCTACGGCGACTACCTGGACCTGGGCAAAGTCCTCAGCGCCCAGCACCCGCTATCGCCCGATCACAACGAAATGCTCTTTATCATCCAGCACCAGACTTCAGAGCTGTGGATGAAACTGATGCTCCACGAACTCAAGGCCGCCCGCGAGCACGTGCGCCTGGGCGAGTTGCCGCCGGCATTCAAGATGCTGGCGCGAGTGTCACGGATCTTCGATCAACTGGTGCATGCCTGGGCCGTGCTGGCGACCATGACGCCGTCGGAGTACAAGGCGATTCGCCCGTTTCTGGGGCAGTCGTCGGGGTTCCAGTCGTTCCAGTACCGTGAGATCGAATTTATCCTTGGCAATAAAAGCGCAGCGCTGTTGCGGCCGCACGCGCATCGGCCAGAATTGTTGAACGAGTTGAAAGTGGCGATTGCCACGCCGTCGCTGTACGACGAGGCGATTAATCTGATGGTTAAAGCCGGGTTGGCGATTGACCCCAAGCGCGCCGAACGCGACCCGACGGCGGCCACGGTTCACGATGAGTCCGTGGAGGCGGCGTGGCGCGAGGTGTATCGCGACCCGAGTCGGTATTGGGATTTGTATCAGTTGGCCGAGAAGTTTATCGACCTGGAAGACTCATTCCGCCAGTGGCGCTTTCGGCATGTGACCACGGTGGAGCGCATCATTGGCTTCCAGCCCGGCACCGGTGGCACGGAAGGCGTGGGTTATTTGCGCAAGATGCTCGACACCGTGCTGTTCCCCGAACTGTGGCGAGTGCGTTCCACGCTCTAAACAAAAAGCCCCGGAATCCCGGGGCTGATCGTTCCCACGCTCTGCGTGGGAATGCCGCTTTGGACGCTCTGCGTCCGCTTCATGTGGGAGCTGGCTTGCCTGCGATAGCGGTCTGTCAGCCAGCTCATCCACTGACTGACCCACCGCCATCGCGGGCAAGCCCGGCTCCCACAGGGATCACCGTGCGTTCACTACCGCGTTGCTTTTTCTAATCCGCAACCGGTAGGCAATGTAGATAATCCCCACCCAAACCGGCATCGCATACACCGAGTTGTTAATCCCCGGAATCGCCAGCATCACGCTGATGATCATCACCATGAACGCCAGGCACAGGTAGTTGCTGAACGGGAACCAGAAGGTCTTGAACGACGGCGTCACGCCTTGCTCGCCCATGGCCTTGCGGAACTTGATGTGGGTGAGGCTGATCAGTGCCCAGTTGATCATCAGCGAGGCAACCACCAGCGCAAACAGCAGTTCCAGCGCACTGTGCGGCGCGACGTAGTTGACCACCACGCACAGCATCGTCACCAGCGCCGAAATGGCCAGGGCGCGAATCGGCACGCCTTGTTTGTTGAGTTTCATCAGCGCTTTGGGCGCATCGCCTTGCTCGGCCAGGCCGAACAGCATGCGGCTGTTGCAGTACACGCCGCTGTTGTACACCGACAGCGCCGCGGTCAGCACCACGAAGTTGAGAATGTGCGCGGCGGTGTCGTTACCGATCAGCGAGAAGATCTGTACAAACGGGCTGCCGCCGTAGGCATCGCCCGACGCGCCGAGGGTTTGCAGCAGTTGGTCCCACGGGTACAGCGACAGCAGCACGGTCAGCGCGCCGACGTAGAAAATCAGGATGCGGTAGACCACCTGGTTGATGGCTTTGGGGATCACTTTGCGCGGCTCGCTGGCCTCGGCTGCGGTGATACCCACCAGCTCCAGGCCGCCGAACGAGAACATGATGAAGGCCATGGACATCAACAGCCCCATGCCGCCATTGGGGAAGAACCCGCCGTGGCTCCACAGGTTGCTCACCGAGGCTTGCGGGCCACCGGTGCCGCTGAACAGCAGGTAACAGCCGAGCACGATCATGCCGACAATCGCCACGACCTTGATGATCGCGAACCAGAACTCGGCTTCACCGAAGAACTTCACGTTGAGGGTGTTGATCAGGTTGACCGCGACAAAGAACACCAGCGCGCTGACCCAGGTCGGAATCTCCGGCCACCAGAACTGGATGTATTTGCCCACGGCTGTCAGTTCGGCCATGCCCACCAGCACGTAGAGCACCCAGTAGTTCCAGCCGGCCAGAAAGCCTGCGTAGCCGCCCCAGTATTTGTGGGCGAAGTGGCTGAAGGAGCCGGCCACCGGCTCTTCGACGATCATCTCGCCAAGCTGGCGCATGATCAGGAACGCGATGAAACCGGCAATCGCGTAGCCCAGGATCATCGACGGCCCCGCCGACTTGAGCACCCCGGCCGAGCCAAGGAACAACCCTGTGCCAATCGCCCCTCCCAAGGCGATCAGCTGAATGTGCCGGTTCTTCAGGCCACGCTTGAGGCCCACCGGGTTAACCATGTCATCCGCCATTAACATTCCCTTCTACTTGTTTTTCTTGAGGGTGAGTGCACGCCGCATCAGCCCCTCAGAACTGCTGAGGGTCAGATATTACTCTGCGTAAACTTTTCGTAATACAGCTGAACGCCATCAAGTGCCTGATCCGCCAGCCATTGTTGGATGGATTCGACCATTGGAGGGGGGCCGCATACGTACATATCGGCCGAACTGTCCCGCAATTCGGCCAGGTCGAAATGTTCGGTGAGGTAACCGCGTTTGCCAGGCCACTCGGGTGACGGGGCGCTGAGCACTTCGGTGTAGCGAAAGTCGGGGATTGTCGAGGTGTAGGCTTCGATGCGTTGTGCTTCGCACAAGTCCTCGGCCCCGCGCACGCCGTAATACAAGTGGACCGGCTGGTTGCAGCCGTTGGCAGCCAGCTCATCGAGCATACCCAGCAAGGCCGACAAGCCAGTGCCGCCGGCCACCAGTATCAGCGGCCGGGTGACATGCCTGAGGTAGAAGGCACCCAATGGCGCCTCCATCAGCACTTGATCACCGACCTGGCAGCGCTCGCGCAGGTAGTTGCTCATGACACCATCGGGCAGCAGGCGCACCAGAAACTGCAGTTGATTACCCGGCCGGTTGGCGAAGGAGTACGAACGCCAACTGTCGGTGCCGGGCACCGCCAGGCGGGCGTATTGGCCGGGCAGGAAGTCCAGCGGGTTGTCCAGGGTCACCTGCAAAATCGCGGTGCTGGCCGACACCTGCTGCACTTCGCTGACCTTGCCGCGCACGTGTACCGGCCCCGGCGCGTTGCACAGGCTCGAATCAAAATCGAAGTAGAACGTAGCGTCGGACTGCACCCGCGTCTGGCAACTGAGCATCTTCCGTTGCTTGAGGTCGAGGCTGGAGAGGGCTTCGTCGTCGACATAATCCTGGGTGTAATCGCCGGACTCGCAACGACCCTGGCAGGTGCCGCACACGCCTTCGCGGCAATCGAGCGGGATCTTGATGCCGTTGCGCAATGCCGCATCCAGCAGGATTTCATTCGCGCCTACCGGGAAAAACAGGGTCTTTCCGTCGGCAAAACTGAAGGCCACTTTGTGATTCATATGTTGTTCTCCGCGCGCATAACCTGTGGCGAGGGAGCTTGCTCCCGCTGCGCACTGGAGCGCCAGCCCGGTCAACCGGGAGCAAGCTCCCTCGCCACAGTGGGTGGTGTGTTGTATTAGAGGTGATAGAAATCCAGCACCGAGTTGATGGTGTCGTTGAGCAACAGTGCGTGCTTGCGGGTGATCAGCCAGCTGTCCCCATCCGGCTTGAGGTGGTAAGTGGCAGGCCCGTAAAACTGCTCT
The DNA here is from genome assembly GCF_013385245.1 of Pseudomonas sp. IPO3747. Lineage (NCBI taxonomy): Bacteria > Pseudomonadati > Pseudomonadota > Gammaproteobacteria > Pseudomonadales > Pseudomonadaceae > Pseudomonas > Pseudomonas sp. IPO3747. The sequence goes on from NZ_JACAQL010000029.1 coordinate 25,163, forward strand.
GAGGTGGCCAGGCGATAGAACAGCGTGTGCCAGTTCAGCTTCACCTCCAGCGTGCCGTCTGCCTGCTCGGCGATCCGCACGTTATTGATCAAGTGCAAGGTGCGCGGCATCGGCGTGGCCGACGCCGCCTTGCCGGTGCGCAAACGGAACACGCGGTCTTCCAGGCCCGAACGGTTGGCGTAGTAGATCAGCGACATTTCGCGTTTGGGGTCGCGGGTGTACACGTGCTCCGAGTCCCATTGCGGCAAGTGAAACTCGCTCTGCGGGTCGAACAGCTGCACATAGGCGTCCCAGTCCTGGGCGTCGCACAGCTCGGATTTGCGGTAGAAGAATTGCTCGATCCGGTACTGCAATTGGGCATCCATCACTTCACCTCCCGCAGTGTCAGCGCTTGCTGGTCCAGGCCTTTGAGCAGAAATTGCTGCCAGTTGCGATGCTGGTTCACATACAGGCCTTCGTGGGTGAATTCGGTGCCGGTCATGGCCGGTTGAATGCCGATGGCTTCGCTGTTCGGCGTAGGGCCGGTTTCCCAGCGATGGCTGCCCCGTGAGATATCGCTCCAGCGCTCCAGGCGGCCCTGGAAACCGCGCTGGGCTTCGCGAAACTCCACCAGATCATCCGGCGTGCCCATGCCCGATACGTTGAAGAAATCCTCAAACTGGCGAATGCGGTTTTCGCGGTCGGCATCCGACTCGTTTTTCACGCCCAGGCACTGGCTGATGATCTCCGTCTTGTTCCACGCCACCGGGCGGATGATGCGCAGCTGCGAGCTGATCTGGTCGAGAAAGAACAGGCTCGGGTAGATGTTCAGGTTGCGCAGGCGGTGCATCATCCACTCGGCTTTCTGCTGGCCGTGTTCTTCCACCAGGCGCGGCATGATGGTGGCGTAGCCCGAGCGCACGCTGGGGTTGGGCATGTCGCTGAACAGCACGCTGTGGCCGTTGTTGAAGGCGAACCAGCCGTCATCGGTATTCGCGTCGCCGGCGCCGAGTTTGCTGTAGTCCAGTGTGCTGGCGGACGCGCTGCCGTTTTCGGTATTCACCTGCTGACGATGCTGCACCGTGGCGACGTAGTTGTAGTGCACGGTGCTGACGTGATAACCGTCCAGGCCGTTTTCGTTTTGCAGTTTCCAGTTGCCGTCGTAGGTGTAGGCGGATTTGCCCGGCAACACTTCCAGCTCACCGGTGGCCGACTGCGCGACCATCATGTCGAAGAACACTTTGGCGTCACCGAGGAAGTCTTCCAGGCTGTCGGTGCCTTGCACGTTGAGGCTGATGAACACAAAGCCCTTGTAGCTTTCGATACGGGCTTTTTTCAGGCCGCGTGTGGCTTTGTCGAAACCTTCCGGGTACTCGCCCGGCGCCTTGACCTTCACCAGCCGGCCGTCGCTCTTGTAGCACCAGGCGTGGAACGGGCAGGTAAAGGTCGATTGGTTGCCCTTGCCGACGCGGGTCAGTGTGGTGCCACGATGCTGGCAAGCGTTGATCAGCGCATTGAGTTGGCCTTCGCCGTCGCGGGTGATGATCATCGGCTGGCGCCCGGCGCGCATGGTCACGAAGTCGTGGTTATTGGCCAGTTCACTTTCGTGGCAGGCGTAGATCCAGTTTTTTTCGAAGATCAGTTCCATCTCCAGGTCGAACAGTTCGGGCTCGGTGAACATGTCGCGGGCGATGCGAAACACTTCATCCACCGGCCGAAAGTCCAGGCAACCTTCGATAAACGTTTTCCACTGCTCGACGCTTCTTGCACCACTCATGGGAGGCACCTTTTTAGATAGGGGCTAATCGGTGGGGTATTAGAGGCAGTGGGGCAGGGCGCGGGCTATCCGCTTAATGGGTGAAGGCAGGCCGCAAAATTGGGCAGCAAATACCCAGTTCAGTGCGCCCAGGTGACGCCATGCGCTACTGTCATACCAAGGGAAGGTCGCAAATGCCTGCGGCTTATCCACATAGTCGACGCTTGCTATCCACCCGGTTGCATTCAGGCGGGCGTGGCGTAGAACTTGCTGTCGATTGCCAACGACGCGCCGCCAGAGCGCGCAACCGCCTAACCGCCGTGGGTGCCCCTGATGAGTAGCCATACACGCGAAATCCATATTCAACGCTTCGACCTGGAGGGCGCCTGCAGCTGGATGTCCGGCATCTGCGGGCCGCACCGCCTGGCGACAAGCACGCCCGAGCGCCTGCGTTTTCACCACAGCGCCAATGTGTTCAAGTCCCGCGCCACCACCTTGGGCGTGATCGAGTACGGCACCGATGTGACCATTGATATCGAAGACGCCGAGCACTTCAGCAGCTACAGCCTGAGCCTGCCGTTGGTGGGCGAGCAGGAATTGAGCAAGAACGGCGAGCGCCTGAGTTCCAACCGTGACCAAGGCGTGATTTTGTCGCCTAACGAGCATCAGGTGCTGGCGATTTCCGGTGATTGTCGCAAGTTGCAGGTGGTGATTACGCGGGCGGCGATGAGTGAGTCGCTGGAAGGGTTGCTGCAACGGCCGATTGAAGCGCCACTGCGGTTTGAGTCGGTGATGGATGCGGTGGACGGTGCTTCGGCATCGTGGTGGCGCATGGCGCGCTACTTTATTGCGGAGCTTGAGTGCAGCAGCGAGTTGTATGAGCAGGCGGCGTTTACGCGGGATCTGGAAAGCTCGTTGATCAAGGGTTTGATCCTGGCCCAGCCGAACAACTATTCAGAAGAATTGCGCGACGTGCTCGGCGTGAAGCTGCCGCATTACCTGATTCGGGCGCGGCAATACATCCACGACAACGCCCGCGAGGCGATCCATTTGGAAGACCTGGAAGCGGCTGCGGGTGTGTCGCGGTTCAAGCTGTTCGATGCGTTTCGTAAATACTTTGCGCTGTCGCCGATGGCGTATTTGAAGAAGTACCGACTGGGTGTCGTGCGCCAGGAAATCCTCGAGCATGGTTCAATTCGCACCATCTCCGAGATCGCGCTGGGCTGGGGCTTTACCCACTTGGGTCGGTTTTCGGCGGAGTACCGCAAACTCTTCGATGAATCCCCCAGCCAAACCCTGCAGCGCAAACGCCTGCGCAGTCTCTGAACTGTATGAAGATCAAACTGTGGGAGCAGGCAAGCCAGCTCCCACAGGGGAATTGCGGTGTTTGGAGGGTTTCAGATCAACTCTTCAACCAACTGCAAACAATGACTCAGCCCTGGCGACTGATCATTCACTCGCCTGCTCAGGATAATCGGCGAGGTCGCAGTGGCTTCCACAATCGGCGTGTAGCCGATATCCGCCCGGTGCAACACCTGCACCGAGGCCGGCACCAGCGTCACGCCCATTCCCGCGCCCACCAGCCCGATGGCCGTCTGCAACTCGTTGGTCCACTGCACCACCTTGAGGCTCAAACCATGGGCGTCGAACAGCGCGATCACATGGTCGGCATAGCTGGGGCGCGGGTTGCCGGGGTAGAGCACAAACGGCTCTGCGGCCAATTGCGCGAGGGTGGCGGGCGCGCCCAGCAGCGAGTGGCCGGCGGGCAATACGGCCACCAGTCGATCTTCCACCAGCACGCGCTGGACGATGGCCGGGTCGTCGATGCGAATGCGCCCGAAACCCACATCAATGCGCCCGGCCTTGAGCGCCTCGACTTGCTGCAGGGTGGTCATCTCCGACAAGCCCAATTCCAGCTCCAGCGCCTCATGGTTGCGCAGCCGCCGTATCAACTCCGGCAGCACGCCGTACAGGGTCGATGGCGCAAAGCCGATGCCCAGCCAGGTCTTTTCGCCCTGGCCGATGCGCCGCGTGGTATCGCAAACCTTGGCCAGTTGTTCCAGCAGCACATTGGCGTGCTCATAGAAAAATCGCCCGGCTTCGGTCAGCCGCAACGGGCGGCCGCGTTCCAGCAACATCACGCCCAGTTCATCCTCCAGTTGCTGGATCTGCCGGCTCAATGGCGGCTGGGCAATGTGCAGGCGAACGGCTGCGCGGGTGAAGTTGAGGGTTTCACCCAGCACCTGGAAATAGCGAAGATGACGCAGTTCCATGACGGTTCCTTTTATACCTTGAGGGTATCGTGCGAGACCCATTCTATATTGGAAGCCTTTAAAGATACGGCACAGAATCGGCTCAAATCTATAAAGAACCCAACGGGTATAGCCATGCCGATTTGCGCCATCGAGTCGATCGAGACCATCATCGTCGACCTTCCCACCATTCGCCCGCACAAGTTGGCGATGCACACCATGCAAAACCAGACGTTGGTGATCATCCGCCTGCGCTGCGCCGACGGCATTGAAGGCATCGGTGAGTCCACCACCATCGGCGGTTTGAGCTACGGCAACGAAAGCCCGGACAGCATCAAGGTCAACATCGACCGTCACTTCGCGCCGCTGCTGATTGGCCAGGACGCGAGCAATATCAACGCGGCCATGTTGCGCCTGGAGCGCAGCATTCGCGGTAATACCTTTGCCAAATCCGGCATCGAAAGCGCCTTGCTCGATGCACTGGGCAAACGCCTGAACCTGCCGGTGAGCGAACTGCTCGGCGGGCGTGTACGTGACGCCTTGCCGGTGGCCTGGACCTTGGCCAGCGGCAACACCGAACAGGACATCGCCGAGGCCGAAAAGATGCTCGACCTGCGCCGTCATCGCCTCTTCAAGTTGAAGATCGGCGCTGGAGAGGTCAATCGCGACCTGGCCCATGTGATCGCGATCAAAAAAGCCCTGGGCGAGCGTGCCAGTGTGCGTGTCGACGTCAACCAGGCCTGGGACGAAGCCGTGGCCCTGCGCGCCTGCAAGGTGCTGGGCGATAACGGCATTGACCTGATCGAGCAGCCGATTTCGCGCAATAACCGTGGCGGCATGGCCCGGCTCAACCTGTCGAGCCCGGCGCCGATCATGGCCGATGAATCCATTGAATGTGTCGAAGACGCCTTCAACCTGGCCCGCGAAGGCGCGGCTTCGGTGTTCGCGCTCAAGATAGCCAAAAACGGCGGCCCACGGGCGGTGTTGCGCACCGCCGCGATTGCCGAGGCGGCGGGCATCGGCTTGTACGGCGGCACCATGCTCGAAGGCGGCATCGGCACATTGGCGTCGGCGCATGCCTTTCTCACGCTGAACACGCTGGCGTGGGGCACCGAACTGTTCGGCCCACTGCTGCTCACCGAAGACATCCTCACCGAGCCGCCGGTGTACCGCGATTTCGAGCTGCATGTCTCCACCGCACCGGGCCTGGGCCTGGCCATTGATGAAGAACGCTTGGCGTTCTTGCGTCGTGACAAACACTAAGAGGCGCCTGCCATGTTGTTCCACGTAAAAATGACCGTGAACCTGCCGCTGGACATGAACCCCGAGCGCGCCGCCACCCTCAAGGCCGAGGAGAAAGCCCTGGCGCAGCGCCTGCAACAGGAGGGCAAATGGCGCCACTTGTGGCGAATCGCCGGGCACTACGCCAACTACAGCGTGTTCGACGTCGACAGCGTGCAAGACCTGCACGACCTGCTGATGCAACTGCCGCTTTTTCCCTACATGGCCATCGAAGTGAACGCCCTGTGCCGACACCCTTCGTCGATCCATGAGGACGACCGTTGAGCCTGTTTTGCACCCAATAATTACAAGATGAGGATTGCACCATGTCCATCCGACTGTCCCAGACTGCCCATGCCCAGGCGTTTCTCGAAGAAGCCAGCGGCAACCATAACGACGGCGGCAACCCGCGCACCAAGGCGCTGATCTACCGGATCCTGCGCGATACGGTAAACATCATCGAAGACCTGGAAGTGACCCCGGAAGAGTTCTGGAAGGCGGTCAATTACCTCAATGAATTGGGTAAAAATCAGGAGGCGGGTTTGCTGGCTGCCGGCTTGGGCCTGGAGCATTACCTGGACTTGCTGATGGACGCTGCGGACGAAGAGGCCGGCAAATACGGCGGTACGCCACGCACCATCGAAGGCCCGCTGTACGTGGCCGGCGCGCCGCTGAGCCAATACGAAGCGCGGCTGGACGATGGCAAGGACGACGCAGTGCCGCTGTTTATGCGCGGGCAAGTGCGCGACACCGACGGCAAGCCGTTGGCGGGTGCGATTGTGGATGTGTGGCAGGCCAACACGGGTGGCACCTATTCGTGGTTTGACCCAACGCAATCGGAGTTCAACCTGCGTCGGCGCATTGAGACCGATGCCCAGGGCAACTATCGTTTTCGTAGCATCGTGCCGTCCGGTTATGGCTGCCCGCCGACCGGGCCGACTCAACAACTGCTCGACCAGTTGGGTCGCCACGGGCAGCGGCCGGCGCATATTCACTTCTTCATCTCGGCGCCGGGGCACCGGCACCTGACCACGCAGATCAACCTGTCGGACGACCCGTACCTGCATGATGATTTTGCCTACGCGACGCGCGATGAGTTGATCGCCGAGATTCGCTTTAGTGACGATCAGCAATTGGCGCGCGAGTTTGGGGTGCAAGGGCGGTTTGCGCAGATTGATTTTGACTTTGAGTTGCAGTCGTCTGGTGCGCCGCAAGAGCAGCAACGTATGCAGCGCGTTCGTGCCCTCGAAGACTGATTAAACGCGGTCAAAAAAATGTGGGAGCTGGCTTGCCTGCGATAGCAATGGTGAATGCACCACCGCTATCGCAGGCAAGCCAGCTCCCACAGGTTTTGTAGTGTTGCGGTTATTTGCGCACCACCAGATCCAACACCTCATCCCGGTCCTTGATCTTCTGCAACACAATCTCCGAACGAATATCCATCACCCCGGCCGTGCGGTTCAGGTGGTTCACGATAAAGTCGGAAAAGTGCTTGAGGTTGCGTGCCTGCACACGCAACACATAGTTGCTTGCACCCGTAATCACATAGGCACTGGCCACCTCCGGCCACCCCTGCACCTTCTTGATAAACGTCTCGTGCCAGTCCTCCACATCCTGGCGCAACGACAGGTGCACGATGGCCTCAAGCTCAATCCCCAACTGCTCGGCATTCAACACGGCGCGGTAGCCGCTGATGATTCCTTCGCTCTCCAGCAGGCGCAAACGGCGCAGGCAGGCGGAGGGCGACAGGGCGACTTTTTCCGCCAGTTCCTGGTTGCTGATGCGGCCATCCTGTTGCAAAAAATGCAGGAGGCGCAGGTCGGTGGCGTCGAGAATCATGGTTAGAATAAATCCGCGTATTTGGGGGTTAAATTCGAATTTCCTACAGCTTAATTAGCCTGTTACCCACCACTTTGCACGAAAATTCTCTAAAACTTCGTTCATTATTTGGTCCATCTTCACTTATAAAAAATCAGGACAACCCATGACCAACCGAAGCCACTGCCAAGCCCTCGATGCCCAGGACCCGCTGGCGCCACTGCGTCAGCAGTTTGCCTTGCCTGCGGGCGTGATCTACCTCGATGGCAACTCTCTGGGCGCCCGCCCGGTGGCGGCGATGGCGCGCGCCCAGCAGGTGATTGCCGAGGAGTGGGGCAATGGCTTGATTCGCAGCTGGAACAGCGCCGGTTGGGCGGATTTGTCCCAACGCCTGGGCAACCGCCTGGCGCCGCTGATCGGCGCGCGTGACGGTGAAGTGGTGATTACCGATACCACCTCGATCAACCTGTTCAAGGTGCTCAGCGCTGCCTTGAGCGTGCAGCGCCAACGCGAGCCTGCGCGCAAGGTGATTGTCAGCGAGGCGAGTAACTTTCCCACCGATTTGTACATCGCCGAAGGCCTGACCGAGTTGTTGCAACAGGGCTATTCCCTGCGGTTGGTCAACAGCCCGGACGAGCTGCCCCAAGCCATCGACCAGGACGTGGCGGTGGTGATGCTTACCCACGTCAATTACAAGACCGGCTACATGTACGACATGCAGGCGCTCACCGCCTTGAGCCACGAATGTGGCGCGCTGAGCATCTGGGACCTGGCGCATTCGGCGGGCGCGGTGCCCATCGACCTGAACAAGGCCGGTGCCGATTATGCGATTGGCTGCACCTACAAATACCTGAATGGCGGGCCGGGCTCGCAGGCGTTTGTGTGGGTCAACCCGGCGTTGGTGGATGTGGTGCGCCAGCCGCTATCGGGTTGGTTTGGCCACACGCGCCAGTTCGCCATGGAAGCTCAGTACGCGCCAAGCGCCGGCATCGCGCGCTACCTGTGCGGCACGCAGCCGATCACGTCGTTGGCAATGGTCGAATGCGGCCTGGAGATTTTTGCCCAGACCGACATGGCCAGCCTGCGCAGCAAATCCCTGGCCTTGACCGACCTGTTTATCGCGCTGGTCGAAGCCCGTTGCGCCGCCCACGGGCTGGAGCTGATTACGCCGCGTGAGCATGCCCGGCGCGGAAGCCACGTGAGTTTCGAACACCCTGAAGGTTATGCGGTGATCCAGGCCTTGATCGCCCGTGGCGTGATCGGCGATTACCGTGAGCCGCGCATCATGCGCTTTGGGTTTACGCCGTTGTACACAAGCTTTACCGAGGTATTTGATGCTGTAGAGATCCTTGGCGAAATCCTCGACAACCGCACCTGGGACCAACCCCAATTCAAAGTGCGCAACAGCGTCACTTAAGTACAACACGAATCAAAATGTGGGAGCTGGCTTGTTGTGGCGAGCAAGCTTGCTTGCGCTGGGGTGCGAAGCGCCCCCAAAAAGCCGGCTCCAGCTGCGCTGTCGAACGGGAGCAAGCTCCCTCGCCACAGCAAGCCAGCTCCCACAAGGTTCAGCGCCAGCCATAACAATCACAATAATAAAGGGGCACACCACGTGACCACGCCAGACAACGGCTTTGCAGAGATCACCCATCGCGAACTGGGCCTGAGGCGCCAGCTCACTTCCGGCCAGATGAGCATGATCGCCATCGGTGGCGCCATCGGCACCGGGCTGTTCATGGGCAGCGCCTACGCCATCGGTTATGCCGGGCCGAGTGTGCTGGTGAGTTACGCCATCGGTGCGTTGATCACCTTGCTGTTGATGGGCTGCCTGGCGGAGATGACCGTGGCGCACTCCACCTCGGGCTCGTTCGGCGCCTATGCGGAGTTTTACATCAGCCCGCTGGCCGGCTTTCTGGTGCGTTATGCGTACTGGGCGGCGATTGTGCTGGCAGTGGGCGCCGAGGTCACGGCGGTGGCGATGTACATGAAGTACTGGTTCGCCAACGTGCCGGAGTGGGTGTGGATCGTGTCGTTTTCCAGTGTGCTGATTTTGCTCAATGCCATCAGCGTAAAGACCTTCGGCAACTTCGAATACTGGTTCTCGACCATCAAGATCACCGCAATCGTCGGCTTCATCATCCTCGCGGTGTACGTGGTGTTCGGCTCCGGTAATCCTGATTATGGCGTGCAGAACTACACGGCCCACGACGGGTTTTTCCCCCATGGGCTGAGCGGCATGTGGATCGCAGTGATCGTGTCGATCTTCAGCTATCTGAGCGTAGAAATGATTGCCGTGGCCGCCGGTGAAGCCGCCGACCCGGAGCAGGCGGTGAAGAAGGCCTTTCGCGCCACCATCGTGCGGTTGGTGGTGTTCTACCTGCTGACTCTGGCATTGATGCTCGCCATCGTGCCGTGGAACCAGGCCGGCCAGACCCAGAGCCCGTTTGTTACGGTAATGCAGACCATTGGTATTCCCGGTGCCACCGGGGTGATGAATTTCGTGATCCTGATCGCCGCGTTGTCGGCGATGAACAGCCAGCTCTATATCACCACACGCATGATGTTCAGCCTGTCGCGTGCAGGTTTTGCGCCCAAGTCCATGGGCGCCTTGAGCAAGAGCGGCATTCCGCTGAACGCGTTGCTGCTGTCCAGCTCCGGCATTGCCCTGGCGACCTTGTTGAACGTGGTGTACCCGGAAAGCTCGTTCACCTTGATGATGGCGATTTCGATGTTTGGCGCGATCTTCACCTGGTTCATGATCTTCCTCACGCACCTGTTTTTTCGCCGTTATCGCAAGCGTCATGGCGGGCCGAAGCTGTCGTTCCAGCTGCGCCTGTTTCCTTACAGCACATTGCTGGGCCTGGTGCTGATGGGGGCGGTGATGATCACCACGTACTTCACCGAGGCCTTCAAGATGACGCTGGTGTTTGGCGTGCCATTCCTGATGATTCTGTCGGCGGTGTATTACGGGTTTTTCCGCAAGGGCAGGGCCAGGGCGTCGAACAAGGCTTTGGCGTAACCGGGCAATTGCTCGAAGGAGCGGGCGCATAACAGTAGTTTGCGACAGGCCCAGTCTTCGCTTAATGGCTGGGCCTTGATGCGCTTCTCTGTCGGCCAACGTTCCAATGCAGCCAGGGGTACGATGCCCAGGCCGGCGCCGCCGGCGACCATGCGGATCAACCCATCAAACCCCTCGGCGCGAATGCGTGTTTGCAGGCGAAAGCCTGCGTGCAATGCCTGTTCTTCCAGGTATACCGAAAGCGCGCTGCTGGCGGTCAGGCCTACATAATCGTATTGCAGGCTGTCGATGAAATTCGCCGTCGCCAACGGATGATCGAGGGGCATGATCAGCACCAGTGGGTCATCGCGAAACGGCAGGGTCTGCAAGCCGTGGGTGTCCACCGCATCAGAGATAATCCCCAGGTCTGCTGTGCCCTGGCGCAAGGCTTGGGTAATGCGCAGGCTTGGCAGCTCCTGCAAGTCGATATCGAGATTGGGGTGGTGGCGCAAAAAATCCGCCAGCAGTTCCGGCAGGTATTCGCTCAGGGCGGTGGTGTTGCACAGCAGGCGCACCTGGCCTTTGATGCCCTTGGCGTATTCGGCCAGGTCCTGTTGCAGGTGCTCGGCCTGTTGCAACAACAGGCGGGCGTGACGGGCCAGGGCTTTGCCGGCGGGTGTTGGGGTGACGCCACGGCGGCCGCGTTCAAGAAACTCGATGCCCAATGACGCTTCCATCGCACGGATACGCGCGCTGGCCGCCGCCAGGGACAAATGGCTTCGGGCGGCGCCGCCAGTGATGTTGCCGGTGTCGAGGGTGTGCAGGTAGAGGCGCAGGTCGATCAGGTCAAAGTGCATGGCTGAGGTTTCTCGAGTGACTTCACTGGCCTTATCGCAGACAAGCCAGCTCCCACATTTTGCTTTGTGAACACAGTCCAATGTGGGAGCTGGCTTGCCTGCGATAGCTATTTAAGCCTCACGCAAAACAAGAGGCTACCTCAGTATATGGCGAATTTTCGACCTCAACGAAATCCTGCAAAATCGCCCCATGACTACCTTCCTCGCGTTCTACCAAAACCTCGGCCCGGCCTTGACCCTGCTGGTGATCGGCACCTTCCTGCTGGCCGGCACCGTCAAGGGCGTGATCGGCCTGGGCCTGCCCACTGTGGCCATGGGTATGCTCGGCCTGGCTATGTTACCGGCGCAGGCTGCGGCCTTGCTGATCATTCCATCCACAGTCACCAACCTCTGGCAACTGGCGTTCGGTGGCCACTTGAGCGCCTTGCTCAAGCGCCTGTGGCCAATGCTGCTGCTGATTATTCTCGGCACCGGGCTTGGCACGTTGTGGCTGGGCACGGACGGCGGGCATTGGGTAGTTCGCGCGCTGGGTGGCGCCTTGCTGGTGTATGCGTTAAGTGGCTTGTTTTTGCCGACCTTCAAGGTGAAACCTAAAACCGAGCGCTGGCTTGGCCCGTTGTGCGGTCTGGTCACCGGCCTTATCACTTCGGCGACGGGCGTGTTCGTGATTCCGGCCGTGCCCTATCTGCAAGCCCTGGGTTTGAACCGCGATCAATTGGTGCAGGCGCTGGGGCTGGCGTTCACCGCTTCCACGTTGGCGTTGGCCGCAGCGCTGACCTGGCGTGGCACCCTGGGCGGTGGCGAAGTCAGCGCCTCGCTGTTGGCGCTGATACCCGCGTTGTTGGGGATGTGGCTGGGCCAGGTGTTGCGCCAGCGCATCAGCGCGGTGCTGTTCAAACGGGTGTTTTTCGTCGGCATGGCGCTGTTGGGGGGCCATCTACTGATCAGCGGCTGAGTGGCTGTTCACGGTGTAAGCTGTCGCGAACCGATTGAGAGGACACCCCGTGAAAGCCCGATCCGATGAGCTACAGATCTTCGTCAGCGTGATTGAGTGCGGCTCGATTTCGGCAGCCGCGGAGCAGGTCGGGCAGACGCCGTCGGCCGTCAGCCGCACCTTGTCGCGCCTGGAAGCCAAGCTCGACACCACGCTGATCAACCGCACCACGCGGCGCATGGACCTGACCGAGGAGGGCAAGTACTTTTTCGAGCAGGCCAAGCTGATCCTGGCGCAGATGGACGAGCTGGAAGAGCGCCTGTCGTCGCGCCAGAAGAACCCCGCCGGGCGTCTGCGCATCAATGCGGCCGTGCCGTTCATGCTGCATGGGATCGTGCCGTACATTGCCGAGTTTCGCAGCCTCTACCCGGATATCCAGCTGGAGCTGAACAGTGACGACCTGATCATCGACCTGCTGGAGCAGAGCACCGACATTGCCATCCGCATCGGTGCCCTGGCCGACTCGACCCTGCATGCGCGCTCGTTGGGTTGTACGCCGCTGCATATCCTCGCCAGCCCCGACTACCTCAAGCAGTTCGGCACGCCGAAGACGGTGGCCGAGTTGGTCGACCATACGCTGCTGGGCTTCACCCAGACCGAAACCCTCAACCACTGGCCGCTGCGCCACGTGGAAGGCGACCGCTGGCTGATCCAGCCAAGCATTGCCGCCTCCAGCGGCGAAACCGTGCGCCAACTGGCGCTGGAAGGCCAGGGCATTTGCTGCCTGTCGAACTTCATGACCAACGCCGACATCGATGCCGGGCGCCTGGTACCGGTGCTGGAAGCCTTCAACAGCGGCTATCGCCAGCCGATCCACGCGGTGTTCTACCGTAACTCGCAGTTGGCGCTGCGCATCCAGTGCTTCCTGGACTTCATTCAAACCAAGCTTGCGCGGTATGCCTGCTGATTCGTGACCTGTGCGCAAGATTGAATTGGGCAGCATGGGCTTATTCGGCAGGAATGAGTCCTTGATACTGGGCCTATCACTTACCCAGTCAGGAGCAACCTCCATGAACGTATTCGTCACCGGCGCAGCAGGGTTTATCGGCGGCTCCATCGCCACCGGCCTGGTCAAGGCCGGCCACACTGTCACCGGCCTGGTGCGCAGCGCCGAGCAAGCGGCTGAAATGACCGCCCTGGGCATCACGCCCGTGATCGGCACGCTGGATGACGCCGCCGTGTTGACCGCACAGGCTTCTAAAGCTGATGCGGTGATCAATGCCGCGAGCAGCGACCATCGTGCTGCGGTGGAAACCTTGCTGGCAGCCTTGAAAGGTTCGAACAAGCCGTTCCTGCACACCAGCGGTTCGAGCATTGTTGGCGATGCTTCGGGCGGTAAATCCAGCGATGTCATCTACGTTGAAGACAACCTGCCGGAGCCGACCGTCGACAAGGCCGCGCGCGTGGCCATCGATAACCTGATCCTGGCGGCGGCCAAAGAGGGCGTGAACTCGGCGGTGATCTGCAACACCCTGATCTACGGCCACAGCCTGGGCGTGAAGCGTGACAGCGTGCAATTGCCACGACTGCTCAAGCAAGCGCGCAAAAGTGGTGTGGTGCGCCATGTGGGCACTGGCCAGAACATTTGGTCCAACGTACACATTGAAGACGTGGTGGCCCTGTATCTGCTGGCGCTGACCAAAAACGTTCCGGGCACGTTCTACTTTGTGGAAAGCAGCGAAGCGGCGTTTGTCGACATGACCACCGCAATTGCCCAAGCCCTGAACCTGGGCGAGCCGCAGGATTGGCCATTGGCTGAGGCTGAGGCTGAGTGGGGCTATGAAATGGCCAACTATGGCCTGGGTTCCAACAGCCGGGTGCGTGGCAAACATGCGCGTGAGTTGCTGGGCTGGGCGCCGACGCGCACGTCGGTGGTGGAGTGGATTCGCAACGAGATGGTGTGATGTTCGCTTAGTACCGTGGCGTTGCCATCGCAGGCAAGCCAGCTCCCACACTTGAACGTATTCGCAATTCAAAATGTGGGAGCTGGCTTGCCTGCGATGAAGGCGACTCGGTTCATGTGTTGTTACACATTACTGGCCCCACCGACCGCAATTCCGTACCATCCCCCGCCATATCCCTCGCTACTCCCTGGTACCTCATGAACCTCACCCGTCTGCGCGCCGATGCCCTGGCCGGCCTCACCACGTCTTTCGCACTGCTGCCCGAATGCATCGCCTTTGCCCTGGTGGCTCACCTCAACCCGCTGATGGGCCTCTACGGCGCCTTTATTATCTGCACGCTCACGGCCTTGTTTGGCGGCCGGCCGGGCATGGTCTCGGGCGCGGCGGGTTCGATGGCGGTGGTGATCGTGGCGCTGGTGGTGCAACACGGCGTGGAGTATTTGCTCGCGACGGTGCTGCTGGGTGGTCTGATCATGGTCGCGTTCGGCCTGTTACGGCTGGGCAAACTGGTGCGCATGGTGCCGCATTCGGTGATGCTCGGGTTCGTCAACGGCCTGGCGATCATCATTGCGCTGGCACAGCTGGAGCATTTCAAAAGCGGTGAAACCTGGCTGAGCGGCACGCCGTTGTACGTGATGACCGGGTTGGTGGTGGCAACCATGGCGATTGTTTACCTGCTGCCACGCCTGACCCGCGCCGTGCCGCCCGCGCTGGTGGCGATTTTGGGCGTCGGCCTGGCTGTTTACCTGCTTGGCCTGCCAACCCGCACGTTGGGCGACATGGCCCACATCGCCGGCGGCCTGCCAACCTTCGCGTTGCCGCAAATCCCGTGGACCCTGGAAACCCTCGGCATCATTGCGCCTTACGCGTTCCTGATGGCGATGGTCGGCCTGCTGGAAACCCTGCTGACCCTGAACCTCACCGACGAAATCACCGAAACCCGTGGCTACCCCGACCGCGAAAGCGTGGCCCTGGGCGCGGCGAATATGGTCTCGGGCCTGTTTGGCGGCATGGGCGGTTGCGCGATGATCGGGCAAACCGTGATCAACTTAAGCTCTGGCGGGCGCGGGCGTTTCTCCGGGGTGTTCGCCGGGGTGATGATCCTGTTGTTTATTCTGTTTTTGTCGCCGCTGATTGAGCGTATTCCGCTCGCGGCTTTGGTCGGCGTGATGTTCGTGGTGTCCCAGCAGACCTTTGCCTGGGCGTCGCTGCGGGTGATCAACAAGGTGCCGGTCAACGACGTGTTGGTGATTATTGCGGTAACGGTGATTACCGTGTTCACCGACCTGGCCACCGCCGTGCTCTGCGGCATCGTGATTGCGGCGCTGAACTTCGCCTGGCAACAGGCCCGTGAGTTGTATGCCGATGAGCATCTGGAAGCTGACGGCAGCAAGCTGTATCGCCTGCACGGCACGCTGTTCTTTGCCTCGACCACGCCGTTTTTGAACCAGTTCGACCCGGCCAACGACCCGGCCCAGGTGACGCTCGATTGTCGTCACCTGAGCTTTGTCGACTACTCAGCGATTGCTGCGCTGATGACCCTGCGCGAGCGCTACACCAAGGCCGGCAAGCATTTGCGCGTGCTGCATTTGTCGGAGCGCTGCAAGAAGCTGCTCAAGCGCGCCCGCGTGCATCACGACTGATTACAGCGGCAGCATATTTTCCAGTTCCTGGGCGCGGGTGCGGGTCATGTCCAGCATGCAGCCGATGCCATTGACCTGATCGATGGTGCCACCAGTCGCTGAGCCGATGAAGCCGCAGTTGGCGTCCCGGTACTTGATCCACAGGCGCTGTACGTCCTGCAGTTGCTGCTTCTGTTTGCCTTCCTGAAGCGCAAGGACGTCTTTGTACGCCTTGTTCAGGCGCGCGTCCTGGATCTTGGCTTCGGTGGCGTTGCAGCTGACCATGTCCGCCGTGGTGTTGGCGCCATCCAGGCATTTTTTCAACGCCGGGCTGTCATCGGCCCAAGCGCTGCCGCAAAAGGCCAGCAGCAGTGCGCTGGCGGCGAAAGGAACAAGCAGGGTCTTGCGCTTCATTGTTGGTTTTCCTGGTTGTGGGTAGGCCTGTCATCTGAGACTCGGCCCTGGCAACTGAGTTTCCGCACGCAAAAAACTTCATGTAAGAACACCCCCCGGATTTTCATCGGCTGGCGTTGGGCATGTCCCAAAGCGACAGCGCTTATCTGTGGGCGAAAATTACTTTCATAAAAATTGAAAATTACACCCGGTAATGATTTATGAGTTTCACAACCAATTCGACGTGACCCTTTCCAAGGAGTACCGCATGGCCGCACCACTGGGCTTTGGGCTGTTGGCATACGCTGCCATCGCCATCATTGCATTGATCGTGCTGATTGCACGCTACCGACTCAACCCGTTTATCGTCATCACGTTGGTGTCTATCGGCCTGGCCTTGATGGCCGGCATGCCGGCCGACACGATCATGGGCTCGTACGAGGCGGGCGTCGGCAAGACCCTTGGGCATATCGCCCTGGTGGTGGCGTTGGGCACCATGCTTGGCAAGATGATGGCCGAATCCGGCGGTGCCGAGCAGGTGGCGCGCACGCTGATCAACCGTTTCGGCGAGCGCAACGCGCATTGGGCGATGGTGTGTATTGCGTTTCTGGTGGGGCTGCCGCTGTTTTTCGAGGTCGGTTTTGTGTTGCTGGTGCCGATCGCCTTTACCGTGGCGCGGCGTGTGGGCGTGTCGATCCTGATGGTCGGCTTGCCGATGGTCGCCGGTCTGTCGGTGGTACACGCGCTGGTGCCGCCACACCCGGCGGCGATGATGGCGGTGCTGGCCTATAACGCGTCGGTGGGGCAGACCGTGCTGTACGCGATTCTGATCGGCATTCCCACGGCGATCATCGCCGGCCCCGTGTATGCCAAGTTCATCGTGCCGCGCATCCACTTGCCGGCGGAAAACCCGTTGGAACGCCAGTTTATCGAGCGCGAGCCGCGTACACGTTTGCCAAGTTTCGCCCTGACCATGGGCACCATCTTGCTTCCGGTGGTGCTGATGATGATCGGCGGTTGGGCCAACGTGATTTCCACTCCGGGCACTGGTTTCAATCAATTCCTGCTGTTTATCGGCAACTCGGTGATTGCGCTGCTGGTCGCCACGCTGGTGAGCTTCTGGACCTTGGGCCTGGCCCAGGGCTTCAACCGCGAATCGATCCTCAAGTTCACCAATGAATGCCTGGCGCCGACCGCCAGCATCACCTTGCTGGTGGGCGCAGGCGGCGGTTTGAACCGCATCCTGGTGGACGCGGGCGTGACCAATGAGATTCTTGGTCTGGCGCATGCCTTCCACCTGTCGCCGCTGGTGATGGGCTGGTTGTTTGCCGCATTGATGCGCATCGCTACCGGCTCGGCCACCGTGGCCATGACCACGGCCTCCGGTGTGGTCGCGCCCGTCGCCATGGGCCTGGGTTATCCACACCCTGAATTGTTGGTGCTGGCGACCGGTGCGGGTTCGGTGATCTTTTCCCACGTCAACGACGGCGGCTTCTGGCTGATCAAGGAATACTTCAATATGACGGTGATCCAGACCTTCAAGACCTGGACCGTGCTGGAGACTTTGATTTCGGTGGTTGCATTCGGTCTCACCTATGGCCTGTCTCTTGTTTTATAAGCCTCATTTTGTAAGCCGGAGCCGCCATGGACATCCTCTACCAGATCCGCGCCCGTCAGGATTCGTTCAGCGCCGGTGAAGGCCGTATCGCCAAGCTGATGCTCGATGACGTGGGCTTTGCCGCGTCGGCCAGCTTGGAAGCGTTGTCGCAACGGGCCGAGGTCAGCACGGCAACTTTGTCGCGTTTTGCTCGCAGTGTCGGTTGCCGCGATTTACGTGATTTGCGCCTGCAATTGGCCCAGGCCAGTGGCGTGGGCAGTCGTTTTCTGGACCCGGCCGGGTTGCCGGAGCAGTCGGCCTTTCACCGGCAGATTCTGGGGGATATCGAAGCGACGTTGCGTCAGCACCTGTCGGGGTTTAACCAGGCCAGTTTTGTTGATGCGGTCGGCCTGTTGGGCAAGGCGCGGATGATTCACGCGTTTGGCATGGGCGGCCCATCGAGCCTGTGCAGCGACGAATTGCGGGTACGCCTGGTGCGCCTGGGCTACCCGATTGCCGCCAGCCACGACCCGGTGATGATGCGGGTCACGGCGGCCACTTTAGGCCCGGAGCAGGCGCTGATCGTGTGCTCGCTCACCGGGCTGACGCCAGAACTGTTGGACGTCGTGAAGCTTGCGCGTAGCTACGATGCCCCCATCATCGCCATCACCCTGGCCGACTCTCCCCTGGCCGAATTGGCGGATGTATTACTGCCGCTGCAACCGGCCGAAACCAGTTTTATCTACAAGCCCACCGCGGCGCGCTACGGCATGCTGTTGGCCATCGACCTGCTCGCCACCGAACTGGCGCTGGCCCTGCCGGACGACAACCAGGAACGCCTGCGCCGGATCAAGCTGGCCCTCGACGATTATCGCGGCGGCCCCGACAGCCTGCCGCTTGGAGACTGATATGAAGTACGACACGTTGATCCGCCAGGCGCTGATCATTGATGGCAGCAACACGCCGGGCTATGTCGCCGATGTGGGGCTGCGCGCCGGGCGCATCGAGACGATCGGCGACTTGTCGAGCGCAACCGGCGAGCATGAAGTCGACGCCAGTGGCCGCGTGTTGGCGCCGGGTTTTATCGACGTGCACACCCACGATGACACGGTGGTGATCCGCCACCCGCAGATGCTGCCCAAGCTCAGCCAGGGCGTGACCACAGTGATTGTCGGCAACTGCGGCATCAGCGCATCGCCGGTGAGTTTACGTAGCGACCCACCGGACCCGATGAACCTGCTGGGGGCGCGTGAGGCATTCGCTTATCCACGTTTTGCCGACTATCGTGCTGCCGTGGAAAGTGCTCATCCGGCAGTCAACGTTGCCGCTTTGATCGGCCACACCGCCTTGCGCAGCAACCATATGGACGACCTGCACCGCACCGCCACGCCCAGTGAAATTGCCGCCATGCGTGTGCAGTTGCAGGAGAGTCTGCAGGCGGGTGCCCTCGGTTTATCCACAGGCCTGGCCTACGCCAGCGCGTTCAATGCCGAGACCGATGAAGTGCTGCAGCTCAGTGAAGAACTCACGGCGTTTGGTGCGGTGTACACCACGCATTTGCGCAGCGAATTCGAACCGGTACTGGAGGCGATGGACGAGGCGTTTGTGATTGGCCGACATGCGCAGGCACCGGTGATCATTTCCCACCTCAAGTGCGCCGGTGCGGGCAATTGGGGGCGCAGTCCGCAACTGTTGGCATCGTTGGAATTGGCAGCGCAAACCCATCCGGTCGGGTGTGATTGCTATCCCTATGCCGCCAGCTCGTCGACGCTGGATTTGAAGCAGGTCACCGACGCGTTTCGTATCACTATTACCTGGTCAACACCGCACCCGGAGGTCGGCGGGCGCGACTTGCAGGACATCGCGGCGCAGTGGGAGGTTTCGCTGATGGATGCGGCACGTCGCCTGCAACCGGCAGGGGCCGTGTACTACGGGATGGATGAGGCGGATGTACGGCGTATTCTTGCGCATCCGTTGTCGATGGTGGGTTCGGATGGTTTGCCGGAAGACCCGTTTCCCCATCCACGTTTGTGGGGCGCATTTCCACGGGTGCTGGGGCACTTCAGCCGGGATGTGGGGTTGTTTCCACTGCACACGGCGGTGCACAAGATGACCGGGTTGTCGGCGGCGCGTTTTGGGCTGGCCGAGCGTGGAGAAATTCGTGAAGGGCACTGGGCCGACCTGGTGTTGTTCGACCCGTTGCGCGTGCGTGATGTGGCGGATTTCAAAGAACCGCAACGCGCTGCCGAGGGGATTGATGGCGTGTGGGTCAATGGCGTGCTGAGCTATAGCGATGGGCAGGCCAATGGGCAACGGCCGGGGCTGTTCCTCGCGCGCAATGGGGATTTGCGTGGCGGGTTTTCGTCCCTATAGTGGGCGCATTCATACACGGAGCAGTTGCCATGCACTTAGGAAAAGTCACCCCGATTTTGCGGATCTTCGACGAGGCCAAGGCGTTGGAGTTCTACGTCGACTTCCTGGGGTTCAAGGTTGACTGGCAGCACCGTTTCGAGGCGAATTTCCCGTTGTATCTGCAAGTGTCGCTGGGCGAGTGCGTGCTGCATTTGTCCGAGCACCATGGCGATGCTTCGCCGGGCTCGGCGGTGCGGATTCAGGCGCAAGGCGTGGACGGCTACCAGCAGCAGTTGCTGGCCAAGGACTACCGGTATGCCAAGCCTGGGGTTGAAGAAACGCCTTGGGGCTCGCGGGAGATGAGCATCAAGGACCCGTTTGGGAATCGACTGGTGTTTGTTGAGGAAGGCGAGGGCTGAGAGCCAAGGGACTCAAGGCAAGCCGAGTATGTCCAAGTTTGCCTGTGGCGAGGGAGCTTGCTCCCGTTGGGCTGCGCAGCAGCCCCAAGGCATTCACTGCGCTCCGGATGTCAAATCTCGATCAACTTCAGTAGGGGCCGCTGCGCGACCCAGCGGGAGCAAGCTCCCTCGCCACAGAGTTTGTGCGTAGTCAGCGTTGGGTTTTTACACCCGGAAATGACTGACCATCTGCTGCAACTGGCTGCCCAAACGCGCCAGTTCCACGCTCGATTTAGCCGTCTCATCGCTCGCAGTAGCCGTTTGCTCCGACACATCGCGCACGTTCACAATGCTGCGGCTGATCTCTTCAGCCACGGCGCTCTGCTGCTCGGCGGCCGCTGCAATCTGCTGGTTCATCGACTGGATATTCGACACGGTACTCGTGATGTTCTCCAGCGACACACCGGCCTTGCGCGTCAGCTCGACGCTGCTGTCGGTAAGGCTGCGGCTGTTGTTCATCACCGTGGCCACTTGCTGGGTGCCGTTTTGCAAACCGGCGACCAGGCCTTCGATTTCTTCGGTGGATTTTTGTGTGCGCTGGGCCAGGCCCCGCACTTCGTCGGCCACCACGGCAAAGCCACGACCGGCTTCACCGGCACGCGCCGCTTCAATCGCCGCGTTGAGCGCCAACAGGTTGGTCTGCTCGGCCACGGCCTTGATCACGTCCATCACGCTGCCGATCTTGTTGCTCTCTTGTTGCAGGTGCGTCATTGCGTCAGTGGAGCGCGCCACTTCGGCGGCCAGGCGCTCGATCTGGGCGATGGCCTCGGCCACCACTTTGTCGCCGGCGCGGGCTTGGCCATCGGCATCGGCGGCGGCCAGGGACGCTTGCTCGGCGTTGCGCGCGACTTCCTGCACGGTGGCGGTCATCTCATGCATCGCGGTGGCGACTTGATCGGTTTCGATTTTCTGGCTGTTCACGCCGGCACTGGTCTGCTCGGTCACGGCCGAGAGTTCTTCGGCGGCGCTGGCGATCTGGGTTACGCCGTCACGAATGCCGCTGATCAGCTCGCGCAGGGTGGTGCCCATGCGCTGGATACCTTGCTGCAATACGCCGAGTTCATCGCGGCGGGTCACCTGGATGTTGTGGCTCAGGTCACCGGAAGCGATGCGTTCCACCACGGCCAGGGTGTCCTGGATCGGGCGAGTGATCTGGCGGGTAATGACCAGCGCCGCGATGATGCCGACCAGCAACGCCAGCAAGGTGCTGATCAATTGCAGGCTGCGGGCCTGAGTGCTTTCGGCGTCGCGGCGATCGAGCTGGATGTCGTACAGCTTGTCGCTGATGGTGACGATGTCGGCGCCCTGGGTGGTCATTTCGGCACGGGCGCTGACGATGTTGGCGTTGGCGGCCTTGTAGCTCTGTACGGCGCTGCGATAGGCACCGAGTGCGGTTTCCAGCGACGTCAGTGCGCTTTGTTGGCTGGTGCCAAACGCGGCGCTGAGGCTTTTCAAACCGGCGATGGCTTTTTCGATTTGTGCAGCGGCGCGGGCTTCGGTTTCTGCGCTGGGGGAGTTGGTGTAGCCGCGCACTTCATAGCGCGCCAGGTGGAACTCTTCCTTGGCGTGCGTCACGGCCTGGTACTGGGTGAAGCGTTCCGGGCTGTCGGGCGCTTGCTGCACGCCGGTCTCCAGTGCGTCGATCTGCCCGTTGGCGATATCGGCCTTGTCGCCCATCACTTGGCGCGCGGCATTGCCGTTACGGTAGGCCTCACGCATTTTGTTCAGCGACTGCTGGTAAGCCGTGATGACGGCTTTCTGGTCGGTGAGCAGCTTGAGGTTTTCCGGGCTCTTGAAGCTGTCCAGCAGTTTCTGTTGCTGGGCGGCGAAGGCGTCGAGGCTGGTCTGGACGTTCTGTGCCACGGCTTCGTCGCCATTGGCGAGCATGTATTGCAGGCGCACGATGCGCAGCTTGGTCAGCGACGCGTTGAGCTGGGTGATGTCGCTCATCCAGTTGCTACGGTCAATCAAGCCGCCCAGGCTGGTCCAGCCGGTCAGGGCGAGGATCGAGGTGAGGACCAGCACCAGGCCAAAGCCCAGGCCGAGTTTGAGGTTGACGCTGATGTTGCCGAACCAGCTATTCATCGAATGCTCCGCAAGAATGATGTGTGTCTGCTGGACGGTGTTGTTGTTTGAGCCAGCCAAAGTTTGTACGGGGGTATCGGCGGCAGGCGATGATTCTGAAATACATTTCTTACGGGTGCGACGAAGGGTCGCTGTTGCAAGGTTGGATCCTCTGAAGGTGGCAGCCAGGGGGCTGATCAGAGGCGGGTCTTGTGTGCTAGTCTGCGGGCCCTTTTAGTTTTGGGTGGCGCGGGAAACCGTGCTGTCCTACAGCGGAGCCTCTTCATGTCCGAAGTTAATCTGTCCACCGACGAAACCCGCGTCAGCTACGGTATCGGCCGTCAGTTGGGCGACCAACTGCGCGACAACCCGCCACCGGGCGTGAGCATCGACGCCATCCTGGCCGGCCTGACCGACGCGTTCGACGGCAAAGCAAGCCGCGTTGACCAAGAGCAAATGGCGGCGAGCTTCAAAGTGATCCGTGAAATCATGCAAGCCGAAGCGGCTGCCAAGGCAGAAGCAGCTGCTGGCGCTGGCCTGGCGTTCCTGGCTGAAAACGCCAAGCGTGATGGCATCACCACCCTGGCTTCCGGCCTGCAATTTGAAGTGCTGACTGCAGGTGACGGCGCCAAGCCGACCCGTGAAGACCAAGTGCGTACTCACTACCACGGCACCCTGATCGACGGCACTGTGTTCGACAGCTCCTACGAGCGCGGCCAGCCTGCAGAATTCCCGGTTGGCGGCGTGATCGCCGGCTGGACCGAAGCCCTGCAACTGATGAATGCCGGCAGCAAATGGCGTCTGTACGTGCCGAGCGAACTGGCTTACGGCGCTCAAGGCGTTGGCAGCATTCCGCCGCACAGCGTTCTGGTGTTCGACGTTGAGTTGCTCGACGTTCTGTAAGACCTGTTGATGGTTGCGCCGGGTCCTATGTGGGAGCCGGGATTGATGTGGCGAGCAAGCTTGCTTGCGCTGGGGTGCGAAGCGCCCCTAAAGGCCTGCGACTGCTGCGCAGCCGAGCGGGAGCAAGCTCCCTCGCCACAACAAATCCAGCTCCCACATAGAGCCGGTGCATTCAGGTTTTGCGCGGTGGTTCATGGATGGAACTTGCCATTGAGCTCTGTCGCCGGGCGCAACGCTCGGGCATAGCAGAACAGAAACAGATTACGCACCACCTCCTTCAGCACCCCAGGCTCACTGGAACTCAGGCCGTTGACGTCCAGGTCGCCTTGATCCTGCAGTTCATTCAGCGCTTCTTCTTCCAACACCGCACAGACTTCGCCGGTTTCCCGATGCAGGATCCGCAGGTATGGGTGTGGGCGGTCCAGCCAGGCATCTATCAAATAAGTCATGGTCGTTCTCCTTGATGAGTTTCAATGAGAATAATTCTTATTCGTGGAATAGCAAGTGCCTATTGGCGGTTTCCTGGTTTTTCTGTGTGGATGTTGAGGCAGGTCAGCGCAGAGGGCAAAACGCCATCCCGCGGCTGGCGCGGGATGGATGCAGCAGGTTCAGACTTTGCGCACGAACTCGGACTTGAGTTTCATCGGGCCGATACCGTCGATCTTGCAATCGATATCGTGATCGCCGTCGCACAGGCGGATGTTCTTGACCTTGGTGCCGACCTTGACCACCAGGGACGTGCCCTTGACCTTGAGGTCCTTGATCACGGTGATGGTGTCGCCGTCTTGCAGGACATTGCCCACAGAGTCTTTCTTCACGGTTTCGTCGCCCGCCACTTCGGCCTCGCCATTGGCGGACCACTCATGGGCGCATTCCGGGCAGATCAGCTGGGCGCCGTCTTCGTAGGTGTACTCGGAATTGCATTTCGGGCAGGGTGGCAACGTGCTCACTAAAGCTCCTTGAAAGTCAGGATGGCTAAAAGTCGCACATTATATAGGGTTTATTGCAGGTTGGGGTGGGCGCCTCGGAACCTTGTGGGAGCCGGGCTTTCCCGCGATGCAGGCACCGTGGTGTGTCAGCTATACCGAGGTGATGCTATCGCAGGCAAGCCAGCTCCCACACAAGCCAGCTCCCACACAAGCCTGCGCTCGCAGATATTGCTCAGTGCGTGCGGGCTACCGCAAACTCACTCAGCTCAACCAGGGCATCCCGGTACTCGCTGGGTGGCAGGGCTTCCAGGCACTGGATGGCACGGGCCGCATAGTCACGCGCCAACTGCGCGGTGTACTCCAGGGAACCCGAGGCTTCTACCGCTGCACGGATAGCTTCGAGGTCTTCAATCCCGCCTTTCTGGATCGCCTTGCGCACCAGAGCGGCCTGTTCCGGCGTGCCTTCGCGCATGGTGTAGATCAACGGCAAGGTCGGCTTGCCCTCGGCCAGGTCGTCACCGACGTTCTTGCCCAGGGTTTCGGCGTCGCCACGGTAGTCGAGCAGGTCGTCCACCAGTTGGAACGCCACGCCCAGGTGATCACCAAAGGTGCGCAGGGCTTCGGCCTGTTCGGTCGTTGCGCCACACAGGACGGCGGCGCTGTGGGTCGAGGCTTCGAAGAGCATCGCGGTTTTGCCGCGAATCACTTCCATGTAGGTTTCTTCAGTGGTGCTGGCGTCGCGGACCTTGGACAGCTGCAGTACTTCGCCTTCGGCGATGATGCGCGTGGCTTGTGAAAGAATCTTCATCACCGGCATCGAGCCCAGTTCGACCATCATTTCGAACGAGCGCGAATACAGGAAGTCGCCCACCAATACGCTGGGGGCATTGCCCCACATTGCATTGGCCGTCTCGCGGCCACGGCGCATGCCGGACATGTCGACCACGTCGTCATGCAGCAGGGTGGCGGTGTGCAGGAATTCGATGGTCGCGGCCAGCAGGCGCAGGTCATCGCCTTCGCGGCCCAGAGCCTTGCCACACAGCAACACTAATAAAGGTCGCAGGCGTTTACCGCCCGCCGACGTAATGTAGTCGCCAATTTTGGAGACCAGCGGCACTTTAGACGTGAGCTGCTGCTTGATGATGCCGTCGACGGCGCTAAAATCGTCCGCGACCGCGCGGTAGAAAGCTTGGGGTTGCATCAGCGACAGTCGCTCCAGAAGGGTTGCGCGGCATGCTAGGACCCTGACCCGGCAGTGTCAAGGCGCGATAGACGGCCCCTTGCATCACCCATTTACCTTGCGTACAATCGCGCACCCTGAACTTCCTGGGCAGCACCTGCCTTACGCAATTGCATTCGGGACGTCCATCCCATGCAGCCATGCCAGCCAATACCTTTTCTTATAAAGCGCTGGGTGAGCAGGATTATCGGAGAAATACCATGTCGTACGCAGTAATTGTTACTGGTGGCAAGCAATACAAGGTCGCCCCAGGTGAATACCTGAAGATCGAAAAACTGGAAGTCGCTACTGGCGAATCCGTTACCTTTGATCGCGTTCTGTTGGTCGCTAATGGCGATGACGTGAACATCGGCGCTCCAGTTGTTGCTGGCGCTACCGTTGTGGCTGAAGTGATCTCCCAAGGTCGTCACGATAAAGTCCGCATCATCAAGTTCCGTCGTCGTAAGCACCACATGAAGCGTATGGGCCACCGCCAGTGGTACACCGAGATCAAAATCACCGGTATTCAGGCTTAATTTCAGCCTAATTCCTCACTAGGAGAATTGACTCATGGCACACAAAAAAGCTGGTGGTAGTACCCGTAACGGTCGCGACTCAGAAGCCAAACGCCTTGGCGTTAAGATGTATGGCGGCCAGAAAATCATTCCGGGCAACATCATCGTGCGTCAGCGCGGCACCCAATTCCACGCCGGTTACGGTGTTGGCATGGGTAAAGATCACACCCTCTTCGCTAAAATCGAAGGCGTGATCAAGTTTGAAGTAAAAGGCGCGTTCAACCGCCGTTACGTGAGCGTTGTCGCCGCTTAATTGCGCGATCGCTGGAAAAGCCCTGTCTCGCGACGGGGCTTTTTCGTTTGTGGAGTGAGTCTCTTGCAAAGCTGTTTGTGATGGGCTCAGGCGCTGGATGTGCGGTCGTTTTCTGAGGTCGCTGCGCTCATTTTTGCAAGAGTCTTATGTCTTGGTTTCTTAAGCTCGTCCGTGCGACGAGAGGCGTTTTGTTATGAAGTTCGTTGATGAAGTTTCCATCCGAGTAAAAGCAGGCGACGGCGGTAACGGTTGCATGAGTTTCCGTCGCGAAAAATTCATCGAAAACGGTGGTCCAAACGGCGGTGACGGCGGTGACGGCGGTTCCATCTACATGATGGCCGACGAAAACCTCAACACCCTGGTCGACTACCGTTACACCCGGCACTTCGATGCCGAGCGTGGCTCCAACGGTGGCAGCACCGACTGCACCGGTAAAAAAGGCGAAGACCTGGTACTGCGCGTACCGGTCGGCACCACGATCATCGACTCCGCGACCCAGGAAGTGATTGGCGACCTGACCAAGGCCGGCCAGAAGCTGATGGTTGTGCAGGGCGGCTGGCACGGTCTGGGTAACACCCGATTCAAGTCCAGTACCAACCGCGCGCCACGCCAGACCACGCCGGGCAAGCCGGGCGAGCAGCGTGACCTGAAGCTGGAGATGAAAGTACTGGCAGACGTGGGCCTGTTGGGCTTGCCGAACGCCGGTAAAAGTACCTTCATCCGCTCGGTCTCGGCCGCCAAGCCGAAAGTCGCCGATTACCCGTTCACCACCCTGGTGCCAAACCTGGGCGTGGTCAGCGTAGACCGCTGGAAAAGCTTCGTGATCGCCGACATTCCTGGCTTGATCGAAGGTGCTTCCGACGGTGCAGGCCTTGGGATTCGCTTCCTCAAGCACTTGTCGCGCACCCGTTTGCTGTTGCATCTCGTCGACATGGCGCCGCTGGATGACACCAGCGCACCAGACGCCGCCGAAGTGATCGTCAGCGAGCTGACCAAGTTCAGCCCGGCGCTGGCCGAGCGTGACCGCTGGCTGGTACTGAACAAGTGCGACCAGATCCTCGAAGAAGAGCACGAAGAACGCGTCAAGGAGATCGTTGATCGCCTGGAGTGGGAAGGCCCGGTCTACGTGATCTCGGCCATCGCCAAAGAAGGCACCGAGCGCCTGACCCGCGACATCATGCGCTACCTCGAAGACCGCGCCGACCGCCTGGCGGCCGACCCGGTATTCAAGGCAGAACTGGCAGAACTCGACCAGCAGATCGAAGACGAAGCCCGCGCCCAGTTGCAAGCTCTGGACGACCAGCGTGCCCTGCGCCGCAGCGGCGTGAAGTCGGTCCATGACATCGGCGACGACGATTGGGACGAAGAAGACGTGGATGATGAAGACGGTCCGGAAATCATTTACGTGCGCGACTGATAGGTTGCGATAAACTCAAACGCCGCTCCCAGGAGCGGCGTTTTGGTATCCGGGTATAACGTTATGGGCCGCGCTGGGTCGCGGGGCCCTCAATCTAAGGTTGAAGATGATGCGGAGCAAAGTGACAGGTGCGCAGCGCTGGGTCGTAAAGATCGGAAGTGCGCTGCTGACGGCGGATGGCAAAGGTCTGGATCGCGCAGCGATGAGCGTCTGGGTCGAGCAGATGGTGGCCTTGCATGAGGCCGGTGTCGAGTTGGTGTTGGTCTCGTCCGGGGCCGTTGCCGCCGGGATGAGCCGCCTCGGCTGGACCGCGCGACCCAGCGCGATGCACGAACTGCAAGCCGCCGCCGCCATCGGCCAGATGGGCTTGGTGCAAGCCTGGGAATCCAGCTTTGCCGAGCATGGCCGCCATACAGCGCAGATCCTGCTGACCCACGACGACCTGTCCGACCGCAAACGTTACCTCAACGCTCGCAGCACCCTGCGCGCACTGGTTGAGCTCAAGGTCATCCCGGTGATCAACGAGAACGACACGGTGGTCACCGACGAAATCCGCTTCGGTGATAACGACACCCTGGCCGCGCTGGTCGCCAACCTGGTGGAAGCCGACCTGCTGGTGATCCTCACCGACCGCGACGGCATGTTCGACGCTGACCCGCGTAACAACCCCGACGCCCAGCTTATTTATGAGGCGCGCGCCGATGACCCGGCGCTGGACGCCGTGGCCGGCAGTGTCGGCGGTGCATTGGGCCGTGGCGGCATGCAGACCAAACTGCGTGCGGCGCGGCTGGCCGCACGTTCCGGCGCGCACACCATCATCGTCGGTGGGCGCCTGGAGCGTGTGCTGGATCGCCTCAAGGCCGGTGAGCGCATCGGTACGCTGCTGTCGCCGGAACGCGGCATGCTGGCGGCGCGCAAACAATGGCTGGCCGGTCATCTGCAAACCCGTGGCACGCTGGTTCTGGACGACGGTGCTGTGTCAGCCTTGTCCCAGGGCAACAAGAGCCTGCTGCCGGTCGGCGTCAAGTTGGTGCAGGGCAGCTTCCGCCGTGGCGAGATGGTGGTGTGTGTGGCGCCCGATGGTCGCGAGATCGCCCGTGGCCTGGCCAACTACAGCGCCCTTGAAGCACAGAAGATTATTGGACAATCGTCCGACGCGATTGTCGGACTCTTGGGTTACATGGCCGAACCGGAACTGGTTCACCGCGATAACCTGATCCTGGTCTGAATAAAGGAAATACACGATGCGTGTCATGAAAGGATTACTCGGCCTGCTGCTGGCCATGCCGTTGCTGGCCTCGGCCGAAGAAATCGGCCAGGTGTCGACGGTGTTCAAGTTTGTCGGCCCCAACGACCGTATTGTGGTCGAGGCGTTTGATGACCCGAAGGTCGACGGCGTGACCTGCTACCTGTCGCGTGCCAAGACCGGCGGCGTCAAAGGCGGCCTGGGCCTGGCCGAAGACCGCGCTGAAGCGTCGATTGCCTGCCGTCAGGTTGGCCCGATTCACTTCAAGGGCGAGCTCAAGGATGGCGACGAAGTGTTCAAGGAGCGCACCTCGCTGGTGTTCAAGACCATGCAGGTGGTGCGCTTCCTCGACAAGAAGCGCAATACCTTGGTGTACCTAGTCTACAGCGACCGTCTGATCGAAGGCAGCCCGCAGAATGCGGTCACCGCGATTCCGATTTTGCCCTGGCCGACCGCGCAGTAACCGGCGGGCGAGTTTTTCAATCGGCGTCTATGATTGCAGGCTTGTGGTCTGTAATCTCGAACAGCCGCAACGCGAAGAACATGGGATATCTGGAGTTCGTCATGAGTGCTTTCCACGACCTGAAACTCAAAGCTTTGGACGGACAAGAGCTGCCGCTGGCGCCTTTCAAGGGGCAAGTGGTGCTGGTGGTCAACGTGGCCTCCAAATGTGGTTTGACCCCGCAATACGCCGCCCTGGAAAACCTTTACCAGCAGTATAAGGGCCAGGGATTTACCGTGCTCGGCCTGCCGTGCAACCAGTTTGCAGGCCAGGAACCGGGCTCCGAGGAAGAAATCCAGGCGTTCTGCAGCCTGAACTACGGCGTGACCTTTCCGTTGGGCAGCAAGCTTGACGTCAATGGTCACGATCGCCATCAGCTGTATCGCTTGT
The DNA here is from genome assembly GCF_013385245.1 of Pseudomonas sp. IPO3747. Classification (NCBI taxonomy): domain Bacteria; kingdom Pseudomonadati; phylum Pseudomonadota; class Gammaproteobacteria; order Pseudomonadales; family Pseudomonadaceae; genus Pseudomonas; species Pseudomonas sp. IPO3747. The sequence goes on from NZ_JACAQL010000029.1 coordinate 54,922, forward strand.
TGGCGGGCGAGGGCGCTGAGTTTCCTGGGGATATCACCTGGAATTTCGAGAAGTTCCTGCTCGGCAAGGACGGCCGCGTACTGGCGCGATTCTCGCCGCGCACGGCGCCGGATGATCCGACGATCGTACAGGCCATCGAAAAAGCCTTGAGCTGAATCGTTCCTGCACTGTGGCGAGGGAGCTTGCTCCCGCTGGGCTGCGCAGCAGCCCTAAACCCTCATCACTTTTACCCCTTAATCACCCAGATCAATAGTGCTACCCAGCACGCGGCACGGCCCATATTATCCACATCATAAATCCCTCTTATGTGGAGTGCTCCCATGCCCGTCCAGGCTTTGTTCAAACCTTTCCAGCTCGGTGCACTGCAACTGTCCACCCGTGTGGTCATGGCGCCGATGACGCGTTCGTTCTCGCCGGGTGGCGTACCCAATTCCAAAGTCATCGAGTACTACCGCCGCCGCGCCGCTGCGGGCGTGGGCCTGATCATCACCGAAGGCACGGTGGTCGGCCATCAGGCCTCCAATGGCTACCCGAACGTCCCGCACTTTTACGGTGAGGCCGCGTTGGCCGGCTGGAAGAAGGTGGTGGACGCGGTACACGCCGAAGGCGGCAAGATCGTCCCGCAGCTGTGGCACGTGGGCAGCGTGCGCCGTATCGGCACCGAGCCTGACGCCAGCGTGCCGGCCTACGGCCCGATGGAGAAACTCAAGGACGGCAACGTCGTCGTCCATGGCATGACCCAACAAGACATCAAGGACGTGATCAACGCCTTCGCCCAGGCCGCCAAGGATGCCCAGCGCATCGGCATGGATGGCGTGGAGATCCACGGCGCCCACGGCTATCTGGTCGATCAGTTCTTCTGGGAGGGCAGCAACCAGCGCACTGACGAATACGGCGGCAGCCTGGCCAACCGTTCGCGTTTTGCCATTGAATTGATCCAGGCCACCCGCGCCGCCGTCGGCCCGGACTTCCCGATCATCTTGCGCTTCTCTCAATGGAAGCAGCAGGACTACACCGCACGCCTGGTGCAAACCCCCGAGGCGCTGGGTGAGTTTCTTAAGCCGTTATCCGACGCCGGTGTGGACATTTTCCACTGCTCCACGCGTCGGTTCTGGGAACCGGAATTCGAAGGCTCCGACCTCAACCTGGCCGGCTGGACCCGCCAGCTCACCGGCAAGCCGACCATCACTGTCGGTAGTGTGGGTCTGGACGGCGAGTTCCTGCAGTTCATGGTCAACACCGACAAGGTCGCCCAACCGGCCAGCCTGGAAAAGCTGCTGGAACGTCTGAACAACGATGAGTTTGATCTGGTCGCGGTGGGCCGTGCCCTGCTGGTGGACCCGGATTGGGCCGTGAAGGTGCGCGAAGGTCGTGAGGGCGACATTCTGCCGTTCAGTCGTGAGGCGTTAACCAGCCTGGTGTAGCGTCTGCTCCGACGCCATCGCGGGCAAGCCCGGCTCCCACAGGAAAATGCGTTCCAATGTGGGAGCCGGGCTTGCCCGCGATAGCGATCTAACGGCCAACACAGGCATCAGATCAACCGCGACTCCCCTGCAATCACTGTCCGCTCGCCGCACACCCCGCGCAATTGGCGCTCAAACTGTTCGATAATCGCCGGCCAGCCCTGGCGGCTCGCATGCTGACGAGCATTCAAGCGCATGCGGCGCAAACTCTCCGCATCTTCCAGCAGCCAATTGGCAGCGTCACAAAACGCGTCCTCATCCCCTGGCATCGCCAGCACGCCATTGTAGCCATGGCGAATATGCTGGGTGGCGGCCGCCTGGTCGTAAGCCACCACACCCAGGCCGGAGGCCATGGCTTCCAGCACCACATTGCCGAAAGTTTCGGTCAGGCTGGGGAACAGGAACACATCGCCGGACGCGTAATGCCGTGCCAGTTCTTCGCCGCGCAAGGTGCCGCAAAACACTGCCTCGGGCAGTTCCTTTTCCAGCGTCGCCCGTTGCGGGCCGTCGCCGACGATGATCAGTTTCATCTGGCGCAGTGGGTAGGTGTCCTGCAAGGTTTCAAAGCAGCGCTTGAGCAGCCCCAGGTTTTTTTCCTGTGCCAGTCGGCCTACATGCAGTACGGCGATTTGATCGTTATTCAGCGCCCAGCTTTCACGCAACGCGTTATCGCGTTTGGCGGGGTGGAACAACTGGCTGTCGACGCCGCGTGACAACATGCCCAGGCGCTCGAAGTGGCGACGTTCCAACTCCAGGCGCTGGCTCGCGCTGGGCACCAGGGTCAGGGTCGAGCGGTTGTGAAACCAGCGCAAGTAATGGGTCACCATGCGGCTGAGCAGGCTCAAGCCATATTGATTGGAGTACTGCTGGAAGTTGGTGTGAAACCCGCTGACCACGCTGATCCCCAGGCGCCGCGCCGCACGTAGCGCCGACAGCCCCAGCGGCCCCTCAGTGGCGATGTACAGCACGTCCGGGCGCTGGCGTGTCCAGCGCCGCAGCAACTTGTGCATCGACGACTGGCCCCATTGCAGCCCCGGGTACCCCGGCAGTGGCCAGCCGCGACACAGCAGCAACCCATCGTCGCTGGGCCGGCTTTGATCGGTGCCCTGGCGGGGGCGCACCAACTCGACCTGATGGCCGCGCGCGCGCAAACCCTCGCACAGGCGGCCAAGAGTATTGGCCACCCCATTGATCTCCGGCGGGAAGGTTTCGGTAATCAGGGTGATGTGGAGCGAGGCTGTCGTCATGACCCACAGTGTCACCGTGGGCCATGTCGTCATTGTGACTCTAGGATGATGGATTTATGACTTGGCTATCGCCTGCCGCGCCATCGCCTCTGCCCCTTGCTCACGCACCCAGAACAGCGTAGCCCCGGCCACGGCCGCCGGCATCATCAGCAGGTTGACCACCGGCACCAGCAGCACCAGATAAACAATGCCGCCAAAGCTCATGCTCTGCCAACGCTTCTGACGCAGCCAGGCGAGCATTTCGTTCCAGCCCAGCTTGTGGTTATCCGCCGGGTAGTCGATGTACTGGATCGCCATCATCCACACACCGAACAGCAGCCACAGCGGCGCGGCGATCAGGTTGACCACCGGAATGAACGACAGGATAAACAGGCCGATGGCCCGTGGCAGGAAGTAACCCAGTTTGCGCATTTCCCGCGCCAGGGTGCGCGGGACCATGGCCATCAACTCGCCCCAGCTGAAGGCCGGGAAGTCATCAGTGCCGCGCACCACCACCTCCACTTTCTCCGAGAGAAAACCGTTAAACGGCGCAGCAATGATATTGGCGAGCATGGTGAAGGTGAAAAACACCATCAACACCACCAGCACCACAAACAAGGGCCACAGGATGTAGCTGAGGAAACTCAGCCAGCCAGGCAGCGTCGGCATCAAGGTGTCGACCCACAGGCTGAACTGATGGCCGGCGAAATAGATCAAGCCGACGAACAGCACCAGGTTGATCGCCAACGGCAGCAGCACAAACAGGCGCAGGCCAGGGCTCAACACCAGTTTGAGGCCTTCACGCAGGTATTGCGGGCCAGAAAGAGCAGGGGCAGGCATGGAGAACTCCGAGCAAGAAGACGAACGCGCCGACCTTACCGGCTTTGCTTCTTCGGCGAAAGCGGCGACATCAGCGGTAACATCTAGGCAACAAGGGTGTCGATTAATCGCGGCGACTGCATAGAGACCACCTATGAGCTGGATTGTTATTCCGTATTTCCTTAATCTTGCCCCCCTCTATACGCTGCACCCATTATTTTCAGGGCCTGCGAGTTCAAGCCTTCCCCAAGTGCTTCGCGGTCCTTTTTTATTCCAGCTGCCTTGTGGTCCGGGCGGTCGATAGGAGTGAGTCATGTCTGATACCCGTCATTCGCGAGTGATTATTCTCGGTTCCGGCCCTGCCGGTTACAGCGCTGCCGTCTACGCTGCCCGGGCCAACCTCAAGCCGCTGCTGATTACCGGCATGCAGGCAGGCGGTCAGTTGACCACCACCACTGAAGTCGACAACTGGCCGGGCGACGTCCACGGCCTGACCGGCCCGGTGCTGATGGAGCGTATGAAAGAGCACGCTGAGCGCTTTGAAACCGAGATCGTGTTCGACCACATCAACCAAGTCGACTTCTCGAAAAAGCCTTACAGCCTGACCGGCGACAGCGGTGTCTATACCTGTGACGCGCTGATCATCGCTACCGGCGCCAGCGCCCGTTACCTGGGCCTGCCATCGGAAGAAGCGTTCATGGGCAAAGGCGTCTCCGCCTGCGCGACCTGCGACGGTTTCTTCTACCGCAACAAGCCGGTCGCTGTGGTCGGTGGCGGCAACACCGCCGTGGAAGAAGCGCTGTACCTGGCCAACATTGCCAGCACCGTGACCCTGGTTCACCGCCGCGAGACCTTCCGCGCCGAGAAGATCCTGATCGACAAACTGCACGCCCGTGTGGCTGAAGGCAAGATCATCCTCAAGCTCAACGCCACCCTGGATGAAGTCCTGGGCGACAACATGGGCGTGACCGGTGCTCGCCTGAAAAACAACGACGGCAGCTTCGACGAGCTGAAAGTCGACGGCGTGTTCATCGCCATCGGCCACACCCCGAACACCTCGCTGTTCGAAGGCGTGCTCGAAGCCAAAGATGGCTACCTGGTTGTGCAAGGCGGCCGTGAAGGCAACGCCACTGCGACCAACATCGAAGGCATCTTTGCCGCCGGTGACGTGGCTGACCACGTGTACCGCCAGGCCATCACCTCGGCCGGCGCCGGTTGCATGGCTGCCTTGGACGCAGAGCGTTACCTCGACGGTTTGAAGGACGCTGCGTTCTAAACCCGTTGAAATGAAAAAACCGGCTGAGAGGCCGGTTTTTTTATGCGCACGATTCAAGCCGCACCACAGTGCTGATGTGCCAACCCGATTCAATGTGGGAGCTGGCTTGCCTGCGATAGCGGTGGTGGCTGACACACCGCTATCGCAGGCAAGCCAGCTCCCACCTTAAACCGGGTTATCAGATTGAATCAGCGGCGGGTCAGGGGTGGTGCGGTGAACTTCACACCGGCCAAACCATGCGCAATCAACGCGCGGATATTGCCGTGATCACTGCCCTCCGGCGTTGCCACCACCGAACGGTAATGCTCACCAAACGCCAGCAGCGCTTCCTGGTCGCTCAAGCCTTCCAGCAGCGCCAAGCCCAAGGTCTTGCATGAACCTTCGTTCTGACCAGCAGCATTTTCTACGCCGCCATTGGTAAAAGCCTGCGGCTGGTAGTCGTAACCGGCAGCTACAAAAGCCAGGGTGTCGGCAAAAACGTGTTCGCCGCTGTTGAGGCTGGCGCGCAGGGTGTTCAGATCAGTCATGGGGTTTTCCTTTGGCGAACGCCGCCTGTTGGTCGGCGCTGGCTTCTTGCTGGTATTGGGCTTTCCACTCGGCATACGGCATGCCGTACACCACTTCGCGGGCATCATCGAGGCTCAGCTCGATGTGGCGCTCGTCGGCCTCGGCCTTGTACCACTTGGATAAGCAGTTGCGGCAAAAGCCCGAGAGGTTCATCAGGTCGATGTTCTGCACATCCTTGCGGCTGTCCAGGTGGGCCACCAACCGGCGGAAGGCGGCGGCTTCGAGTTCGAGGCGTTGTTGATCGTTCATAAGGCTCACTTAACTATCAGCGGCTGGCTGCGAGGGTTATCGACACCGACTCGGCAAAGCGCAGCGCATGGGGCTTGTCCACTTCGACTTCGGCGTACAGCACGGACTCATTGCTCATCACCAGGTCCAGCAACTCTTGCGTCAGGCGTTCGAGCAGCGCAAAGCGATTACCTTCGACGTGGGCAATAATCGCCTTGGTAATGGTGCGGTAATTCAGCGCGTGGTCGATGTCATTGTCGCGCACGGCTTCCTGGGCGGCATACAGGATAGTCAGGTTGATCAGCACGTCCTGCTTGTTGTTGATCTCATCTTCATTGATGCCAATAAAGGTGCGCAGGCACAGGTCCTTGACCCGGATGCGCGCCATGCCTGGTTGAAGTTGTGGCATTGCTACTTGCTCCGTCCGATCAGTTGCAGGAACTCCATACGCGTGGTGTTCGACTCGCGGAACGCGCCGAGCATCACTGAGGTGTTCATGGTTGAATTCTGTTTTTCCACGCCGCGCATCATCATGCACATGTGCTTGGCTTCAATTACCACCGCCACGCCTGCGGCTTGGGTGACCTGCTGGATAGCGTCGGCGATCTGCCGCGTGAGGTTTTCCTGGATCTGCAGGCGCCGCGCGTACATGTCGACAATGCGCGCCAGCTTCGACAGGCCCAGCACCTTGCCGGTCGGTATATAGGCCACATGGGCCTTGCCGATAAAGGGCAGCAAATGGTGTTCGCACAGCGAATACAACTCGATGTCCTTGAGGATCACCATCTCGTCGTTATCGGAGGCGAACAATGCGCCGTTGACGATGGTTTCCAGGTCCTGCTCATAGCCATGACACAGGTACTGCATGGCCTTGGCGGCGCGCTTGGGGGTGTCGAGCAAGCCTTCGCGCTCCGGGTCTTCGCCCAGGCCTTTGAGGATCTCGCGGTAGTGTTGGGGCAGGGACAAGGTCATACAACATCCTCACAAACGGCTTACTTGATATGCCGCCCGCCGTTGACGGTCAGGGTGGTTCCGGTGACATACGGGTTGTCCAGCAGGTAACGCACACTCTGGTAGATCACCGCAGGCCCAGGCTCGATGCCCAGCGCTGACTTGGCCAGCACCTTGGCGCGGTACGCTGCATCATCGCCCGCGTTGAACATCACCATCGCCGGCGCGATGCCGTTGACCTTGATCAGCGGCGCAAACTGCGCAGCGAACGAAAGTGTAAGGCTGTCGAGACCGGCTTTTGTGGCGCAGTAGGCGATGTGCTGGCGGCTGCCCTTGCGCACCACGTCATCGCTGATGTGCACGATATCGGCGGGTGTCGAGCGTTGCAGCAAAGGTGAACAATGCAGGTTGATCAGATACGGCGCAAGCATGTGCACGCTGAACATGTCGGTAAAGGCGCGGCTTTCGTCGCCAGGTGTTTCGGCAACCCACGCCGACGCGTTGTGGATGATCGCACGCAGGCTGTCGGTATGGGTTTTCAGTTCGGCGATAAAGGCCAGAATCCCGGCCTCAGTGGAGAAGTCGGCAAACACGCCGAGCGCGCCACGCGCGCGCAAGGCCTCAACGCCTGGGCGTTCGCTGCGGTAGCTGAAAATCACCGCGTGGCCTTCGTCGAGCAGGCGCTCGGCACAATAAAGGCCGACACGCTGGCCGGCACCGGTGATCAGGATCGGGGCGTTGGTTACCGTCATGGGAGGCTCGAGTCGCTGGCAGGTTGAAACTATACCAGCGACCGGCCACGCCTGTACTCAAGCAGCGGCTTGGGTAGCCTTGGGCGTTGGTGTTGGATGCAACCAGCTCGCGAGCAGATGGGTCGATAGAGGAATAAAGAAGTAAACCATCAGCGGCGTGAGTGCCAGGGTACTGACCAGCACACGCGGGAACATGTCCAACTCGCTGAGCAGCGGCCCCAGGCCGAAGTTGAACAGCAGCGACACCGGGAAAAATGCCAGCCAGATCGCCACCGCCTGTTTCCAGCGCGGTGGTCGTGCACCCACGGCACCGAACCAGCCATCGATGCCACTGACGCGATGCTCGGACGGGTCGGCAAACAGTTCGCTGCCACGGCTTAGCCAGGCGCTGCGCGAGGCGGAGAACTCCCAGGCATGCAGGGTTTTTTCATCGGCGAAGCGGAAGATGATCTGAAACTCATCATCATTGGGCGGCGGCGCAAGCACGCCGGAACCCAGGTAGCCGGGGAAGTCAGTGGCCAATTGCTCGCCTTCGCGCAGCCAGGCCATCAATTCTTCATAGCGCCCTTTGGCCACGCGGCGCGCAACCATCAAGGTGACGGGAGAGGTAGACATTGTGTATCTCCAAGTAATCAGGTGCGCCAAGCCGGGTAGGTGGCGCACTAAGGTGGCGGTCGGGTAAGACCATCACCAAAAAGCAGGCAAGGATTATTCCTGTTTTGAAGAAATACGCCAGCGGCAGTGGTCCGAAAAGTAACGGCCTTGAAAAGGACAGGTAGAAAGGCGTTAAATGGGACCCCAAATAACGTTGGCTTTTTGGCTCAAAATGCCCGTGATTAATGTGCCCATTGATAGCATTTCGCAACTGGAATCAACCGTCTCAGATGAGCTGTTTCCGATCCGTGAAGTGTCAAGACTGACAGGTGTGAACCCGGTCACACTGCGAGCCTGGGAGCGGCGGTATGGCCTGATCCAGCCAACGCGCACCGAAAGCGGGCATCGGCTCTACTCCAGCGCCGATATTGTGACCGTCAATCGTATTCTCGACTGGATTGAACGCGGCGTGGCCGTGAGCAAGGTCGGTAAGATCCTCGCCCGTGACGATCAGCAGGCTGAGACCATTCGTGCCGAGGGCGATAAGGTCGACGAGAGTGAGTGGTCACAGTGGCGGCTGCGGTTGTTGCAGGCGGTCAAAGCCTTTGACGATCGCCAATTGGAAAGCCTGTACGGTCAGGTTTTCGCGACTTACCCGCTGAACGTTGCGTTCCAGGACATCCTGATGCCTCTCTGGAGCGATCTGATGCGCCACCAGGGGCATTTTGGCCAGGCCAGTGAATGGCTTTTTTACGACACCTTCCTGCGCATGCGTACCTTTGAGCGCTTGCAGCTTGCCAGTGCCCCACTCGCGCCGCGGGTGTTGCTGGCGGCCATGCCTGGCGAATGCCGTAAATTGGAACTGCTGGTAGCGGCGCTGATGCTCAGTCACGAAGACACGCCGGTGAAAGTGCTGGGCATGGGCCAGCCCTTTGATGAACTGACATTGGTGTGTGAAAAGATCCGGCCCAAGGCGCTGGTGATTTTCTCCAACCATTGGCATAACCATGATCTGGCAGCGCGCCTGAACCGTCTGGCGTTGACCCTGGATTGCCCACTGTTCCTGGCCGGTGCCGCTGCGGACCTGGCCGAGGGTGATCTGGCCGGTTCGTCTATCGGCTGCCTGGGCAGCGAAGGGCGCCAGATGCAGAGCCGTTTGCAGCAGTTTCTTGCAGGCCAGTTGGATAGTTGATTTCAGGCGTGTACGTGCGGATGGACCAACCGGTGCTGATGCAGGATGAACTGGCGTAACCGTTCGATCTCATTCGCGTCACTCTGGCTCAGGCGATAAGCGAACAGACCCCGCGCGGTTTCCCGTTCCAGCGTGCCGCGCAAGGCAATACGCTCGTAACCGGACGGGCTGAACCACAGGGAAAAGGTTTTCGGCGGTTTGACCCGTCCGCGAATTTCCACCAGTACGCCCTTGAATGACACCTCATGCACCCATAGCGCGGCAGGGTTGCCCCTGACGTTTTCCATCGCCACGGGGGCTTCAAGCGCCAGGCGCCATGGACGGATCATCGGCCCATCTTCAAAAATGCTCGGCACGCCCAAGCGCAGATGCACCGCATGAAACTCGTCTTCCACCAAATGCAGCGGGAAGGTCAGTTGCTGGTTGTCGAACTGTGCCTGGATGGTGACGTGGTCGTGAGCGGCCAGGCGCGTGAGCAAATCGCGAATCTGCGCACCGCCATTAACGGTCAGGCTCGACCAGGCATCCCGCAGGTTGAGTTGCGGGTTGTGCTGCATGTCCTGGATAAAATCCAGCTCGTCCTGCGTCAATAGCGCGTCGCGTTGCATTGATGTAGCTCAAGGGTGAGGCATTAAAAAGCCATTATCGCTCTAAAGACCGCATTTTTTACACTTTGTTAATTCCGCTCGTCGCCTTGAGTGCCGCCAGCTCATCTTTAAGCTCGGCCACTTGGGCTTCCAACTGAGCGATGCGTTGCTGCGCTTTCACCTGAACCGTAACGTCTTTTTGCACACCGACAAAATACGTTTGCTTGTCGGCCTTGTTGTAAACCGTGGAAAGCGACAGCTCATTCCAGAAGTGCGTGCCGTCCTTGCGGTAATTGCGCAGTATCTCCCGGCAGGCGCCACCGCTGTCGAGGGCTTCACGAATGGCCATCAGCGCCGGTTGGTCACGGTCACCCGCCTGCAGGAAGCGGCAATCCTGATACAGGATGTCGTCCAGGGTGTAACCGGTCAAACGCTCGAACGCCGGGTTCACGTAGATCAGCGGCTTGTCCTGGCCTTCACGTTCGGCGACGACGATACCGTCGTTAGAAGCGTTGATCACCAGTTGCATCAGGTTGGCGTTGATCATTGAGCAATCCATCGCATGTTTTTAAAGCCTGAATTCTATGGCAACTTTTGAATGTTGCACGGTGTGCACTGAAATATTTGTGTCAGCTGCTAATATCCCACGCTTTCGCTCAACTACAGGATCAGATTGATGAAAGTCGCCATCCTTTCCGGCTCGGTCTACGGCACAGCTGAAGAAGTAGCCCGCCACGCCGCCGGTATCCTCAACGCCGCCGGTTTTGAAGCCTGGCACAACCCACGCGCCACCTTGGCCGACGTGCAAGCCTTTGCCCCCGAGGCATTCCTGGCGGTCACATCGACCACCGGCATGGGTGAACTTCCCGACAACCTGCAACCGCTGTATTCGAACATTCGTGACCAACTGCCAGCCGCCTGGCGCGGCCTGCCCGGTGCGGTGATCGGCCTGGGCGACGCCAGCTATGGCGACACGTTCTGCGGTGGCGGCGAGCAAATGCGCGAACTGTTCGCCGAACTGGGCGTACGCGAAGTGCTGCCGATGCTGCGCCTGGACGCCAGCGAAAGCGTGACCCCGGAAGCCGACGCCGAGCCTTGGCTGGCCGAATTGGTCACGGCACTGCGCGCTTGACCGGGAATTCACGCAGCAAGGCCCGCCACGCCAGATAAAGGCAATGCCCCAGCGCAAGCTGATGCCGGTGTTCTGGCTCGTGCTGACGGGCTTGCTCAACCTGTTCGCCGTGCCTTTATTGACGGCACTTCTCTGACACCGTTTGTACTATTCTCATGACTGACTCGCTCAGTCATCAAGCTGGCTGCCAAGGCAACTCCTTGCGTCACCGCGCCTGACTAGACTGGCTCCTCATCCAGAAAAATAATAAGAACGCGAACCAAGGAGGTTGTTGCCGTGAGCCTAGCCCCTGTTCTATCGCCACAGAATGTCAAAGACCAGGTCAGCGCTGCCGAATGGCAGACCCGCGTCGACCTCGCGGCCTGCTATCGCCTGGTGGCGCTGCATGGCTGGGACGACCTGATCTTCACGCATATTTCCGCCAAGGTGCCGGGCACCGACGATTTCCTGATCAACCCTTATGGCTTGATGTTTCATGAGATAACGGCGTCGAGCCTGGTCAAGGTTGATCAGGCCGGCAACAAGCTGATGGACAGCCCTTACGAGATCAACCCCGCCGGCTACACCATCCACAGTGCCATCCATGAAGTGCGCCACGACGTGGTCTGTGTGCTGCACACCCACACCGCCGCGGGCGTTGCGGTGTCGGCGCAGAAGCAGGGCGTGCTGCCGATCAGCCAGCAATCCACCTTTGTCTTGTCCAGCCTGGCCTATCACGCCTATGAAGGCGTGGCGCTCAACCGTGAAGAAAAAGCCCGCTTACAGGCGGACCTGAGCGACAACAATTTCCTCATGCTGCACAACCACGGTCTGTTGACCTGCGCTGGTTCGATCGCCGACACGTTTTTAATGATGTTCACCTTTCAACGCGCCTGCGACATCCAGGTGCTGGCGCAAAACGGCGGCGCCGAATTAATTGCCATTGAGCCGCAGATTCTGGCGGGTGCCAAGGCGATGGTGGCGGTTGTCACAAAGAGCGCGCAAGGTATGGGTGGTGCACTGGCGTGGCCGGCGCTGTTGCGTAAATTGGACCTGCAAGATCCCGGGTATAAAAGCTGATGCCACTCGCCGAGATACCGCTCAGAGCCTGGCGCAAACGTGGCCAGGAATTTCTCTTCCGTGGCCACATGATCCGTTACTGGGTGGCGGGGCAGGGCGAGCCGTTGCTATTGATTCATGGCTTTCCCACCGCCAGTTGGGACTGGCATTACCTGTGGCAGCCCCTGGCCCAGCGTAACTTGGTGATCGCCTGCGACATGCTTGGGTTTGGCGATTCGGCCAAGCCGCTGAACCACGATTACTGCCTGTTGGAGCAGGCCGACCTGCAACAGGCGCTGCTCGAACACTTGCGCGTGGAGCGGCCGGTGCATGTGTTGGCCCATGACTATGGCGACAGCGTGGCCCAGGAATTACTGGCGCGCCATTACGACGGCCGCTTCCTGATGGCCAGCTGCGTGTTCCTCAATGGTGGGCTGTTTCCCGAGACCCATCGCCCGGCATTGGTGCAGAAACTCTTGCTCAGCCCACTCGGCTGGATGATCGGCCGTGCCTTTGGGCGCAACGCTTTGTCGAACAGTTTCAGCCAGATTTTCGGCCCGAACACGCGGCCCAGTGAAAGTGCACTGGATGACTTCTGGAGCTTGATCAACTGCAATGACGGCCCGCGTATCCTGCATAAGTTGATTGCCTACATTCCCCAGCGCCGCCGTCTGCGTGAACGCTGGGTGGCGGCGATGCAACGCAATGAAGTGCCGCTGCGGGTGATCGACGGTGAAGTCGATCCCATTTCCGGTGCGCATATGGTGGAGCGTTATCGCCAGTTGGTGCCCAATGCCGACTCGGTATTACTGACCAATATCGGCCACTACCCGCAGATCGAAGCGCCGGTGCTGGTGCTCAAGCATTATTTGGCGTTTCGCGAACGTATCGGTCAGCCGGCGCCGCGAGTGGCCTACTCCTGAGGCCAATCCCGGGCTGCTGCGCAGCCCAGCGGGAGCAAGCTCCCTCGCCACAACAGCCGGTTGATCATCGCGCTGTCTTATTGAGCACCATTCAGCCTCGGCCGTGTTTATTGTGACCAAAGGCTGCGTGCGTGACACTCAACCCATTGCCAATGTCGCCAACGGAGTTCGGTATGAGTGAGTCAGTGCAGTTCCAGGATAAGGTCGTGATCGTCACCGGTGCCGGCGGCGGGCTGGGCCGTGCCCATGCGCTGCTGTTTGCCAGGCACGGGGCCAAAGTGCTGGTCAACGACCTCGGCGGCTCGACCCAGGGCGAAGGCGCGAATGCCTCGGCCGCCGACCGTGTAGTGGCGGAGATTCGCGAGGCGGGCGGTACTGCCGAGGCCAACCATGACTCCGTAACCGAGGGGGACAAGATCGTCCAGCACGCACTCGACGTGTTCGGCCGTGTCGACGTGGTGGTCAACAACGCCGGCATCCTGCGCGACAAGACCTTCCACAAAATGGACGACAGTGACTGGGACCTGGTGTACCGCGTGCATGTCGAAGGTGCCTACAAAGTTACCCGCGCCGCCTGGCCGCACATGCGCGAGCAGGGTTATGGCCGCGTGATCTTTACCGCGTCCACCTCGGGCATCTATGGCAACTTCGGCCAGTCAAACTACGGCATGGCCAAGCTGGGCCTCTACGGTTTGACCCGCACCCTGGCGCTGGAAGGGCGCAAGAACAACATCCTGGTCAATGCCATCGCCCCCACCGGCGGCACGCGCATGACCGAAGGCCTGATCCCGCCACAGGTGTTCGAACGCCTCAAGCCGGAACTGGTCAGCCCGTTGGTGGTGTACCTGGGCAGCGAGGCGTGCCAGGACACCTCGGGCTTGTTTGAAGTCGGCGGCGGCTGGATCGGCAAAACCCGCTGGGAGCGCAGCCTGGGCGTGGGGTTTGACCCTGAGGCCGGGTTCTCACCCGACGATGTGGCGGCGCACTGGGCGCAGATCTGCGACTTCGAAGGCGCTGCGCACCCCAAGGACAACATCGAAGCGTTGAAAGAGATGATGGCCAATTTGCAGAAGTTCAGCCTCTGATCGTTGCTTGAACACAGTTGAATAAAACGGGGCGCTAAAGGCGCCCCGTTTTATTTTGGGTATAAAAAAGGCCGCTGCAAACGCAGCGGCCGAAGTAAGACGTTGGATCAAGGAGCGACAAATCAACGTCAGTGAACAGCGGTAATAGATTGAAACATTAGGCCAATCTATTGGAATCAGACTTTTCCTGGATTTACCCAAGCGGGCCATCTGCCCTGAAAGTGCGTTAAGAATAGTCGGTTGTAACAAAATGAGTAATAGCAGTTCAGGACAAGGACTGTTGCAATTTCGGTAATTATCGCCGGCGCGCTATCCATCCTCCTGATAATCCGCCATCTGCCTGATCCATGGTGGCGCCCAAACCGCGGCCAGAGCGCCTGTTCATCCTTTCGAGCGACACCACGAATACCCCTTTGGTGCGCTTATCGCTCCCGAGGGGCGGCAGTAGGGTGGGGCCTTCTGTCACTCACCGGGGAAGACGCATGACAAAAACAACAATGCGCGCCATCTTCACGCCACAGGCGCTGGCCACGGCGGTTGCGCTGGGTTTCTGCGCCCAGGCGCAGGCTGTTTCATTCAACATCGGCGAGATCGAAGGGCAATTCGATTCCTCGCTGTCGGTCGGCGCCAGTTGGGGCATGCGCGATGCTGACAAGAAGCTGGTGGGCATTCCCAACGGCGGCACGGGGCAGGCGTCCACCGGTGATGACGGGCGGCTGAACTTCAAGAAGGGTGAGACCTTCTCCAAGATTTTCAAGGGCATTCACGACCTGGAGCTTAAGTACGGCGACAGCGGCATCTTTGTGCGCGGCAAGTACTGGTACGACTTCGAACTGCAGGACGAAAACCGCGAGTTCAAGCAAATCAGCAACAACCACCGCGACGAAGGCGCGCGCTCGTCCGGCTACGAGCTGCTGGATGCTTTTGTGTATCACAACTATTCCATCGGCGATTTGCCGGGCGCCGTGCGGGTCGGCAAACAGGTGGTGAGCTGGGGTGAAAGTACGTTTATCGGTAACTCGATCAACAGCATCAACCCCATCGACGTCTCGGCGTTCCGCCGCCCAGGCGCCGAGATCAAGGAAGGCCTGATTCCGGTCAACATGCTGTTCGCGTCCCAAAGCCTGACTAACCAGCTCTCGGTGGAAGGTTTTTACCAACTCAACTGGGAAAACACCGTGGTGGATAACTGCGGCACCTTCTTCGGTAACGACGTGGTGGCCCACGGCTGCAACGGCAACTACACGGTCGGCAGCCCGGCGATTGCGCCGTTGCAACCGGTGGCCGCGGCGTTTGGCCAGGGCTTCCAGGTGACGCGTGAAGGCGTGGTGGTGCAGCGCGCCAACGACCGCGAAGCGCGCGATGGCGGCCAATTTGGTGCGGCCTTGCGCTGGCTGGGCGATGACACCGAGTACGGCCTCTACTTCATGAACTACCACAGCCGCACGCCAACGGTGGGCACGATTACCGCCAACACCAACCTGGCCACCATCGGCCGCATCGTCAGCACTGCCAACGCCATCGCGCCCGGCAGTGGTTCGGGCCTGGCCCAGAGCACCATGCTCGGGCGTGGCCAGTATTACCTCGATTACCCGGAAGACATCCGCCTGTACGGTGCCAGCTTCTCCACCACCTTGCCCACCGGCACGGCCTGGACCGGCGAAATCAGCTATCGGCCGAATGCGCCGGTGCAACTCAACACCACCGACCTGACCCTGGCGCTGGTCAACCCGATTGCCGGCCAAACCGCCTCGCCGATCCGCAGTTCGTTCGGCTCGGACAACTCAGGTTACCGCCGCAAGGAAATCACCCAGATCCAGAGCACCATGACCCAGTTCTTCGACCAGGTGTTGGGCGCCGAACGCCTGACGCTGGTGGGCGAGGCGGCCTATGTGCACGTCGGCGGGCTGGAAGCCAAGACCAAACTGCGTTATGGCCGCGATTCGGTGTATGGCGCCTATGGTTTCGGCGGCGACACCGACGGCTTCGTCACCGCGAACTCCTGGGGTTACCGCGCCCGCGCGATCCTCGACTACAACAACGTGTTCGCCGGGGTGAACCTCAAGCCCAACCTGTCCTGGTCCCATGACGTCAGCGGCTACGGCCCCAACGGCATTTTCAACGAAGGCGCCAAGGCGATCAGCGTCGGCGTGGATGCGGACTACCGCAACACCTACACCGCGAGCCTGAGCTACACCGACTTTTTCGGCGGTGACTACAACACCCTCACCGACCGCGACTTTATCGCCCTCAGCTTCGGCGTGAACTTCTGACTTGGTTTAAGGAAGGACAACAACCTATGCGTAAGCTATTTGCAGTGATGGCCCTGAGTGTACTGGCCGCCCATGTCATGGCCGCCGTCTCGCCCGAAGAGGCCGCCAAGCTCGGCACCACCCTGACGCCGGTCGGCGCCGAAAAAGCCGGCAACGCCGACGGTTCGATCCCGGCCTGGACCGGCGGCATCCCGAAAAACGCTGGCGCGGTGGACAGCAAAGGTTTTCTGGCCGACCCGTTCGCCAATGAAAAACCGCTGTTCGTGATCACTGCCGCCACGGTCGACAAGTACAAAGACAAGCTCTCCGACGGCCAGGTGGCGATGTTCAAGCGTTACCCCGAGACCTACAAGATCCCGGTGTACCCGACCCATCGCACGGTCAACCTGCCGCCGGATATCTACGAGTCGATCAAGCGCAGCGCGCTGAACGTGCACGCGATTAACGACGGTAATGGCCTGGAAAACTTCACCGGCAACCGTTACTACGCGTTCCCGATCCCGAAAAATGGCGTGGAAGTGTTGTGGAACCACATCACCCGTTATCACGGCGGTAACCTCAAGCGCATCATCACCCAGGCCACCCCGCAAACGAATGGCAGCTACACGCCGATTCGCTTCGAAGAAGAAGTGGCGGTGCCGCAAGCCATCCCGGACATCGACCAGGCCAAGGCGGCCAACGTGCTGAGCTTCTTCAAGCAATCGGTCACGGCGCCCGCACGCCTGGCGGGCAACGTGCTGCTGGTGCATGAAACCCTCGACCAGGTGAAGGAGCCGCGTCTGGCCTGGATCTACAATGCCGGCCAACGCCGCGTGCGCCGTGCACCGCAAGTCTCGTATGACGGCCCGGGCACCGCCTCCGATGGCCTGCGCACCACCGACAACTTCGACATGTTCTCCGGCGCGCCCGACCGCTACGACTGGAAACTGGTCGGCAAAAAAGAGATGTACATCCCCTACAACAGCTACAAGCTCGATTCGCCGACCCTCAAGTACGACGACATCATCAAGGCCGGGCACATCAACCAGGACCTCACCCGCTACGAGCTGCACCGCGTGTGGGAAGTGGTCGGCACGGTCAAGCCGAGCGAGCGGCACATCTACGCCAAGCGCCACATGTACATCGACGAAGACAGCTGGCAGGTCGCGCTGGTGGACCACTACGACGGGCGAGGCCAACTGTGGCGCGTTGCTGAAGGCCATGCGCAGTTCTATTACGACCACCAAGTGCCGGCCTACACCGTGGAAACCCTGTACGACATCATTGCCGGGCGCTACATCGCGCTCGGCATGAAGAATGAGGAAAAGCGCAGTTTCGTGTTCGGCTTCGCGGCCAAGGCAGCGGATTACACGCCAGCAGCGCTGCGGTCCGAGGGCGTTCGCTGACTCAGATATAAAATATGGGAGCGAGCTTGTGTGGGAGCTGGCTTGCCTGCGATAGCATCACCTCGGTATGGCTGTTAGACCGAGGTGTCTGCATCGCAGGCAAGCCAGCTCCCACACAAGCCAGCTCCCACAGTTGTCTGCATTCTGCCTTTAATTAATGCCCTTCAATCACCCCGCTGAATACTTCTTCAACAACCGCCAACCACAGGACTAGGGTGGCGTCAGGTTGCATAACAATAAAAACGCAGGATGCAGCAATGACCGCCATGACCCGCTGCCTGGACCGTCCTGGATTCATGCCACGGCTGTCCGCCCATCACCTGTTACGCCCGCAATTGACCGAGCCGTTGCTCGCAGCAACCGTGAGGGTGAAGTTGCTGTGCGCGCCGGGTGGCAGTGGCAAAAGCGCGTTACTGGCCGAGTGTGCCTTGCAGGCGCCCAAGGGTTGCCAGGTCTATTGGCTGCCACTCAATGGTGCTGCTTTGAGCCCCGATGAGTTGTGCCAACGCTTGGCGCACAACCTGGGGCTGGCGTTTGTCGATGAAGCTACCTTGTTGCTTGACCTCAGCCGCTGGCAGCCCACGGCGTGGTTGTTCCTGGATGATTACTGCCGCCTGCCCGCGCCCGAGCTGGATGCTTTGCTCGACCGCCTGCTCAGTGTCGCCAGCCCGGCGCTGACCTGGTGGCTGGGCGCGCGGCGGCGACCGGCATGCAACTGGCCGCGGTTGTTGCTCGACGATGAACTGTTGGTGTGCAGCGAGCTGAACTTCAGCCCGGCGCAAGTCCAGCAACTGCTCGGCGGCGGGCAAAGCTTCGACAGCGTGATGCAGTTCAGCGGCGGTTGGTGCGCCGGTGTACGCATTGCCTTGCTCGGTGATGGTCACCCGGACAAAACCTTGCTCGACTACCTGCAACACGAACTGCTGCGCACCTTGCCGGTCGAGTTGGCTGAGGCCTGGCGGGTATTGGCGCACCTGCCGCGCTTCAACCCGGGCCTGTGTGAGCACCTGTTCGGCGCTGGCGACGGCGCCCACTACCTGCGGGAGTTGCAGGCATTGGGCGCCTTTATCCAGCCCTGGGAAGACACCACCGATTGGCTGCAGGTCTTTGCGCCGCTCGCACGCTTGCTGCGCGATGAGCCCTGGCCGGCCAAGCGCGCCTGGCATCGGCGTGCCTGCCAATGGTTTACCGCCGAGTGCGATTGGCAAGCCGCGTTTGAACAGGCCTTGCTGGCCGAAGCGTTTGATATGGCGGTGAGCCTGTTGCAACACTTCAGTTTTGAAGACTTGTTCCGTCAGCAGAATGCGCAGCTTTTGCTGCGTCTGCATGAGCAACATGGCGATGAATTGATGCTTGGCTCCGCACAACTGGTGGGGCTGGTGACGGCCGCATTGTTGTTCGCCGGGCGCTTTGAGCAAGCCGGTGTGTGCATCGACCAGCTTGCCCGGTTTGCACCACAGCCGACGGCGGCGAAACAGCGGCATTTACTGGCGCGCTGGCAGGCGCAATGGGGCTGGTTGTTGCACCTCAATGGGGATGCCGAGCGCTCCCGCGAGCATTTTCTGGAGGCTTTGCAAGCGTTGCCCGACAGCGCCTGGACTTCCCGGCTGATGTGCCTTTCGGGCCTGACCCAGCAAGCCTTGCTGCGCGGCGAGCTGGACGTGGGCCAAGCCTTGAACCGCGAAGCGCTGTGCCTGGCGCGTGCCCATGGTTCATTGGTGCTGGAAGCGCTGCTGGAACTGGATCATGCGCAATTGCTGGAGCAACGCGGTGCACCGTATCGGGCGCAAAGCCTGCTGGAAAATGTGCAGGCGATGCTGGCGCGCCAGCGCCTCAAGGCGGGGCCACTGGTAGGGCGTATCGCCCTGCGGCGCGGGCATCTGGCGTTGCGCCAAGGCCAGGACGCGCTCGCCGGTGAATGTTTCGAGAGCGGTTTGAGCCTGTGCCTGCACAGTCAGGACAAGCGCGTGCTCTATGGGTTTCTCGGCCTGGCGTTGCTGGCGGCCAACCATGGCGATTACGCCCAGGCGTTTGCCCAGCTGCGCGAAGCGGAGCGCTTGATGCAGCAACGCCATGTGCCGGACTCGGTATACCGCGCGGTGCTGCTGTTGGTCAGTGGGCACTTCTGGTTGCAACAGGGCCGTGCCGAACTGACCGTGGAAGCAGTGCGCCGGGTGCTGCGCCACTTCCGTGGGCCACAGGCCCGGCAAGCACCGCCGGCTACGCTGGAACTGATTCCACGGCTGGAGTACTTGCTGGTGCTGGCCGAGGTGAAGCTGGGTGTGGCCGTTCAGCCCATGGAGCGCCTGTATGCCTTGCTCGACACCACCCAACAACGCGGCATGCTCTGCCTGGAAACCGAGCTGCACCTGGTGCTGGGCGAAGTGGCCTGGCAGTTGGGCGACTCAGCCGTGGCCCGGCGCGCCCTGCAAACCGGGCTGGAGCTGGCGCAACGCTGCCAGGTGCAGCAGGCGATTCGCGAGCTGCGTTTGCGTGCGCCGGGGCTATTGATTGAGCTGGGTCTGGAAACCCCGGCGGCGCCCAGTGGCGTGGTGGAAAACCCGCTGAGCCAACGCGAACTGGAAGTGCTGCAGCTGATCGCCCAAGGCAACTCCAACCTGGAAATCGCCGACCGGCTGTTTATCTCGCTGCACACCGTCAAGACTCACGCGCGGCGTATCCACAGCAAGCTCGGCGTGGAGCGACGCACCCAAGCGGTGGCCAAGGCCAAGACATTGGGCTTGATGGTTTAGGCGCAGAACGCCTGGCGGTATTCCCCGGGCGTGGCGCCCATGGCCTGGCGAAAACGGTGGGTAAAGTGGCTGGCGCTGGAGAAGCCACACCGCCACGCAATCTCGCCAAGGGGCAGGGCGCCGCCACGCAACAGGGCTTGCGCACGCGCCAGGCGACGTGCCAACAGGTACTGGTGGGGCGGCAGGCCGAAGCTTTGGCGGAACATTCGCGCAAAATGGTATTCCGACAGCGCGCACAGGCCGGCCAGTTGCCCGAGGCTGATCGGGTCTTCCAGGTGGTGGTCGATAAACTCCACCAACAGCCGCCGCTGATGCGCCGCCAACCCGCCCTTCAAACGCAGGCCATCGCGTGCGCCGACTTGGCTGAGCAAGGTGTGGCTGAGCATTTCATGGGCCAGACTGCTGGTCAGCAGGCGCTCGGCGGGCTCCTGCCAGTTGAGGGCGATCAGTTGGTGAAAGCGTTGGGCCTGGCTGGCGTCTTCGAGGAAGGTGCTTTCGCGCAGTTGCAGTTCCCGCGGTTCGCGATCGAGCAACGTGACGCAGCCGAGGGCAAATTGCTCGGGACTGAAATACACGTGGGCCAGGCGGATCTCACCGTTGATCACCCAAGCCGACTGGTGCTCGGCGGGCAGTATGCAGAGTTTATCCGGGCCGCCCTTGGTGCCAGGCTGATCGCGCCGAAAGGTGCCGGTGCCACCGCCGATGTAGCAGGACAAGGTGTGATGGGTCGGCGCCTGGTAGTCCTGCGAGTCGTGATGGTTGCTCCACAAGGCCGCAGACAAGCCGTCACCGAGCTCGGCGCAGGCTTCCAGGCGTGCGTTGGGCGAGCGGTTAAGGGCTTGAAAGACTTGCAGGGATTCCAGATCAGGCATGGTTGTGCTCTCCGACGTCTTGCATCCTACTCCCGCCGGCGATGGCTGTGATCCCTGCGCCCGACAAAAGCGCAAGAATGTGCAAGAGCGCCGGCCGGCTGCCAAGGGACACTGTGGCTCAATCGACGGAGCCCGCTATGAACCTTTTCCTGTATTTACTCACCGTGCTGATCTGGGGCACCACCTGGATCGCCCTCAAATGGCAATTGGGCGTCGTGGCGATTCCTGTGTCGATCGTCTACCGCTTCGGCCTGGCGGCGCTGGTGCTGTTTGCGCTGTTGCTGCTCAGCCGCAAGTTGCAGGTGATGAACCGGCGCGGGCATTTGATCTGCCTGGCGCAGGGGCTGTGCCTGTTCTGCGTCAACTTCATGTGCTTCCTGACCGCCAGCCAATGGATCCCGAGCGGTCTGGTGGCAGTGGTGTTTTCTACCGCCACGTTGTGGAACGCCCTCAATGCCCGGGTGTTTTTTGGCCAGCGCGTAGCACGTAACGTGTTGATGGGCGGCGCGCTGGGGTTGCTGGGGCTGGGCTTTCTATTCTGGCCGGAACTGGCAGGGCATACCGCCAGCCCGCAGACCTTGCTCGGCCTAGGGTTGGCATTGTTGGGGACGATGTGTTTCTCGGCGGGCAATATGCTCTCGAGTCTGCAACAGAAGGCCGGGCTCAAGCCGCTGACCACCAATGCATGGGGCATGGCCTATGGCGCTTTGATGCTGGCGACTTACTGTGCGGTGCGCGGCATTCCTTTCGACATGGACTGGAGTGCGCGGTATATCGGCGCTCTCTGGTATTTGGTGATTCCGGGTTCGGTGATCGGCTTTACTGCGTACCTCACCCTGGTTGGGCGCATGGGGCCGGAGCGGGCGGCGTATTGCACGGTGCTGTTTCCGGTGGTGGCGCTGAACGTGTCGGCGTTTGCCGAGGGATACCAGTGGACCGCCCCGGCGCTGATGGGGCTGGTGTTGGTGATGTTGGGGAATGTGCTGGTGTTTCGTAAGCCTAAGCTGGTTCAACCGGTCTTGCAGGCGAAGGCTATCTAATGTGGGAGCTGGCTTGCCTGCGATGGCGGTGGGTCAGTCAAAGTTGAGCTAGCTGACCCACCGCAATCGCAGGCAAGCCAGCTCCCACAGTTGCCCTATTTGAGGCCCAGGCGCTTGGCCATGCGGCCGAGGTTGGCGCGGTCCAGGCCGAGTTCGCGGGCGGTGCTGGCCCAGTTGTGCTGATGGCGTTCCAGGCAAGCGCTGATGATTTGGCGCTGGTAGTGCTCGGTGGCCTGGCGCAGGTCGCCGGTCGCGGCCAGCGGCGCTTGCAGCGGTGCTTCGATAGCCGGCGCGCTGACGTCCGGCAGGTCCAGGTCCTGGGCGCTCAGGCTCAGAATCTTCGGCCGCTCGCGGCAGTTACCCAGGGCTTTGAGCGCGCTGCGCCCGATCAAATGTTCCAGCTCCCGCACATTGCCTGGCCAGTTATAGGCCAGCAGCGCGGCCTGGGCGTCGCTGGTCAGGCGCAGGCTGCCCAGGCCCATGCGCGAACGGTTCTGCTCCAGGAAGTACCCCGCCAGCAGCAACACGTCCCGCCCGCGCTCACGTAGCGCCGGCACTTGCAGCGGGTACACGCTCAGGCGGTGGTAGAAGTCGGCGCGGTAGCGGCCATTGCGCACTTCTTCGGCGAGGTCGCGGTTGGTGGCGGCAATCAGGCGTACATCCACCTGGTGTTCCTTGTCCGAACCCAAGCGCTGCAACTGGCCGCTTTGCAGCACACGCAGTAATTTGGCCTGCACGGTCAGCGACAACTCGCCCACTTCATCCAGGAATAGGGTGCCGCCATTGGCCAGCTCGAACTTGCCACGGCGTTCATTCAACGCGCCGGTAAAGGCGCCGCGCACGTGGCCGAACAGCTCGCTTTCCACCAGGGTTTCCGGGAGCGCGGCGCAGTTGAGGCTGATCATCGGCTTGTCCGCACGCGGGGACGCGGCGTGGATGGCTTGGGCGACCAGCTCCTTGCCGACCCCGGTTTCGCCGGTAATCAGCACGGTCAGGTCGCTGCCGCCCACCAGCTTGATCTCCTCGACCAGACGCTTGTGCGCCTTGCTCTGGCCGATCATTTCCTTGTGCTGTTGGCCGCTGGCCTGGCGGTAGATCTCGGCGCGCTGATGTTCGTCCTCGGCGCGTAATGCCAGGCGCTCGATGCGTTCGGCGACATTGACCGTGGCCGCCGCCAGGCTGGCAAAGGCTTGCAAAGCATCCAGCTCAACGCGCTCGAAACGCTCGGTGTCCAGCGCGTCGAGGGTCAGCAGGCCCCAGGGCTGGTCGTCGATAAACAGCGGGCAACCCATGCAGTCGTGCACTTCCAGGTGCCCGTGCAGGCCGTCGACCAAGCCATCGTAGGGGTCGGGCAGTTCGCTGTCGCTGTCAAAACGGGTAGGGCCAGGGCTGCTCAGCAACACTTCAAAGCGCGGGTGTTCGCTGATCTTGAAGCGACGGCCAAGGGTATCGGCGCTCAAACCATCCACTGCCAGCGGCACCAGCCACTCACCGTCCAGGCGTAACAACGCGGCGGCATCGCACGGCAACAGTGCGCGCATGGCTTGCAACAGGCGTCGATAGCGCTCGCCCTCGGGCAGTTCGCGGGACAGGTCGGCGACCAGGGGCAGCAGGGTGGTGAGCAGCGATTGTGCAGTCATAATGACTCCTTGTAGTCCTTGTGACTATAAGGTGTAGGGAGTCATACTGACTACATTATAATTAACTTATTGAATTATAACGATTAATTAGTTGGCACGAATGCTGAGTAGGTAAAGGTAATCAGTAAAGAGACCCAGGAGTCTGCCATGCTTAGTGCCCAAGACCGTGCCATCGTCAAATCCACTGTGCCCCTGCTGGAGAGCGGCGGCGAGGCGCTGATCACGCATTTTTACCGCATGATGCTCAGCGAATACCCAGAAGTTCGCCCGCTGTTCAACCAGGCCCACCAGGCCAGCGGTGACCAGCCCCGTGCGCTGGCCAATGGCGTGCTGATGTATGCGCGGCACATCGATCAGTTGGACCAACTGGGTGACCTGGTGGCCAAGATCATCAACAAACATGTGGCCTTGCAGATCCTGCCGGAACACTACCCGATTGTGGGCGCCTGCCTGCTGCGCGCCATCTCTGAAGTGCTCGGCAGCGAGATCGCCACGCCTGAGGTGATGAATGCCTGGGGCGCGGCCTACGGCCAGTTGGCCGACATCCTGATTGGCGCCGAAGCGGCCATCTACGATGAAAAAGCCCAGGCGCCGGGCGGCTGGCGCGGTGCGCGGCCATTCCTGTTGGTCAAGCGTGTGGAGGAGAGCGACGAGATCATCTCCTTCTACTTTGCCCCTGTGGACAACGGCCCGATCCTGCAAGCCGCACCGGGCCAGTACATTGGCATGAGGCTGGTGCTGGACGGCGAAGAAGTGCGCCGCAACTATTCCCTGTCGGCCCTGAGCGATGCGGGCCTGTACCGCATCAGCGTCAAACGCGAGGCCGGTGGGCGGGTGTCCAACTACCTGCATGACCAGATGCATGTCGGTGCAACCATCGACCTGTTCCCGCCATCGGGTGAGTTCACGCTGGCGGCCAGCGATAAACCGCTGGTGCTGATCAGCGGCGGGGTAGGCATCACCCCCACATTGCCCATGCTTGAAGCGGCCCTGGCAACCGAGCGCCCGGTGCACTTTATCCACTGCGCCCGCAACGGCGGCGTGCATGCGTTCCGTGATTGGGTCGATGCCCTGGCGGCCAGGCACCCGCAGCTCAAACGCTTTTACTGCTATGCCGAGGACGACGGCGTGAGCCCTGCGGCGGACAAGGTGGGGCTGTTGAGCCAGGAGCAATTGGCGGCGTGGTTACCCGAGGAACGTGACCTGGATGCGTACTTCCTGGGGCCTAAAGGCTTTATGGCGGCGATCAAACGCCATCTGAAGGCGTTGGGTGTGCCGGAGCAGCAGGCGCGCTACGAGTTCTTCGGCCCGGCGGCGGCGCTGGAATAAGTACATCTACCCTCGCCACAAGAAGCCCGGCTCTCACATTGGAATGCGATTCCCTGTGGGAGCCGGGCTTGCCCGCGATGGCGTCCGCTCAGCCACAACATTTATCCCGATTAATCCGCAGTTAACCCCTCTCTGTTTTAACCATGCTCTGTGTGTAAACTTGCCGGCATTGGCACAACGACAAAGGGAAAACGGGGATGAGTGACGAATTGCGTTTAGGCAGGGAGCGGCGCTTTCTGGTGTTGCTGGGCATCATCTGCCTGGCGCTGATTGGCGGTGCGCTGTATATGCAAGTGGTGTTGGGCGAGGCGCCGTGCCCGCTGTGTATCCTGCAGCGCTACGCATTGCTGTTGATTGCGATCTTTGCCTTTATCGGCGCCGCCATGCGCAGCAAAGGTGCGGTCACTGTGTTTGAAGGGCTGGTAGTCCTCAGTGCCGTGGGCGGCGTCGCAGTTGCAGGCCACCACGTCTACACCCAGTTCTTCCCGGAGGTCAGTTGCGGCGTCGATGTGCTGCAGCCGATTGTCGATGAACTGCCACTGGCCAAGGTGTTTCCATTGGGCTTCCAGGTCGACGGCTTCTGCAGCACGCCGTACCCGCCCATCCTTGGCTTGTCCCTGGCGCAATGGGCGCTGGTGGCGTTCGTGCTGACGGTGATTCTGGTGCCGCTGGGCATCTATCGCAATCGCCAACGCCAGGCCTGAGTCTGCTCGCCAAAACGCCCCGGTCTTCCTTGAAGGAAGTCCGGGGCGTTTTTGGTTGTAGGGATTTGTGAAAGGGCCGTGACGAGGGGCAACAATAGGTGCGCGCAGCGTGCGACATGTTGTCACACGGACGTTGCCGCAGGACGTTTCTGACCCATCAAACCGCCGCCTGAATTTGCACCCGATGGCTAAATTGTGCTGTCAGTTCATCGTTTGGGCGATGCCGCGAATGTCACGCCGTGCGAGCCATTGGGTGATGTCCGAATGCCTTGTTTTATGGGGGCTTGGATCCGTTTTGCAAGCCCTTACAAGGTGTAAGGGAAGTGGCGTTGTGCCCAATAACACGGCAATTTTTGTGGTTTTTGTTGGGAATCGAACACGATAAGATCGCGAACCTTTGCAGGATTAGTGAAGGATTGTTGCTGTAATCGATAAAAATTATTTCTTTATAAGACATGGTTTATACATCGCTAGCTAACTACAATCGCCCGCACTGAATGTCCGGTGCTGTTCAATATTTGAGCACTGGAGCGGTCGAGGGGCAGATGGACGGCTCTGTGCGACCCCAAGGTTCCGGCAGCCTTTCAACTATCCGCACCAAATGGAATTGGTCTGTAACAAGGCCTTTAACCACGAAATCGAATAAGAACTCACCGCAGGTCCGTGAAACGTACAGTTATGGCGTGACGGGCAGGCTCTTATTCAATCGAAGAGAAATGCCAACCCTTGGCAGGGTGAAGTGTTGGCGATCAAAACCCAACTGCATTGCGCAAGCTGCTTTAGAGGTCGTGAGATGAGTAAAAACAGGTACCCCCGATTACTAGGCTTTTTGCCGCTGATTGGCATGCTGTTAATGCTGGGAGGCTGCAAGTGGACCTTGATGGACCCAAAAGGACAGATCGGTCTGGATCAACGAAACCTGATCATCACCGCTACCCTGCTGATGCTGCTGGTCGTGGTCCCTGTGATCATCATGACCTTCGCCTTCGCCTGGAAATACCGCGCGTCGAACACCAGCGCTACCTACGCGCCTAAGTGGTCGCACTCCACCAAGATCGAAATCGCCGTGTGGCTGGTGCCGGTCCTCATCATCATCGCCCTGGGTTACATCACCTATAAGTCGACCCACGAGCTGGACCCTTACCGTCCGCTGGAATCCAACGTCAAGCCGATCAATATCGAAGTGGTCGCGCTGGACTGGAAGTGGCTGTTCATCTACCCGGACCTGGGTATCGCCACGGTCAACGAGATCCAGTTCCCGGAGAACACTCCGCTTAATTTCCGGATCACCTCCGATGCCGTGATGAACTCGTTTTTCATCCCTGCACTGGGCGGCCAGATCTACGCGATGGCGGGCATGCAGACTCGCCTGCACCTGATCGCCAACGAAAAAGCTGAAATGGAAGGCATCTCCGCGAACTACAGCGGCGCTGGCTTCACCGGCATGAAATTCAAAGCGATCTCGACGAGCCAGGAAGACTTCAACGCCTGGGTAGCCGCAGTCAAGGCCGCACCTAAACAGCTTGATCAAGCTGAATACGACGCCCTGACCAAACCAAGCCAGAACAACCCAGTCGCTCTGTACTCCGCGTTTGAGCCGGACCTGTTTCAGAAAATCGTCGACAAGTACGAAGGTATGAAGCCAGGCAAGCCGGTCAAGCACGAGAAGAAAGAAGTGGCCGTGGTTGAAGGTTCTGACACGGGCTCGCATTCAACTGCTGGGGCAGAGGAGTAAACGATGTTTGGTAAATTAAGTTGGGATGCGGTCCCGTTCCATGAGCCGATCGTGATGGTGACCATCGCCATGATCGCGCTGGGTGGTCTGGCACTGTTTGCTGCAATCACGTATTTCAAGAAGTGGACCTACCTGTGGACCGAGTGGCTGACGTCTGTCGACCACAAGAAAATCGGTGTCATGTACGTCATCGTTGCCATGGTCATGCTGCTGCGTGGTTTTGCCGACGCCATCATGATGCGTACCCAGTTGGCCATGGCCACCGAGGGTTCGCCTGGCTACCTGCCGCCTGAACACTATGACCAGATCTTCACCGCTCACGGTGTGATCATGATCATCTTCATGGCGATGCCATTCTTCACCGGCTTGATGAACCTGGCCTTGCCGCTGCAGATCGGTGCGCGTGACGTTGCCTACCCGTTCCTGAACTCCCTGAGCTTCTGGCTGCTGGTTTCCGGCGTGGTGCTGATCAACCTGTCCCTGGGCGTCGGCGAATTCGCCAAGACCGGTTGGGTTGCGTATCCGCCGTTGTCGGGTATTCAGTACAGTCCGGGCGTGGGTGTGGACTACTACATCTGGGCGCTACAGTTATCAGGACTCGGGACGACACTGACGGGGGTCAACTTCCTGGCCACCGTCCTGAAAATGCGCGCCCCTGGCATGAAACTGATGGACATGCCGATCTTCACCTGGACCTGCACCTGGGCCAACGTCCTGATCGTGGCTTCGTTCCCGATCCTGGCCGCTACCATGGCGCTGCTGTCGCTTGACCGTTACCTGGATTTCCACATTTTCACCAATGAACTTGGTGGCAATCCAATGATGTACGTGAACCTGTTCTGGGCATGGGGTCACCCTGAGGTGTACATCCTGATCCTGCCAGCGTTCGGTATCTTCTCTGAAGTGATCTCGACCTTTACCGGCAAGCGCCTGTTCGGTCACCACTCGATGGTTTATGCATCGGGCGCAATCTCTGTACTGGGCTTCATGGTGTGGCTGCACCACTTCTTCACCATGGGTTCGGGGGCCAGCGTCAACGCCTTCTTCGGCCTGGCGACGATGTTGATTTCGATCCCGACGGGGGTGAAGCTATTCAACTGGCTATTCACCATCTACCACGGCCGTCTGCGTATCACCAGCCAGGTTCTGTGGACCCTGGGCTTCATGGTGACCTTCGCCATCGGCGGCATGACCGGCGTACTGCTGGCCATTCCGGGTGCTGACTTCGTACTGCACAACAGCCTGTTCGTGATCGCGCACTTCCACAACGTGATCATCGGTGGTGCTGTATTCGGCTACATCGCAGGTTTCAGCTTCTACTTCCCGAAAGCGTTCGGCTTCAAGCTGCACGAAGGTTGGGGCAAGGCTGCATTCTGGTTCTGGATCTCGGGCTTCTTCGTCGCGTTCATGCCGCTCTACGCGCTGGGCTTCATGGGCATGACCCGTCGTCTGAACGCCACTACCAACCCTGAGTGGGTGCCGTACCTGTACGTCGCCATGTTCGGTGCGTTGATGATTGCTGCCGGTATTGCCTGCCAGCTGATCCAGCTGTACGTGAGCATCCGTGACCGTAAGCAGAACGCTTGCGACTCCGGTGACCCATGGAATGGCCACACCCTGGAATGGTCGACTTCGTCGCCACCGCCGTTCTACAACTTCGCTGTGATTCCTACTGCGAACACCATTGATGCGTTCACCGAAGCCAAGGAAGACGGTACTGCGTACCAGCGTCCTAAGCACTACGAGCCGATCCACATGCCGAACAACACCGCCACTGGCGTGGTGATGGGCGCGCTGTTGACCGTGTTCGGTTTCGCGATGATCTGGCACATCTGGTGGCTGGCAATCGTGGGCCTGGTAGGCACTATCGGTTACTTCATCATTCACGCTGCCCGTGATGATCAAGGCTACATGGTGCCGGTCGAGACGATCGAACGCATCGAAGCCGAGCAGCACGCTCGCCTGGTAGCCGAGAAGAAAATCCCGGCCAACCGTGTAGAAACCTCGTTGGAACAGGCTTAAACCATGTCGAACTTAGTGACCAATGCTGGACACGCCCATGTCGATGACCATGGGCACGATGACCATCACCACGACTCGGGGCCAATGACCGTATTCGGTTTCTGGCTCTACCTGATGACCGACTGCATCTTGTTTGCGTCGATCTTCGCGGTGTACGCGGTACTGGTAAACAACGTAGCGGGTGGCCCGTCGGGCCACGACATCTTCGAACTGCCTTACGTGCTCGGCGAAACCGCCTTGCTGTTGTTCAGTTCGATCACCTACGGCTTCGCCATGTTGGCCTTCTACAAGGGCAACAAGAAAGGCGTACTGAGCTGGTTGGCACTGACCTTCCTGTTCGGCCTGGGCTTCATCGGCATGGAGATCAACGAGTTCCACCTGCTGATCTCCGAAGGCTACGGCCCGCACCGTTCCGGCTTCCTGTCCGCGTTCTTCACGCTGGTAGGCACCCACGGTCTGCACGTAACTGCCGGCCTGCTGTGGATGGCGGTGATGATGTATCAGGTCAATAAGCACGGCCTGACCAACACCAACAAGACTCGCCTGAGCTGCCTGAGCCTGTTCTGGCACTTCCTGGACGTGGTCTGGATCTGCGTATTCACCGTCGTTTACTTGATGGGGACTCTGTAATGGCTAATGCACACTCCCATGACCATGACAGCCATGATGCGAGCCACGGCAGCGTAAAGTCTTACGCTATCGGTTTCATCCTGTCGGTCATCCTGACCCTGATCCCGTTCGGCCTGGTGATGTACCCAACCTTGCCGAAGTCGATCACCTTGATGATCGTCCTGGCGTTCGCGGTGATTCAGGTTCTGGTTCACCTGGTGTACTTCCTGCACCTGGATCGCTCGAAAGAGCAGCGCGATAACGTGATTGCGTTCGTGTTCGCAGGTCTTGTGATCCTGCTGCTGGTTGGCCTGTCGATATGGATCATGTTCAGCATCCATACGTTCATGATGGCGAAGTGAGGTAAGACCCGATGTCGCTTAAGCACTTTATCCAAATCACCAAACCGGGGATCATTTTCGGTAACGTGCTTTCTGTGGCAGGCGGTTTCTTCCTGGCCTCCAAGGGGCATGTCGATCTGGCCATTTTCTTGGCTGCGATGATCGGCACGTCCCTGGTGGTAGCTTCCGGTTGTGTGTTCAACAACTGCATCGACCGTGACATCGACTTGAAGATGGAACGCACCAAGAATCGTGTGCTGGTGCAGGGCCTTATCTCCCTGAAACTGGCACTGATCTACGCGACCGTTCTGGGTGTTGCCGGTGTAGCCCTGTTGTACAAGGTGGCCAACCCGTTGGCGGCGCTGTTTGCCGTGATCGGTTTTGTTATCTACGTCGGCCTTTACAGCCTGTACCTCAAGCGCAAGTCGGTTCACGGCACGCTGGTGGGCAGTCTGTCGGGGGCGATGCCGCCGGTGATTGGTTATGTGGCTGTAACCAATAGCTTCGACATGGCTGCGCTGGTGCTGCTGGTGATGTTCAGCCTGTGGCAGATGCCGCACTCCTATGCCATCGCGATCTTCCGCTTCAATGACTACCTGGCTGCGTCGATTCCGGTTCTGCCGGTTAAGCGTGGCATTCAGGTGGCCAAGAAACACATCCTGCTCTACATCCTGGCCTTCCTCGTGGCGACCTTGATGTTGACCTTCAGTGGCTATGCCGGCATGAGCTACCTCGCCGTCGCCGCCGCCATGGGCATGTACTGGTTGTACATGGCCTGGACCGGCTACAAGGCGGTGGATGACACCGTCTGGGCGCGCAAGCTGTTCGTGTTCTCGATCTTCACCATCACCGCGCTCAGCGTGATGATGTCCCTGGATTTCCAAGTGCCGAAAGAGCTGTTGCTGACCTACGCACACTGAGTCACCGAGCAACAAAAAGCCCCGCCTTCGCAAGAAGCGCGGGGCTTTTTATTGAGTGGCCTTTAAACTATTCCCACATTCTACAAATGCAGGAAGCAACGTGATGACTAAAAAAGCCGTGATGGTATTCAGTGGCGGGCAGGACTCGACCACCTGCCTGATCCAGGCGCTGGGGCAGTATGACGAAGTGCACTGCATTACCTTCGATTATGGCCAGCGCCATGTGGCCGAAGTTGAAGTCGCGCAGAAGTTGGCCAAGCAGTTGGGCGCCACCGTTCACAAAGTGATGGACGTGTCGCTGCTCAACGAGCTGGCAATCAGCAGCCTGACCCGCGACAACATTCCGGTGCCGACCGTGAACAGCTCGGGCGAAAGCCTGCCGAGTACTTTTGTGCCGGGGCGCAATATTCTGTTTCTGACCCTGGCGGCGATCTACGCCTATCAGGTCAAAGCTGAAAGCGTGATTACCGGTGTCTGCGAGACCGACTTCTCGGGTTACCCCGATTGCCGCGATGATTTTGTCAAAGCGCTGAACACGGCGCTTGAACTGGGCATGGACTACAAGCTGCGCCTGGACACGCCGTTGATGTGGCTGAACAAGGCTGAGACCTGGGCTTTGGCAGATTACCACCAGCAACTGGACCTGGTTCAGCACCAGACCCTGACTTGCTACAACGGCATCATTGGCACCGGCTGCGGTAATTGCGATGCATGCAACCTGCGGGCTCGGGGCTTGAATGAGTATTTGCAGGACAAGGCGGGTGTGATGAGCAGCCTGAAGCAGAAGTTGCAACTGAGCTAGGGGTTAGGGACCGTACTCGGTCTACAGTGGGAGCTGGCTTGCCTGCGATAGCATCAACTGAATGTCACTGACATACCGAGTTGTCTGCATCGCAGGCAAGCCAGCTCCCACATTTAGAGCGCATTACATCAGGCAGCGCTACCGGTAATCCAGCGTTTGAACAACGCACGCGCGCCATAGGCCGGCAGGATATTAAAAAACGCAAAGCCGACTTTGATCGCGATCTGCACGTAGATCATGCTCAAGATGTCGCTGGTCTGCATCGCGCCATAGAACGCAATAAAGCAGAACAGGAAACTGTCGATAATCACCGCAAAGAACGTACTGAGGAAAATCCGCAGGTACAGGTATTTGGAGTTGGTCAGTTCCTTGATCTTGCACAGCAAGTAGGAGTTTATGTTCTCCGACACCAGGAACGAGACCGAGGACGCGACCAGTACCGAGGACACCTGAATGATCACATCGTTGTAAGGGCCATCGAGTTTCCAGCCTGGCAGCCCTGGCAGAAACGTCGAGCCGTAGAGCAGGATGATGATCATCGCGTTACTGGCGAACGCAAACAAAATGGCACGTCTGGCCAGCCGCAGGCCGAATTGCTCGTTGAGCAAATCCACGATCAAAAACGTCAGCGGGTACAGAAACGTGCCTGGCGTGACGATGATGCCCATCGACTCCAGGTAAATAGGCTTGGTCGCGGCAATGCTGGTGAAGATATAAAACGTGAACAGCAACAGGTTCAGGATGATGTAGATCATCCAGGAGTTTTCGTTGCGGTCGTTTATATCGTAGGCCGTCAGCGTCCCTCCCTGTGAATAAAACTTCTTGTACATGTTCTTAACTTCCATTTTATTGAGGTTGTCCATTATTTCGCTGTTGATGACTTCGCTCAGCTTCATCTTGATGACCTTGCCGGTGGCGATCACCATGATCACCGCCAGGCGCTTGTCATTCTCAAAGCCCAGCAGCTTGTATTTGCTGTTTTCGATGCCCGCTTCATACGTTGTCATTGAAGCGCTCCTCAATGATGTCGCCGATTACACACAGGCGCTCTGAGCCAGCGCAGGCTTCAAGGGTGATAAACATCTTTTGGATGGCCCGGTCGTACACCAGCTTTTCTTTGCCCAGCGTTGACGTGCCTTTTTGCACGATGAGCAAATCGCCCGGCTCGTTGATACCGGGAATGCCACGTTCCAGGCGCACACCGATCAGGTTGTAGGAAGAGCCGAAGTAGTAGGTCAGCGGATACAGGGTG
Source organism: Pseudomonas sp. IPO3747 (assembly GCF_013385245.1). NCBI lineage: Bacteria > Pseudomonadati > Pseudomonadota > Gammaproteobacteria > Pseudomonadales > Pseudomonadaceae > Pseudomonas > Pseudomonas sp. IPO3747. The sequence goes on from NZ_JACAQL010000029.1 coordinate 88,432, forward strand.
GCCAACTCGCCAATGCGCTTGTCCAGGTTCTGGATCACCAGGCTTTCCTTGAGCACCGGCACGGCGGCCGGGTTCATGTTGCCCTGTGGGGAAACACTGCTCTCGATGATTTCCTTGGCTTCAAAATCAAGGGTCTCGATTTCATCGTAGGAAACACCGAAGAAGTCCGAGATCTTGCGGACAGTGGACTGCTGCACGTTGACGACCTTGCCTTCCAGGATGTTGTAGATGGTGGTCCTGGTCAGGCCGGCGGCATTCGATAGCGACAGCTGCGTCTCGCCGCGGCTTTTGATCAAGTACTTGATGTTGCTCTTCAAGTGCTCGGTTTTTTCGCGTCTGTGTATCACGTGCTCACCACTTCCTTTTAGTCGTTAACGTCCGTTGTTTGCGCAACCACAGCAGGGAGTGCCCGTTCCGGGGGCGCTTGTGGTTTTGCGGCGGCGGGAGTGTTGCATGCGTCGGCCCTAACAATAAAGTCCGGATGCGCTGCGGGCGTGCTTTTGATGGGGCTGGAGTCTGGAAAATGAACATTTGATTTGGAAAATGTTTAATTTCCTGTTTAATTGATCCTCTCGGTTCAGGACGGACCGGCACGCAACGCCCAGGAAGGGACCCGCACTGATGGCATTCAATACCGTACCTCTGAAAGACCAGGCCGACCTGCTGCGTCGTGGCCTGGCGGATCTGCGCGCAGAAGACTTCGAACTCGCCAGCCTGCTGGATGCTGAAGTCACTCGCCAGCATCGCACCCTCTCATTGGTGGCTTCTTCCTGCGCGGTCAAGCCCCGCACTCTGGTGGCCTGCGCCTCAGCACTGGTCAACGTGAGCGCCGAAGGCACGCCCGGCAAACGCTATCGCACCGGCTGCGAAAATGTCGATTTAGTGGAGTCCCTGGCCATCCGCAGGGCGCGAGAGTTGTTCGATGCACATTACGCCGGCGTGCAGCCTCATTCGGCGTCCAATGCCATATCCCAAGTGCTTTCGGCGCTGCTTGAGCCGGGCGATACGCTACTGGGCATGGCCCACGACCATGGCGGCGAACTCACCCATGGCAGCCCGGCGGTGTTCACCGGGGCCTATTACAAGGCTATCCGCTACGGCACCACCGACGATGGCCTTATCGATTATGAGCAAGTGCGCAGCCTGGCCCTGGCCCATCGCCCACGCATCATTATTTGCGGTGCGGGTGCGTACTCAAGGGTGGTGGATTTTGAGCGGTTTCGCGCGATTGCCGACGAGGCGGGCGCCATCCTCTTGGCGGATATTTCCGCTATCGCCGGGTTGGTGGTGACGGGGCGCCACCCGAGCCCGATCAACGCCGCCCACGTCACCATCACCTGCACGCACAAGCAATTGGGTGGCCCACGGGGTGGGTTGATCCTGTGCGGCCGCGACGCCGAGGCCAAGGTGCCTGGCCTGCGGTCGACGTTCAGCCGTGTGCTGGATCAAGCCGTGTTCCCGCGTATGCAAGGGGCGCCGGCGGTGAATATGATCGCGGCAAAAGCGGCTGCCTTCGGGTACGCGAAGTCAGCAGAGTTTGATGCCTGTATGGGGCGTGGCCGTGCGCTTGCCGATGAGGTGGCCAGTGCGTTTGCGGCCCAGGGTTACGACGTGGTGGGCGGGCGCAGTGACAACCATACGGTACTGATCCGGTTGCCGGGCGCCATGACCGGCGCCATCGCCGAGGCGGCCCTGGAGTCTTGCGCCATTGTGGTAAGCAAGCACCGCGTACCGGGCGAGACACGCTCGAAGTTGGTCACCAGCGGTTTGTGTATTGGCACCGGCTGCATGGCGCAACGCGAACTCGACGCCGAGGGTTGCCGCCAGGTGATTGCGCTGGTGTGCCGGGTGTTGGAAAACGTCACCCCGCTGGGCGAACAGGACTATCGGCTTGAGCCTGAGGTGCGCGAGCAGGTGCGCACAGCGGTAGAGGCCCTGTGCATGAACTACCCGATCGCCGACTACCTGGAGGGTTGATCACGGCGCAGGTGGCTAAATCAGCTGAGCGCCTTCTCGTCATACTTCTTTGTACGAACCGTGAGAAACCATCACCCGTCTACAAGGAGTCGCGCCATGTTCAGCGTAAGTCGTCGGTCTCTTCTCGCCTTTGGCGCGGCCCTGCCGGTGCTGGGCCGCCTGGACTGGGCGGTCGCCAGCCCGCCACCGGCCCCGGCGGACACGGTGCGCCTCAATTACAACGAAAGCCCCTACGGCCCATCAGCCTCCGCCCGCGAGGCGATGCAGCGTGGCATCGGCCTCTCCGGGCTGTACCCCTATGGTTACATGTACGGCTTGGCCGAACAGTTCGCCAAATCGCAGGGGCTTGTCGAAGAACAGGTCGCTGTATTTGCCGGCTCCATGGCCGCCCTGCGCTACGCGGTGCTGGCGTTTACCAGTCAGGCCCGTGGTCTGGTGATGGCCACGCCGTCCTATGAAGTACCGCGTCAGGCCGCCGAGTCATGGAAGGCGCCGGTGTACGAAGTGAGCCTCAATGCCGACCACGCCCATGACGTGCCGGCCATGCTTGCCGCCGACCCTCAGGCGGGCATGCTGTACCTGTGCAACCCCAACAACCCGACCGGCACCCTGACACCCACCGAAGCGATCCGCCAGGCGCTGGCGAACAAACCCAAAGGCTGCGTGCTGGTGGTGGACGAGGCCTACATCGACTTCTGCGACGCACAAAGCTGCGTGAGTTGGGTCAAGGATCACGACGACTTACTGGTGCTGCGCACCTTCTCGAAAATCTACGGCATGGCCGGTGCGCGCCTGGGCCTGGCGATCGGCCACCCGGTGTTGCTGGAACGGCTGGCGGTGTTTGGTGGCGATAATGTGCCGGCGGCGTCCACGTTACTCGGTGCTCGGGCGAGCCTGGAAGACCTCAAGCTGGTGCCGCAACGCAAGGCGCTCAATGCCCAACTGCGTGACGAAACCGTGGCCTGGCTCAAGGCGCGGGGTTTTACCTGCACCGCGTCGCAAAGCAATTGCTTCATGATTAACGTGAAACAACCTGCAGAACAGGTGATCGAGAAGCTGGCTGCACAGGGCGTATTGGTCGGGCGGGTGTGGAAGGATTGGCCGCAGTGGGTGCGGGTGACGGTGGGCAACAAACAGGAGATGGCGCGGTTTCGCGAGGTGTTCGCGAGTCTTTAAAGCAACACAAAACCCATGTGGGAGCTGGCTTGCCTGCGATAGCAGCACCTCGGTCTATCAGGCAAACCGAGGTGATGCTATCGCAGGCAAGCCAGCTCCCACCTTTTGAGCAATGCGTTACTGCTGCTGCGCGATGCTGTACCCATCAAACGCCGTCTGCTGCTGCAGCGCAGTAATCACACTCTTGCGGCTCAACGGCTGCTCGGCGCCGGCGTTATCCACAAAGCTCTCGGTTTCAAGCTCAGCCTCATCACCTTCACCCACAAAGCTGAAGCCTAAAAACTCGAATGCCTCACGGTCAACGTTGAGCTTGGAGCGCGGCGTGCGCAGCGGCAGGGTGACGCTGATGCCATCCTTGCTGATCACAAACACTTCGGCTTCTTTCTTGGCCCGTGCAGCCTTGCCCTTACCGGCGCTTGGGTTGCTGATGGCCTGGTGAGACTGGTTCAGCACCTTGAGGGCCAGGCCGTAGACCAGCTCCTGGAACTCGGGGTCGTCCTTGAAACTGGAGAGGATGCGGCTGATCGAGAACTTACTGCTCAAGTCTTCCAGGGCGATGTTGTCGGCCGCTTCGGCATCCTTGAGTTGCTTGAGCTGGCCCATCAGGTCGTAGGCCTTGTCGTCGTCGAAAGCGTCATGGGCCTGGCGAATGGCCACGCGCAGTTCACGGATCTGGTCGCTTTCCTTGGAGGTGTGGAACGCGTCCAGCACCATCTCGCTGATGATCTTGGCCGCAGGCACATGCTGTGAAAGATTGATGGCGTTTTCGTATTCGGCCTTCGAGTGCAGGGCGACTACGGATTCTTCGGCGGCGTGTTCGGTGTAAGAATCAGGCATTGAAATTTCACTACTTCAGTAAACGGGGGACAAAAAAGCGTCGCGCATTTTCGGCGGCCACGCAGGTCAGGTCAAGGCAGCACACTGCCCTTATCGCGGCGCAAGGCGCTCAGCGCCCGCTGCAATCGATCGGCCCGCCCGCAGAACAGACCAACGGTAAACCCCGACACACCGCCTACGGCCAGCAACATCTCAGGCGTGCTCAACAGCAACGGATGCACGGCCTGCTGATAGCCGAAGTAGTATTTCACCGCAAAGAACAGCTGCGAGATCAACAGGGTTTTCCAGGTACCCGCCAGCACCAGCGTTTCGCCATTGGCATCGAGCCGGGCGCCGTCGGCGTTGAACAGCAACATCCCCAGCAGGCTGCCCGCGAGCGCACCCGCGACCCAGGCGCCGCTCGACAGGATCGAGGGCGCCAGCGACATCAGCGACCACACCACCAGCACCACCGGCAAAATCAGCAGCGAGCGGCGATTCTCACGCCCGCCCATGCAGGCCTTGATGCCGTAATAACAAATCCACAGGTAGATGGCGTATACCCACAGGGGCGTGCCTTGGAGGATATCGAGCATGGGTGCGTCCTTGCGGGGGCGGGAAGCGCTGATAGTCGTTGAGCCATCATCGTTTTGTCCATCGATTTGGCGCTGACTCACATCAACACCCTCCACGGCAAAACCCGTTACAACACAAAGGCCTGATGAACCCATAAAAACAACCGCTGGCCTGCGCCGAGGGGGCTACTCCACGCCAGGTTATTAAAGGATTAATGCAATGGCCTTTTCATTGTCCCGCCTGGCCTTGCTGGGGGCGACGCTGTGTCTTGCGCTACCTCTGCACGCCGCCCCAACCCAAATCGAGCAGGGTCAATACGTGGCCCAACTGGGCGACTGCATCGCTTGCCATACCGCCAGGCAAGGCCAGGTGATGGCCGGCGGGCTGGAGTTGAGCACGCCGATGGGCATGATCTATTCGAGCAACATCACGCCGGACCGCGACACTGGTATCGGTAATTACAGCTTCGAGCAGTTCGACAAGGTGATGCGTGAAGGCGTGACGCCGGCGGGCATCAACCTTTACCCGGCGATGCCGTATCCGTCCTACGCGAAGATGAGCGCAGAGGACATGCGCGCCCTGTACGCCTACCTGATGCAAGGCGTGGAGCCGGTGCAACAGGCCAACCTTGAGGCGGACATGGGCTTCCCGTTCAATCAGCGCTGGGGCCTGGCGCTGTGGAATGTTGCCTTTCTCGACAAGCAACCGTTCCAACCTGACCCGCAGCGTAGCGGGGTGCTCAACCGTGGTGCCTACCTGGTCCAGGGCCTGGGGCATTGCGGCTCGTGCCACACGCCACGGGGCATCGCCTTCCAGGAAAAAGCCATGAGCGATGCGGGCCGCAGCGGCCGGCATTACCTGGCCGGTGAAACCGTCGAGCACTGGCGCGCCCTGAGCCTGCGCAACCTGTGGACGGTGCCAGACACCGTGCAACTGCTCAAGACCGGGCAGAACCGCTTTGCCACGGTCGCTGGCAACATGGCCGATGTGATCCACCACAGCACCCAGCACTTCAGTGTTGACGACCTCACGGCCATCGCCAGTTACCTCAAATCCCTGCCGCCCGGTAAAGATGATCTGCCAATGCCAGCGGTCGCCCAAGCACCGGCCGCACCGCCAGCCGACCTGTTCACCAGCCGTGGCGGCCTGGGCTATATGCAGTTTTGCAGTGATTGCCACCGCAGTGACGGCGCTGGCGTAAAAGGCCTGTTTCCACCTTTGGCCGGTAACCCGAGCATTGCCTCGAACAACCCGACGTCGCTGTTGCATATCACCCTGACCGGCTGGGAAACCGCGCAAACCGCCGCCCACCCAAGGGTCTACACCATGCCCGGTTTCAGCCGGCTGGCCGATCAGGAAATCGCCGAGATCCTGACCTTCGTGCGCACCAGTTGGGGCAACGCTGGCACGCCAATCAGCGCCGCCCAGGTGAAAACCCAGCGCGATCAGCTCAACCCCGCCACCACCGATTCGTCAGCCTTCGAAACCCCAAGGCTGGCGAATTTGCTCGCCGCACCCAACGCCGACCAGGTTATTCGCGGCATGCGCCTGCACCTGCAAACCAAGGCGCTGCTGCCGGATAACGTCGGCAATTCGCTCAACTGCGCTAGTTGCCATCTCAACGCCGGCACCGTGGCGGATGGTTCGCCGTTTGTGGGTGTGTCGGCGTTCTTCCCCAGTTACGCGCCGCGTGCGGGCAAGGTGGTGACGCTGGAGGAGCGCATCAATGGCTGTTTCCGCCGTTCCATGAACGGCAAGCCGCTGGCGCCGCAGTCGGCGGATATGCAGGCGATGGTCGCCTACTTTGACTGGATGAAAAACAACACCCGCCCTGAAGATAAAGTCGCCGGGCGTGGCGTGGGCAAGATCGACCCGGCGATCAAGCCGGACCTGGACAACGGCAAGCAGGTGTATGCCAAGCAATGCGCGGTGTGCCATGGCGATAACGGCCAAGGCCTGGCGCGTGCCGACGGCGAGCTGGTGTACCCGCCATTGTGGGGCGAGCAGTCGTTCAACATCGGCGCCGGTATGGCACGGCCTTACACCGCGGCGGCGTTTGTGAAACGCAACATGCCGATCGGCTTCCACGAAAAATTCCCGCTGGGGCAGGGCGGTTTGTCGGACCAGGAAGCGGTGGATGTGGCGGCGTATTTCTCTGGCCAACCGCGCCCGGATTTTCCGGACAAGGTCAGAGACTGGCCCAACGGCGGCAAGCCCGTGGATGCGCGCTACTAGTTCAACTGCTTAAGGCAGGCCTCGAGAATATCCAGGCCTTGCTCCAGCACCGCAGGCTCGGTGGTCAGCGGTGCCAGCAGGCGGATGATATGCCGCGACTTGCCGCTGGGCATCAGCAGCAAGCCGGCATCGCGTGCCAGGCTGAGCAGTTGGGTCAGTTGCTGGGGAGCGGGCGTGCCGTCGGCATGTGCCAGCTCGATGCCGCGCATGGCACCCACGCCGGTCAGACGGCCCAGATAGGGCGACAGTTGCTGCTCGCGCCAGGCGGCATAACGGCGAACGATGGCGGCTTCCTGCTGTGACCCCCAGGTTTTCAATTGCGCGTCGGTCATCGCATCCAATGTTGCCAAAGCAGCCGCGCAGGCAATTGGGTTTCCGGAATAGGTGCCACCGAGGCCGCCTTTGGGCAAGTTGTCGAGCAGCGCCTTGCGCCCGACCACCGCGCCCAATGGCACGCCACCGGCGATGCTTTTGCCGAGCAGGATCAGATCCGGCTCGATGCCCAGGCGCGAGAAGGCAAAACGCTGGCCGGTACGCCCGAAGCCGGACTGGATTTCATCGGCAATCAGCAGGATGTTTTTATCATCACAGAAGCGGCGCAGGGCCTGGGCGAACTCGATGTCCAGGGCCAGAAAGCCGCCTTCGCCCTGCACCGGCTCGATGATGAAACAGGCCACATCGTTGACGTCGATTTCCACGCTGAACAGACGGTCCATGGCCTTCAGGGCTTCGGCGCAGGTCACACCGTTATCGGCGCTGGGGTAGGGCAGGTGATACACCGGGCCGGGTAGCACGCCGACCTTTTGCTTGTAGGGCGCCACCTTGCCATTGAGGTTGAGGGTGGCCAGGGTGCGGCCGTGGAAGGCGCCGTCAAAGGCGATCACCGCCGTGCGGCCGGTGGCGCCGCGCACGATTTTCAAGGCGTTTTCCGCCGCTTCCGCGCCGCTGTTGGTGAGCATGCCGCTTACCGCGTAATCCACCGGGATAAACGCACAAAGGCGATCCATCAGCTCGATGTAGGGCGCATGCGGCGCGGCGTTGAAGGCATAGTGGGTGAGCCGGGTGGCTTGTTCGCGAATCGCTTCCACCACGCCTGGGTGACAGTGCCCGAGGTTGAGCACGCCAATGCCACCGACAAAATCGATATAGCGCTTGCCCGTGGTGTCCCAGACTTCGGCATTTTTACCGTGACTGAGGCTGATGGGGTGAACGATGGAAATCGACTGGCTGATGCTTTCGCGGCTCATGAATCGGGGACTCGGCAATGGCGGGCGTGTATTTATCTAAGCTGCGCAGCCGGCCTTGCCGCAAACGAAATAAAGTCGCCGGGTCATTCCAAATCGGAAGGAGCTGTTGCCTAAAGGTCGTTTGTGGCCACGCTGCAAACCTGACAATACTGCCGGGCAACCTCAGAAACCGGCGCGGGCAGTGCGGCGCCGAATAATAAAAGACTCACAGGGAGTGCCTCGCATGAACCACCTCAAAACCCTTATCGCTGCCACGGCCGTGGCGCTTGCCGGCAGTGCCCACGCGGGCGTGACCCTGGACGCTATCCAGAAAAAAGGCTTTATCCAGTGCGGCGTCAGTGACGGCCTGCCGGGCTTCGGCGTGCCCGACAGCCAGGGCAAGATGACCGGCATCGATGTTGATGTGTGCCACGCCGTCGCCGCCGCCGTGTTCGGTGATGCGTCAAAAGTGAAGTTCACCCAGTTGACCGCCAAGGAGCGATTCACCGCGCTGCAATCGGGCGAAATCGATTTGATTTCGCGCAACACCACCTGGACCAGTTCCCGCGATTCCGGCATGGGCCTGGTGTTTACCGGCGTGACCTATTACGACGGCATCGGCTTTCTGGTCAACAACAAGTTGGGCGTGACCGCCGCCAAGCAACTCGATGGCGCGACCGTCTGCATCCAGGCCGGCACCACCACCGAACTCAACGTTTCCGATTATTTTCGTACCCACGGCATGAAGTACACGCCGATCACCTTCGACACCGCCGACGAGAGCGCCAAGGGCCTGGAAGCCGGGCGTTGCGACGTGCTCACCACCGACCAGTCGGGCCTGTATGCCCAGCGCATCAAGATGGCCCACCCGGATGAGTTCGTGGTGCTGCCCGAGGTGATCTCCAAAGAGCCGTTGGGGCCGCTGGTGCGCAAGGGCGACGATGAGTGGTTCAGCATCGTCAAGTGGACCCTGTTTGCCATGCTCAATGCCGAAGAAATGGGCATCACCTCGCAGAATGTCGAGGCGCAGGCCAAGTCCACTCAGAACCCCGACGTTGCGCGGCTGCTCGGGGCCGACGGCGATTACGGCAAAGACCTGAAGCTGCGCAAGGATTGGGTGGTGCAGATCGTCAAGCAAGTAGGCAACTACGATGAGGTGTTCGAACGCAATATCGGCCAGGGCAGCGTGCTGAAGATCAAGCGCGGGCTCAATGCGTTGTGGAGCAATGGCGGCATCCAGTACGCACCGCCGGTGCGTTGACTGAACACTGCCTCAGGTGGGAGCTGGCTTGCCTGCGATGGCCACAGGTATCTCCACAACTTTCTAAGGCCGCCACATTCCTCTGTGGCGAGCGGGCTTGCCCGCGTTGGGCTGCGCAGCAGCCCCAGTGCGGGTACCGTGATACTCCTGAAAGAACTCTGCGTCTGTTTTTTGGGGCTGCTGCGCAGCCCAACGCAGGACAAGCCTGCTCGCCACAACAGCCCACTTGTCACAGACGTGGTATGTGTAGATATCTATGCTGCGATGACGGCCTACCTGTGAGTGCATCGGTTACTGACACACGGCTAGCGCAGGCAAGCCAGCTCCCACATCACTCCGAGGCCACATCCTTGCCGGCGGCTTTGGACCGGTACAGTGCTTGATCGGCACGTGCCATCAAGGCGGCGGGCGTTTCGCCCATTCGCCGCTCCACCACGCCCAGGCTCAGGGTGACTTTGAAGTCGCCCACGGCGGGCATCTCGGCGATGGCCTGACGGATACGTTCGGCCAATTGCCTGGCGGTGTCCAAGCTGCTTTTGGGCAGGATCACCATAAACTCATCGCCACCCCAGCGTGCGAGCAAGTCGCCTTGGCGCATACAGGTTTCCAGGCTGTCTACCACGCTCACCAGGGTCTGGTCGCCGACGCCATGACCATGTTTGTCGTTGATCGGCTTGAAGTCGTCGATATCCATGGCCACCAAGGCCAGCGGTACGCGGAAGCGCTCGGCACGGTCGCACTCCTCCAGCAACACCTTTTCCAGGCGATAACGGTTGGCGATGCGTGTCAGGGCATCCTGTTCGGCCAGGGAGCGGTTCTCGTCCAACTGCATTTGCAGTTGCTGATTGACTCGTGACAACTCAAGGGTGCGTTCGGCCACCAGCGCTTCCAGCGACTGGTTGCGCTTTTGCAGCTGTTCGATGGAGATTTTGCGTGTATGGATATCGCGGTGTGCGCCGACCATGCGTGCCACTGAATTGTCGGGGTTACGTGCAATGACGTAGCCACGGTCCTCGATCCACAAGTAAGTGCCGTCAGCCTTGCGGCAACGATACTCGGCCTGGTAATGGGGCGCGCGTTGGCTGATGTAGTCATCAAATACGGCCATGACGCGTGGATAATCTTCGGAGTGGATCACGTTCTCCCAGGTGAACACGCTGTTCTCCAGGGAGTGGCGGGGGTAGCCAAGCATCATGTACCAGCCGGGGCTGCGGTACACGAAACCCGTGTTGGCATTCCAGTCCCAGATGCCGTCGCTGACCAGTTCCATCACCGCATGCAACATGTCGGCGTTGAGTTCGGAAAAGTTATTGCGCAGCGGTTTATTGCCGGATGTCTCGTTCATCTGTGCACTTCCCTGCCTGTGCTGGCTTCCAAGGCCAGTCTTCATTGACGCCGGTACACCGTGGCTGAGGTTACTCTACATCGCGGCTTGCGCGCTTTGAATAGGATGAGTGTGCTGCTTTAGTGGTGTGGCGATAGGCCATTAATCAGCAGGTGGGGCGACATACGTTGTGCTCGCCTGGCACGAGCTTTCACGCCCTGGCGGGCCTTGCTTGCGTGTTCGGTACCAGGCGTACTTCGACATGTTGATCCAAAGCCCTTGCCGCACTGGCCAGGGTGGACAGCGTCATGCCCGCGTCGTTTTGGTCCAGCGCTCGATCGACGGCGGTGCGGCTGGTATGCATACGTTCGGCCAGCGCTTTCTTGCTGACCTTCTGCACCTTCATCGCCTCTGCCAATTGCCAGGCAATAACACGCTTCAACGCTCCGGCAGAGACTTCTTCTATGAGCCCATCATCGCTGAGAAAATCATCAAAGTTGGAGCCGATATGCTTATTCATGGAATGTTCCTCAGAGCTTGTTTTTGCGATGCCTGGCGGTGTTCAGGTCGACTGAAGGCGTTTTCTGACTCTTTTTAATAAAGCCGTGCAGCAAAATCATCTGGCTGGCGACCAAGGTAAAAATGACGCGTGCAGCATTTTCACCAAGATCGGTTCGGACCTCCCAAAGGCGATGCTCCAGCTTCCTAACCAACGGCATCCCTTGCGGCCATCCGAGTTGGACCGATTTTATGTCAGTGCCTATAAGCTTTTTTGATTCCCTGGGCAGTTCCATCAGCCATTCACGCACGGGCTCGTTGCCAGCCTCGGTTCGGTAAAATGCGACGTTCAACACGAGAGGTAGGTCGTTCACAGAGAGTGCACCAAAATAGGTTCATAAGGCAATCAGCGATTGAAGGGTCTTTTCGCGAAGATTGGTCAGAGCCTGGCACTTATTTTGTGAGTGGCTGAGGTTGAAGCGTTTCAAAAAAATCAGTAAAAATAAAGAGTTGTGAGTTTTCTGAATGGTATGTGCGAGATTGGTTTGCCAGGCGTAAGAAAACTCACTTCGGCGCCACCATGCGCGTTCGCGGCTTGCCATCCGCGTTGTGCTGGTAAATCCCCTCCGGCTGGCCCTGCGCATTGAAAAACACTTGGCCGATGCCCGCCGAATTCCACAGCCGTTCACCCGCCTCGGCGTGTTCCGGGATATGCGGCACTACCTGCATGGTGCGCCGGCGCGTGAAACCGTTGAGGGGCGAGCGCGGTGAGTAGAGCCAGCGGTTGAGGCGGTCGAACCATTCCAGCAAACGCGCCGGGAACTGGTTCTTGATGCCGCTGCTGGTGATCTGCCAGATTTTTGGGCCGGCGCTGCGGTGGCGGATCAGCACTTCATAGACGAACGAGTAGTGCACATCGCCCGACAGGATCACGTAGTTCCCCGGCGTGCGCGAGTGGCGAAAGATATTCAGGATCACCTGGGCGGCGCCGCGATGGGCCATCCAGTTTTCCGCGTCTACCAGCAGTGGGTAGCCACACCAGCTGAAGACCTTCTGCACCGTCTCGATCAGCTTGACGCCGAAGATCGGCGCGGGCGACACGATGATGGCCGACGGGTGGTCCAGCAGGGCCTGCTGCAGTTCGCTCAACGCTTCCCAGTCCAGCAGGCCGGAAGGTTGCTTGAGCGCAAACTCACTGCGCCAGCGCCGGGTGCGAGTGTCGAGCACCACCAGTGCGGGCGTGGTGGGCAGCACGTAATGCCAGTGCTGGAATTTCAGCAGGGTTTGCACTAATTCATCGTGGGCACTGGCGTGCAAGTGGTTGTCTTGAACGTTGGCGGTCAGCGCCTGGGTGTGTTCCAACAGTTTGCCAAACACATCTGGCTGGTTGCCCCAGCCCTGGCACAGCATATAAGCGAGCAGGGCATTGCCGATGATGCGCTTGGAGAATGGATGGCCGTAGGCGGTGGCCTCCCATTGCGCGCTGAGGTTCCAGTCGTCGGTGATGTCGTGATCGTCAAAAATCATCAGCGTCGACAGGTGCGCGAAGACCCGCGCAACGCCGGGCAGGCCGTCACGGAACCGATCGACCTGCACTTGCTCGTGGTCGTAGCGCAGGTGTTCCGGCGTGCTTAATGATGGCGGCTGTGGCGTGATCAACGTCCAGGGCGTGGGCGACCACACCATCAGGTACATCGCCAGTACTTCGGCAAAGGTCACCAGGTGGTTGTCGGCGGTGCTGCTGGTAAAGATCGGTTTTTTCACACCGCCGAAAAACCGTTCGCGCAGGGTCTCGTTGCTGTCCAGTGCGGGCAGCAGATCCGCGCGGTGGTAATAGCTGGCGCGATGCCCGTAGAGGCTGGCGCTGTCATCCACCACGGCGCCTTCCAGGTATTCGTCGAACAACGCCAGGCGTGCGATCAGCGCATGAATCGCGCGCAGCATGGGGCCGGCCACATCATCGGCGTAGACCTGGTCACCGCTCATCATCAGCAGCGCCGGGCGCTCGGCCGGTGTGCGCGCGTCAGCCAGCAGGCGGTCGACGCACAGCAAACCGTCATTGGCGTGGTGATGGGGTTTGCGGCACGAGCCATGCACCAACTGGTGGATGCGGCTATGCACTACGAAATTCGCCGATGGAGCATCGGCATACAGCAGGTGCGGCGCCCAATGCGCAATCCCACAGCCGTCGACCAGCAGGTCGTAGTCGATGCTCACGTCCAGCGGCAGGGCTTCGCTCAGGGAAACGTCGATCAGGTGGATAAAGGCGTGGCGCCCAACGGGCACGACTTGGCACTGCTGGGTGTCCAGATCGATCGTCAGCGTTTGGCCTTGAGGCACTTGCAGCTTTAAGCACAATGGCAGGACACGGCTGCCCACCAGCCAGATCACCAGACGCTGGGGTTCCAGGCGCCTGAGCAGTGGGCCGGCAATGACGGCGGGCAGTGTGTCGGATGGCGGCATGAAGCAAGCAGCTCATACAAGGTAGGACTTAAAAGGGTAACGCAGAGGATGTCAGCGTTTTGTTAAAGGCGTGCCGCAGATACCTTGCAGCCGATTACCCTTGTTGTGTTAGAGCAGATGGCCTTGTCCCAGGGACTCCAGGGACGTTCGATAAGGCTTGGGCTTGGGCGGTGCGTTTTGCATCATGGGGTTACTGTCAGGACGTGAGGGCTTTTCAGCGGACCGGGTGGCGATTTCAGCCATTTGGTTGGCCAGTTGGAAAGCTATGTTGAACTGAAAGCCGGGCAGCATGTGGACGATACTCATGGGAAAAACCTCTTGCTCAATTGGAGGGATGTTCTCGCATCAATACTCCCTTTGACTGCGCACCCACTCAGTGGCGCTGGCCGGGTTAACGTTCCCGGCCATGGGTTTCTGCATGTTTAATATCCGTAGGACTGAATGCGTTTCAGACAGACTTGGGTACCGTAAACCTGAACTCACTGCCACGCCCCAACTCACTCTCAGCCTCAATCCGCCCGCCGTGGGCCTGCACGATACCTTGGGTGATATACAGCCCCAAGCCGCTGCCGGTGGGGTTGTTTTCGGTCTGGGTCCAGTAGCGATCAAACACATGGGGCAACTGCTCAGGCGCAATGCCTTCGCCGGAGTCGCGCACCGAAAACACGATATCTTCACCATTGCTCATGGCGCTGATGCCGATATTGCCCTGGCGCGGGGTGAACTTGATGGCATTGCCGATCAGGTTCGACAGCACCTGGAACAGGCGCTCCGGGTCGGCATGGATCAGCAGGCCGGGCTCGGCGTTGAACGACAAGTCGATGCCTTTCTCCATCGCCAACGGTGCGAGCAGCGAATAGGCCTCTTCGAACATCTGGCTGACGTCCAACGACACCGGCTTGACCACATAACGCCCGGCCTCGATTTTCGAGGTGTCGAGCAGGTCTTCCAGCAGCACATTCATACGCCCGGCGGCCTGTTGCATGGTGTCGATGGCCGAGGAAATTCGCCGTGAGGTATGTGGGCCGTCGGAGCTGAAGGCTTTCTGCATCATGCCGCAGAGCATCGAGATGACCGTCATCGGGTTGCGCAGGTCGTGGGACACCACCGCCACCAGTTCATCACGGGCGCGCACGGCTTGCTGCTCGCGCAACACTTGGCGGGCCAGGTCATTTTCCAGGGCGGAACGGCGCAGGTCGTTGGCGGCAAACCGGTCGCCGTGGCTCCACTTGGTGGAGATACCGGCCATCTCGACTTTCCAGATTTCAAACGAGGTGCGTGGGCGCAGGCGCAAACCGGTGTCGGAGGTTTCCAGGTTCAGCGGCTTGTTCGGGTCGCCGCTCCAGTTGATGTTCTCTTTGACTTCCGGGCGAAACCACAACACGCCGTTATCCACAGGCTTGGGCAGGCTCATGGCCAGAACGCCACTGGCCACTTGCTGGAACTCGGCGGCAGGCGGGTATACCGAGGCCAGGTTGTGACTGGAAAACACCGGCTCGTCGCTTTCTTGCAGCCATTTGTGCAGCGCACGGATCTGCGCAGGCTCGGGGCAATTGCCGTAACGGTGCAGTTGTTTGTCTTCGATGATCGCCACGCCGCCCGACAGGGTCAGGTCCATCAGCACCTGCGGCTGCTGGGCCAGGCCATCGAAGACGTTTTGCTCCGAGGCTTTCATCGCGCGGTCCAGCAATGCCAGGGCTTCGACTTTTTCTTCGCGCTGGCGGCTCAAGTCCAGGGCTTCCATGGCGCTGATCTGCAGCGACAGCACCTGGCCGATGGTCTGGCAAGCAACACGCAGGTCGTTGGGCACCAGCAAGGGCTCGCGGTTGCCGCAACTGATCAAGCCCCATAGCTTGTCGCCGGCCATCAACGAGATGCTCATGGACGACAGCACGCCCATGTTCTGCATGTATTGGCAGTGAATCGGCGACACGCTGCGCAAGGTGGCAAAGCTCAAGTCCAGCGGCTGGTCAGTGCCCGGACGCAGCTTGGGCAGCAGCGGCACCGGCTCGTAGGCAGCATTCGGGATGATGCGCAGCCAGTTGGTGCGGTACAGCTCGCGGGCCTGCTCGGGAATGTCGGACGCGGGGAAGAACAGCCCGTTGAACAGCTCCATGGACGGCGCCGACGCTTCGGCAATTACCTGGCCGTGGCCTTCTTCTTCGAAGCGATAGATCAGCACCCGGTCGTAACCGGTCATGGCCTGGATTTCAGTCACGCTGATCTCGTACAGCGCTTGCAGGGTTTTCGCCGACTGCAAGCGTTGCAGCATCTTGCCCAGGTCACTGGTGCGACCATTCAGGGCGCGAGGTTTGAAATCTTCAAGGCGCGGCTCAAATTCCAGCACCAGCACGTTTTGATGGCGATGCAGCAAGCCTTCAAATGGCGCACCATTGAGCGTGACATGCAGCGCCGGCGCGTCGAGAAACGCGTTGTTTTCGGCGATCGATTGCACGGCTTGGGCAGGTTCAACGCCAATTAACTGGTGCAGCGGTTGGCCCAACAGCGCTTCGGGTGCGTGGCCGAACAGGCTGGCCACGTTGGCGCTGACCTGAGTGATGCGCAGCTCAGGCTCCGACAACGTCAACAGCACACCGTGGGGCTGGATCGCGCCCGGGAAGCGAATCGGTTCGTCGGCACAGTTGGCAAGCAGCTCTTCAAAATCGTCGGGTTTCATAGCAGTACCTCCTGGCGGGCGAGCCAATGCTCGAAGCCACTGAATGTGGAGCGGGCCGCATCGACCGCGCGCTGTTTTGCGTCAGCATCCAGCGGCAGGCGGCCCAGGTAATCGAGAAAGTCTTTCCAGCGTCGACCGGTTTCGGCGCCGTATATATCAAGGAACGCTCCGCCGTTATCGGCGTGTATGTCCAGGCGCCGGGCCATTTCCCGGCGCAGCACTTGGCCGCCCAGGGTGGCGCCTTCCAGTACATACAGGGCACCGAGGCAGGCCGCGGGGGTGTCGAAGGTCGGGTGTTCGGTGCAGCGGGGCAAGGCGTTGATGGCGTTATCATTCAAGCCAAGGGCGCGCAAATCGCCCAGCAGTGTGGGGGTTTTCACACGCAGTACAGCGTCATACCCGTCGGGGATCAAGCCACTGGCGTACAGCGCTGCTTCCATCGGCCCATAAAACCCGTAGTACGCCTGGAGCAAGCGCCGATACCCGCCAGCATCCAACTGATCGGAGAAAAACGGCAAGCGCTTTTCCAACGCCACATGCAGCAAACCCGTGCCTGTGCGCAACGCTTCCAGCAATGAGGGCGCACTAACGTCATGGGCCTGTGAATGCATTCAATAAGCTCGAACTGTGGGCCTTAAGGCCATGAATGACGCGTGAAATGGGCGACGATTCTACACAAGTCATTGCCGTCAACTGTACGCACAAGGCGAAAAGCCTGACCGGCGGATCAGAAAAGTCGCTCCTTGCGTAATAAATGACCACAGGGCACTGCAGCAAGTTCGGTTTAAGTGATGTCGCGACGCTATTAGTGCATGGAGGCGCCTTGCTGGGTCAGTGCGGTTTGCACGCACTCAACCAAGTGCTCTGCACTCCAGGGCTTGGGTAAAAAACGTACAGAGCCGCCGAGTTGCGCCGCCAGCTTGGTATTGCCCGAGGTCAGCACCACCGGCACCGACGGCCAGCGATGCGCGACCACTTTGCTCAAGTCATAGCCATTGAGTAACCCCGGCATCTGGATATCACTGACGATCAGGTCTACCGGATCATCGCCGCGCTCCAGGTAAATCATGCCTTCATCCGCCGAAGGAAACGACGTCACATGAGCCCCGAAGTCCTCCAATACATCCACCATTAACGCACGAATGATTTCGTCGTCTTCCAATACCAAAATCGATGGCTGAGCCATGATCCTTACTCCACCATCAGGGTTCAGTAGGATGGAGTAGGCGCTGGCTGAATAGGTTCGATTGGATGTTTTTTAAACGATGGGTGGTCGTTTTAGAGCGGTCGCGTGGGGTTGTCCGCAGCGGCACGGCAAGGTGGATACAGGCATAATTGGCGCACCGTTGCCTGCTGTGGAGACTTGCATGAAGTACACCTTACTGACCCTCGCCCTGATCCTCAACACCGCCCCGGCCTTGGCGGCCGGCGATGCCGAGGCGGGCGGCAAACTGTTCAGTAAAACCTGCGGCGGCTGCCACAGCATCGGTGAAGGCGCACGCGGTGGCTTCGGGCCTGAGCTTAACGGCATCATCGGTCGACCTGCCGGCACCACCACGGACTATCAGTACTCCGACGCAATGAAAAACTCCGGCGTGGTCTGGACCCGCGACAAACTCGCGGCCTATATCGAAGCGCCGAAGAAGGTGGTGAGCGGTACGCGCATGATCTTCTGGGGTATCAGCGACCCGGAAAAGATCGAAAACATCTTGGCCTACCTGGAAACCTTCCAACCCAAGTAATCATTCGCGTACGTTCCTGAACAGCATCAACCGCGCACTTTCATGCAGCCCACGGGTCAGCCCCTGCAGGCGCTGAAACTCTTCGGGATGCTGCTCGGCTACATCTTCGCGCGGTGTTTGCGAAGCCAGGTCGTGCAGGGTTGGTGAGCCGCCGTCGTGCTGCATCTGCAACAGGAAGTGCTGGGTTACACCGCCGATAATCGGGAAGGTGCCTTCGTGCAGCACCAGTGGCACCACACGTTCGCCTTCCGGCGCCGGCTGCTGGATATCGCGGCCCATCGCGCCGTTGCGAAACGGCACGCCCGCCATGCCGGCCACGGTTGGCAGCAAGTCCGCCAGCCCCACGGCCTCGTCAATAACGCGTGGCTCAAGGCCCGGCGCGTGGATCAGCAGTGGCACGTTGTTGCTTTCCAGGCCCAGTTGCTCAAAAGCTGGCGCCATGTGCGGGATCTGGCTGATGCGTGTGTTGTGGTCGCCGAAGAACACAAAAATGCTGTTGTCGTACCAGCCACCGGCCTTGGCGATGTCCATCAGGCGGCCGATGTTGTAATCCAGCAGGCGCACTGCGTTGTATTGCTCGACACTGCGCGAGCCGGCAGCCTGGACTTGTTCCAGAGTTACGTTGTTGAGTTGGAAACCATCATTTTGCTTGGGAATGGTGAACGGCCGATGGTTGCCGGAAGTTTGCAGGTAGGCAAAGAACGGCTGGCCGTTGGGCACGGCGCGCAGCAGTTGGTCGCCTTCCTTGAACAGGTCCAGGTCAGAGATGCCCCACACGTCCACGCGGGGCGAACGCCAGTGGCTTTCGTCAAACAGCTGCACGCCATCGATGCTCTGGCGGATCAGCGCGTTGATATTCGCCCAGCCAGCGTTGCCGCCGATCATGTAGAACTTCTGGTAACCCTCGAAGGCGTTGATCAACGTGTGTTGCCGCGTGATCAGCGGGTTGCGTGTGGCGGTCTCCTGGCGGGTCACGTCGGGCACGCCGGTGATGCTCGCCCACACGGTTTTGGCGGTGCCGGTGACCGGCACATAAAAGTGTTTGAAGAACCAGCTTTGCGTCGCCAGCTTGTCCAGGTTTGGCGTGGGGTTCAGCGGGTTGCCATAGGCGCCGACCGCACTGGTGCCGAGGGATTCGAGCATGACGAAGACCACGTTGGGCGGGCGCTCGCCGGCCAGCTTGTAGGGCTGCACGCCTTGTTCGCGGATGAAATTCAGCTGTTGCGCGTCAGGCTGGTCAACGCCCAAGTACTCGGCCACTTGCGGGTAATGCGTGCGCACCTGGGTTTCATCGAATTGCGACTGGCCAACCTTGAGCGTGTCGTACAAAAACAGCACCGGGTTCAGGCCCACGGCGGCGACCTGGCTGTTGCCGGAGAAGAACGCATCGCTCCAGCGCAACGGCACCGGGTTTTCCAGGTTGAGATTGGCCACCCGGCCAAGCAGGGCCAGCAGCACAATGACCACACCGATCACGGACACCGACGCCACTGTGAGTTTGCCGATGGTTTTGGGCGCACGATCCAGCGTCAATCGCTCCAGGCACACCAGTGCCCACACCCACACAACCACCGCCGCCAACCAACAGGCAGTTATCCACAGCACCGGGTAGGTTTCCCACACCATCTGTTGAGAAATCTGCGCGTCTTGCAGATAGCGCAGCACCGTCGCGTTGATGCGCACGCCGAGGTAGGCGTAGTGGCCGAAGTCGATGATGTAGATGAGACCCACCACCGCCAGTGCAATCACCAGATAGCCGCGTGCCAGCCAGCGCAGGGCGGGCAGGGTGATAAGGTTCCAGCGCGGTAGCCAGGCGAGCACGGCCACGGGTAGCAGGAGCAACACCGCCAGGCGCAGGTCGAAACGCAGGCCGATGCCGAGGGTTTCCAGCAAGCCCTCGGTATTTAAATCCAGGCCGGAAAAGCTGATTAGAAACACCAGCCGCAACGCCGCCAGCAACACAAACACCAACCCGATCGCGCCCACGCCGTAGCGCAGGCGGCGTGATTGCAACGCAGTCATCATTAACCTTCCCAATTTCAAAAAACGACGCAGACCCACTGTGGGAGCTGGCTTGCCTGCGATAGCGGTGTGTCAGTGCCCGATGTGCTGCCTGAGGCGGCGCATTCGCAGGCAAGCCAGCTCCCACAGTTTGAGTTGCATTAATCCAGCTACCAGGCAGTAGCCCATCAACAGCGGGTCGACCAGGTAATCCCAATAGTTCTCCGATGCCTTGAGCCGCAGCGCAAATGCCAACGTGCCCACCGCCAGCATCCACACCGCCAACCTGTTACGCAGGGCCAGCATCAACAGCGTCAATGCGCCTATCAACACAATCATCGGCCGAGGGTTAAACCCCCAGCGGTACGGGTCGAAATACGTCAGCCCCATCGCCGCCGGGTACAACAGCAGGCACAGCCCGCCAAACAGCACCAGCAGTTGCAGCTGATGTGCCCGGCCAAGCGGCTGCACCAGCCCCAACCGGCACACCGCCACCCACGCCAACAACACCAAGGTGCTGATCGCCAGGTCATCGGTAAAGCTGCGCACATACGCCGCCAACGGCAGCTCATTCACCGGGATAAAGCTCAACGCCACCAACACCGGCAGCAGCCATGGCCGCCACGGGGCGGTGAACCGGAACGTGCTGAGCAGCACAAACCCCAGCAATACAAAACTCAAATGGGCTTGCCACAACGCCATCATCACAAGCGCTCCGCCAGCCAGGCTTCGTTGAAGCTGACATGTTTGATAAAGGTGTTATTCCACGAGTACACCAAGTGGTACATGCCGTCCGGGCTGCGACTGAAGTACGGGTATTCGTATTCGAAATCACAGCCACGGGGTTTGCACACGCGGTAATCCAGGTTGCTCAGAAAGCGCTGCTCCAACGGCAGACGCTTGGCACCGCTGGAGGTACGGAAGCCTTCGCCGATGATTTCTTTATAAGCCTGGGGGGAGAACGGTTGACCGAGCGGGTCCGGCGACTGGTCCAATTGCACTACCGTGCGCCATTGCGTCATCTGCGCGTCGGTGCCGTAGAGGCTGAGCTTGAAGCGGCCGTCTTGCAGGTCGTTAAGGGCGACGAGTAGACCGTCGTCTTCAGTACCCACAGCCGCCAGCGATGAATTGGGGTTGGCCGGCGCCAGCGGGAACGGCTCGCTCCAGGTTTGCCCGGCATCCTCGGTGCGGCTGGCGAGCACGCGGTGATGGGTTTCACCGGCGTAGCGCAGCATCGCCACGGCTCGCTGGCCGTCCTGCGCCACGATGGTCGGCTGCAGCGAATGTTTGCCGCGGCTGATGCGGAATTTGTCGATCACCGCGCCGTCGGCACTCAAGTACAGGTACTCGGCAAACTTGCCCATGAACTCGTGATACACCGGCAACCCGATGGAGCCATCGGCATGGAACACCGGTGCGGCGCGCACCAAGGTGCTGATATTAAAAAACGGCGACGTCACCAATTGCCGAGGCGCCGACCAGTTCGCGCCGAGGTCATCGGAGACCATCACGTTGATCGCACTGGTGGCCCAGCCGCCGACTGACACTGACACGTAAAACATCCACAGGCGTTTATCCGGCCCCAGGGCAATCACTGGGTTGCCCAGCTTGCGAATGTAACGCTGGGTGCCGTCGCGTGTGCTTTCCCGCGTGGCCAACACCTGCTCGCCGCCCCATTCGCCACTGCGTGCATCAAACCGCGCCGTGCGCACCTGCACATCGGCGGCGCCTTCGCGGGAGCCGGCAAACCACACAGCCATCAAGTCGCCGCCGGGCAGGGCGGTCACGGAGGAGGAGTGCACAAAGTCGGTGAGCTGTGAGGACACAAAACGGCTGTTGTATTGCGGGGCTGCCGCCACCTTCGCCGGGCTCGGGTTCGCCTGGGCAAACGGTGCCAGCACGTGGGGCGGATGGCTCAGCCAGGCGGCGATAAAGACGCCTAGCAGGCTGAAGATCAGTAGGGCACAGCGCATAGGGAACCTGTGAGAAGAAAGGATGACGGCGCACGTTCACCCGGCAGGCGCTTCCTGCGGCCGGTGAGCGTGCATAACGACAGGTGGTCCCGTACCTGCCGGCACAGTGCAAAACCAACCTTAGCGCAACCTTAGTTGGCAACGAGCCGTAACATCTTTGCCCGAATAGCCCTGCGTAGAACCGGCATGATTTCGCCGTTTCCTACAGAGATTTCGCTATGCGCCTACTCCTCGTCGAAGATGATCGCGCCCTCGGCCAAGGCATTCGCGTGGCATTGGGCGCCGAAGGCTACACCCTGGATTGGCTGCAAGACGGCCTCAGCGCCTTGCACGCCCTGCGCACCGAAAGTTTTGATCTGCTGCTGCTCGACCTCGGCCTGCCGCGCCTCGATGGTCTCGACCTGTTGCAGCAACTGCGCGCCGGGCAGCATGACCTGCCGGTGCTGATCCTCACCGCCCGCGATGGCACCGCCGAACGCATCGCCGGCCTGGATGCCGGCGCCGACGACTACCTGATCAAACCCTTCGACGTCGAGGAACTCAAAGCCCGCGTGCGCGCGCTGTTGCGCCGCAGCCAGGGCCGCGCCCAACCCATGCTCGAACACGCCGGCGTCAGCCTCGACCCGGCCACCCAGCAAGTGCGCTACCAGGGCGATGAGATCATCGTCACCCCGATGGAATACCAACTGCTGCACCAACTGATGGTGCGCCCCGGTAAAGTTGTGACCCGCGAGCGGCTGTCTCGCGCCCTGTATGGCTGGCAGGACCGGGTGGAAAGCAATACGTTGGAGGTGTTGATCCATAACCTGCGCAAGAAGTTATCCACAGAGCTGATCCGCACTGTGCGCGGCGTGGGCTATGTGCTGGCGCTCAAACCATGAGTTCGGTACGCGCACGCATCATTATTCCGGTGCTGGTCCTGATCCTGCTCGGCGACGCCCTGATCAGCTGGCTGGTGCTGCGCGACAGCCACCACGAAATCGAAGAAGTCTACGACGCCCAACTCGCCCAAAGTGCCCGCCTGCTGCAAGGCGTACTGCGCCAGCGCGAACCTGGCGACGCAGACTGGGGCCGCTTGTACGAGGCGTTCGACCAGGCCATGAGCCGCGTGGGCGAGGAGGGCGTGGCCCATCCTTATGAGACCCGGCTGACCTTCCAGGTCTGGCGCAGCGACGGGCAACTGCTCATGCGTTCTGCCGAAGCCCCTGTCCTCACTGCACCGCCCACTACGCTCGGCGCCCATGACCTGATGGACAGCGGCAACGACTGGTGCGCCTTCCTCCTCGCCGACCCGCAACAAGGCCTGCTGATATGGGTGGGCGAACGTGACGACGTTCGCCAGAGTGTGATCGAGCGTATCGTGCGCCACACCCTCTGGCCTACCGTGATAGGCGTGCCGCTGCTGACCGTACTGATCTGGTTGGCCATTGGCTGGGGGCTGACGCCCTTGCGCACCATGGCCCGCAAGCTGCGCGGGCGTAACACCAACGCCTTGCAACCGCTGCACGTGAACCCACTGCCGAGCGAGCTGGAGCCGATGCAAACCGCACTCAACCGGCTGCTGGTGCAGATGGACGACCTGCTGGAACGCGAACGCCGCTTCATCGCCGACGCCGCCCACGAGTTGCGCACACCGTTGGCGATCCTGCGCATCCACGCGCAAAACGCCCAAAGCGCTGCCACCGAAGAACAACGGCGCGAAGCCCTGGACTTTCTGGTAAACGGCGTCGACCGCGCCACACGCATTGGCAGCCAACTGCTGACCATGGCCCGCATCGAGCCACAACTGAGCAACCCCGTGCGCAAGCCCGTGCAACTGACGGAACTGGTGCGTGAAGAACTCGCCGAGCTGACGCCCCTGGCCATGGAGAAAGGCGTGGAGCTGGTGCTGGAAGGCGATGAAGAATGTTGGGTGCAAACCGAGCCGGTGGCGTTGGCGATTGCGTTGCAAAACTTGGTGACCAATGCGCTTAACTTTTCGCCGGTGGGTGGCGAGGTACGGGTGGTGATCGGCGTTAATGGTTTGCGCGTGGAGGACCAAGGGCCGGGGATTGATGAGGCGCAGATGGGGCGCTTGTTTGAGCGGTTTTACAGCCGGGATAACGCCAATGGCGCCGGGTTGGGGTTGGCGATTGTGGAGATGATTGTGGGGAAGATTGGCAGTACGTTGAGCCTGCGAAATTTGGAGCAGGGCGGCTTGTGCGCGCAACTGAGCTTCACGGCTTGCGTGGAAGCACCTGCGGAAATACCACACCGTTGAACGTGTGGGTGCAGCAGTCACAACTGGGCTTCATCTGTTCGGGCGTCAATTTGGGGTTAACCTTTTGCAGCAGGCCTGCCTCGTCGACCCACAAGCCGCTGTAATAGCTGGACTCACCTATTCGCACGTATTCGTCTTTGTCATTTTCATGCAGCGCAACCATCCAGAATACGGGCTCCGGGCGATCCAGGCGGGCGTTGGCTTGGCTGAACACTTTGTCCCATGGCTGACCGACTTTGGACAGGAGAAATCGGAATAGTGGCGTGTAGTCAAAACCGTGTCGTTGATGGCTATGCATTGAAGCGCGTGTGGACAGTGAGTGCTTTACCCTTTTGGTATGCCGTTCATTGCGATAAGCGAAACAGCTACCGTGGTGCACACCGTGGGTCCGGGTGTTGACTGAGCGGTAGAGGTGGGGCTTTTTCATTGCTTCAGAATTCCTTCTGGGGATGCTTTGGAGGTGGCGGCCAAGCGCCTTGGTATTGGAATGAAATTTGATAGTCGAATCGGTTGGGCTCTATCACATGCTGGAAGAGGGGTTGGAGAATTGTTATCCAGCTAGGGAGAACGTTGTAAACGTCTGCATATATTGCACTTTCCTCGCTCAAACCTAATGCTTCAAAAGAACGGTCTGCGTCGACGATATCCGCTGAGTACTCGTCCGCTTTCAAGTCATCGCTGTGTTTTTCGTACCAGCGCAATCTGATTTTCATAACCATTTTTCGCACGCCTCCTTATCTGTAGATTCGACGTTTTGGGTCCGCCGGTCCGCGACGTTCAGCGGTATAAGGATCAAATGCGCCGAGGTGTTCCAAATCACTCTTTCGATAGACTTCCAGTTCACCTTTCTTGGAGTCCCATTCAAGTAACTTCTTCCTTTTTGCATCGATCCACCGCTCACGTAAGCCAGCCCCGCCTAGTCTTGGTGTCACCGGCCTTTGGGGGATCAGCCCTGGGAAGCCAGCTATATCTTCGGTTTTTGGTGCTGGAAAGTAATCATGGTCCGGATTTCTCAAGCCTTTGCGTGGCTCATTAACCACCACATAGAGCGGCCGAACCCCCGACTCCACCGGGAACACCAGAATAAAATCCCGATACTGCGGTGGGTAAATCGGGTTCACCAGAATCTGCGCCGCCTTCTCCGTCGGCGGATAAATCCAGATCACCGGCGCTTGCGGCGCAGCCTCCAAGGCGGGAATCCCCAGCGTGTCGCGCGGATCAACCGCTGGCGTCCAGATCAGCTCCACGCCCTCACCCAAATCCGCCACAAACTGATCGCCACGGCTTTGGAACTGCACCACATCGATCATCTGCCAATCGGGGTTGTTGCCCGTGTAAAACCCATATCCCTTGAGTGTGCCGTCCTCACGCTGCTCGACATGCAAACGCATCTGCGACCGTGCCCGTTGCAGCGAGCGTAATTGCTCCTCGCTGTAGAGCGCGCTATCGCCCAGCACCGATGGCCATAACAACGCGACCAACCCACTCAACAGCCCACCGGCGACAGTACCAACAGCAGTCGCTGCCGACTCCACTGCCGCCGATCGCAACGCCAATTGCCCCAAGCCGACAGGCAGGGCACTGCCGCTGATCTTGCGCAAGGCAACCGCGCCACGGCTGTCTACCTCGTGGCCACCCAACAGGCTGAAATGGCCGTAGTCCTTGATCAACTCCAGCGGTACGTAACCGGTGGGGTCGTTGTAGCGAATGATGCCGTTGGGCAGTTGGCAGGGTTTTGTGAAGACGCAGCCTGGCGGTTTGGCGGGTGTTGGCGCTGGGGTGGGAGGCGGCTCAAATAAATCAATCGGCGGTGAATAAGGCGCGCGCTTCGGCTGCGGCGTCAGGATCCGCCGTTTGAGTTGTTCTTCTTCGGTAATGGGGTACGAGCGTTCTGACATGACTGGCTCACTTCCTTGTGTGGGAGTGAGCCTATGAGGTGGGAGCGGAGGCTTATGTCGGCTTCGTTCGATGGTTGGTGTGGGAAAAGGAGACTGGCGTATGGTTAGCCAGGACTGTTTCGATTATTGCGATTTTCGTTTGTTTCGTTTAGCTTTGATTCAACCGAATTGCGTAACACCGGAGCTGCATCATGATCACCAATCAACTCCCCAAAACGATCCTGCCGCTGGAAAAGGAAGTCGAAGCCGCCGTGCAAGGCCAGCGAGAACTGGCATCTTTGCTTTCGACCAAATTTGAAACCCAGCGCATCGACATCTTCGACAAAGAAGACAAACCCCACACACTTGTACTCCCGACCTCAGCCCTGCGCCTGTTGGTCGACATCCTGGGCGAATTGGCTATCGGTAACGCCGTCAAGGTCGTGCCGGTGCATGCCGAATTGACCTCTCAGGAGGCCGCCGACCTGCTCAACGTTTCGCGCCCGCACCTGGTCAAGATGCTGGAGGAGGGCGCCATTCCTTTTACAAAAACGGGCCGGCATCGGCGAATCCGGTTTTCGGATCTGATGGCGTTCAAGCAGCGCCGTGATGAAGAAAGCCAAGAGGCAATGGAAGCGCTGGCGCAACAAGCTCAGGCGTTGGGAATGGGGTATGACGGATGAGGTGTTCGCCGTTTACTGCGGTATACGATGCGTGTGTTCTCTACCCGGCGGCACTCCGGGATTTGCTGATGTGGCTTGGTTTGTCGGGACTGTATCGAGCTCGATGGACGAGCCAGATCCATGAGGAGTGGAAGCGCAACGTTCTCAAAAACCGACCGGATCTTACGGCTGAGCAAGTCAATTGCACGTCGGCGCTGATGGATAAGGCGATACCCGATGCATTGGTGACGGGGTACGAGGATCTGTGTTCGAGTTTGGATTTGCCTGATCCTGATGACCGTCATGTGCTGGCGGCGGCGATTCGAAGCAAGGCTGAAGTTATCGTGACCTTCAATTTGAAAGATTTCCCGGCGCATATCCTGGCTGCCTATGACATTGAGCCTATGCATCCGGATGACTTTATTTCGGATCTGTGGGATTTGGATCAGGCGGCGGTGTTGGGGGCGGCGCAGAAGCAAAGGCGGACGTTGAAGCGGCCGCCGATGGAGGCTGGGAGTTATCTTGAGATGTTGATGCGCCAGGGGTTGGTGCAGACGAGTAAGGTGCTTGGGCCATATGGGGTGATGTTGTAGGTTCGAATGAGCGGGCCTATTTGCTGGGCATCACTCTGGTTGGCTTGCTTATCTTTGGCCTCCTCGAAAGAACAGGCATTTACCCCCGTACCAGCCTCATGACATTTTTCGTCACAAGGCTCGGCTTTGATCATCTGTTTTTTAAAGCTAAGTTCTCGCTCGTCGCTGCGAATCAGCGACCGGGCCTGGAAACCCGTGGGTATAGGCGCATAGGCGCCACCATTTATCACGACCGCTGGTGCCATTTTTGTGCCAGCATATGCGTGTTATGGCGGCTGTGCGTGGGAGACTTTCGAGTCTGCCGGGTTTGCCTATTCCCCCGGTTTCCAGCCTGCGCACAGCTGCCACCCATTCGCCTGGAAACGAATGGGGCAGCTCTCTATAAAGAATGGGAGCTATACCAATGATCATTTCTGAAAGGTTTTATCCTTGTAATACTGCAACCCACACCACCGCCCAGCCCGAAGGTGCCCAATGATCAACCCACCTCTCAACAAAACCCTCGGCATCATCACCTTCTCCACCTGCGGCAAACAGCCCAACCTGCACCGTCTATTTCGCGTCAATGCCGGCGTGCCCATTCGTGATGCCCTGGAGCATGCTTCCGAGTTGCTGCACTGTTCCAAAATGCTCGCATTGGATGCGGCCATGGACAAAGGCGCGGACCGTTATGCCTGGGCGGCGCATTATTTGGGGGAGATGGCGAAGGCGGTGGTGGATGATTTGGCGAATGGGATGTTGCCCAATGGGGTGATGGAGGAGGGGGACGCTGTTTCGGTGTAAGTGGGTGGTTTGAGGGTGTGGCGGCTGGCGTCATCGCAGCATAGGTATCTACACAACTTTTGAAGGCCGCCACTTTCTCCTGTGGCGAGCAGGCTTGTCCTGCGTTGGGCCGCGAAGCGGCCCCAAACCCTGACACTGAGTACTTTCAGGAAAATTGCAGTGCCTTTACTGGGGCCGCTTCGCAGCCCAACGCAGGACAAGCCTGCTCGCCACAACAGCCCACCTACCACAGACTTTGTGTTAACCGGCTGTGTAGATACCTATGGTCATCGCAGGCAAGCCAGCTCCCACATCGGTCGGTGTACATCTGTTGAAGCAGCGTTAGCAGTAAAAAAGACCTTGGGACGCCAGGGTATTTTTTTGCCTGCAGAATCCAGATCAAACGTGCGCAATGTTTGTGTACGGCAGCGAGGCGAAGTCGATCATGTGCCTTACCGTGAGCGGTGTATGACGTTTTGCTCGCGGATCTGTATCTAACGCCCTGCTTTTCAACGCCCTACCATGGCACCCAGCACAATACTGCAGGAGCGACACCATGCCCGAACTGTCCAGCTGGCTTGCTTATGGCCTGATCTCCCTCGGCATGGTGCTGACGCCCGGGCCGAACATGATTTACCTCATTTCCCGCTCGATCTGCCAGGGGCGCACGGCCGGGATGATTTCCCTCGGTGGCGTTGCCTTGGGTTTCCTTGTTTATATGTTCTGCGCGGCGCTGGGGATTACCGCATTGGTGATGGCGGTGCCGTTTGCCTACGACGCGTTGCGGCTCGGTGGCGCGATGTACCTGGTGTACCTGGCCTGGCAGGCGGTGAAACCGGGTGGCCGGTCGCCGTTTCAAGTGCGGGACTTGCCCCAGGACAGCCCACGCAAGTTGTTCATGATGGGCTTGGTGACCAACCTGCTGAACCCCAAAGTGGCGGTGATGTATTTGTCGTTGTTGCCGCAGTTTATTGACCCGAATGGGCATGGCAGTGTGCTGATGCAATCACTGATCCTGGGTTTTACGCAGATTGCCATCAGCGTGAGCGTCAATGCGGTGATTGCAATGATGGCGGGTTCCATCGCCGTGTTCTTCGTCACCCGTCCAGGCTGGCAGGCGGTTCAGCGTTGGGTGATGGGTTCGGTGCTGATGGGCTTGGCTGTGCGGATGGCGGTTGAAGGGCGGCGGTAAGAGGGTGGTTGCAACGTTGTAGTTAGGGGTGGTTAACAGGAGGTTGCATGCTTGAAGTGTGGGGGCGACGTTCGTCATTCAATGTTCAGAAGGTCATGTGGCTTATAGGTGAGTTAGGTCTGGCCCACCGCCATATTTCCGCGGGCGGCCAATACGGCCTCAAGGATTCGCCAGCGTTTCTGCGCATGAACCCCCATGGGCGCGTGCCTGTCATAAAAGATGACGACGGGACAGTGGTGTGGGAGTCGCACAGTATTCTCAGATACCTTGCCGCGCGTCATGGGGCATCTGGTTTCTGGAGTGAGGACCCAGCTCAGCGCTCTCAAGTTGACCGTTGGATGGATTGGTCTCAAACCAGCTTGCAGCCGACGTTTTTAAATGGTGTGTTTTGGGGCTTTTACCGAACCCCTGAGGCGTTGCGGGATCCGCAAGCTATCGAAAAAAGCATCAGCCTCTGCGATCAATATTTTGAGTTACTTGACCAGGTCTTGAGCGAGCAGCCCTTTCTGGGTGGGGAACGTTTGTCGTTGGCAGACATTACTGTTGGCACACATCTGTACCGTTACTTCTCTTTAGCTATTTCCCGCCCACTCATTCCTCACGTTGAGGCGTGGTATCAAAGACTCCGGGAGCGTGAAGCTTATCGCGAGCACGTCATGATCCCTTTCGAAGAGCTTTTCGGTCGGTTGGATTATTAGCCGAGGGGATCAGAAGGGGCGTTGAAACTTCTGGTCTTGAAAAGCTGTTGCTCAGCGAGTCCTGCCGGCGCCGTTAATCTGGTTGGCGCTGGGATGTCAGCAGCTGGCGTGGCTGTTTCGCACGCCCGTGGTCTGGCGATGCCTGGACGCTGGCGTAGCCGTATTGATGGTGTACCTGGCCGGTATGTTGATCACCGACTCACTGGATATCTTTCAGATAGTCTTTGAGGGTAATCAGCGGGGTACTTAGCTCATCAAGGCTGCTGGCCTGTTGCACATCTGTAAACAGTTTGAGCAGTTCACGGCCCAGCACCGTGTCGGCGCCGCCTAGTGCATTCAAGGCCTGGGCAATGCACTCATTGAGCTTGCGTTGAATCGTCGCCAAATCCCCCTGGCGCACCAACAACCCAAACACTTCGCGCTCATACCCATCCATCACCAGGTCATCGCGCAGCAACGGGCTCGCGCCGTCCGTCTCATGCACCAGCTTGAGAGCAAAAAGCGCAACAGCTTCCAGCGTCAATTCCATGGTTCCGATTCCTCATGTCTGCGTTCGCCCGCACATACTCACGTTTCTGCAGGCGAAAAAAAAGCCCTTGAATTTCAATGGCTTTCTTTCGGACCTGTGTAAAAGTGGGTGAGAGCCGGTTTGATAGTCAGGGGCTGAAGGGGCATTGCGCGCCTACGCAAATGTCAGGTCTGCTGATTCGCCGGCTTTTCCTCGCCGCCGATTGCAAACCGTAACGCCTGGGCGAGGTCGCGCGTTTGCCATGAGCCGCGCTGTCAGGCGATCGAACACTCTATATAGCTGCAACCGTGGCACTGTGGATTAATCGAAAAGAATTTCAGGAAGGGGGTTGACCACATATTTGAATGCTGTACTATTCGCCTCCCGCTGACGAGCAGCTTGAAGCCGGTTCTGGTTCAAGTAGTTGATTTTGATAAAGAAATCGCTTGACAGCAAATGAGGCTGCT
>NZ_JACAQL010000030.1:0-27432 GCF_013385245.1 Pseudomonas sp. IPO3747
AAGCCGATCCCCTGTGGGAGCTTTGGTGATTTCATTACCAAGCCCGCTCAGCTCATACGCATCATTCCTCCTTGCGATGCGCCCACTGGTACAGCGCCGGCAGCACCAGCAAGGTCAGCAACGTAGAGGAAATAATTCCGCCGATCACCACCGTCGCCAGCGGCCGCTGCACTTCGGCGCCGGTGCCGGTGGCGAGTGCCATGGGGATAAATCCAAGTGACGCTACCAGCGCCGTCATCAACACCGGGCGCAAGCGCGTCAGAGCGCCTTCGTTGACCGCCAGCGCTAACGAGCGGCCTTCTTCACGCAGGTTGCGGATAAAGGCAATCATCACCAGGCCGTTCAGCACCGCCACACCGGACAACGCGATAAAGCCCACGCCTGCCGAGATCGATAGCGGAATATCGCGCAGCCACAACGCCATGATGCCACCGGTCAAGGCGAACGGAATCCCGGTAAACACCAGTAAGCCGTCCTTGAGGTTGTTGAACATCATAAACAGCAACCCGAACACCAGCAGCAACGCCACCGGCACTACGATGCGCAAACGCTCGGAGGCTTCCTTCAACTGTTCGAACTGGCCGCCCCAGGTAGTCCAGTAACCGGCGGGCACCTTCACCTGGGTGCTGATGGCCGTCTCGGCCTCTTCGACAAACGAGCCAATATCACGCCCACGCACGTTGGCGCTGACGATCACCAGACGCTTGCCATTCTCGCGGCTGATCTGGTTCGGGCCGAGCACCAGGTCCAGGCTCGCCACTTGGGACAAGGCAATAAAGCCCAACTGCCCCGCCGCACTGCCGGCCAACGCCGGCACCGGAATCAACAGCCGCGCCAAGCCTTCGATATCGGTGCGCAACGCGTCGGATAACCGCACCACCATGTCAAAACGCCGGTCGCCTTCGTACAACGTACCGGCCTGGCGTCCACCCACGGCCACGGCAATGGTGTCCTGCACATCACCCACGTTCAGGCCAAAACGTGCGGCCTTGTCACGGTCGATATTGATCGTCAGCACCGGCAGGCCGGAGGTCTGCTCCACCTTCACCTCCGAGGCGCCATCAAACTTTTGCAAGGTCTCGGCGATTTCCCCGGCGGTCTTGTTGAGCACCGCCATGTCATCGCCAAATACTTTCACTGCCACATCGCTGCGCACCCCGGAAATCAGCTCGTTGAACCGCAGCTGAATCGGTTGCGACAGTTCATACGCACTGCCCGGCACAATCGCACTGGCGCGCTGGATATCGGCAATCAGCGCCTCGCGGGACTTCTTCGGGTCTGGCCATTGGTCCTTCGGTTTAAGCATCACGTAGCTGTCGGAAATGTTCGGCGGCATCGGGTCGGAAGCGATTTCCGCCGTGCCCGTGCGCGCAAACACGCGCTCGATTTCCGGCACTTGGGCGATCAGTATTTTTTCCAGCTGCTGCTGCATCTGCACCGATTGCGACAGGCTGGTGCCGGGTACGCGCAAAGCCTGTTGGGCGAAGTCGCCTTCACTGAGGCTGGGGATAAATTCGCTGCCCATGCGACTCGCTACCGCGCCCGAGGCGACGATGGTCAACACCGCCAAACCGAACACCAATGAACGGCGCGTCATGACCCAATCCAGCACCGGCGCATAGACCCGACGTGCGGTGCGCATCACCAGGTTTTCTTCTTCCTTGACCTTGCCGGTCACGAACAGCGCAATCGCGGCGGGCACGAACGTCACCGACAGAATCATCGCGCCCAGCAGCGCAATCACCACGGTAAACGCCATGGGATGGAACATCTTCCCGGCCACGCCAGTGAGGGCGAAAATCGGCAGGTAAACCACCATGATGATCAACTGCCCGAAGATCAGCGCACGCCGTGCTTCCTTGGCCGCCGCGAACACTTCATGCAGGCGCTCGCTGCGCGTTAATAACCGCCCATGTCGCTGCTGCGCATGGGCCAGACGGCGGATCGCGTTTTCGACGATCACCACCGCGCCGTCGACGATAATGCCGAAGTCCAGCGCGCCGAGGCTCATCAGGTTGGCGCTGACTTTGTTGGTGAACATGCCGGTAAAGGTGAACAACATTGCCAGCGGAATCACCATCGCCGTGATCAACGCCGCGCGGATATTGCCCAGGAACAGAAACAACACCGCGACCACCAACAGCGCGCCTTCGAAGAGGTTTTTCTTCACCGTGGCGATGGCTTTTTCCACCAGGTTGGTGCGGTCGTAGACCGTCACGGCGACCACGCCGGCGGGCAGCGAACGGTTGATTTCCTCGAGTTTCTTCGCCACCGCCTGGGACACGGTGCGGCTGTTTTCGCCGATCAACATGAACACCGTACCCAGCACCACTTCACGGCCGTTTTCGGTGGCCGCGCCGGTGCGCAACTCGCGGCCGATTTCGACTTGCGCCACATTGCGCACGCGGATCGGCGTGCCGTCCGAGGTCGTGATCACAATGTTGGCAATATCATCAATCGACGCCACTTGCCCCGGCGCACGGATCAGCAATTGCTCGCCACTGCGCTCGATGTAACCGGCGCCGACGTTGGCATTGTTGCGCTCCAGCGCCGTGACCAGATCACCCAAGGTCAGGTTGTAGGCCGCCAGGCGCTTGGGATCCGGGGCTATCTGGTATTCCTTGGCGAAACCACCGATGGTGTTGATCTCGGCCACGCCCGGCACATTGCGCAGTTGCGGCTTGATGATCCAGTCCTGGATCACGCGCAGGTCGGTCGGCGTGTAGGGCGTGCCGTCATCCTTGCGCGCGCCGTCTTCGGCCTCGACGGTCCACAGGAAAATTTCGCCAAGGCCGGTGGAGATCGGCCCCATCGCGGTTTCGATGCCCAACGGCAGTTGCCCGCGTGCCACTTGCAGGCGCTCATTGACCAATTGCCGGGCGAAAAACAGGTCGGTGCCGTCTTTGAAAATCACCGTCACCTGGGACAACCCCGAACGCGACAGCGAACGCGTCTGCTGCAAACCCGGCAGCCCGGCCATGGCGGTTTCAATCGGAAAGGTAATGCGCTGCTCGGTTTCCAGCGGCGAAAAACCGGCCGCCGCCGAGTTGATCTGTACCTGCACGTTGGTAATGTCAGGCACCGCGTCGATGGGCAACTTCTGATAGCTGGCGATGCCGACACCGGCCATCAACAGCACCGCCAGCAGCACAATGATGCGCTGCTCGATGGCGAATTGGATAAGGCGCTCAAACATGGGGAATCACTCGCAGGATCAATGGGCGTGCTCGGCCGAGCCTTTACCCAGTTCGGACTTGAGGATGAAGCTGCCGACAGTGGCCACCTGCGCCCCGGCCTCAAGGCCCTGGCGCACTTCGACGTAGCCGTTTTCGCTCACACCGAGTTCGAGGTGACGGGTGATAAAGCCTTGCGCAGTGCGCACAAACACTGAGGGTTTGTCCTCGACGGTCTGGATCGCGGTTTCTGGCACGGTGACCTTGGCCTGGTAGGTATCGGTGGCCAATTGCACCGTCACAAACAGGCCCGGGCGCCAGGCGTCATCGGGGTTGGGCACGGTCACGCGCACGGTGGCGGTACGCGTCTGCTCGCCAAGCAGGTTGCCCACATAGGCCACGGTGCCCTGCACCTGCGTGCCCATTTCCGTGGAGGTGACCTTCACCGGTTTGCCGACCCGGACCTTGTTCAAATCCTTGGGAAACACACCGAAGGTGATCCACACCTGGGACAGGTCCGAGAGCGTGAAGGCGTTGCTGGTCTCGCCGACCACCTCGCCGACGCCGAGGTGTTTTTCCACCACTACGCCGGCGAACGGCGCACGCAGTTCATAACGATTGCCACCGACCAGGACCGCGCTGCCGCTGAGGGCAGTCATCTTCTGGCGCGCATTGTTCAGGGCGATTTCGGCCTCTTGCAAGGTCTGACGCGCCAGCAGGTAATCCTGTTCGGCGGAGATTTCGTCCTTCCACAATTGGCGCTCGCGTTGGAACGTAGTTCGCGCCAATTCGACCCGGCGCTCGCTGGCCGCCAGCTCGCTGCGCTGGTCGGAAATCTGCTGGCTGGAGATGACCGCCAACAGCTCGCCTTTCTTCACCGACTGGCCAAGGTTGACCTTCACCGCCTCCACCACACCGGCCGCACGCGGGACGATGTGCGAGGTACGGTCCTCGTCGAAACGCACTTCCCCCGGCAGCGTCAGCACTGTACTGATCGAGCGCGGTTGCGCCTGGGCGAGTTGGATACCGGCGGCCTGGATCTGCTGTTCAGTGAGTTCAAGCGCGCCTTCTTCTTCATCGGCGGCGGCAAAACCAGAAAGCATCAGGCCCAGGGCGACAGCGAGCGCCACGCCATGTGTATGTTTCATAAAGGACTCCAGAAGAAATCAAAACCGGGCGAGGTCGCCGTAAATTCGTTCGATGCGCACCCAGGCATCGGTGGCCTGGGCGGTCGCCGTGAGGTATTGGGTGCGTGCGGCGATCAAGGTGCGCTGGGCGTCGAGCACGTCGAGGAAGTTGAACTTGCCCATCTCGAAGCCACGGGTGGCGCTGTCCACCGCGCTTTGGGCGGCGGGCAGGATCTGTTGGTTGAAGGCGCGCACTTCGGTATCGGCGGTTTGCCACAGGTCCAGGGCCTGGCGGGTCTCGGTGCGCAGGCGCAGTTCGACAGCGTTACGCAGGTCGCGGGCCTGGTCGGCGCGGCGGCTGGCGGCAAGCACATTGCCCTGGTTACGGTTGAACAACGGGATCGGCATGGACACACCCACCACGTTCACACGTTCACGCACGCTGGCGTCGTACTGGCTGCCGATCGACACGTCGAGGTCGGGAATTCGCTGGGCTTTTTCCAGGCCCACGCTGGCCTCGTTTTGCTGAATTTGCAGTTCAGCCAGGCGTAACTCGGTGGTTTGCTCAAGGCGCGCCAGCAGTTGTGCCGAGGGCGGCAACGGTGGTGCGGATTGGCTTTGCGTGGCGACCGCCTGGAAATCAGGGTTGGCGCTGCCGGTGCTGGCGGCGAGGCGGCGGTAGGCATCCGTGAGGCCGATCTGTGCGCGGTTGAGTTCCAGGCGGATCTCCGACAACTGCACCTGGGCGCGAGTGGCTTCTACCGGCGACGATTTGCCGGCTTTGACGCGGCCATTGGCGACCACCAGGCCGCGCTCGGCCAAGGCCATTGAGCGTTGCGCCAGGTCGAGGCGCTCCTGGGCACGCAGGGCGCCGTAGTAGCTGTCGATCACATCGGCGCGCAGGCCATTGCGCCGCTGCTCAAGGGTCAACGCGGCGGCATCCTGAGCGCGTGTTGCCACATCAATGCGCGCACCGCGTTTGCCGCCCAGTTCCAGGGTCTGGCTGAGTTTGATGGTGGTGGTGCGCGAGTTGCGGCGGGTGTCTTCGGCATCCCAGGAAGCCACTGGGTTGGGGATCAAGCCCGCCTGCTGGCGGCCGCCTTGGGCAATGTCGATTTCCCATTGCGCGGCGGCCAGGTCGGGGTTGTTGGCGAAGGCGGTTTGCAGGGCTGAATCAAGAGTCAGGGTTTGCGCCTGGGCAGCGTTCGCCGCTACCCACAACGCTGCGCCCCCCCAAAATGTTCTAAACGAAAGTGCCATAACGAGAGTTCCACGCCCATGAATTCGCTGAGGTTTACCAGCGGGGGCAATGTAGCTTTCGCGACTTATCAGAGCGGTGGAGCAAAGATTACAAATCCGAAAGGCACAGCCTCAAGCGTGCACCTCGTCAGGGTCGTCGTGATGAAAACCTTCGCCTTCGACCTGCAAGGTGACGTGGGGAATATCGAACTGTTCGTGCAGCAACTCCGTCACCCGCGTGAGGATTTGTTGCTCAGTGCCTTGGGACGGATCCGCGACCAAATGCGTGCTGAGCACATTCTTGCCGCTGGTCAGCGCCCAGATATGCAGGTCGTGTACGTCCTTGACTCCAGGCACGCTGCGAATGGCCTGCTCAACCTGATCGATATCCATGCCGTCCGGCACGCCTTGCAGCAGTACGTTCATGCTTTCCTTGAGCAGCGTCCAGGTGCGTGGCAACACCCAGAAACCAATCGCCGCCGCCACCACGGAGTCGACCCAGCCCCAGCCGGTAAACATGATGACCACCGCCGCGATGATCACGCCGATAGAACCGAGCATGTCGCTCCAGACTTCCAGATAAGCGCCCTTCACATTCAGGCTTTCACCGCTGGCAGCACTGAGCAGGCGCATGGAGATCAGGTTGACGATCAGCCCCAGCACCGCAATCACCAGCATGCCGGTGGACTGGATTTCGGCTGGCGCCTGCAGTCGTTGATAAGCCTCGTAAAGGATGTAAAACGCCACGGCGAACAGCAGCAGCGCATTAAAGGCCGCCGCCAGGATTTCGAAACGCGCATAACCAAAAGTGCGCTTGCGGTCGGCCGCACGCTTGGCGACCTGAATGGCCACCAGGGAAATCGCCAGGGCCAGGGCGTCGGTCATCATGTGCGCGGCGTCGGACAACAACGCCAGGCTGCCGGTGACAAAAGCGCCAATAACCTCGGCAATCATGAAGCTGCCGGTCAGCCCCAGGGCCATCCATAACTTGCGTTCGTGGCCGGCGCGTACTTGGGCGTGGCTGTGTCCTGCGCTCATGGCATGTCCTCGTGGTGTGTAGTCCGTTGATCATAGAGCTATAGGCCAAATTCCCGCGCATACCTTGCAAACTTGTCACTCGCCCGCCAGCTCATCGTTAGATTGATCGCACCAAAATCGCCCATGCATGCGCTGCGGCATTTCTATCAGGTATGCTTTTCGAGCAGGAAACAAAAAGAAACAAATTAGCCAACCTGTTCGATAAGGAGTCCCGTTTTGGAGTTATCGACTGCCGCGTGGATGGTTCACGACACCCGCCTCATGTTTTGTGTTCTGCTGGCCATCGCCAGCATCATTGTGTTGATCAGCGCCACCAAACTGCCGCCGTTCCTGTCGATCCTGATCGGTACGTTCATCGCCGGTGTGGGCGCCGGGCTGCCGCCGGAAGAAGTCGCCAAAGCCTTCAGCAAAGGCGCCGGGGCGATCCTCGGTGAAGCCGGGATCATCATCGCCCTGGGCTCGATGCTCGGCGCGCTGATGGCCGAATCCGGCGCGGCCGACCGCATCGCCACCACTTTGCTCGGGTTGGGCAAAGGCAAGTCACTGCCGTGGGTGATGGCGCTGGTGGCCATGGTGATTGGATTGCCGCTGTTCTTCGAAGTCGGCCTGGTGATGATGGTGCCGATTATCTTCGTGATGGCTAAACGTTCGAACCAGCCATTGCTGAAAATTGCCATCCCGGCGCTGGCGGGCATGACCACCCTGCACGCCCTGATGCCACCGCATCCGGGGCCGTTGATTGCGGTGGGCGCGTTGCACGCCGACCTGGGCCTGACCATGTTGCTGGGCTTCTGCCTGGCGGTGCCGGCAGTGATTCTCGCTGGCCCGCTCTATGGCAACTGGCTGTCCAAGCGCCTGCACGTGGATGAGCCGGCCGACATCGGCGCGCTGTTCAGCGCACCGCCCAAGGCGCCACGCCAGCCGAGCTTCGGTGTGTCGCTGCTGATCATTTTGTTGCCGGTGATTTTAATGCTCGGCAGCACCTTGGCCAAAGTCGCGTTGCCACCCGAAAGCACCGTCGGCCTGACCTTGAAGTTCCTCGGTGAACCGCTGATTGCCCTCGGCCTGGCCGTGATCGCTGCCGTCATCTGCCTGGGCTGGGCCGCCGGCATGCCGCGTGCCGAAGTCGGCAACACCCTGCGCAAAGCCCTCGCGCCCATCGCCGTGTTACTACTGACCATCGGCGCCGGCGGCGGCCTCAAGCAAACCCTGCTGGACGCCGGCGTCAGCCAGACCATCAGCAAGGTCGCCGAAGGCGCGCACATGCCGTATCTGCTGCTGGCCTGGCTGATCGCCGTGGCCCTGCGCCAGGCCACCGGCTCGGCGACAGTTGCTACCACCACTACGGCGGGCATCCTCGCGCCGATGATGGCCGGGCTGGCCGCGACCCAGAGTTCCTTGGTTGCACTGGCGATTGGCGCGGGCTCGGTGTTCTTTTGCCACGTCAACGACGCTGGGTTCTGGATGGTGCGTGAGTATTTTGGTTTGCAGCTGAAGCAGACGATTTGGGTGTGGTCGGTGTTGCAGACCATTGTTTCGGTGGTCGGGCTGGTCGGTACGCTGCTGCTCTGGCACTTTTTGACCTGACCCTCAGGCGGCCAAGGTGTGGCGCTTGCCAAACAGCGCCACACTCGCCACGCCCACCGCGCCCATCACCACG
This sequence comes from Pseudomonas sp. IPO3747, assembly GCF_013385245.1. Lineage (NCBI taxonomy): Bacteria > Pseudomonadati > Pseudomonadota > Gammaproteobacteria > Pseudomonadales > Pseudomonadaceae > Pseudomonas > Pseudomonas sp. IPO3747. The sequence continues at coordinate 8,238 of NZ_JACAQL010000030.1, forward strand.
CAATACCCCACGCAAATCCACGGGCTGGTCGGCATCAACGCGATCAACAGCAGTGGCGTCGTACTCGCCCACAGTGCGTAAGCAATGTTGTAGGTGAAGGAGATTCCCGACACCCGCACCTGCGCGGGGAACAGGCCGACCATCACCGACGGCACCGCGCCCACCACGCCGCAACTCAAGCCCGCCACGGCATACGCCGCGCCCAGCCACACGCCGCCACTGATCAGGCTGGCATACAGCACCGCAATGCCCACCGGCAGCAACAGGCTGTAGACCAGCACTGCGCGCCAGGCGCCGATGCGGTCGACCAGCAAACCGGCAAGCACGCAGCCGATATTCAGGAAGACGATGCCCAGCGCACTTAGGGCGAAGGTATGGCTGGGGCTCATGCCAAAGGTTTTTTGCATCATGGTGGGCGTGATGACCACCAACACCACGACTGCCGAGGTCAGGACACAGGTGAGAATCATCGCCGGCAGCAACACCGCGCGATGGTCGTGCAACACCGTGCGCAACGGCATTTCAGCGGCGTCCTGGCGGCGAGCCTGCATTTCGAGGAACACCGGGGTTTCGCTGAGCCAGCGGCGCAGCCACACGCCGATCACACCGAACACGCCGCCGAGCAGGAACGGGAAGCGCCAGGCGTAGTCGAGGATTTCGGCGGGGGTGAAGATTTGCGCCAGCAAGGTGGCCGTGAGTGCGCCGAGCAGGTAGCCGAAGGTCAGCCCCGCTTGCAGGAAGCCCAGCGCGTAGCCTCGGTGGTGGCGCGGTGCGTGTTCGGCGACGAAGGTCCAGGCACTCGGCACTTCGCCGCCCACTGCGGCGCCTTGCAGCACGCGCAGGGCCAACAGAATCAGCGGGGCGAAATAACCGATTTGCGCGTAGGTGGGCATGATCCCGATCAGCAGGCACGGCAAGGCCATCATCAGGATGCTCAGGCTGAACACGCGTTTGCGCCCCAGGTGATCGGCGAAGTGCGCCATCAGAATGCCGCCCAGCGGGCGCGCCAGGTAACCGGTGACGAAGATGCCGAAGCTTTGCAGCAGGCGCAGCCATTCGGGCATTTCCGGCGGGAAGAACAATTGGCTGAGGGTCAGCGCAAAGAACACGAAGATAATGAAGTCGTAGATTTCCAGCGCGCCGCCGAGGGCGGCCAGGCCCAGGGTTTTGTAGTCGGAAGGGGAAAAACGCTGCGCCCGTGGGGAAAAGGTGGCAGTCATGTAAAGGCTCGGCAGACAAACAAAATGGCGTGCAGGTTATGAGCTGCGCCCAGTGATGGCAATCGCGACAGATATATTTGTTTTCCTCATGGATCGATGAAGATAACTGCATTCCCATATCAATGCCCGTAGCGGAACATGCCGTAAAACTGCCAACACCCATAATAAATACAAGAGGAAAGACTCGTGGCCGATGCTATCGAAGAAAGCCGCTATGCCCGATTTGCCCTGCGCTGTTCCAACTTCGCCGAACGCTGGTTTCCGGATTCCTGGGTGTTTGCCGCACTGGCGGTGATCATTGTTGCCGTGGCGACCCTGGGCATGGGCGCCGCGCCGACCGAAGCCGCCAAGGCCTTTGGCGACGGGTTCTGGAGCCTGATCCCGTTCACCATGCAGATGGCCTTTGTGGTGATCGGCGGGTATGTGGTGGCCAGTTCGCCTCCCGCCGTGAAGCTGATCGACCGTCTGGCACGTATCCCCAAGAATGGCCGCTCGGCCGTGGCGTGGGTCGCGTTGATTTCCATGGTCGCCTCTTTGCTCAACTGGGGCTTGTCCCTGGTGTTTGGCGGTTTGCTGGTACGCGCCCTGGCCCGTCGCACGGATTTGCGCATGGATTACCGCGCCGCCGGGGCTGCGGCTTATTTGGGTTTGGGCGCAGTGTGGGCACTGGGGCTGTCGTCGTCGGCGGCGCAGTTGCAGGCCAACCCGGCCAGCTTGCCGCCGTCGATCCTGTCGATCACCGGGATGATCCCGTTCACCGAGACCATCTTCCTGTGGCAATCAGGCGTGTTGTTACTGGCGCTGATCGTGGTGTCGCTGATCATCGCCTATGCCACCGCACCCGGCCCCAATAGTGCGCGTGATGCCAAGGCCTGTGGTGTCGACCCGGCCTTCAATATGCCCAAACCACAACCGCCGACGCGTCCGGGCGAATGGCTGGAACACAGCCCGCTGCTGACCATCCTGCTGGCCTTGCTGGCGGCTGGCTGGTTGTTCCATGAGTTCTCGACCAAACCTGCGATCAGCGCGATTTCGGGGCTTAACACCTATAACTTCCTGTTCATCATGGTCGGTGCGCTGCTGCACTGGCGTCCGCGCAGCTTCCTGGATGCGGTGGCGCGTGCCGTGCCGACCACCACGGGCGTGCTGATCCAGTTTCCGTTGTATGGCTCGATCGCCGCGTTGATGACCGTGGTGAAAGGCGGTGACGGCCAGACCCTGGCGCACCATATCTCGTTGTTCTTCACCTCCATCGCCTCCCACGACACTTACGCGCTGTTAATGGGCGTGTACTCGGCGGTGCTGGGCTTCTTTATCCCGTCGGGCGGTGGCAAGTGGATTATTGAAGCGCCTTACGTGATGCAAGTGGCCAATGACCTGCAATACCACCTGGGCTGGGCGGTGCAGATCTATAACGCGGCTGAGGCACTGCCGAACTTGATCAACCCGTTTTATATGCTGCCGCTGCTGGGCGTGCTGGGGCTGAAGGCACGGGATCTGATCGGGTTTTCGTTTGTGCAGTTGCTGGTGCACACGCCGCTGGTGTTGTTTCTGTTGTGGGCGCTGGGGACGACGTTGAAGTATTTGCCGCCGGTGATGCCTTAAACGACCCTGACTGCGCTTGTTGCACAGGCGCAGTCAGGCTGGAACCACAGGAAGGCGATGCAATAGATCAGGCAACGCCTCCTGGATCGTGTCCCAAACCACATCGAGGTTGATATCGAAATAACCGTGGGCAATCCGGTTGCGCATCCCGCGCATGCTACGCCAAGGGATCTGCGGGTGACTCGCAGCGAAATCTGGATGCTGATCCATGATTTTTGTTGATGCCTCACCAATGATGATCAGACTCATGACAACTGCTTGTTGAGTACGTCTGTCTTCCAGAAACTCTTCTTTGTTCAAGCCGTCAACAAATGTGATCGCATCAGCGGTGGCTTGCCTTATGTGATCCAAGTAGTCCCCGAGGCGATTTACTGTCATACCGGGCGTGCCTCAGCCAACACTTTTGCGCGAAACTTCAGTGGTAAATCGCCAGGCGTCAGCAGGTCCACATTGACCCCGAGCAGATCCTCCAGCTCTACCTGCAATCCACCAAGATCAAAAAGCGTGGTCCCCGGCGGAGCATCTACCAGCAGATCAAGGTCGCTACCTTCTTGATCGGTACCCAGCAAGACAGACCCAAACACCCTTGGATTTGAGATACGGAAACGCCCCACCACCTCTCTGACGGCGGCCCGTTTTAGATCAAGGGCGATTGAAGGTTTCACGGTTCACCTCGGTGGCATCCATTATTGACGCAGTTTAGCAGTGCCAGGGTGTGTGTATACATGCCCGATTTCTTACATCAACCTCGTCATTGCGTCACATTGCATTGCTAATTCCCTGGCCAGATGTATCGGGCTTTCCCACTTATTGCAGTGACAGCCTCTGACTTCCCTCCCTCGCGCCTTTGATTAACCTGCCTTGGATTACCACCCACAAACACCAAGGAAAATCCGATGACGCCCCTGTCCAAATCACTGGAAGAGTTGATCAATGATATTTACAAGGACGACCACGTGTCGTTCGTCGAGTACACGGCTCTGCGAGACGATGCCGATCGGCGTATGGCTGCCGTCGTCAATGAGTTTGGCCTGCACAATAACGTCACAGCCTTCCAAAAAGTGATGGACGTGGCCATGCAGCTTTTGCAAACCACGGTCATCGATGCAAAAAAAGCCAAGCTGACCGACACGGGTGAGGCCATCGTCAAGGATGCGCTGACGGCTCAAGTGGAGTACTTGCGCGCGGGCAGCCAACTGGCACTGCACTTGCTGTGACCACCCTTTAGCTTTCTAACCGCTGTCTTCGTTCCGTCACATTGCATTGCTACCGTCCTGCGAAATATCTTGCAACAATCAGCCAGCAGGAACGCCCAGCAATGAGTGACGAGCACGAAGACCGCCCTTCTCCCGATTCCGTAACCCAACCGCCCGTGGACACCAGCCGTCGGCGTTTCCTCGGGGGCGCGGCGGTGCTGGGGGTTGGTGCGACCTTGAGTGCTTGCGGCAATACCAGCGAGCCTGCGGGCAAGCCAGAGGTGCGGCCGCTTACACCGCAAGAGCTGGACAAGGCCTTGCACGAGCAGGTGAAGACAGTCGTGGTGATCTACGCCGAGAACCGCAGTTTCAATAACCTGTTCGCAGACTTCCCTGGCGTGGAGAAACCACTGTCGGCGCTCTCCGCAGCCGACGTGCAGCAACGTGACCGTGATGGCAGCCTGCTTAGCACCCTGCCACCGGCCTGGGGCGGCGTGTTGCAAGTCGGCCCGCAAAGTGTGGACGGGGTGACTTACCCCAGCGAAGTGCAATTCCAGGAAAACCTGCCCAACGCGCCATTCGCCCTCAAAGGCCCGAATGCCGAGGACCTGCCTTTGAGCCTGGTCACCCGTGATTTGTGGCATGTGTTCTACCAGAACCAGATGCAGATCAATGGCGGCAAGAACGACAACTTTGTCGCCTGGGCCGATTCCGGTGGCCTGGTGATGGGGTACTACGCCCAGAGTCGATATTCCCTGCGCTTGTGGGACGTGGCCAAGGAGTTTGTGCTGTGCGACAACTTCTTCCAGGGCGCTTTCGGTGGCTCGTTCCTCAACCACCAGTACCTGATCAGCGCCACCGCGCCGTTTTATCCGAATGCCGCACAATCGGTGGCCAAGGCGCAAATAGCCACGCTGCAAAGCGATGACCCCACCGACCCGCGCCTCAAGCCGCTGGACAAGTCCCCGGCCAGCGCCATGACCGGCCCGCCGCAGTTCGGCCCCAGTGCCTTGACGCCGGACGGTTACGGCGTGAACACCCTGGCACCGCCATACTGGCCGACCTGGATCCGCGACCCGCAAAACCCGGACTATTCCAAGCCCGATCTGCCCAACGTGCTGGTGCCGCAAACCCACGAACACATTGGCGACAAACTGTCGAAAAAGAACGTCGATTGGGCCTGGTACGCCGGGGCCTGGCAGGCGACGCTGGACCAGTTCAAGGACTCGGGCGGCATCCCGAAGATTCCGAACTTCCAGTACCACCACCAACCGTTCAACTACTTCAAGCAACAAGGCCCGCAAAACCGTGCTGAGCGCGACAAACGCTTGCGTGACGGCGGTTTGGGCGATGATTCCGGCACCAACAAGTTCTTCGCCGATGCCCAGGCCGGCAAGCTGCCCGCCGTGACGTTCTACAAGCCCCAGGGCAACCTGAACATGCACGCCGGCTACGCCGATGTGGCCTCGGGCGACCGCCATATCGCCCGCGCCTTGAAAGTGCTGCAAGAAAGCCCGCAGTGGAAAAACATGGTGGTGGTGGTCACTGTCGATGAAAACGGCGGCTGGTGGGACCACGTGGCACCGCCCAAAGGCGATCGCTGGGGCCCGGGCACGCGGGTTCCGGCGTTGGTGGTGTCGCCGTTTGCACGCAAAGGCACGGTGGACCATACGGTTTACGACACCGCGTCGATCCTGCGTTTGATCACCCGCGTGTTCCAGTTGGAGACACTGGACGGCCTCAAGCAGCGCGATGACGCGATGATCGCCCGCGGCCAGAAGCCCATGGGCGATTTGAGCAACGCCTTGCAGTTCAACCGGTAGGTTTTCTTATCCAATAGCGACATGCCTGGCGATTTAGCACGCGGTTTTCCTGGTCAACCGCTACTGTGTGCAAGTGGGCTTTCACCCCGCGCAGACGGGCTTTCGCTGACAAGGAACCAACTATGTTTAAACCGATCAGGCTGTCCTTCACCCTGGCCGCACTGCTGACCAGTGCGGTCGTACAGGCCGACATCGAAGTACCACTGGGCAGCACGCAACGCGTCACCCAACTGTTCGCGTTCCCCAATAACTGCAACGTAATCTGCTTTCGGCCATGGACGCTGGAGCAGACCGCCGAGCACTATTTGAACCAGAGCTTGCAGCGCGACGGGTACAGCCGTGCCAAGGTCAGTGTGAAAACCCACGACGGCCAGGTTTCAGCTACCTTCAGCGGTGTGCCCGAGCACTATGGCCAGCCCCTGACCACGCTGCTCAACACCGCCGACCTGGCTTACCAGGGCGCCAGCAAACTCAACAGCGACGGCAAGTGGGCCTACAACTGGTACTTGTTCCTGCCGCTGGGCATGGCCCTGGAAAACCGCAAGAGCATCGAACTGCTGCACTTCCCGCCCGACTACTCGCTGACCCAGGCCCAGGACTACCTGGAATCGGCCACCACTGACCGCTGGGCCACTTTGCTCACGGACAATGGCATCCCGGCCACGGAAACACCGGCCTACCAGACCATCATCGATATTGCGCCGATCGCCGCGCCGTCCAATGCGGGCAAGGACCTGGAAAACGTCTACAGCTACTTTGCCGACTACCAGACGCGCATGGTCAAGGAGCTGAGCCTGCACGCCAACGGCTCATTGCCGATGGTGGCATTCGGCGCACCGGTGCGTAACTGGATCAAACAACAGTACGGCCAAACCGTCGCCGTGCTGGGGCTGGCGCAGATCAGCCCGGTTGCCGGTAAAACCGTATCGGTACTGGGCTCCAACCACCCGAGCTACATCTGGTATGCGGCAGATCCGGCCAGCTATGACGGCAATGAACAAAAAGCCGATGAGGCCGGTTTGAAAGTGATGGGGCAAGATTTGAGCGCCGCCTGCTGGCAAGCCGGCATGGGCCAGAAACCCGCCAGTGACCCGAATGTGTTGCTCAAGGCGTGCATGAACACCTGGCAAGTCACGCGCAAGGAGCAGACCTGTGAGCTGTTCTACACCTCGGTGCGCAACCTGACCCCGGAGCAAGCCAACGCCAAATGCGCCACCCCGCCCATCAAGGCGCAGTTGAAACAGCTGAAAGACGCCGCCCCAATCCCTGCTGTTACTGCCCCTGCACTGTAAATCGTACAAAATATAACCGGTTTCTACTGTCAGATCTGACAGTAGAAATCGCCTACAACTTCAGCGAGTCTTGAACGGCACCCATCCGCTGCAAGACTGGAAGTCAGACCCCATCGCAGGTCGATGCAGCCTAGCCCAGGAGAGTTATGAAAACTCAAGCCATGGATAAGGCTAAAACTGCTGTGAGTGACTGCCTTTACCCCTTCAAAACGGTGCTCGTTGAACAGGGTTACCCTTCGAGTGAACACTTCCAGTGTCGTACACGATGCCAATGGCATTGGCGCCGCGCTCAAAGCATGCGTCGCCTTTGACAGCCGCGTGCGCATTGCCAGAGTGTCCGGCTATGCGTTGAGCGAACGACGTGCCCACACCTTGCAGCTCTCGTCACGCATCCACCTCTATGACCCGTGGTTCAGTCGCCTGATGTTGCACTCCTGCAATCCGAACGTGTTTTTCGATGCCACGTACCTGGAAGTCTGGACCGTGCAACCCATTGCGCCCGGCACCTTGCTGACGATGGATTACGCCACCACCGAAGATGCGCTGTTCCGGCAGTTCGCTTGCCAATGCGGCGAGCTGAACTGCCGGGGCTGGATCACCGGCGCCAAGGAGCCATTGAGCGCCGAAGGCCAGGCGTTCATGACCCACTGGCGCCTGCGCAAACGGCCTTAGGCTTCGCCCAATGGGCGCAGGCGATATTGCGGCGGCAGTTGCTCGAAGCCACTGATGGTGGTGTTCAAGCTCTTCCAGCGGCCATCCTTGATGCCGTAGATGCAGCCGTGAATCGACAGGCTCTGCCCGCGGTGCCAGGCGTTTTGCACAATGCTGGTGTGGCCGACGTTGGCGACTTGCTGAATCACGTTCAGCTCGCACATGCGGTCCACCCGCTCCTCCTCGGTGGACAGTTGGGCCAGCACCTCGCGGTTTTCGTAATAAAGGTCGCGAATAGTGCGCAGCCAGCCGTCGATCAGGCCGAACTGGCGGTCCTGCATCGAAGCGCGCACGCCGCCGCAGCCGTAGTGGCCGGTGACGAGGATGTGTTTGACCTTGAGCACGTCCACCGCGTACTGGATCACCGACAGGCAATTGAGGTCGGTGTGCAGCACCACGTTGGCCACGTTGCGGTGCACAAACAGGTCGCCGGGCAGCATGCCGACGATTTCGTTGGCCGGTACACGGGCGTCGGAGCAGCCGATCCACAGGTATTCCGGGGTTTGCTGGCGGGCGAGCTTGGCGAAGAATTCGGGATCTTCCTGTTTGATCGCATCCGCCCAGCGTTCGTTGTTATCAAGCAGGTCTTGTAGTTCGTTCATCAGGGAAAGCCTCAGGAATGATGCGCAGCTTTGTGACAGACAACCGCTCGTCCGGGTCACGCCCGGGCGCAATTAGCTTGAATCTTTGGGGCGCCGTGCCTGTCCACACACTATAAGCCCCACAGTATGAGGATTGGCCATGACTGAATCACGACGTCCCTACGGCGCTACACAGCCCGAACCGATTGATGACAACGAAGACCGCATGGGTGAGATGCGCGAGCTGGATTTTGACGAGCAAGAGCCGACCGCAGAAATTGGTGATGAGCTGCCGCGCCGTGAGCGCGAACAGCTGATGCCCGACGAACGGGTACGTGAAGCCGGCATGACTGGAGCTTCGACCGATGATCATGAGCCCACGGATGATGACATGAGCCCGGAAACGCTGATCCATGAGGATGGCGCCCGGGATGCTCGCGAGGCGGGAGAAGATGAACCCGCCGACTGGGACCTGAGCATTGTGGATGAGGACCAGATTGGCGGTGGCAATGGCCTGGATGAGGCCGAGCTGGCGGATATTGACCCGATAGACGGTAACCGCTGACACAACGCAGTTGAGCCTGTGAATACTTCCCCTGTGGGAGCCGGGCTTGCCCGCGATGCAGGCGCCTCGGTGTTTCAGCCAGACCGAGGTGATGCTATCGCAGGCAAGCCAGCTCCCACAGGGGCCGGCTTGTACATCGGGTTTATGTCTTAGTCGACCAGCGTACAAGCCATTACGACGGCATCCTCGCGCCCACCCACGGCCGGGTAGTAATCCCGGCGACGGCCGATTTCGTTGAAGCCGTAGCGCTCATACAAGCGAAACGCGCCAGTATTGCTGTCGCGCACTTCCAGGAAGCACTCCCGCGCACTGGCGGCATAAGCGCGCGACATCAGGTGTTCCAGCAGCGCCAACCCCAGGCCACGGCCCTGGTTTTCCGGTTTGACGGTGATATTCAGCAAGTGCGCTTCATCGAGGATGATCTGCACCACACCGTGGCCCACCTGCTGCTCACCTTCAAACATCAGCCAGATCTGGTACTTGCCCAGCCCATCAAGAAAAATCCCACGGGTCCAGGGATGGCTGAACGCCGCGTATTCAATCTTCAGTACGGCGTCGAGGTCCGCCTCGGTCATCGGGCGGAACGATAAAGCTTCACTCATCGGTACTTTTCCAGCGCGCCATCAGCCGGCGCATGGCTTGCCAGACATCAGCCTTACGCTGTGGCTCTTCCATTAATAATTCCAGGCCCGGCAAGGCCCATACCGAGCCCAGGCCTTCGACCTGCAGCTCGCGATACCAGGCTTCGGCATTCGCCTCACCGGCAAAACGCACGGCGGGCAGGCCGATCAGCCACAGGCACACGCAGGGTTCGTCTTCCAGGCGCGCCGAGACAAAACCTTGGACAAAATCCCGTGCAGCGTCCGGGCCCTGGTCCATGTTGCCGCGCACCAGCAGCGGCCAGCGCACGGGGTCGCCGACGATTTGCGGGCTGTCGGGCAGGCCGGCGGCGCGCAGCATGTCTTTTAGCAGCATGTAGGCCGGGTCGCGGGTCTGAAAACGTTCGCCGGTGGGCAGTTCCACCAACAGCAGGCAACGCCCGGCCCGCAGTAATTGCAGGGCGAAACGTGGCGGTGGCACCACTGCTGCCTTGGCCACCGGCGCTGGCGTTTCGGCCGCCACGGGCTTGGCCACGGGTGACGGGCGCGGCACTTCAACTTTCACGCGTTCGACAGCGGGGCGAGCCTCTGGCGTGGGTTTGACCACCGCCACCGGCGCAGCAGCCTCCTCGCCCGACACCTCGAACGCCTCATAAGGCTCAAGCGCCTGCAGCAGCTCGGGCCGCGATGGGGCGGCAAACGGCAGTTCGGTGCGGGGCAGCCAGTTGACCACCTGCATGGCAGTCAAGTAAGCGCGACGTCGGGACTCGATAAGCACAGCTCGGCCACTTGTGGATAACTAAAGAGCGGGGATTCTACCGCTGTTCGGTAACAATCGCCCACTGCGCACTGACCGGCTGTGGATAAATCCCGCGCCTGATGCAGTACAATCGCGACTTTTATTCGCCAACCAGCCGGCCATTCCGATGATCGAACCCAAGCGCGTCTTGCGCGCCCTCGCCGAACACTGGGCCCTGCTTGAGCCACTGTGCGAACACTTCGACCAAGGCACCTTGAGCCTGGGCGAGCTGCGCGCACAACTGGCGGCCCAACAACTGGACAGCACGCCACAGGACATCACCAGCCTGTTGGACGTGTGGATTCGCCTGGATATCCTGGTGCCTGTCGCCAAGAGCCCGAACCGTTTCGAGCTCAATGCACAGATCCACGACTTCCTCGCCTATCTTCGCAAGGAGCACCGGCTTGGCCTGTGCCTGGAAATCGAAGCCTACCTGCGCCACCTTGAGCGTCTGGCCGGTTACATCCAGGACGCCTTTGACATCCGTGATGGCCACGACCTGGCCCGCCAACTGCGCTTGCTGGATATGCGTGTGCGGGACGTGCTGAAAAAACTCGCCAACGACGAACAAGCCCTGGCGGCCGTGGCCGACCGCGCCAAGACCAGCGACCGGCAAATCCCGTTGCGCCAGCGTTACGCCGAGGTACTGGCGACCTGGGACGAATACGTCGAACCCATGATCCAACTGGTGAACGCCGACGGCGCCTTCGAGCAAGGCGTGCGCAAGGTCGAGAATGTGCTGCTGCGCATGCTCACCGAGCAGCAACGCCTCGGCCATCTGGTCGACGACGATATGCTGCTGCGTACTCACGCGCGCATCCTCGAAATGCAAACCAGCGCCCAGCTCACCTTGCGCCATGCCCGCGAACTGCTGCTGCCGCTGCGCGAAGAAGCGCGCCGCCACAACGCCGTGACGCGTGGCGCGGCGCTGGCCTTGTCGGCCATTCGCCGTAAAGGCCTGGACGCGGTGCCGCAAGCGGCGATGCCGATGTTTACCCGGCCTCAAAGTACCTTCCTGGGCAGTGCCAGCCAGGTCGAAGCGTACGTGTATGCCCTGGCCAATTTCGAGCCGAAACCGGCGCGTTTCCCCAAGGCGCACAAATCCCACAAGGGCGAAGCCCAGCGTGCGCCGCGCACGGTCAAGGAAATGCTCGAGCGCTGCGAAGACGCGCTACCGATGCCGGACCTGATGACCTGGCTGCTGGAGCAGGAACCGGACGGCGCCACCGATGAATTGCTGTACTGGTTCTCACGGCTCTCGCGGGAAAAACGCTTCAAGCGCGAACGCCTGGAACGCCGCGACTACCACACACACGAGCACCAGGTCAGCCTGCGCTCATTCGCCCTGCTCCCGGCTGGCACCGATGCCACCGAGAATTCTGCGAGCACGCCTTATGCATCTTGATCTATCCGAACTGTCCCAACTGGCACCGATCTTTCGCGAGCTGTTCAAGGGTTACCACGTCAGCCGCCGCGACCCGGAGCTGTACGCACAACTGTCGAACTTCCAGGACCAGTACCGCACACTGTTCAAGGCCCTGGGCTTTGAGCTGGTGTGTGACACACGCGGTTTCTATTACTTCGTGCCGGACACTGCCGTGGCTGCGGCGCAGGTCAACAAGACCGCGCAACGTCTGGCGCTGTTCACCTTCATCATCGTCGAGCACCTGGCCGACCAGGGCCGCGACCCGGTCGCCGTGCTCGATGGCGGCAGCCTGGGCCGCGATGAGTTGCCGTCGTTGCTGGAAAAGTACCGCGACCTGTTTATCCAGGCCGAAGTGCAGACCCAGGAAGAGCTCGAAGAAAAGATCATGCGCCGCATGACCCAACTGGGTTTTGCCAGCGAAGACAACGGCATCTATCGCTTCCTGCCGCCGATGCACCGCTTCCTTGATGTGTGCCTGTCCGTGCAGCAGGACCGTGACCTGGCCGCCAGCGTGCACAGTGTGTTGCCATTGCCGGCGCCGGTAATCATCGATGAAGACAGCGATGAAAAACTGCTGAAAACCGATGACCCGCTGGACCTCAGCGACTTCGCAGAAGAAAGCGAAGAAGACGCCCTGGCCCGCGCCATTGCCGAAGAACAGGAGACCGACGCATGAGTAAGGAACGTTACGGCATCCGCCGCTTCGCCCTATTGAACACCGCGGGTTACAGCCTGGGCTTGTTCCCGCTGGAGGAACCGTTGTCGGTGTACGGCGCGAATAACCTGGGTAAATCTGCGTCGATCAACGCCTTGCAGTTCCCGATCCTGGCGCGTATGTCGGACATGAGTTTCGGCAAGTACACCCTGGAACAATCGCGGCGCTTCTACTTTGCCACCGACACCAGCTACATCCTCGTGGAAGTCTCGCTGCCCCACGGCCCGCACGTAATCGGCGTGGTCGGGCGCGGCCCGGGCGGTGGTTTCGGTCACCAGTTCTTTGCCTATGCCGGCAAGCTGGACTTGGCCCACTACCAGAAGAACGACACCTGCCTGCGTCAAAAAGAGCTGTTCACCAACCTTGAGCGCGAAGGCCTTAAAGCCTACGAACTCAAACCGGATGAACTGCGCCGTTTGCTGGTCGGTGGCCACACGTCAATCCCACTGGACCTGACCCTGATTCCGCTGCGTTCCACCAGCGAACAGAGCCTGAAGACCTTCCGCGCGCTGTTTATCAACCTGCTGCACATGCGCGAAATCACCGCGGCCAAGCTCAAGCAATTGTTCCTGGATGCGTTCGAACACAGCCTGCGTTCCGGCAGCGTGGACTACATCGCTGCGTGCGAAGAAGCCTTCCGTGATGTAAGGCGCATGGAGCAGGACTACAACTCGCTGGTGGCTGCCGGGCCGTTGGTTGAAGCGCTCGCCAATGGCGTGCGCTTGCGCGATGTATTGCGCGGCAAATTGCATCGCCTGTCGCCCTTGCTGGATTCGTTGCTCGGCACCTGGTCAGACTACGCCAGTGCGCGCAAGGAAGAGCTGACCATCCAGGCCGAGCACTACCGTAACGAGCAGGACGCGCTGCAAAACGATCAGCGTGGCGGTACCCAGGAGCTGATGCGCCTGGAGCGCGAGATCAGTGGCATCCAGCGTTGGTTGGGCGAGCTGTCGGTGCTTAAGCATCGCTTTGCGCTGGTGGATGACGTCAAGGTGCTGGAGCAGCAACTGTTGGCGGCCAAGGATGCCCACGATGAATTGGCGGGCGCCCTGGCGCAATCCCGTCAGTTCAGCGCTGAGGACCTGGATGAGCGCTTGCGTGACCTGGAGAAACGCCTGAAGTCGGTCAAGCAACAGCTCGACCATGCCGACAACAACAGTTACGCCAAACTGCGTGAAGAATTCTCACAACAGGACGTCGAGCGTCTGATGCGCCTGTTCAACAGTTCGTTGTTCAGTTTGCCGCTGGGCGAGCATGGCATCACGCTGGATGAGGATGGCCAGTGGGTTAAATCCCTGGAGCAGATCCTTGATGGCTTCAAGGGTGAAAAATTTGAAGTGCCGGGGCTGTCGATCGACATCTCCAATATCGAACCACCGGCATTGCAGGCGCTGGCCGATCGCGCGGCATTGCGCGACCAGAAAGAGCGCCTGGAAAAAGAACTCAAGCAGCTCAAGACGCAGCAGGCCGTAGCCTCTGACCGTGCGGCGAGCAAGACCCAGACCGAAGCCCTGTACCAGCAAGTGCTGGATGCGCAGAAGGCGCTGGAAGACTTCCGTCGCGCGCAAACCCTGAGCGCGGAAGAAGGCGAGAAGCTCGAAAACCTGGCGCAGATGGAAGCCGCGCAAGATGAGTTGAAGCGCTCCAGTGATGCCTTCACCGAGCGTGTCCAGCAGTTGTCGGCCAAGCTGCAACTGGTCGGCCGTCAGATCGGCGATATGGAAGCCAAGCAACGCACGCTGGATGACGCCCTGCGCCGCCGTCAGTTGTTGCCGGCCGACTTGCCGTTCGGCACACCGTTTATGGACCCGGTCGACGACTCGATGGACAACCTGTTGCCATTGCTCAATGACTATCAGGACAGCTGGCAAGGTTTGCTGCGCGCTGATGGCCAGATTGAGGCGCTGTATGCACAGGTGCGCCTCAAGGGCGTGGCCAAGTTCGACAGCGAGGATGACGTAGAGCGTCGTCTGCAATTGCTGATCAACGCTTATGCGCACCGCACCGATGAAGCCCTGACCCTAGGCAAGGCGCGCCGTGCAGCCGTCACCGATATTGCGCGGACCTTGCGCAATATCCGCAGCGACTACGACAGCCTTGAGCACCAGTTAGCCTTGTTCAACCGCGAGATCAACAAGCGTCAGGTGTCCAACCTGCAAAGCTTCCGCATCGTGCTGGCGCCGAACAAGGAAGCCCTCAAGCATATCGACCAGATCATCCACAGTGCCGGTCAGTATGAAGAAGGCGAAACCCTGTCGGTGTTCGACCTGAGCCAGAGCGCCGAGCAGGACAACAAGAACGAAGAGGCCAAGGAATACCTGGCCCGTCTTGTGGCCGCCAACCATAACCAGTTGGGCCTCAAGGACTTGTTCGAGCTGGCATTTGAAATCACCAAGGTGCATGGCCAGCCGGTGATTCACACCGACATCGACGGCGCGGCGTCCAACGGCACCACCATGACCATCAAGGCGCTGACCAACATGTACTTGTTGCTGCACTTGATGGACCGTGACCAGGCCGGGCGCGTGCGTTTACCGTACTACCTCGATGAGGCAGCGGACATCGATGAGAAGAACCAGGCGGCGTTGCTGGAAACCAGTTTGCAGCTGGGCTTTGTGCCGATTTTGGCCAGTGTGAAGCCGCAGGTGTCCGCCCAAGTGGCGATCGACCTGGAAGGCGGCAGCGGGCCGAATGGTATCTACATTGATGAGGCGGACTGGAAGTACATCCGTCGTCATGATGTGGTGAAGGCGACGGTGAATGTGCAGGCGGATGAGCCGGAGTTGGATGAGGTTTAATCGGAGACGCTGAAATGCAAAAGGCCGCGATCTGTTTGGATCGCGGCCTTTTTTATGGGCTGGGGTTTTGCAGTGATGTTGAGGGCCTCATCGCGGGCAAGCCCGGCTCCCACAGGAGTTATGCATTCCAATGTGGGAGCCGGGCTTGCCCGCGATGGCCGCGCCGCGGTCTACTTGCCCAATGGAATCTTAGGCGCCCAGGTCAGCCACTCATCCTCAAACTTATCAAACAACGGGAACGTCTGCTGCGGTCGCGCCGCATTGCCCATGCGCTCGCCATCCGGCGTGGCAAAGGCGATACCACCGGCCACCAACGTCTCCAGAGATTCCGTGCGCACCGTCGCCCCCTTGAACAAGCCGAAGTCCAAACCAAACCCACTGCTATTCCAGAAGCGGCTGCCACTGCGCACCAGTGGTGCGTATTTAGGTTCGATCAAAATGTGGATCAGCACCCGGTCGGCGGTCTGGCCCAATTCGTAGCCGGTGACTTTGCCTACAGTGACTTCACGGTAAGTGACGGGCACGCCTTCCTTCAACGAACCACGGCGTGCGGCGCTGAGGACCAGGCTCAGGCCTTCTTGCTGGTGAACAGCCTCTGGTGGCTTGTCCAACGCGACGAAGCTCTTTTGCGGCCCGGCGTTTTTCACGGCGGGCTGCACTTCGATGTATTGGCCGGTGACCAGAGTCTCCAGGTTTGCGGTTTTCATCAGGCCCAGCTCAGGCTTGACCACCCAGAACTGGCTGCCGCTGCGCGCAATACGATCAGCCACTTGGGTGATCCGGGCGCTGAGCAGTACCGACTGCATGTCGGCGCTGAGGTCGACGTTCTCGATCTTGCCCACGTCGAGGCCTTTGAAGCGTACGGGCGTGCCGGGGCGCAGGCCGTCGGCGCGATCAACCTTGATGGTCACCAGGGTCCCGTGCTGGTTGGCCGCGTCGCGATCGGCAAACAGGCGGAAACGCGGGATACGTTTTTTCAACGGTACATTCTGTTCCGGGGTTTCGAAGGCGATACCGCCAGCCATCAGACTGGCCAGGGATTCACTCTTCACCTGGATGCCGCCGGTGAGGCCGCCAGTCAAGGTGACGCCGCTGGCGTTCCAGAAACGCGTTGAACCGTTGACCAGGTTTTCGTATTCCTTCTCGATGTGGACGCCGATCACCAGTTGCTTGTTCTTGCGCGAGAACTGGTAGCTCTGCACCGAACCGACCTTGACCTGTTTGTAGAGGATCGGGCTGCCAACATCCAGGGAGCCTAGGTTGTCGGTGAAGAGCACCATGTGCAGGCCGGGGGAGCGTAGATCCAGTGGGGGCGCCTTGGCGCGGGCGACGTACTCACGTTGCGGTGCGCTGCCTTTGTCGCCGGGGCGGAT
The DNA here is from genome assembly GCF_013385245.1 of Pseudomonas sp. IPO3747. Lineage (NCBI taxonomy): Bacteria > Pseudomonadati > Pseudomonadota > Gammaproteobacteria > Pseudomonadales > Pseudomonadaceae > Pseudomonas > Pseudomonas sp. IPO3747. The sequence continues at coordinate 24,941 of NZ_JACAQL010000030.1, forward strand.
GGCAATGTAGTTACCTTTTACCAACGCCTCCAGGCCGGTGATGCCGGCCAGGGAAATGGACGGCTTGACCACCCAGAACTGCGTGTCTTGCACCAGGTAGTCTTCGGCGAGTGGGTCGAGGGTCAGCTCGGCATGGGCGCTGGACAGGTCCGGGTCAATCTTCAGGGTTTTCAGGCTACCAACCTGGATGCCCTTGTACATGACCGGGGTGCGCCCAGCCTGCAGGCCTTCGAAGTCGGTGAGCTTGACCTTGACCTTGATGCCGGCGGCGGCGGCGTCGAAATCCTCATAAAGACGGAAAGGCAGACTCGGATCGGTCGGCGGGCTGTCCTTGCGATTTTCAGGGGTGGCGAACGCGATACCGCCGGCGACGATGCTGGACAGCGATTCGCTACGCACTTTTACGCCGGACAGGTTAGCGTCGATGCTGATGCCGCTGGCGTTCCAGAAACGCGTGTGTTTGCGCACCAGGCTGGCGTAAGTCGGCTCGATATAAACCTTGATCTCGACGGTGCTCTGGTCCTCGGACAGCAGGTAGCTTTTGACCTGGCCAACCTGGATCTGTTTGTAGAACACCGGGCTGCCGCGGTTCAGTGAGCCGAGGCGATCGGCTTTAAGGGTCAGGTGCAGGCCAGGCTTGGCGTCAGATAACGGCGGCTCTTCGGAGAGCGCCTTGAATTTGCGCGTGGGCTCGCCATCGCCAGGGCTGGCGGCAATGTAGTTACCCGAGACCAGGGTTTCCAGGCCGGTGATACCGGCCAGGCTGACGCTGGGCTTTACCAGCCAGAAGCGTGTGTTGGTCTTGAGGTATTGCTCGACGTCCTTGTTCATCTCGATGGTGGCGATCACCCCGCGATTGCTGCCTTCGTCATCCAGGGCCAAGGCTTTGACCTTCCCCACCGTCATGCCTTTGTAGACCACTTCGGTTTTGTTGACCTGGATGCCCTCGCCACTTTCAAAGCGCACCTGGATCTCGATTCCCTGTTGGGAATAGGCACGCCATCCCAGCCAGCCGCCGATGATCAGCGCAATCAGGGGAAGCACCCAAATGGCCGACCAGTTAGAGGCCGGGCGGGTTTTAGCTTTAGGCAAATCACTCATGGTCGTCGTCCGACTCCGTGTTATCCCAAATCAGTCGGGGATCAAAAGTTACTGCGGCAAGCATCGTCAAGATCACCACACTGGCGAACGCTGCGGCGCCAAGGTTGGCCTCGACACTGGCAAGTCGCCCAAAGTTAACAACCGCCACCAGGATGGCGATCACGAAGATATCCAGCATGGACCAGCGGCCAATGAATTCGATAAAGCGGTACATGATAATGCGTTGTTGTGCGGACAACGGTTGGTGACGTTGCACCGAGAACAGCAATAAGCCAATGCCCACCAGCTTGAACGTCGGCACCAGAATACTGGCGATAAACACCACCGCAGCGATGGGGAACATTCCGTGCTGCACCAGCTGAATCACGCCCGCCATGATCGTACTGGGATCACCCTGGCCGAGAGAGTTGATGGTCATGATTGGCAACAGATTGGCCGGGATATACAGGATCGCTGCAGTGATCAGCAACGCCCAGGTACGCACAAGGCTGTTGGGGCGACGCGCATGGATCAGCGCACCGCAACGGGTGCACAGCTGCTCATCGGTATCCGCCTCTTGCTTGTTCAATTCGTGGCATTCGGTACAAATCAGAATGCCCGCATCAATCGCCCGCATGATCATCCTCTCCTGAAAGCGCTTGCCAGATCTGGTGGGGCGACATCACCACCTCCAGCAGTACTTGAACCACTAATAGGCTGACGAAGCAGACAAGCCCCAGGCCAATGGTGATGGAGGCCATGTCCGCGAGTTTGACGATCGCGACCAGCACGCCCATCAGGTAAACCTCCAACATCCCCCAATCCTTCAGGTGATGGTAAATGCGGTAAAGCAACAGCCCATAACTGCGGCCGATGTTCCAACGGATACTGAGCAACACCGCCAATTGGCAGAGCAGCTTGAGCAGGGGAATGCCCATGCTGCACAGGAACACCACGGCTGCGACACCTTGCATGCCGGTATCGAACAGACCTACCACGCCGCTCCATACGGTGTCCTGCGAAGACTGCCCGAGAAGATTGAGCTGCATGATGGGTAAAAAGTTCGCGGGGATGTACAGCAACAGTGCAGCCAGCACCAAAGCGAGGCTTCGCTCAACCACGTTGTGGCGGTGAGCGTAAAGCTCGTAACCGCAACGTGGGCATTGGGCTTTTTCACCGAGGGCGAGTGCGGGTTTGCGCATCAGCAAGTCGCACTCATGGCATGCCACCAGATCCTCCAGTGGTAACTGCGACACCTCGACGGTATCAACCGGATCGGGCATAGATAGGGCTCGAACTCTAAAAAAGGTTAGGTGCCTATTCTAATGGTCTGGTTCAGAAATAACTGTGCAAATTTGTCGGCAGCTTTGGACCGGTTTGGGTTTTCGACCGCCCAAAACAAAACCCCTGAT
>NZ_JACAQL010000031.1:0-128771 GCF_013385245.1 Pseudomonas sp. IPO3747
CCCATCGCGGCGGCCCCCCAAATCACTGGCGGATTGCGGGCATGCCGAGCCATAGCGAGGCACCGAGTGTTGGGGCGAGGACTTTTTGCTTACTTTTTGCTGGGCCGGCATTCCGGTCCTTCAAAAAGTGAGCCGCTGTAAGAGCGGAACCATAAGCCGCCGTTACCTAAATAACGGATATACACACCCCCAACACCCCAACACCCCCAAAAACCAAACCCCGCAAAAGCGGGGCCTGATCACATCCAAACGAAACCTACTTGGGCGGCACCCAGGTCACCTCGCTGATCCCAAACTTCTCCGCCCAAGGCCGGGTAGTTTTCTTGACCTGCTCATGACCCACGCGCCCAATGCGGCTGACATGGGCAATGTCAGCATCGACCGCCGCCCAATGCCACGCTTCAGCGTTATTCATCACTTCGGCGCGTACCACAAAGGACTTCGGTTGACCGTGCAGTTGATAGTGAATGGTGTAGATTTTTGCGGTACTCATGTTGCCTCCCTGTCTTGTTATAGATGGATAGGCGGGCGTTCAAAAAGGTTCACTCAAAATGACAAGTCGCACACTGGCGCGGCATAGTGACGCATCCGCCACGCGCCCAAGGATCGCGCCATGTCCCGATTGACTCACAGCCAGCTCTACCTGCAGCGTCTGGGCTACGACTCAGCCCCGCCACCCACGCTCAAAACCTTGCAAGACCTGCAGCTGCGTCACGTGTGCACCTTCGCCTTTGAGAGCCTGTCGACATTGCTGCATTCACCGGTGCCGATTGACCTGCCCAGCATCGAGCAAAAGGTCTTGCTGGATGGGCGTGGTGGTTACTGTTTCGAGCTTAACTACCTGTTCCTGGCGCTGTTGCAGGAGCTGGGTTTCGACGCCCGCGGGCTTACCGGCTGGGTGGTGATGGGCGGGCCGCCTGATGCGCGCACCGGGCGCACCCATCGCCTGAGCCTGGTGACCCTGGACGGCGTGCGTTATGTCACCGATGTCGGCTTCGGCGGCATGGTGCCCAGTAGTCCGTTGCAGCTGGATACCGAGGTGCCCCAGGCCACCGCCCATGAACCTTATCGCCTGACCTTCAACGGTGCCGATTACACCCTGTGGGCGCAGGTGGGTGAGGAATGGCGTGGCTTATATGTGTTCGACCTGCAAGTGCAGGCCGATATCGACTACACCATCGGCAATTGGTACGTGTCGACGCACCCGGCTTCCGTTTTTGTCGGTCAGCTGAAAGCGGCGCGGTTGGCACCGGGTAAACGCCATACCTTGGCCAATGCCAATTACGCGGTTCACTGCCTTGACCAGCCCAGCGAAAAGCGTGCAGTCGAGAGTGCTGATGAGTTGCTGGAATTGCTGCAGGGCACCTTCGGTATTCGTTTGCCAAGTCATCCGCAGCTTCGCCAAACCCTTGATGGCTTAGTAATGGCAAACTTCAGGGAGCCTTGATCTAGAGCCTTCGCTGAACCGTTTACCTTCATGTCAATGCAAATTAATTCGAGCCTTTGGCAAAAGCCGAGGTTCGAACCGGTTCCTGAATAATTTGCTCACCAGACAAGGAGATGTAAAACGATGTCCAAGTTATTCGGAAAATTCCTCAAGGGTTCCTCACTGCTGACGCTGGTCACCGCGCCTGCTGTGGTGTTCGCCGCAGCACCGACTGGCCCGATTTCCGTCCTGGGCCTGCAGGGCAGCTATAACGATTTCAAACTCGAAGGTGGGCAGCGACACGGTAGACCTCAAGGACCGCACCAACCCTTACGCCGAGCATTCGACTGTCCGCCCAAGCCCCCTTTGTGTCCCCCAAAACCCTCAACGCCCTGCCTTCGCTGCCTTAGTGTGCAAACAGCTTCCACTGCACAATAAGAGAGGGTGGCCATGCCCCGCACCGCGTTACTGTTGCTCGTACTCAGCCTGCTGACGGCCTGTGACGACACGCCCAAACCTGCCCCCGAACGCACTGCTGCGACCACGACCGTGCCCACCGACCCGGCACTGGCCCAGGTCTACGACACCAGCTGCAAGCTATGCCACGCCAACCCGGCGGCCGGCGCGCCGTTGGCGGGTGACAAGGCTGCCTGGAGCCCGCGCGTCGCCCAGGGCGCCGACACGCTGCTGGATCACAGCATCAACGGCTACAACGGCATGCCGCCGATGGGGCTGTGCATGCAGTGTTCCGAAGCGCAGTTTCTGGCGCTGATCAGCTTTATGGCCGGTGTTCAACTCCAATAATAAAAAGAGGTGGTGGATGGCGCTTTCACGGCGGCAACTCTTGCAACGCTCGGCAGTGGCCGGGGTTTTTCTGGCCCTGTCGAGCAACCCGGTACTGGCCCAGTTGGCCCGCGCGCCACGGTTGATCCCGTGGCGCAACTGGTCGGGCGCGCAGACCTGCCTGCCGCTGGCGCGCCTGGCGCCCAAAGATCTGGATGAATTGGTGCAAATGATTCGCCAGGCACCGAGCACTATTCGGCCCGTAGGCTCGGCACATTCGTTCAGTGCCCTGGTGCCCACCGACGGCACCTTGCTGTCGCTGAGTTACTTCAATGGGCTGTTGGACCATGACCCCGCCACCTTGCAAGCGACCTTTGCCGCCGGCACGCCGATGTCGCGCATGGGGCCGGCGCTCAAGGCCGTCGGCCAGGCGCTGCCGAACATGGCGGACATCGATTACCAGACCCTGGCCGGGGCGATTTCCACCTCCACCCATGGCACCGGCTTGGGCTTTACCTCGTATTCCGGTTGCGTCACCGGCCTGCAACTGGTCACCGCCCAAGGCGCCGTGCTGGACTGCGATGCGCAACGCCATCCCGAGCTGTTCAGCGCCGCGCGCGTGTCTCTTGGTGCGCTGGGCGTGGTCACCCAGATCCGCTCGCAGAATCGCGCACCGTACCGCTTGCGTGAGCGTCAGTGGATCGCCAAGACCGAAGAGTTGCTGGAGGATGTGCACAAGAACACCCGCGAAAACCAGCACTGGGAAATGCTCGTGGTCACCCATTCCGACTACGCGCTGTCCATCGCCCTCAACGAAACCGATGACCCCGAAACGCCTCCCGTCGACCCGGCGGAGGCGGGCGGCAATGAGTTTGTGTCGATCATCGAAAAGCTCGACAAGTATGGCAGTGATTTCCCGGGCACCCGCCGCACCTTGCTCAACAGCCTGCGTTTTTTTGCCAGCTTCCAGGACCGCGTGGCCGAGTCGTTCCAGGTCTATGCCAATGTGCGCAACGTGCGTTTCAACGAGATGGAATATTCGGTGCCTGCCGAACATGGCCCGGCGTGCCTGCGGGAAATCCTCAAGCTGATCACCGACAAGGACCTGCGCACCTGGTTTCCTATCGAGTATCGCTACGTCAAGGCCGATGACATCCCTTTGAGCATGTTCGAAGGCCGCGACAGCTGTTCGATTTCGGTCCATCAGCATTACGCCATGGACCATCACAACTTCTTTGCCGCCGTGGAGCCGATTTTCTGGAAGTACGCCGGCCGCCCGCACTGGGGCAAATTGCACACCCTTAACGCGCGCACCTTGCAGCCGCTGTACCCGCGCTGGGACGAATTCACCCGCGTGCGCCGCGAGCTGGACCCGAGCGGCAAGTTCCTCAATGCGCACCTGCAATCCATCCTGGGAGTGGCCTGATGAAACGCCGACATTTTGTGCTGGGCGCCGCAGTGGCGGCAGTGGCGGGTGGCTGGTGGCTGCGCCCCAGTGATCGCGGCGGCCCGTACAGCGAGTATTTCCGCAGCCTTAATGATGAACTCAAAGCCCATGGGCCGATGCGCCCGGTGATGCTGATCGACCTGGATCGCCTTGATCACAATATCGACGTGGTGATGCAGTCGGTGCAGCGTGGTGGCAAGCATTTGCGCCTGGTGGAGAAGTCGCTGCCGTCGCCGGGGTTGCTGGCGTATATCGCCAAGCGCGCGGGTACTGCGCGGCTGATGTCGTTTCATCAACCGTTTCTGAACCACGATGCGCAGGTGTTTCCCGAGGCCGACATCCTCATGGGCAAGCCGTTGCCGGTGCGCTCGGCCGAGCTGTTTTATCAAACCCATAAAGGTCCGTTTGACCCGGCCAGGCAATTGCAGTGGCTACTGGACACGCCAGAGCGGTTGCAGCACTACCTGGCGTTGGCGCAAGGGTTGGGCACGCGGTTGCGGGTGAACATCGAGCTGGATGTGGGGCTGCATCGCGGCGGCATTAGCGATAACGCGGTGCTGGGGCGGATGCTCACGCTGATCAGCGCCAACCCGCAGCACTTGGAGTTTGCCGGATTTATGGGCTACGACCCGTTTGTGGGCATGGGCGTGCCGGGTATTCTCGGTTCGCCCCAGACGCTGTTTGAGCAGGTGATGCAGCGCTACAACGGCCATGTTGATTTCACCCGTCAGCAGTTTGCCGGGTTATGGCGTGAGGGGCTGACGTTGAACACGGCTGGCAGCCCCAGCTATCGGATTCACGAGCAGGAAACACTCAGTACCGAGGTGTCGGTGGGTACCGCGTTGCTCAAGCCCACGCATTACGATTTGCCGTCGTTGAGCGAGCATGTGCCGGCAGCGTTTATCGCCACGCCAGTGTTGAAAAGCACCGGGTCGGTGGAGATTCCGGCGCTGGATGGCAAGTCGCGGGTGTTTTCGTGGTGGGATCCGAATCAGCGCGAGACGTTCTTTATTTATGGCGGTAACTGGATGGCGCAATTCGAGTCGCCGCAGGGGCTGCAAAGCAATGAGCTGTTTGGGCGCAGTTCCAATCAGGAGATGGTCAACGGCTCGCCAGCGGTGGGATTGAATATTGAGGATCAAGTGTTTTTGCGCCCGACCCAGAGTGAGTTTGTGTTGTTGCAGTTTGGGGATTTGCTGGGGGTGCGGGACGGGAAAATCGTCGAGACCTGGCCTGTTTATGCCTGACGCAAAGCGCTCGAAATGTGGGAGTGTGATTGTGGGGCTGGCTTGTGTGGGAGCTGGCTTGCCTGCGATGCAGACGCCTCGGTCTCAAGGTTAGACCGCGGTGATGCTATCGCAGGCAAGCCAGCTCCCACACAATCACACTCCCACACACGTCAGTGTTCCTGTTTCAAGTCGGGTTTTTACAGGGCAAAGGGAATGGTGAGCTTGGCCCACAACATATCGCCTTCCGGCCGGTTCTTCACATCGAACTCTTTAGCCCAGCGCACCTCTGCACTGGCGTATTTCAAGAAGGTGAAATACACCGCCGGGCCAATGGCAAACACTTGTCCCTTGACCCCATCATTCACTTCATCACCATAGATGTTTACCACCGTGCGCCCGTACTGCTTATCGTCGGTGGTCTGCTTGAGGTAATAGCCGTTGACCCCCAGGCTCAGGTTGTCGGTCACCTTGTAGCTGGCCGAGTAGTCGAAATGGAAAATCTGGCCGGAGCGGTAGTCGGTGTCGTGGTTTTCTTCGTTGAAGCTGTAGGTGGTCTTGATCGACAGTTCGGTGCGTTCATTGGGCATCCAGGTCGCCGAGACCAGCGGCTTGTAGGTGTAGAAGTTGTTGCTGGTGTTGGCCAGGCGCGTGGCGTCGTATTCGCCGGTGGGCAGGGTGATTTCCACGGCGGCGGCCAGGGTCAGGTTTTTGCCCATGTCCCACAGGATGATCGGCGCCAGGGTGGTGTCGCCCATGCTTTCGCGGGTGTCGGACATACCGAACAGCGACACCTGTTGCTTGATATACGGCTGGGCGATGTAGCCGCCCAGGCGCCCGCCGAACACACGCACGGGGCTCAGATAGTCCAGGCGTGGGATGATCGCGTCGGACTTGATCCGCACTTGCGAGACCTTGCCGCCGAGGGAGCTGATGTCCAGTTTGCGTGCCTGGTAGTGGTTGTAATACAGGTTGAACGCGAACATATGGTCGGGCAGGTTGTTCACGTCCAGCGGCAGGATGTAGAAGCCATCGGTGCCGGGGCCGATGTTGTCGACGCCGCCTTCGGTGGCCAGGGCCGGCAGGCTGAGCAGGCTCAACAACGCCAGTTGCAGGGGGGGAAGTGCACGGGTGGGGTTCATGTCTGGCCTCTTTATTATTGTTAGGGCACCGCTGACGTTAGAAATATGCCTTCAGCGCCCGGCGGGGCAGGGTTTTGGCGGCCAGATAGGGGGACTTTGCCGGACAGGTTTCACTCAGGATGCAGCGGCTCTTGCAAGCGCCTATGATTAACAGGATGTTTCTAAAACAAGAACTGAAGTACTCAGTCGGGAACCCGTGAGCCATGCAAAGGAAAGCCGTTGACCCGCAATTTGAATTGGCGCTGGTGTCGCCCTTCCTGTTGCAGACCCTCGGGCAGGTGGTAGCGCAAAAGGGCGCGAATGCCGAAGCGTTGTGCCGAGGCCTGGGGTTTACCCTGGCCGACCTGGATGACCCGGCCCAGCGTATTTCCTATCGCCAGGCTGTGGCGATGATCCAGCGCGCACTCAAGGTGCTTCCCGATCAGGGGCTGGGCCTGTGGGTGGGGCATCAGAACGTGCTGGGCACCCTCGGCCTGCTCGGCCATGTGATCTCCCTGTGCAAAACCCTGCGCGATGCATTTGCCATTGGCGAGCGCCATCAGCACACCTCAGGCGGCATCGCCACCACCCGTACCCATGAGACCTTGGAAGAAGTACACGTCGACGTCGAATGCCTGCTGCCGTTTGCCGAGGTGCAGGTGTTTGCGGCCGAAGAGTTCTTCGCCAGCCTGATGGTGTATGGCCGCGCGCTCGTGGGGGAGACGTTTATGCCCCTGCGCATGGAGTTCGTGCACGCTGCGCCGCCTTACCAGGCTGAGTACCAACGCCTGTTTGGCGCGGATGTGCGCTTTGGCTGCCTGCACAATCGCATGGTGCTGGCCCCGCATTGGCTGGATAAACGCCTGCCTAATCACCACGCCTTGGCGTTGCGCCAGGCCCTGGAGTTGCTGGAGTTGGAGAGCGCGCAGTTGCACCAGAAGATGGACCTGATCCAGGCCGTTGAACGCGCTATTTCGCGGGATTTGCAGGGCAGCCAGCTGGAGAAGGTCGCCGGCGACTTGAACATGAGTGGGCGCACCCTGCGCAGGCGCCTGACCGAACACGGGCTGACGTTCGAAGCGTTGCAGGAGCAAGTGCGACGTGCACGTACCATGGGGTTGCTGGGGAATCCGGGGCTGTCGATCGAACGTATTACCGAGGAAGTCGGTTATAGCGATGTGCGCAGTTTTCGGCGGGCCTTCAAGCGCTGGACAGGGGTGAGCCCGAGTGCGTTTCGTGGCGAAGGAGGAGGGGCCTAGTCCTCGGGGGAGCCGATAAGCCTGTATGAAGAAGCCCCGAACCTGTCGGGGCTTTGTCCATCAACCCAAGGCCGCGAGCTGCGCCACGGTTTCCGGAAAGCGCGACACCAGCCGAATCAAGGTGGTGGCCTGGGCGTTGGGCTTGGCCCGGCCTTGTTCCCAGTTTTCCAGGGTGCGCACGTTGGTACGCAGGTACATGGCGAACACCGAGCGCGAGAGGTTGAGCTGTTGGCGCACGGCCACCACTTCTTCGGCGCTCAGGGGGGCCAGGTTGTTGAGATGGACCTTGTGGGTCCGCAGGGTGACTTTGCCTTGGCGTTCTTCGGCCAGGGCGTCGAAGCCTTCGACCAGTTCGGAAAAGATTTCACGTTTCATGATGTGTTCTCGCTTTGATTTCCCTGTCCAGCATGTGTTTTAAGGCTTTCTTGTGATTGGGGGTAAGGTCATCCTGTTCGTGTTTGCCGTACAGGGTGAATAACCAGAACTGCGTGCCGCCCGACCACCAGTAGTAAATGACCCGCAAGCCTCCGCGTTTGCCTTTGTTGCGTCGCTCATCGACGAAACGGACCTTGCGCAACCCGCCGGTTCCCTCGATGACGTCGCCCGCTTGCGGATTCTTCATCAACTCCTGTTGAAAGCCTTGGAATAGCTCGTCACTCAGATAGTCCCTGCGATGCCGTTCAAAGGCCGGCAACTCGATAAATAGAGCATCCATGTTCTGTACGTAGCCTGCGTATAGTGTGGTGGCCCACGCGCCCGGGGTCAAGTGACCTGGCTGTGGGAACTTTCCTAAAACACAATCACCATACGGCTAGGTTCAGCGGCTAGATGCCAGACAAAGAGGTAGAGGAGGAAGGAAATTTCAGCGCACAGGGGAGGGCAAAAGAATTGAAAGTCCAGAAACGCAAAACGGCGCCCGAAGGCGCCGTTTCGTTTACTGCATCAAGCTAAGCGATCAAACGCCCAGTACCGCGTGCTGCACCAGGGTGAGCAACGGTTGTGGGTACACGCCCAGGAAGAACGCGAGCAGGGCGATGGCCAGCAGCATCACGCCGCCTGCCTTCTGTTCCCAGTGCAACTCGGCATCCACACGGCGCAGGTTTGGCTCGATCAGGTACAGGGTGACCATCACGCGCAGGTAGTAGAACACGCCGATGGCGCTGCCCAGTACCAAGGATGCAACCAGCCACCATTCATGGGCTTCAACACCGGTAGCCACGATGTAGAACTTGCCGATAAAGCCTGCGGTCAGCGGGATACCGGCCAGGGACAGCATCATCACGGTAAGCACGGCGGTCAGGTACGGACGGCGCCAGAACAGGCCGCGATATTCGTACAGGGCGTCGGCATCACGACCTTTGAACGGCGAGGACATCAACGTGATCACGCCAAATGCGCCCAGGCTGGTGATCACGTAGGTGACCAGGTACACGCCCATGGCTTCCACGGCCAGGCCTTTGCTCGCCACCAGGGCGATCAGCAGGTAGCCGAAGTGCGCGATGGAGGAATAACCGAGCAGACGCTTGAGGTTGTTCTGGGTCAGGGCCAGCAGGTTACCGAACAGGATCGACGCAATGGCGATCACGGTCAGCACGGTGCTCAGCACGCCGGTGTTGGCCGCAGGCGAGATCTGGAACAGACGCACCATCACAGCAAACACGGCAACCTTGGACGCGGTGGCCAGGAACGCCGCCACTGGCGCCGGGGCGCCTTCGTACACGTCCGGGGTCCACAAGTGGAACGGCACCAGGGACAGCTTGAACGCCAGGCCGATCAGCATCATCGCCAGGCCCAGTTGGGCAATCGGTGCAGGCATGTTGGTGGCCGCCAGGGCGTGACCGATACCGGTGAAGCTCAGGTTGCCGGCCTCTGCGTAGAGCAGCGCCATACCGAACAACAGGAACGCGGAACCGGCCGCCGACAGCACCATGTACTTGATGCCGGCTTCCAGCGAGCGCTTGTTGAAGAACGCGTAGGCCACCAGGCCGTAAGTCGGGATCGACAGCAGTTCCAGGCCGATGAACAAGCCGGCCAGGTGCTGAGCGCTGACCAGCACGATGCCACCGGCCGCAGCCAGCAGAATCAGCAGGTACAGCTCTTCCTTGTTGCCGGGGTAGCCGGTGCCGCCTTCGCCGAGGTAGGCGTGGGCGAGGGTGACGCAGGCCAGGGTGGCAACGAGGATCAACGCGATGTACAGCAGCGCGAAGTCATCGACCATCATCAGCGGGGTCACGGCCAATGGCGCGACCTTGAGTGCCGGGATGATCGACAGCAGGGCCAGGTTAAGACCGGCACACGACAGCAGGAACGTTTGCGAGTGATTGCGGCGCCAGGCGATTGCCAGCATCACCGCCACAACGGTGAGGCTGGTAATCAGCAGCGGCGCAAGCGCGATAAAGTGTTGGATCGTGAATTCCATAGCGCTCTTACCGGGCCGAAGCGAGTTGAGAGAAGGCGGTGCCGATCCACTGCTGCACGCCATGCATCGTCGCGGCAGAAGTGTCCAGGAACGGTTGCGGGTACACACCGATGTAGATCAGCAGCACCGCAAGGCCGAGCACCATGATCAGTTCGCGAGCATCCATCCCTTGCAGGACGGTGTCGGACTTGGCCGGGCCGAAGTAGGCGCGGTGGATCATGATCAGCGAGTAGACCGAACCAAACACCAGGCCCGAGGTAGCAATGGCGCTGATCCACGGCGTGTGTACGAACGAACCCATCAGGATCAGGAACTCGCCGATGAAGTTACCGGTGCCCGGCAAGCCCAGGGATGCGGCGGCGAAGAACAGGCTGATGGCCGGCAGGTACGCGATGCGCGACCACACGCCACCCATTTCACGCATGTCACGGGTGTGCAGGCGCTCGTACAGCTGACCACTGAGGATAAACAGTGCCGCGGCCGAAACACCGTGGGCCAACATCTGGATCACCGCGCCTTGCAGCGCCAGTTGGCTGCCGGAGTAGATGCCGATCAGTACGAAACCCATGTGGGAAACGGACGAGAAGGCAATCAGACGCTTGATGTCGGTTTGCGCAAAAGCCAGGAACGCACCGTAGAAGATCCCGATCAGACCCAGGGTCATGGCGATCGGCGCGAACTCGGCCGAGGCATTCGGGAACAGTGGCAGGGCGAAACGCAGCAGGCCATAAGCAGCAGTCTTAAGCAGGATACCGGCGAGGTCGACGGAACCTGCGGTCGGTGCCTGGGCGTGAGCGTCAGGCAACCAGGAGTGGAACGGCACCACCGGCAGCTTCACCGCGAAGGCGATGAAGAAGCCCAGCATCAGGATGTACTCGGTGGTCAGCGACATCTTGGTTTTCAACAGGTCGGCGTAGTTGAAGGTAATCACGCCAGTGTTGTTGAAGTTGACCAGTACCAGACCCAGGATCGCCACCAACATGATCAGGCCGGAAGCCTGGGTGAAGATGAAGAACTTGGTCGCCGCGTAGATCCGGGTTTTCTTGCCGTCCGAAGAACTGTGACCCCAGAGCGCGATGAGGAAGTACATCGGCACCAGCATCATTTCCCAGAAGAAGAAGAACATGAACAGGTCCAGCGCCAGGAACACGCCGACAACGCCGCCCAAAATCCACATCAGGTTCAGGTGGAAGAAGCCCACGTGACGCTGAATTTCTTTCCAGGAGCAGAGTACCGAGAGGATACCCAGCAAGCCGGTCAGCAAAATCATCAACAGCGACAGGCCGTCGAGGGCCAGGTGCACGTTGATGCCGAAGCGCTGGATCCACACGTGCTTGAATTCAAGCGCGAAGGTTGGATCGACACCCGGTGCCGGAGCGAATGAATAGTCACCGTGCGCCCACAGCCAGAGGCCGAGCGCGAGTTCCAGGGACATGGTCAGCAACGCAATCCAGCGGGGCAGGGTGGCGCCGAAGCGTTCACCCATCCAGCAGAGCAGGCCGCCGATAAAGGGGATCAGGATTAGCCAGGGCAGAATCATGACGGGCTCGTTTCCTTTTGCAAGTTCGCAAAGTACGCAATGTTCATAGTCATACCGCCACCACCACGATGGCACCGATCACCAGCACCGCACCGGCAGCCATGGACGCGGCATACCAACGCAATTGGCCCGTCTCGCTGCGGCTCAGGGCGGTGTGACCGGCCTTGGCGGCGCGCGGGATCAAACCGATGGTCTGGTCGAGCGGGTCTTTGCGCAGAAGGTGGCTGATAGCAAGGTATGGCTTGACGAACAGTTTGTCGTAGATCCAGTCGAAGCCCCACGCAGCGAACCACCAGGCTGACAGGAAGCGACCAATGCCACTGTTGGCCACAGCCGTCACGAAGCGACGCTTGCCGAGGAACAGCAGCGCGGCCAGCAGGATACCGGCGATGGCGATGGCGCCCGAGGCGATTTCCAGGCTGTGCTTGGCGGCGCCACCGGCATGCCCGGCGCTTTCCGGCAGTACACCGGCCAGAGGCGGGGTGATCATGGCGCCGATGAAGGTCGACAGGATGATCAGCACCGACAGTGGCAACCAGTGGGAGATGCCGTGGCCTGCGTGCGCTTCGGTCTTGGCTTCACCGTGGAAGGTGATGAAGATCAGGCGGAAGGTGTACAGCGAGGTCATGAACGCACCGACCAGGCCTGCATACAGCAGGTTCTGGTTACCGCTGGCGAACGCTTCCCAGAGGATTTCGTCCTTGGAGTAGAAACCTGCGGTCACCAACGGCAGGGCGGCCAGGGCGGCACCCCCGACGATGAAGCTGGCGTAGGCCAATGGCAGTTTCTTCCACAGGCCGCCCATCTTGAAGATGTTCTGCTCGTGGTGGCAGGCAACGATCACTGCACCGGAGGCAAGGAACAGCAGGGCCTTGAAGAAGGCGTGGGTCATCAGGTGGAAAATCGCCGCGTCCCAGGCGCCAACGCCCAGGGCCAGGAACATGTAGCCAATCTGGCTCATGGTCGAGTAGGCGAGGATACGCTTGATGTCGGTCTGTACCAGCGCGGCAAAACCCGCCAGAACCAGGGTCACACCACCGACCAGTCCTACAAGATGCAGGATTTCCGGCGCCAGGGTGAACAGGCCGTGGGTACGCGCGATCAGGTAGACACCCGCAGTCACCATGGTTGCCGCGTGGATCAGCGCCGACACCGGCGTAGGACCGGCCATCGCGTCCGCCAGCCAGGTTTGCAGCGGCAGTTGTGCGGATTTACCCACAGCGCCGCCCAGCAGCATCAGGGTCGCCAGGGTGATCCAGAAGTCACCAACCTGGAATTTCTGCGGTGCCAGCACCAGCAGTTCCTGGATGTTCAGCGTGCCCACTTGTTGGAACAGGATGAACAGGCCGATGGCCATGAACACGTCGCCGATGCGGGTGACGATAAAGGCCTTGAGTGCCGCGTTACCGTTGTTGCGGTTGCTGTAGTAGAAACCGATCAACAGGTACGAGCACAGGCCCACGCCTTCCCAGCCGAAGTACAGGAACAACAGGTTATCGCCGAGTACCAGGAACAGCATGCTGGCGATAAACAGGTTGGTGTACGAGAAGAAGCGCGAGTAGCCGGCCTCACCACGCATGTACCAGGACGCGAACAGGTGGATCAGGAAGCCTACACCCACCACCACGCCGAGCATGGTGATCGACAGGCCGTCGACGTAGAGGGCGAAGTTGGGCTTGAAGCCGTCCACCGACATCCATTGCCACAGCACCAGGGTGTAGTGGCCGCCTTCCGGCGGCGCCACGTTGAATTGCCAGATGACGTAGGCGGCGACGATCGCCGACAAGCCAATGGAACCCACGCCGATCAAGGCAGAAAGGTTTTCCGACCAGCGTCCACGAGAGAACGACAGCAGCAGGAAACCGATCAGGGGAAATACGAAAGTCAGAAAGATCATGTTCATCCGCGCATCTCACTGGCAGCGTCGATATCAAGCGTGTGGAAGCGACGATACAGTTGCAGCAGGATCGCCAGGCCAATACTGGCCTCGGCGGCTGCCAGGCTGATCACCAGGATGAACATGACTTGCCCATCCGGCTGCGCCCATCGGCTACCTGCAACAACGAACGCCAGTGCGGCGGCGTTCATCATGATTTCCAGGCTCATCAACACGAACAGAATGTTACGGCGAACCATCAGGCCGACCAGGCCAAGGCAGAACAGGATGCCGGCGACCGCCAGACCATGCTCCAAAGGGATAGCAGGCATCGTCATTGCTCCTTGGCTTCGTTGCGGCCCAAGTGGAAGGCGGTGATGGCTGCCGCGAGCAGCAGCATCGAAGCCAGTTCGACCACCAGCAGGTACGGGCCGAACAGGCTGACGCCCACGGCTTTCGCGTCTACGGTGGTGTGGCCGATGGCCTGGCCGCTCTGGTGAGCGAACAGCACATACAGCAGTTCACCCAGCAGCAGGGCTGCCAGGATGACCGGGCCGAGCCAGATGCCGGGCTTGAGCCAGACGCGTTCCTGGGCGACCGAGGCCGGCCCCAGGTTGAGCATCATCACCACAAACACGAACAGCACCATGATGGCGCCGGCGTAGGCGATCACTTCCAGCACACCGGCGAACGGTGCGCCGAGGCTGAAAAAAGTCATGGCCACGGCGATCAACGAAATGATCAGGTAGAGCAGGGCGTGCACAGGATTGGTGTTGGTGATCACGCGAAGCGTGGACACCACTGCAATACCGGACGCGAAATAGAAAGCGAATTCCATCTTTCTTCCTTAAGGCAGCAAGCTCTTCACGTTGATCGGCTCGGCTTCGTTTTGTGCGGCGCCCTTCGGCTTACCGGCAACGGCCATACCTGCAACACGATAGAAGTTGTAATCAGGGTTTTTACCGGGACCAGAGATCAGCAGATCTTCTTTCTCGTACACCAGGTCCTGACGTTTGAACTCGGCCATCTCGAAATCCGGTGTCAGCTGGATGGCGGTGGTCGGGCAAGCTTCCTCGCAGAGGCCACAGAAAATGCAGCGCGAGAAGTTGATGCGGAAGAAGTCCGGGTACCAGCGACCGTCTTCGGTTTCAGCTTTCTGCAGGGAGATGCAACCCACCGGGCACGCCACGGCGCACAGGTTGCAGGCTACGCAACGCTCTTCGCCATCGGGGTCGCGGGTCAGTACGATGCGGCCGCGATAGCGCGGCGGCAGGTACACCGCTTCTTCCGGGTATTGCAGGGTGTCGCGTTTGCGAAAGCCGTGACCGAACACCATCACCAGGCTTCGCAACTGGGTACCGGTACCCTTAACGATGTCGCCAATATATTTGAACATGGGTCAAATCCTCACTGAACCGCGCCGGCTGGCGTGTTCAACAACACAACGGCAGCCGTCACCAGCAAATTGATCAGGGTCAGCGGCAGGCAGAAGCGCCAGCTGAAATCCATCACCTGGTCGTATCGTGGACGCGGAATGGAAGCGCGCAGCAGGATAAACAACATGATGAAGAACGCGGTCTTCAGGAAGAACCAGAAGAACGCCAACTGCGGCAGGATGCCGAACGGACCGTGCCAGCCGCCGAAGAACAGCGTGACCAACAGGGCCGAGATCAAGATGATGCCGATGTATTCGCCAACGAAGAACATGCCCCATTTCATGCCGGCGTATTCAATGTGGTAACCGTCAGCCAGTTCCTGTTCCGCTTCCGGCTGGTCGAACGGGTGACGGTGAGTCACGGCGACGCCAGCGATGAAGAAGGTGCAGAAGCCAAAGAACTGCGGAATGATGAACCACAGGTTCTGCGCCTGGTACTCGACGATGTCGCGCATGTTGAACGAGCCGACCTGCACCACGATGCCCATCAGCGCCAGGCCCATGAACACTTCGTAGGACACGGTCTGGGCCGAAGCCCGCAAGCTGCCCAACAGGGCGAACTTGTTGTTGCTCGACCAACCGGCGAACAGCACCGCATAGACCGACAAACCGGCCATGGCGAAGAAGAACAGCAAACCGATGTTCAGGTCCGCCACGCCCCAGGTCGGGGTGATCGGGATGATCGCGAAGGCGATCAGCAAGGCGCTCATGGCCACGACCGGTGCCAGGGTGAAGATCACCTTGTCGGCAAACGGCGGGGTCCAGTCTTCCTTGAAGAACATTTTCAGCATGTCGGCGGCGATCTGGAACATACCGAACGGGCCAACGCGGTTCGGACCGTAACGGTCCTGCCACCAGCCCAGCAGGCGACGTTCGACGAAGCTGAGCAGGGCGCCCGCAACGACCACGGCCAACAGGATCACGATGGCCTTGACCACCGAAATGATCACGTCAATTACTTCCGGCGTGAACCAGGTCATTGCGCTGCCTCCTGCAGACCGTCAACGGTTTTGCCAAAGATTGCAGGTGGAATACCCGCAAGGCCTTTAGGCAGTGCAACCAGGCCAGCACCCAACTCATCATTGATACGCAGCGGCAGACGCAGGGTCTGGCCAGCCACGTTCAGGCTGAGCAGGGCACCGTCGTTGACGCCCAGGCGGTCGGCTTCGGACTTGGCCACGGACACGTAGGCTTCAGGAATGCGACTTTGCACCGGCGCGGCTTTGGAAGAGGTCTCTTCGCTGCCGAACAGGTGGAAGAACGGCACAACCTGCCAGGTGCCCTGGGCCGGGTTGAATGGTCGCGGCACCGCAGCGAACCAGTTCAGCGAGTCACCGGTGCTTTCGATCAGGCGGGTGCCTGGGTCGCCAGCGCGGATGTGACCACCGACTTCGTCCTGGAACTTGTTCCAGGCTTGCGGCGAGTTCCAGCCCGGCGACCAGGCAAATGGCACCTGCTGACGTGGCTCGACCGAGCCCGAGTAACCTTCCATGGAGAAGGCAAACGCGGTATCCGGGTCTTGCGGGGTACGCGGCTCGTGCACGCTGATGTCGGCGCGCATGGCCGTACGGCCGGAGTAACGCAGCGGTTCACGGGCGAGTTTCATGCCCTTGATGCGGAACGAGGCGGACGGAGCCGCGTCGACGATACGTGCCAATTGCGGCGCGCTTGCGGCGGCAGCAGCGGTCACGTGGTCGAGCTGGGTCCAGTCGATCGGCTGGTTCAGCAAGGTCGCACGCAGGGCATGCAACCAGCGCCAGCCTTCGTGAACCAGGATGCTGGCGTCCATGTACTTCGGATCGAACACCTGGAAGAAGCGCTGGGCGCGGCCTTCCTGGCTGACCAGGGTACCGTCGCCTTCGGCGAAGGTGGCAGCTGGCAGTACCAGGTCGGCACGCTCGCTGGTGGCGGTCTTCTGGTGGTCGGCCACGATCAGTACTTTGGCGGCGTCCAGTGCAGCGTCAACCTTCGCGGCATCGGTGCGGGTGTACAGGTCGTTTTCCAGTACCACGATGGCGTCGGCGTTGCCGTCGGTCACCGCTTGCAGGGCCGCGTCCAGGGACTCGCCACCGAGCATCGCCAGGCCGAGGCTGTTGGCTTCCGGCACGACCAGGCTGATGGAACCGTTCTTGTCGCGCAGCTTCAAGGCCTTCGCGATATTCGCAGCAGCCTCAATCAGTGCCTTGGAACCCAACGAGGTGCCGGCAATGATCAATGGGCGCTTGGCCGCGAGCAGGGCGTCGGCGATGCGCTGGGCCAGTTCAGCGGCTTCAGCGTCCAGGCCTTCGACGGCAGGCGCGCTGGCGTCGAGGGCGTGGGCTACGGCGAAACCGATGCGGGCCAGGTCGTCCGGCGCTGCGTGAACGCATTCTTCGGCGATGTCGTCGAGCTTGGTTTCAGCCAGGCTTGCGATAAACAGCGGGTTCAGCGCGTGCTGGCCGATGTTTTTCACCGCGGCGTCGAGCCAAGGCTGTACGCGCATGGCGTCGGCCATGTCTTCGGCCTTGCCTTTGACCGACTGACGCAGCGACAGCGCAATACGCGCGGCAGTCTGGGTCAGGTCTTCGCCGAGGACGAAGATCGCATCGTGGTCTTCGATGTCGCGCATGTTCGGGACTGGCAGCGGGCTGTCGTTCAGCACTTGCAGGACCAGGCGGATGCGCTCCAACTCACCGGCTTCGATACCGGAGTAGAAGTGCTCGGCACCCACCAGCTCGCGCAACGCGTAGTTGCTTTCGAGGCTGGCACGCGGGGAACCGATACCGACGATGTTGCGGCCGCGCAGCAGGTCGGCGGCTTTATCCAGCGCGTCGTCCAGGCTCAGCTTGGCGCCACCGGCCAACAGCGGCTGGCGTGGGCGGTCTTCGCGGTTGACGTAGCCATAGCCGAAACGGCCACGGTCGCACAGGAAGTACTGGTTGACCGAACCGTTAAAGCGGTTTTCGATGCGACGCAGTTCGCCGTAGCGCTCGCCCGGGGAGATGTTGCAACCGCTGGAGCAGCCATGGCAGATGCTCGGCGAGAACTGCATGTCCCACTTACGGTTGTAGCGCTCGGAGTGAGTCTTGTCGGTGAACACACCGGTCGGGCAGACCTCGGTGAGGTTGCCGGAGAACTCGCTTTCGAGCACGCCGTCTTCAACGCGACCGAAGTACACGTTGTCGTGGGCGCCGAAGACGCCCAGGTCGGTGCCGCCGGCGTAGTCTTTATAGAAACGCACGCAACGGTAGCAGGCAATGCAGCGGTTCATTTCGTGGGAAATGAACGGGCCGAGGTCCTGGTTCTGGTGGGTGCGCTTGGTGAAGCGATAACGGCGCTCGTTGTGGCCGGTCATCACCGTCATGTCTTGCAGGTGGCAGTGACCGCCTTCCTCACAGACCGGGCAGTCATGCGGGTGGTTGGTCATCAGCCATTCGACGACACTGGCGCGGAACGCCTTGGATTCTTCATCTTCGATGGAGATCCAGGTGTTGTCGGTGGCTGGGGTCATGCAGGACATGACGATACGACCACGGGTGTCGTTCTCGTCGGTGTACTGCTTGACCGCGCACTGGCGACAGGCACCAACGCTACCAAGCGCGGGGTGCCAGCAGAAATACGGGATGTCGAGGCCTAGTGAGAGACATGCCTGTAACAGGTTGTCTGCCCCATCGACTTCGAGCGCTTTGCCGTCTACGTGGATAGTGGCCATGGTTCAAAGTTCTTCGTTGGCCCGTTGTCAGCGGGCGTGGCTAATGGAATCTTGTTATTCATGGGCATCAACACAGCCTTTACGGCGTCAGCCCATGAGAAGACGAAGGGCACGGACCCTTCGCCTTTAAAGCGTTACGCGCCGACTACGATCGGCCTTGCCAGAGGCGGGACGGCGGCGCTGACAGGCGCGATGCCGGCTTCGAACTCCGAGCGGAAGTATTTGATTGCGCTGCCCAATGGCTCCACGGCGCCCGGTGCGTGAGCACAGAAGGTCTTGCCTGGGCCGAGGAACCCGACCAGACCCAGCAGGGTCTCGATGTCGCCTGGCTGGCCTTCACCGTTCTCGATCGCCATCAAGAGCTTGACGCTCCATGGCAAGCCGTCACGGCACGGGGTGCAGAAGCCGCACGATTCACGGGCAAAGAACTGCTCCATGTTGCGCAGCAACGAAACCATGTTCACGGTGTTGTCCACCGCCATCGCCAGGCCAGTGCCCATACGGGTGCCGACCTTGCCGATGCCGCCGGCATACATTTGTGCGTCGAGGTGCTCGGGGAGCAGGAAGCCGGTACCGGCGCCGCCTGGCTGCCAGGCTTTCAAGGTGTAGCCGTCGCGCATGCCGCCGGCGTAGTCCTCGAACAGCTCGCGTGCGGTGACGCCGAACGGCAGCTCCCACAGGCCAGGGTTCTTGACCTTGCCGGAGAAGCCCATGAGCTTGGTGCCCATGTCTTCGCTGCCTTCGCGGGCCAACGATTTGTACCAGTCGACGCCGTCGGCGATGATCGCCGGCACGTTGCACAGGGTTTCAACGTTGTTCACGCAGGTAGGCTTGCCCCACACGCCCACGGCGGCAGGGAAGGGCGGCTTGGAGCGCGGGTTGGCGCGGCGACCTTCGAGGGAGTTGATCAGTGCGGTTTCTTCACCGCAGATGTAACGCCCGGCGCCGGTGTGCACAAACAGCTCGAAGTCAAAACCCGAGCCGAGGATGTTCTTGCCCAACAGGCCTGCGGCCTTGGCTTCTTCCACGGCACGGTTGAGGTGCTTGGCGGCGGTGGTGTATTCGCCACGCAGGAAGATATAGCCCCGGTAGGTTTTCAGCGCGCGGGCGCTGATCAGCATGCCTTCGATCAGCAGATGGGGCAGTTGCTCCATCAGCATGCGGTCTTTCCAGGTGTTCGGCTCCATCTCGTCCGCGTTGCACAGCAGGTAACGGATGTTGATGGATTCGTCTTTGGGCATCAGGCCCCACTTAACACCGGTGGGGAAGCCTGCACCGCCGCGGCCTTTAAGGCCGGCGTCTTTCACGGTCTGGACGATATCGTCCTGGGCCATGTCGGCGAAGGCTTTGCGCGCCGCCGCGTAACCGTTCTTGGCCTGGTACTCGTCGAGCCATACCGGCTCGCCGTCGTCACGTAGGCGCCAGGTCAGCGGGTGGGTTTCAGGCGAACGCTTGATCAGGTTGGCCGGGCCGAAAGATGTAAGGGTCATGGGTAGCCCTCGAGCAATTGGGTCACGCCAGCAGGCTGCACGTCACCGAATGTGTCGTCGTCGATCATCAACGCCGGCGCCTTGTCGCAGTTGCCCAGGCAGCACACCGGCAGCAGCGTGAAGCGGCCGTCCGGAGTGGTTTGGCCGAGGCCAATGCCCAGCTTGTTCTGGATTTCGCTGACCACTGATTCATGGCCACCGATGTAGCAGACCATGCTGTCGCACACGCGAATGATGTGGCGGCCGACCGGCTGGCGGAAGATCTGGCTGTAGAACGTGGCCACACCTTCAACGTCGCTGGCGGGGATGCCGAGGATCTCGCCGATGGCGTAGAGGGCGCCGTCCGGCACCCAGCCACGTTCCTTCTGGACGATCTTCAAGGCTTCGATAGACGCCGCGCGCGGGTCTTCGTAATGATGCAGCTCGTGCTCGATGGCCGAGCGCTCGGTTTCACTCAAGGTGAAACGGTCTGTCTGGATAAGCGTGCTGTTCATGCTTAGCGGTCCACGTCGGCCATAACGAAATCGATACTACCCAGGTACGCAATCAAGTCCGCGACCATCTCGCCTTTGATCACCGAAGGGATCTGCTGCAAGTGGGCAAAGCTTGGGGTACGAATCCGGGTGCGGTAGCTCATGGTGCCGCCATCGCTCGTCAGGTAATAACTGTTGATACCCTTGGTCGCTTCGATCATCTGGAAGGATTCGTTGGCCGGCATCACCGGGCCCCACGAAACTTGCAGGAAGTGCGTGATCAGGGTTTCGATGTGCTGCAGCGTGCGCTCTTTCGGCGGCGGTGTGGTCAGCGGGTGATCCGCCTTGTACGGGCCAGCCGGCATGTTGCGCATGCACTGCTCGATGATCTTCAGGCTCTGGCGCATTTCTTCAACGCGCACGATGCACCGGTCGTAGGCATCGCCATTGGCGGCCAGCGGCACTTCGAACTCGAAGTTCTCGTAGCCCGAGTACGGCCGTGCTTTACGCAGGTCGAAGTCGCAGCCGGTCGAACGCAGGCCGGCACCGGTGACGCCCCATTCCAGGGCTTCTTTGGTGTTGTACTGCGCGACGCCGATGGTACGACCCTTGAGGATGCTGTTGTCCAGCGCAGCCTTTTGGTACTCGTCCAGACGCTTGGGCATCCAGTCGATGAATTCCTTGACCAGGCGCTCCCAGCCGTTCGGCAGGTCGTGCGCCACGCCGCCGATGCGATACCAGGCCGGGTGCAGGCGGAAACCGGTGATGGCTTCGATAACCTTGTAGGCGCGCTGACGGTCGGTGAAGGTGAAGAACACCGGGGTCATGGCGCCAACGTCCTGGATATAGGTACCCAAGAACAGCAGGTGGCTGGTGATGCGGAAGAACTCGGCCATCATGATGCGGATGGTGTCGACGCGGTCCGGCACCTTGATACCGGCCAGCTTCTCGACCGACAGCACGTACGGCAGGTTGTTCATCACGCCGCCGAGGTAGTCGATACGGTCGGTGTACGGGATGAAGCTGTGCCAGGACTGGCGCTCGGCCATCTTCTCGGCACCACGGTGGTGGTAGCCGATGTCCGGCACACAGTCGACGATTTCTTCGCCGTCCAGTTGCAGGATGATACGGAAGGCACCGTGAGCCGAAGGGTGGTTCGGGCCCAGGTTGAGGAACATGTAGTCCTCGTTGGTGCCGGAGCGTTTCATGCCCCAGTCTTCCGGACGGAAGCGTGCAGCTTCTTCTTCAAGCTGCTGCTTGGCGAGGTTGAGGCTGAACGGGTCGAATTCGGTTGCGCGGGCAGGGAAGTCCTTGCGCAGCGGGTGACCTTCCCAGGTCGGCGGCATCATGATGCGCGTCAGGTGCGGGTGGCCCGGGAAGTCGATACCGAACATGTCCCAAACTTCGCGCTCGTACCAGCTGGCATTCGGCCAGATACCGGTGACGGTCGGGATGCTCAAGTCGCTTTCGGACAGCGCGACCTTGATCATCACGTCGCTGTTACGTTCCAGCGACATCAAGTGGTAGAACACGGTGAAATCGGCACCGCTCGGCAAACCTTGACGCTTGGTGCGCAGACGCTCGTCCACGCCATGCAGGTCATAAAGCATGACGTACGGCTTGGGCAGGTTGCGCAGGAAGCTCAGGACTTCGACGAGCTTGGCGCGCGCCACCCACAGCACCGGCATACCGGTGCGTGTGGCCTGGGCGGTGAAGGCGTCAGGGCCAAAACGGTTATTGAGTTCGACAACCACATCCTGGTCGTCTGCCTTGTAAGGCGGGATGTACAGAGCACTGCCTGTAGTCATGGTTTTTTATCGCTTTCGGTCAACGTAAAGAATGAAGCCAGGTTTTCGTTCTATAAAAGAAGCGGGGCTGGATCAGACTTCGTCGGGGCTGCGCAGGTTGGTGACTGCGATTCGCTGTTCGCGGCGCTGTTCCTTTTGTGACGGCATCTCGGCGCGATAAACGCCTTGATCACCGACCACCCAGGAAAGCGGACGACGCTCCTTGCCAATCGACTCCTGCAACAGCATCAAGCCTTGCAGAAAAGCTTCAGGGCGGGGCGGGCAGCCAGGCACGTAGACGTCCACGGGCAGGAACTTGTCCACCCCTTGAACGACGGAGTAGATGTCGTACATGCCACCGGAGTTGGCGCACGAACCCATGGAGATAACCCACTTCGGTTCGAGCATTTGCTCGTAGAGACGCTGAATGATCGGCGCCATTTTAATAAAGCAGGTGCCAGCGATAACCATGAAATCCGCCTGGCGCGGTGATGCCCGGATAACTTCGGCGCCAAAGCGCGCGATGTCGTGGGGCGCCGTGAAGGCGGTGGTCATTTCCACGTAGCAGCACGAAAGGCCGAAGTTGTACGGCCACAGGGAGTTTTTACGCCCCCAGTTGACCGCGCCACTCAGCACGTCTTCGAGTTTGCCCATGTAGATGTTTTTGTGGACTTGATCTTCTAACGGATCGGAGACGGTTTCCCGTTCGCCGATAGGGTACTGATCGTTAGGAGCATCCGGGTCGATCCTGGTGAGATTGTATTGCATCGCCAAAGCCTCATTGTTTCAGCTTCGCTTGCCGCTTACGACGAGCTTCCGGAGCCCAGTCAAGGGCGCCCACTCGGAATAGGTAGACAAGGCCTGCCAACAGAATTGCTATGAAAACGAGGGCTTCGACGAATCCGGTCCAGCCGCTTTCGCGGACGGACACAGACCAGGCAAAGAGAAAGAGGGCTTCGATATCGAAGATCACGAACAGCATCGCGACCAGATAGAATTTGGCTGAGAGCCGCAAGCGGGCGCCACCTGTAGGCAGCATGCCGGACTCGAACGGTTCATTTTTGCTGCGGCCCCAGGCTTTTGACCCGAGGAGGCTGGAGACGCCGAGCATGAAGGCACAAAGGCCGACAACACCGAGGAGGAAAATGGCAAAGCCCCAGTTGTGGGCCATGAGTCCTGTCGCTTCGGTCATGCTGGAAATCCTTAACAGAGAGCAAAGGTCTCTGAGCTCGAAAAAGTAACGATGCAGTGACGATATGTCGCACTGCAATCAATCGCGGTGATTTTATGGCTAAACACCGGGCAAGTAAAATTCCTATAGCGAAATTATTCGATGGAATAAGCACATAGTGCACCTTCTTGGGGCTGTAGCCCTTGTGGGGCGGGGATTAGCGGGCATTTAATCAAATGTGTTTTGTTTAAGCGGTAAAGAAGTTTTCATCGGCTAAATGATAATGAATATTGTTTGCGCAGGATTTAAGCGAATGTTTCTCGTGTGGCGCGGGAAGTTGTTGTTACTTGCGTGATTGCTGCTAGTTGCTGGAGGGGATCTTTTAACCGATTTGATTCAGGCAAATAGCGCCCTGGGTCAATGTTTTGCGCAAAACCTTCAGGGTCGACACGGTCGATGTGGGAGCTGGCTTGCCTGCGATAGCGGTGGAACAGTTGAAAAATCTGTCACTGACCCACCGCCATCGCAGGCAAGCCAGCTCCCACAGGTGATGTGTGGTGTTTTCAAGCGGGCAAAAAAAACGCCCCGAACCAGTCGGGGCGTCAGATCAAGCGGCAGTGCGGTTAGGTCTTCCGTGGGGCCGCACTGGCCGTTTACTCGCGACTTAGTGGAACTGCTCTTCTTCGGTCGAGCCGGTCAGCGCGGTCACGGACGAGGTGCCGCCCTGGATCACGGTGGTCATGTCGTCGAAGTAGCCGGTGCCCACTTCCTGCTGGTGCGCCACAAAGGTGTAACCCTTGGCGGCGTCAGCGAACTCTTGCTCCTGCAGTTTCACGTAGGCGGTCATGTCGTTACGGGCATAGTCGTGCGCCAGGTTGAACATGCTGTGCCACATGTTGTGAATGCCAGCCAGGGTGATGAACTGGTGCTTGTAGCCCATGGCCGACAGTTCGCGCTGGAACTTGGCGATGGTCGCGTCGTCCAGGTTCTTCTTCCAGTTGAAAGAAGGCGAGCAGTTGTAGGACAGCAGTTGGTCCGGGTATTCCTTCTTGATCGCTTCGGCGAAACGACGCGCTTCGTCCAGGTCCGGCTTGGCGGTTTCGCACCAGATCAGGTCGGCGTAAGGCGCGTAGGCCAGGCCACGGGCGATCGCCTGGTCGAGACCGGCGCGCACTTTATAGAAGCCTTCCTGGGTGCGTTCGCCGGTTACGAACGGCTGGTCGTACGGGTCGCAGTCGGAGGTTAGCAAGTCTGCCGCGTTGGCGTCGGTACGCGCCAGGATGATGGTCGGCGTGCCAGCAACGTCAGCGGCCAAGCGTGCTGCGGTCAGCTTTTGTACGGCTTCCTGGGTTGGAACCAGTACCTTGCCGCCCATGTGGCCGCATTTTTTCACCGACGCCAGTTGGTCTTCGAAGTGCACGCCGGCAGCGCCTGCCTCGATCATGCTCTTCATCAGTTCGTAGGCGTTGAGTACGCCGCCGAAACCCGCTTCGGCGTCAGCCACGATGGGTGCGAAGTAGTCGATGTAGCCTTCGTCGCCCGGACCTTTACCGGCTTTCCACTGGATCTGGTCGGCGCGGCGGAACGAGTTGTTGATGCGCTTGACCACGGTTGGCACGGAGTCCACCGGGTACAGCGATTGGTCGGGGTACATGGATTCAGCGGAGTTGTTGTCCGCTGCCACTTGCCAGCCGGACAGGTAAATCGCCTGGATACCGGCTTTTACCTGTTGAACTGCCTGGCCGCCAGTGAGGGCGCCCATGCAGTTGACGAAATCTTTTTCGGGGCGGAAGGACGGCTTGGCACCCTGGGTGACCAGCTTCCACAGCTTCTCGGCGCCGAGTTTTGCAAAGGTGTGCTCAGGTTGAACCGAGCCACGCAGGCGGACGACGTCAGCAGCGGAATAAGCGCGGGTTACGCCTTTCCAGCGTGGGTTTTCAGCCCAATCTTTTTCAAGGGCTGCAATTTGCTGTTCGCGTGTCAGTGCCATGGGGAAAAACCTCGTCGCGTCTTGTTTGGAAAAACATCCGTTTTGCCAGCCGTGCATTCAATGCGTGGGCAGGGCTGCTCGCTGACCAGAAGCTTAGGCGGTCAAGTCGGGTTTGGCGGGGGAAGGCGACGGGATAAACGCAGTGCGAGAGGGCGAGTTGAGCAGGTAAGGGCAAACTGCGAACAGTCTTCGGGCATCGTGGGCCTTGGTACGATCCATCAGTGTGTAGCCGGGTTACCTGGTTAGCTTCCGTCCCTCGGGACAACTTCGTTCCAGTCGCAACCAACGTCAAACACACCTTGTGGGCGGTACAGACACGAATCGGCTCAGGTGGGTAGCTTAGAGCGGCGATTCGAAGGCCCTTGCCAGGGCCTCTGATTAGCGGGAGCGAGGCCATCATGCACAGGCTTTTTTGGCTCGTCAAATGTTTTGTAGTGCTATTTTTCAGGCACTACATCTTTAGTCTAATGCGACTCGCCAGTCAGTTTTTGGTGCTTTAGTTCAGGGTGTCGACCTTGACACGCAAAGTCAGGTCATCACGGCCCTGGGTAGAGTAGCTGAGGGTTGTAGAGGATTTATCGGCCTGGGTCTCGCGATTGATACCCGCCAGCGGGATCCATTCGCCCAGGCGGCCACTGACCGTTGTGTTGGTACTTTGAATATTCACTACATCGGGACGTTCCTGGCTCATGCGGTCACGGTTGGTACTGATAGCCAGGTGTACGGTCTCGCCAGTGACACTGGCAGTCACGTAAAAGCCCTGGGTGACGTTGCGGTACTGGGTCTGGTTCTGCGGGCGGCCGTAGGCGTCAGGCTGCGTGGTGGTCAGTGGCACGCTCTGGCCGACCTGAATCAGTGCGGGCACGCCTTCACTGGCCTGGATCTGCTGGATGCCGCCGTCGCGGCTGGCAGTGCCGTAGCTGATGATGCGGGTTTGGCTGTCACCGCTGTTCTGCTGGTTGTTTTCGTTGCTGTCGACGGTGATCAACAGGCGCTTGGCGGGTGTGTCCAGTTGCGTGAGCAGGGCGCGCAGGTCCTGGATCTTGCCGGGGTCCGCTTTAACAATAAGCTGGTTGCCATAGGCGCTGACGGTGCCGTCCTTGCCGATAAAGTTCTGCGCGACGGGCAGCAGGTCGGCGCTGGTGCGGTTGCTCAGGTTGACGACTTCGGTGTCGGCCATGGCGCAGGCGCTGGCAGTGAGGAGCAGGGCGGTGAGCAGGGTGCGTAGGGACATGTCCGTTATCTCTGCGAGTCAATTAGGCTTGATAGTGCCAGTTTGTCGGCCTGGCGGGTCGCAAGTTGAATCGTAGACGGCAAAATGCCCTGGCAGGCAGGGCATTTTGGGTGTTGCTGATGGCGCTATCGCAGGCAAGCCAGCTCCCACATTTGGAATGCATTCCCCTGTGGGAGCTGGCTTGCCTGCGATAAGGGCGACTCGATCTCGAATCAGCCCTCGCGCACCATATCAACGTGCGGAATCCCGACTTCAAGGAATTCGTCACTGACGATCTTGAAACCCAGCCGCTCATAAAACGGCGCCGCATACACCTGCGCACTCAGGAACTGCCTGGTCTGGCCACGCTTTTCGGCCTCGCCGATCACCGTTTCCATCAGCTTGTCGCCGACCTTCAGTCCGCGCCAGTCCTTGAGTACCGACACGCGACCAATCTCGCCGCTGGGCAGCAGGCGAGCGGTGCCAATCGGAAAATCGCCTTCGAATGCAAGAAAATGCATTGCGTCGGCGTCATCCGCATCCCATTCCAACTCTGGTGGAACCGATTGTTCAGCGATAAACACCGCCTCACGAATGCGCCGAATCTCAGCGATATCCTTTTGCCAGTCCGCGACACTTACGTGAATCTTATTCATCGGCAAATCCCAGGCTTCCTTGCTTGACCAGTTCGCACAGCAGGTCACGACCGTCTTCGTCGGCCAGCCAGGTGCCGAGGTTTTCGCTGTGCAGGGCGTCGGCCGAGCAGACCAGTTTCAACAGTTCGCGCAGTTTGCCTGGCAGATAACGGCTCTGGCCGCTGGCAAACAGCAGTACGTCATCGTCCACTTCCGACCACGCCATGCGCGCGCTCGGGTTGCGCACCAGAATCGCGCCGTTTTCCAGGCTGCTGATAAAGTCTTCTTCGCCCAATTCTTCACCGGCGACCAGTTCCGGGTACCGCGGCTCGGTCATGAACTGGCCGAACCAGGTCAGCAGCATGCGCTCGTCGCTCATGTGCTCGGCCAACAGACCTTTGAGGCGGTCGAGTGCATCCGCCTGAATCTGGTGCGGGTCGCTGACTGGTTGGGCGTCGGCGTCCGTGTAGCGCTCTTCATCGGTCAGGTACTGGCTGAGGAAGTCGGTGAAGTGGGTCAGCACTTCGGCGGCGCTCGGTGCGCGGAAGCCCACCGAATAGGTCATGCAGTCATCTTCGGCGATGCCGAAGTGCGCCAGACGCGGCGGCAGGTAAAGCATGTCGCCCGGTTCCAGCACCCATTCTTCGCTCTGTTCGAATTCTGCGAGGATGCGCAGGTCGGCGTGCTGCAGCAGCGGGCTTTCGGAATTGCACATCTGGCCGATTTTCCAGTTGCGCTTGCCTTGGGCCTGCAGCAGGAACACGTCGTAGTTGTCGAAGTGCGGGCCAACACTGCCGCCGGGTGCGGCGAAGCTGATCATCACATCGTCGATGCGCCAGCTGGGCAAAAAGCGGAAGTGCCCGAGCAATTCGGCAACTTCGGGTACGAACTGGTCGACTGCCTGCACCAGCAGGGTCCACTCACGCTCTGGCAATGTGCTGAACGCATCTTCGGCGAACGGCCCGCGGCGCAGTTCCCATGGGCGCTCGCCGTGTTCGATTACCAGGCGCGATTCAACTTCTTCTTCCAGGGCCAGGCCGGCCAGTTCGTCGGCGTCGATCGGGCTTTCGAAATCAGGGATGGCCTGACGGATCAGCAGCGGTTTTTTCTGCCAGTAGTCGCGCAGGAATTCGCGTGCCGTGATGCCGCCCAGAAGTTGAAGAGGAATATCAGGATTCATGTGTAACCTATTGAAAAAAAGCGCTTTTAAGACAGGAATAAAAACGCCCGGCGCGGCCGGGCGTCTCAAGAGGGCTTGCGCTAAATCAGATGCGCTTGGCTTGGGCCACCGCATTGCCGATGTAGTTGGCCGGGGTGAGCAATTTCAGCTCGGCCTTGGCGGCGGCTGGCATGTCCAGGCCGTCGATGAAAGTTTGCAGCGCCTCAGGGCTGATGCCCTTGCCGCGCGTCAACTCTTTCAGCTTCTCGTACGGGTTTTCGATGTTGTAGCGGCGCATTACGGTCTGGATCGGCTCGGCCAGCACTTCCCAGCACGCATCCAGGTCAGCGGCGATCTTCTGCGCGTTGAGCTCAAGCTTGCTGATGCCTTTGAGGCTGGCTTCGTAGGCGATCACGCTGTGGGCAAAGCCCACGCCGAGGTTACGCAGTACGGTGGAGTCGGTCAGGTCGCGCTGCCAGCGCGAGATCGGCAACTTGCTGGCCAAGTGCTGGAACAGGGCGTTGGCGATGCCGAGGTTGCCTTCGGAGTTTTCGAAGTCGATCGGGTTGACCTTGTGCGGCATGGTCGACGAACCGATCTCGCCGGCGATGGTGCGCTGCTTGAAGTAGCCCAGGGAGATGTAGCCCCAGATATCGCGATCGAAGTCGATCAGGATGGTGTTGAAGCGCGCAATGGCGTCGAACAGTTCGGCGATGTAGTCGTGCGGTTCGATCTGCGTGGTGTAGGGGTTGAAGCCCAGGCCCAGCTCGTCTTCGATGAAGGCGCGGGCATTTTCTTCCCAGTCGATTTCCGGGTAGGCCGACAGGTGGGCGTTGTAGTTGCCCACGGCGCCGTTGATCTTGCCCAGCAGCGGCACGGCGGCGACTTGAGCGATCTGGCGCTCCAGGCGATACACCACGTTGGCCAGTTCTTTGCCCAAAGTGGTCGGCGAGGCCGGTTGGCCGTGGGTGCGCGACAGCATCGGCACGTCGGCGAAACGGATGGCCAGTTCGCGGATGGCGTCAGCGGTCTGGCGCATCAGCGGCAGCATCACGTCATCACGGCCTTCGCGCAGCATCAGGGCGTGGGACAGGTTGTTGATGTCCTCGCTGGTGCAGGCAAAGTGGATGAACTCGCTGACCTGGGCCAGTTCCGGCAGCTTGGCCGCTTGCTCTTTGAGCAGGTATTCGATGGCTTTAACGTCGTGGTTGGTGGTGCGCTCGATCTCTTTCACACGCTCGGCGTGCTCCAGGGAGAAGTTTTCCGCCAGGGTGTTCAATACAGCGTTGGCTTCGGCGGAAAACGCCGGCACTTCGCTGATGGCAGGGTGAGCGGCCAGGCGCTGGAGCCAGCGCACTTCAACCAGAACACGAGCACGGATCAGACCGTATTCGCTGAAAATAGGGCGCAGGGCCTGGGTTTTGCCGGCGTAGCGGCCGTCAACAGGGGAAACCGCAGTGAGCGAAGAGAGCTGCATGGGGTGTTCTCGGACAGTCGGGCAACGAAATGGGGCGCGTATCATACATGAAAAAATCCGCCGGTCCGTCGCCAACTGACCGGCGTATTACGCGTGAGGCTATAAAAAAACGGGTCGCTGCGACTTATTCGTTGCGCATCAACGGGTAAAGCTCTTTGAGCAATTTGCGTCGGCTGATCACCAACTGCCAGCGATGACCGCCCAACTGGCGCCACAACCGCGCCGAACGAATGCCGGCCAGAAGCAGGGCGCGGATTTTCGAGGCGTTGTTCGGTTGTTGCAGGTTGCGCATGTCGCCGTGCACCTGGATGCGTTGGCGCAAGGTGCTCAACGTGTCCTGGTACAGCGCGCCACAGGCGGCAATCACGTTTTCGTGGGCCGGGCCGAAGTGCTCCACCTGGGACTGAATCTGCGGCAGGCGTTTGCCGATGGTTTCGAGCAGGTCGTCACGCTTGGCCAGTTGCCGTTCAAGGCCGAGCATCGACAGCGCATAGCGCAACGGCTCACGTTGCAAGGTGCTTGGGTCGCGCTCCAGGGCGCCGATCAGCGCGCGGTAGCCTTCGCGTAGCGCCAGATCATCACCGCCGTAGACTTCCAGTGTGTCCTTGGGGTCGCGAATCAGCAGGCTGCCGAGCATGCAGGTCAGGCCTGCCTCGCTCACCTGGCCGGTCTTGGCAATCTTGTCGACCAGCACCGCGGCGAGGAAAACTCCGCCGAGCGCCGTCAATTGCTCCTGGGTCGGGCTCATGCCGGGTTGCTCCAGGCTTCGGCGACTTCAATCACGCCGCCACCCAGGCAGATTTCACCGTCATAGAACACCACCGATTGGCCGGGCGTGACCGCGCGTTGCGGGTCATCGAACGTGGCGCGGTAGCCGTTGGCGGTTTTTTCCAGGGTGCAGGGCTGGTCGCTTTGGCGATAGCGCACTTTGGCGGTCAGGCGGCGTGGCGTGCTCAGGTCGATCGGGTTGACCCAATAGATTTCCGAGGCCAGCAGCGCGCCCGAGAACAGCAGCGGGTGCTCGTTGCCCTGGCCGACGACCAGCACGTTGTTTTCCAGGTCCTTGACCAGCACGTACCAGGGTTCTTCACCGGCGTCTTTAAGGCCGCCGATGCCCAGCCCCTGACGCTGGCCAATAGTGTGGTACATCAAGCCATGGTGACGGCCGATCACTTCACCGTCGGTGGTTTTGATCTCGCCTGGTTGTGCCGGCAGGTATTGCTTGAGGAAGTCGCTGAAGCGGCGCTCGCCGATAAAGCAGATCCCGGTGGAATCCTTCTTCTTGGCGGTAGCCAGGCCGTGTTTTTCGGCGATCTTGCGCACTTCGGGTTTTTCCAGCTCGCCGACCGGGAACAGGGTCTTGGCGATCTGTTCACCGCCCACGGCGTGCAGGAAGTAGCTCTGGTCCTTGTTCGGGTCCAGGCCTTTGAGCAGTTCGGTACGGCCATCGATATCGCGACGGCGCACGTAATGGCCAGTGGCAATCAGGTCGGCGCCAAGGATCATGGCGTAGTCGAGGAACGCCTTGAACTTGATTTCGCGGTTACACAGGATGTCCGGGTTCGGCGTACGGCCGGCCTTGTATTCGGCCAGGAAGTGCTCGAACACATTGTCCCAGTACTCGGCGGCGAAATTGGCGGTGTGCAGCTTGATGCCGATCTTGTCGCACACGGCCTGGGCGTCGGCCAGGTCGTCCATGGCGGTGCAATATTCCGTTCCATCGTCTTCTTCCCAGTTCTTCATGAACAGGCCTTCCACCTCATAACCCTGCTCCATGAGCAGAACGGCGGAAACGGAAGAATCCACGCCGCCGGACATGCCGACGATGACGCGCTTCTTTTGTGTGTCAGAAGGGGCTGGATCACGCATAGGGTTTCAACGGGTGTCTTGAAAAAGGACGCGATTCTAACAGGCTCACGCCCGCAAGGCTAAAGAGAAGGGCGGATCAATTCGAGGCTATGGCGCTGGCCGGCCAGATAATCATCGATACAGCGGATGATCAGCTCACTGCGCCAGTCGTCGCGCAGGGCCATCAGCTCCTCACGGGTCAGCCAGCGGGCGCGGACGATGCCTTCATCGAGTGTGTAGTCGGGGTGATGTTTCAAGGCCTTGGCGGTAAAACACACGCGCTGATAAGTCACGCCATTGCTGGGAGCGGTGTACAGGTAGATGCCGACAATGCCGGTGGCCTCGACGTCCCAGCCGGTTTCTTCGAGGGTTTCACGCACGGCAGCTTCGGTGAGGGTTTCATGCGGGTCCAGATGGCCGGCCGGCTGGTTGAGCACGGCGCGGCCGCCCTTGAGTTCCTCGACCATCAGGAAGCGGCCGTTGTCTTCGACGAGGGTGGCGACGGTGATGTGGGGTTGCCAGGTCATAGGTTCCTCAATGTGTAGTGACTGAAGAAACTCGTTCAGTGTGGGAGCTGGCTTGCCTGCGATAGCAGTCTGTCAGTTGACCCAGATGCAGCTGAACCACCGCTATCGCAGGCAAGCCAGCTCCCACATTTGATCGGGGTTGTTCAATGAAATCGGGGGCACAAACAGAAACCCCGGCACGGGGCCGGGGCTTCTTTGCATCCTTACAACCTTACTTCAACTTGGCAATGGCCGCGTTGAGGGTGTTGCTTGGGCGCATGGCTTTGCTGGTCAGCTCCGGGTTCGGCGCGTAGTAGCCGCCGATGTCCACTGGCTTGCCCTGTACGGCGTTCAGCTCGGCAACGATGGTTGCCTCGTTGTCGGCCAGGGTTTTGGCCAGTTCGCCAAACTGCGCTTGCAGTGCAGCATCTTCAGTCTGTGCGGCCAGGGCTTGAGCCCAGTACAGCGCCAGGTAGAAGTGGCTGCCGCGGTTGTCGATGTTGCCGACTTTGCGCGATGGCGACTTGTTGTTGTCCAGGAACTGGCCAGTGGCCTGGTCCAGGGTCTTGGACAGCACCAGGGCTTTCGGGTTGTTGTAGGTGACACCCAAATGCTCAAGGGACGCGGCCAGGGCCAGGAACTCGCCCAGGGAATCCCAGCGCAGGAAGTTCTCTTCAACCAGTTGCTGCACGTGCTTTGGAGCCGAACCGCCGGCGCCGGTTTCGAACAGGCCGCCGCCGTTCATCAGCGGGACGATCGACAGCATCTTGGCACTGGTGCCCAGTTCCATGATCGGGAACAGGTCGGTCAGGTAGTCACGCAGAACGTTACCGGTCACCGAGATGGTGTCCAGGCCCTTGCGGGTGCGCTCCAGGGTGAACTTCATCGCGTCGACCGGCGACATGATGCGGATGTCCAGGTCTTCGGTGTTGTGGTCTTTCAGGTAAGCCTGAACTTTCTCGACCACCACGCCATCGTGGGCACGCTTAGGGTCCAGCCAGAAAATGGCCGGGGTGTTGCTGGCGCGAGCACGGTTGACGGCCAGTTTGACCCAGTCCTGGATCGGCGCGTCTTTGGTCTGGCACATGCGGAAGATGTCGCCGGCTTCGACAGCCTGTTCCATCAGCAGGTTGCCCTTGCTGTCGGTGACGCGGACCACGCCGTCAGCCTTGATCTGGAAGGTCTTGTCGTGGGAACCGTACTCTTCGGCTTTTTTCGCCATCAGGCCAACGTTCGGCACGCTGCCCATGGTGGTTGGGTCGAAGGCGCCATTGGCCTTGCAGTCTTCGATCACTGCCTGGTAGATGGTGGCGTAGCAGCGATCCGGGATCACGGCCTTGGTGTCGTGCAGTTGGCCGTCGGTGCCCCACATTTTGCCTGAGTCACGGATCATGGCAGGCATCGAGGCGTCGACGATAACGTCGCTCGGCACGTGCAGGTTGGTAATGCCTTTGTCCGAGTTGACCATGGCGAGGGACGGACGAGCGGCGTACACCGCCTGGATGTCGGCTTCGATCTGCGCTTGCTGATCGGCCGGCAGGGCCTTGATGCGGGCGTACAGGTCGCCGATGCCGTTGTTCAGGTTAAAGCCGATCTGCTCCAGCACGACAGCGTGCTTGGCCAGTGCGTCTTTATAGAACTCGGCAACGATCTGGCCGAACATGATCGGGTCGGAGACCTTCATCATGGTGGCTTTCAAGTGGACCGACAGCAGTACGCCTTGTTTCTTGGCGTCTTCGATTTCAGCGGCGATGAAGCTGCGCAGGGCATTCTTGCTCAGCACGGCGGTGTCGATGATCTCGCCAGCCTGCAAGCTGGTTTTTTCTTTCAGGACGGTAGCGGTACCGTCCTTGGCGATCAGTTCGATCTTGACGGCGTCAGCCGCTTCGATCTGTACGGCTTTCTCGCTGCCGTAGAAGTCGCCGTTGCTCATGTGGGCCACGTGGGACTTGGAGTCCGCAGCCCAGGCGCCCATTTTATGCGGGTGCTTGCGCGCGTAGTTCTTGACCGACAGCGGTGCGCGGCGGTCGGAGTTGCCTTCGCGCAGTACCGGGTTCACGGCGCTGCCCTTGACCTTGTCGTAACGTGCGCGGGTTTCTTTTTCCGCGTCGGTGGTTACGGTTTCCGGGTAGTCCGGCAGGGCGTAGCCCTGGGCCTGCAGTTCCTTGATCGCCGCTTGCAGCTGCGGGGTCGAAGCACTGATGTTAGGCAGCTTGATGATGTTGGCTTCAGGCGTAACGGCCAGGTCGCCCAGTTCGGCGAGGTGGTCCGGGATAGCCTTGGTGCCCAGTTGCTCGGGGAAGCTTGCGAGGATGCGCGCGGCCAGGGAAATGTCGCGGGTTTCCACGGCAATATCAGCGGAAGCGGTGAAGGCCTCTACGATAGGCAGCAGTGAATAGGTGGCGAGGGCTGGGGCTTCGTCGGTGAAGGTGTAGATGATCTTCGAGCGGGTGGGCATATTCGGATTAACTCTCTTCTTTGCTGAAAGCGTGCGCAGAAACTCGAGATGCGCCGGGTGGAGCGCGTTCGTTCAAAGTCATCCATGAGCGAAATGTCGAGGTTTCTTCGCGGTGATGTTGGGTTGCATCAGTCGAGCGTCAAGCGGGTGGACTATTGTATTAGTCCTGCTTTGTAGCGGAAGGCTTTGTTCTAGAGCGGTCCGCCGTCGTGACTCTTTGGTCAGCGGCGGCATTATACATAGGTCGCTATGCTTACGCCGAGCCTTCATACAAAAGGTGTGTCGTCCATTGGTCTAAAGGTCGCAGGGCCCAGACTGCGACCAAAGTCGCACGATGTGCTCAAGATTGGCGATTTTGTCTTTGCTTTCAGGCTTGTAGGCGACAAATTATGCTGTTTTCGATGCAAATGAGCATGGCGTGAGGTTTCAGTCGCCATTTATCTGGAGTAGGCTCGAACGCAGCCAGATGTTCAATCCATAGATGGAGTTCAGCATGGGATACAAGAAGATTCAGGTTCCGGCAGTCGGCGACAAAATCACCGTCAATGCAGACCATTCTCTCAATGTTCCTGACCAACCGATCATCCCTTATATAGAAGGCGACGGTATTGGCGTCGACATCAGCCCGGTGATGATCAAGGTGGTCGACGCAGCTGTTGAAAAGGCCTACGGCGGAAAACGCAAAATCTCCTGGATGGAGGTGTATGCCGGCGAGAAGGCGACTCAAGTCTACGACCAGGACACCTGGCTGCCCCAGGAAACCCTGGATGCGGTCAAGGATTACGTGGTTTCCATCAAAGGCCCGCTGACCACGCCGGTTGGCGGCGGCATCCGTTCGCTGAACGTGGCCCTGCGTCAGCAGCTCGATTTATATGTGTGCCTGCGCCCGGTGCGCTGGTTTGAAGGCGTGCCCAGCCCGGTCAAGAAGCCTGGCGACGTCGATATGACCATCTTCCGTGAAAACTCCGAAGACATTTACGCCGGTATCGAGTGGAAGGCCGGTTCGCCGGAAGCCATCAAGGTGATCAAGTTCCTCAAGGAAGAAATGGGCGTTACCAAGATCCGTTTCGACCAGGACTGTGGCATTGGCATCAAGCCGGTTTCCAAGGAAGGCACCGAGCGCCTGGCGCGCAAAGCCCTGCAATATGTAGTGGATAATGATCGTGATTCGCTGACCATTGTGCACAAAGGCAACATCATGAAGTTCACCGAGGGTGCCTTCAAAGAGTGGGCCTACGGTATTGCCGAAAAAGAATTTGGCGCGACCCTGCTCGACGGCGGCCCGTGGATGCAGTTCAAAAACCCGAAGACCGGCAAGAATGTGGTGGTCAAGGACGCGATTGCCGATGCCATGCTCCAGCAGATTCTACTGCGCCCGGCGGAATATGATGTGATCGCCACGCTTAACCTCAACGGTGACTACCTGTCTGACGCGCTGGCGGCGGAAGTGGGTGGTATTGGTATTGCGCCGGGGGCCAATCTCTCCGACACCGTGGCAATGTTCGAGGCCACCCACGGTACTGCGCCTAAATATGCCGGCAAGGATCAGGTCAACCCGGGTTCGCTGATCTTGTCGGCGGAAATGATGCTGCGGCATATGGGCTGGACTGAGGCGGCGGATTTGATCATCAAAGGCACCAATGGCGCGATTTCGGCGAAGACCGTGACCTATGACTTTGAGCGTTTGATGGACGGCGCGAAGCTGGTGTCGTCGTCAGGGTTTGGTGATGCGTTGATTGCGCATATGTAAAGCGCTGCTGTAAAAAAGCCGGCCATTCTGATGACTCAGAATGGCCGGCTTTTTTGTGCCGTATTGCTTAAGGCGTTATCAGGCCGTTTGTTTCTTTTTTGATGGGGTGGCCTGACTTGTCCTGGGCTTTGTTTCGTGCGTTTCGTCGTGGATTGTTCCCGATGTAACTGCGCAGGCTGCACAAATTTCGACGGCGTGCAGCCCTTTCGGCCCTTGAATGATTAAAAACTCCACAGGCTGGCCCGCTTTTAGGGTCTTGTACCCATCCATGGTAATCGCTGAATAATGCGCGAAGAGGTCTTCTCCGGATTTTCCATCTGCGTTGATGAACCCATATCCCTTGGCGTTGTTAAACCATTTGACCTTGCCACTGACCTTGACGCCAGACATAACCATATCCCTCTGCACCAGACTCCATCACTGGAGTATCATCCAGTTTATCCGTCCTAACCCGAATAAATAAGGTTGACTGCGCGGACCTTTTTTACCCACTGTGGGTTCTATTGGTTGTAACACCGTTTCGCCGATAGTCAAGGCGACCAACCGGTCAGTAGTTGAAAATCTGACAGGTCGCCCCCACCACTGTATTTGAACCACTGACGAACCTTTCTTTCCATGCATGCAAACAGCCAGATTCGACTAACATTCAATCAGGATCGCCCGGATCAGGAACACGATGACGACGGTTCTGCAGGCATTGCTGTCCAGGAGGCGAAGCCTGCTCTTCAGGCGCCGCCGATGTACAAGGTGGTTTTGTTTAATGATGACTACACACCGATGGATTTCGTCGTCGAAGTGCTCGAGGTGTTTTTTAACCTGAACCGCGAGCTGGCGACCAAGGTAATGCTGGCCGTTCACACAGAAGGACGGGCAGTATGTGGAGTGTTTACCCGTGACATCGCCGAGACAAAGGCCATGCAGGTCAACCAGTACGCCAGGGAAAGCCAGCATCCGCTACTCTGTGAAATCGAGAAGGACGGTTAACGCCGACCACTTGGGTATGAGGTGAAGCTATGTTAAACCGCGAGCTCGAAGTCACCCTCAATCTTGCCTTCAAGGAGGCTCGTTCGAAGCGTCATGAATTCATGACCGTCGAGCACCTGCTGCTGGCACTTTTGGATAACGAAGCTGCCGCCACCGTTCTGCGTGCGTGCGGCGCCAACCTCGACAAACTCAAGCATGACCTGCAGGAGTTCATCGACTCCACCACGCCACTGATCCCCGTGCATGACGAGGACCGTGAGACCCAGCCAACCCTGGGCTTCCAGCGGGTATTGCAGCGTGCTGTCTTCCATGTACAGAGCTCCGGTAAGCGTGAGGTCACGGGCGCCAATGTGCTTGTGGCGATTTTCAGCGAACAGGAAAGCCAGGCAGTGTTCCTGCTCAAGCAGCAGAGCGTTGCCCGTATTGATGTCGTCAACTACATCGCCCACGGTATCTCCAAAGTGCCAGGGCACGGCGATCATTCCGAGGGTGAGCAGGATATGCAGGACGACGAGGGCGGTGAGTCTTCTTCTTCGGGCAATCCACTGGATGCCTATGCCAGCAACCTTAACGAACTGGCGCGCCAGGGGCGGATTGATCCGCTGGTGGGGCGTGAGCTTGAGGTTGAGCGTGTAGCGCAGATCCTCGCGCGTCGTCGCAAGAACAATCCGTTGCTGGTGGGTGAGGCCGGCGTGGGTAAAACCGCAATTGCCGAAGGCCTGGCCAAGCGCATCGTTGATAACCAGGTGCCTGATCTGCTGGCCAACAGCGTCGTCTACTCCCTTGATCTTGGCGCATTGCTCGCCGGGACCAAGTACCGTGGCGATTTCGAGAAGCGCTTCAAGGCGCTGCTCGGCGAGCTGAAAAAACGCCCGCAAGCGATTCTGTTTATCGATGAAATCCACACCATCATTGGCGCCGGCGCGGCGTCCGGTGGGGTGATGGACGCCTCCAACCTGCTCAAGCCGCTGCTGTCGTCGGGTGATATCCGTTGCATTGGTTCGACCACGTTCCAGGAGTTTCGCGGCATCTTCGAAAAAGACCGTGCCCTGGCGCGTCGCTTCCAGAAGGTCGACGTGTCCGAGCCTTCGGTTGAAGACACCATCGGCATCCTGCGCGGCCTCAAGGGACGCTTCGAGGCGCATCACGGCATCGAGTACACCGATGAAGCCCTGCGCGCTGCTGCTGAGCTGGCGTCGCGCTACATCAATGACCGGCATATGCCGGACAAGGCCATCGACGTGATCGACGAGGCGGGTGCCTACCAGCGCCTGCAGCCGGTCGAGAAGCGTGTGAAGCGCATCGACGTGCCTCAAGTCGAGGACATCGTGGCCAAGATCGCACGTATTCCACCCAAGCACGTCAACAGTTCCGACAAGGAACTGCTGCGTAACCTGGAGCGCGACCTCAAGCTCACGGTGTTCGGCCAGGATGCCGCTATCGACGCGCTGTCCACCGCAATCAAGCTCTCGCGTGCAGGCCTCAAGTCGCCGGACAAACCGGTCGGATCGTTCCTGTTCGCAGGCCCGACCGGCGTCGGCAAGACCGAAGCGGCGCGGCAATTGGCCAAGGCCATGGGTATTGAGCTGGTGCGTTTCGACATGTCCGAATACATGGAGCGCCACACCGTGTCGCGCCTGATCGGCGCGCCTCCGGGCTATGTCGGGTTCGACCAGGGCGGCCTGCTGACCGAAGCCATCACCAAGCAGCCACACTGCGTGTTGTTGCTCGATGAAATCGAGAAGGCTCACCCGGAAGTCTTCAACCTGCTGCTGCAGGTCATGGACCACGGTACCCTGACCGACAACAACGGGCGCAAGGCGGACTTCCGCAACGTCATCGTGATCATGACCACCAACGCCGGTGCCGAGACTGCTGCGCGAGCCTCTATTGGCTTTACGCATCAGGATCACTCGTCCGATGCGATGGAAGTGATCAAGAAGAGCTTCACGCCGGAGTTCCGCAACCGTCTGGACACCATTATCCAGTTTGGTCGCCTCAGCCATGAGGTCATCAAAAGCGTGGTGGACAAGTTCCTTACCGAGCTTCAAGCGCAGTTGGAAGACAAGCGCGTGCAGCTTGACGTAACGGACGCGGCGCGCAACTGGCTGGCCCAGGGTGGCTACGACTCGGCAATGGGCGCTCGTCCAATGGCGCGTCTGATCCAGGACAAGATCAAGCGGCCACTGGCCGAAGAGATCCTGTTTGGCGAGCTTTCCGACCATGGTGGCGTGGTGCACATCGACCTGAAGGATGGCGAGCTGACCTTCGAGTTCGAAACCACCGCCGAAATGGCCTGATAGCTGATCGCAACACAGTAAAAAGGCGCCCAAGGGCGCCTTTTTGCTGTCTTGAATACGTTGGAGATCTACTGTGGGGGCTGGCTTGCCTGCGATAGCGGTGGGTCAGCTGAAGAATATTTTCCTGATAGACCGCCATCGCAGGCAAGCCAGCTCCCACAGGGATTTGTGGTGTTGAACAAAATTGCGCACACACAAAAACGCCCGGTATAACCGGGCGTTTTGTATTGACTTGCTTAACGAGCGCGGTAAGTGATGCGCCCTTTGCTCAAGTCATAGGGCGTCAGCTCGACGCGCACTTTGTCACCGGTAAGAATACGAATGTAGTTCTTGCGCATCTTGCCGGAGATATGCGCGGTTACGACGTGCCCATTTTCCAACTCCACACGAAACATGGTGTTGGGCAGGGTGTCGACGACAGTGCCTTCCATTTCGAAGCTGTCTTCTTTCGACATGCAGTAAAGCCCTCGGTATCCAGTGAATGGCCCGGTGCAACTGCGCCAGGCAAAAGCGGCGTGCATTGTGCCCGAAAAAGGGTGTTTAAGCCAAGGGGTTCTAGTTAAGCGTTACCCATCTTTGATTAATCAGTAGCTCAATGGGCCGATATTGGGTCTTGTAGTTCATCTTTTTGCAGTTCTTGATCCAGTATCCGAGGTACACCGCCTCCAGTTCCAGGCGCGCGGCTTCAC
The DNA here is from genome assembly GCF_013385245.1 of Pseudomonas sp. IPO3747. Taxonomy (NCBI): domain Bacteria; kingdom Pseudomonadati; phylum Pseudomonadota; class Gammaproteobacteria; order Pseudomonadales; family Pseudomonadaceae; genus Pseudomonas; species Pseudomonas sp. IPO3747. The sequence continues at coordinate 40,154 of NZ_JACAQL010000031.1, forward strand.
CGATTTGCCACAAAATCGCAAAGCGCCCAAGGCTGCGGCGTTCTTCGGCCGGCTCGTAGAAGGTGTAGACCGCCGACAGGCCGTTGGGCAGCAGGTCGGTCACGGCCACCGCCAACAGGCGGCCGTCCAGGCGGAACTCATAGAAGCGCGAGAAGGGCAGGTCGCGCACCAGGAAGGTCGAAAACTGATCGCGGCTGGGCGGGAACATATCGCCGTCCGCATGGCGTTGTTCGATGTAGCGTTGGTAAAGATCGAAATATTCTTCGCTGTACTGCGGCTTGGTGGCCGTGACCGTCAGGTCGGCGTTACGTTTGAGGATGCGTTTCTGGTTGCGGTCCGGCAAAAACTGCGCAACCGGGATGCGTGCAGGCACGCACGCATTGCAGTTCTGGCAATGGGGCCGGTACAGATGATCGCCGCTGCGCCGAAAACCCATCTCTGAGAGGTCGGCATACACATGCACGTCCATCGGCTGGCTGGGGTCGAGGAACAGTGTGGTGGCCTGCTCGTCAGGCAGATAGCTGCAAGAGTGAGCTTGAGTGGCATAGAACTTCAAGCGTGCCAGCTCGGTCATGATCAACCCTCGGGATAAGCTTTGAAATAAGTGTAAGCCAGGTACGAGGAAGTCGCCTAGGAAACCCACGGGCCAGAGCTGGGCTGGTCTAAATGGTTACGCAGGAAGCCGGCAAATTCACTGCGCGGTATGGCGCGGGCGCCGAGGCTGTGCAGGTGATCATTGGGCATCTGGCAGTCGATCAGTACAAAACCCCAGGCCTGCAACTGGCGGGTCAGCGTGGCAAAGCCGAACTTGGAGGCATTGTCGGCGCGGCTGAACATCGATTCGCCAAAAAATAACTGGCCCATTGCCAGGCCATACAGGCCGCCGACCAGCTTGCCTTCATCCCATACTTCGACGGAATGCGCGTAGCCGCGCCGGTGCAGCTCCAGGTAGGCGCTTTGGATACCTTCGGTGATCCAGGTGCCGTCTGCATAAGCGCGGGGCGCGGCGCAGGCCTGGATGACGGCGGCGAAGTCCTGATCAAAGGTCACGCTGTAGCGCTGCTGACGCAACAGTTTGCCGAGGCTGCGTGACACGTGCAGCTCGTCGGGGAATATCACCGTGCGCGGGTCTGGAGACCACCAGAGGATCGGCTGGCCGTCGGAGAACCACGGGAAACAGCCATGGCGGTAGGCCTGGATCAGTCGCTCGGCCGACAGGTCGCCACCGGCGGCCAGCAAGCCATTGGGTTCACGCATGGCTTTGGCCAGCGGCGGGAAAGTCAGGGAATCGCGTTGCAACCAGGTCAGCATGGTATCCAGGCTTACGGTAGGGGAGGGGAGTGGCAGGTATGACGCCTGCCGCATGTGGGATGATTATTGTCGACATGGCGCTGTGGGGCCAGCCCGAATCGGGCATCCGCGCGCAATAGCGTTAATAGGTGTTTCTGCAACTCTACCCTTTGGGCGCGGTCGTAATCGGGTCTGGGCCATGCAGGCCAATTGCCAAGCTTGCCTGCTTTGATAAAAACAGCGCATAAGCCTTTGTCAGCAAAGACAATGCGTGCTCAAATTGAACAGGCTATGACACATCATCTGTGCAGGCCACCGGGTGAGGGCAAGTACGTGGCATCGTCGACGCAAACCCGTACAATGCGGGCATTGTGGCGTTTTCGCCCTTTCACCTGTTCATCACCCAATGTTAAAAGTAGTTTCAGCGACATTCGTTCATTTTTCAGCTGCTCGGATTGAGCAGTGTGCAGTCATTCAACAGATGGACGCGCTAAAGGCGCAGGAATAGACCCGTTTTGAAGAAATCCGCCGCAACACCTAAAGCAGCAGTCGTGCCGGCCTGGCGCCAGCACCTGCATTATCGACTCAAGGAAGGCGCGCTGATCGCTATCGGCGCCCTGTGCCTGTTCCTGATGATGGCCTTGCTTACCTATGGCAAGGACGATCCGGGCTGGAGCCACAACAGCAAGATCGAAGACGTGCAGAACTTCGGCGGCCCCGCCGGTTCCTACAGCGCCGATATCCTGTTTATGGTGCTGGGCTACTTCGCGTATATCTTCCCGTTATTGCTGGCGATCAAGACCTGGCAGATCTTCCGCCAGCGTCACGAACCGTGGCAGTGGAGCGGCTGGCTGTTCTCCTGGCGCCTGATCGGCCTGGTGTTCCTGGTGTTGTCCGGCGCGGCGCTGGCGCACATTCATTTTCATGCACCTACCGGCTTGCCGGCGGGCGCGGGCGGGGCGTTGGGCGAAAGCCTCGGCGACCTGGCGCGCAAGACCCTGAATATCCAGGGCAGCACCTTGATGTTTATCGCGCTGTTCCTGTTCGGCCTCACTGTGTTCACCGACCTGTCGTGGTTCAAGGTGATGGACGTGACCGGCAAGATCACCCTGGACCTGCTCGAATTGTTCCAGGGCGCCGCCAACCGCTGGTGGTCGGCCCGGGTCGATCGCAAACGCATGGTCGCGCAACTGCGTGAGGTGGACACCCGCGTTAACGAAGTGGTGGCCCCGAGTACGCCGGACCGCCGCGAGCAAGCCAAGGTCAAGGAACGCCTTATCGAGCGCGAGCAAGCCCTGAGCAAGCACATGTCGGACCGCGAGAAGCAGGTGCCGCCGGTGATTGCCCCGGCACCGCCCAAAGCGCCGGAGCCGAGCCATCGTGTGCAGAAAGAGAAGCAGGCGCCGTTGTTCGTCGATAGCGCCGTAGAGGGCACCTTGCCGCCGATCTCGATTCTCGACCCGGCCGAAAAGAAACAACTCAATTATTCTCCGGAATCCCTGGCGGCCGTCGGCCACCTGCTGGAAATCAAGCTCAAGGAATTCGGCGTCGAAGTCTCGGTGGATTCGATCCACCCAGGCCCGGTGATTACCCGTTACGAAATCCAGCCGGCAGCCGGCGTCAAGGTCAGCCGTATCTCCAACCTGGCCAAAGACCTGGCCCGTTCCCTGGCCGTGACCAGTGTGCGTGTGGTGGAAGTGATCCCCGGCAAGACCACCGTCGGCATCGAGATTCCCAACGAAGACCGTCAGATCGTGCGGTTCTCCGAGGTGCTGTCGACGCCGGAATACGACAACTTCAAGTCACCGGTCACCTTGGCCCTCGGCCACGACATCGGCGGTAAGCCGGTGATCACCGACCTGGCGAAAATGCCGCACTTGCTGGTGGCCGGTACCACCGGTTCCGGTAAGTCGGTGGGCGTGAACGCGATGATTCTGTCGATCCTGTTCAAGTCCGGCCCGGATGACGCCAAGCTGATCATGATCGACCCGAAGATGCTCGAATTGTCGATCTACGAAGGCATCCCGCACCTGCTGTGCCCGGTGGTGACCGATATGAAGGACGCCGCCAACGCCTTGCGCTGGAGCGTCGCCGAGATGGAGCGTCGCTACAAGCTGATGGCGAAGATGGGCGTGCGTAACCTGTCGGGCTTCAATGCCAAGGTCAAGGAAGCCCAGGACGCCGGTACACCGCTGACCGACCCACTGTACAAGCGCGAAAGCATTCACGACGAAGCGCCGCTGCTGACCAAGCTGCCGACCATCGTGGTGGTGGTCGATGAATTTGCCGACATGATGATGATCGTCGGCAAGAAGGTGGAAGAACTGATCGCGCGTATCGCCCAAAAGGCCCGTGCGGCCGGTATTCACTTGATCCTCGCCACCCAGCGGCCGTCGGTGGATGTGATCACCGGCTTGATCAAGGCCAACATTCCAACGCGGATGGCGTTCCAGGTTTCCAGCAAGATCGACTCGCGCACTATCATCGACCAGGGCGGCGCCGAACAACTGCTGGGTCACGGTGACATGCTCTATATGCCTCCGGGCACCAGCCTGCCAATCCGGGTTCACGGCGCCTTCGTCTCCGATGATGAAGTTCACCGCGTGGTGGAAGCCTGGAAGCTGCGCGGCGCGCCGGAATACAACGACGACATCCTCGCAGGCGTCGAAGAGGCCGGCAGCGGCTTCGACGGCGGTAGCAGCGGTGATGACGATGCCGAAACCGACGCGCTCTACGACGAAGCCGTGGCATTCGTACTCGAAAGCCGTCGCGCTTCGATCTCTGCGGTGCAGCGCAAGCTCAAAATCGGTTACAACCGCGCCGCCCGCATGATCGAATCCATGGAAAACGCTGGCGTCGTAACCGCCATGAACACCAACGGTTCGCGTGAAGTCATCGCTCCCGGGCAGATGCGCGACTGATTCCGTGCTGCGTGACAACACGCAGCACGCCCTGACGACTCAATGAGGATTCCCATGCGCTTTATCCGCATGCTGTTGTTGCCGGCACTGGCCCTGACTGCTGTTTCGGCCCACGCTGATCCGGCCTCGGTGGCCAGCCTGACTAACCTGCTGGACAAGTCCAAGACCCTGACCGCACGCTTCTCCCAGTTGACCCTGGATGCCGGCGGCACCCAGTTGCAGCAAACCGAAGGCGAAATGGCCGTACAGCGTCCTGGTCTGTTCTACTGGCACACCGAAGGCAAGGCCGAGCAGACGATTGTTTCCGATGGCCAGAAGGTCACCCTGTGGGACCCGGACCTGGAGCAGGCGACCATCAAGAAGCTCGACCCTCGTTTGAACCAGACGCCGGCGCTGCTGCTGTCGGGCGATGTATCAAAGATCAACGACAGCTTCGATATCACCTCCAAGCAAACCAGCAACGTGATCGAGTTCACCCTCAAGCCTAAATCCAAGGACACGCTGTTTGACAGCCTGAACCTGTCGTTCGGCAATGGCGTGATCAACAACATGCGCCTGATCGACAGCGTGGGCCAGCGGACCGATATCCTGTTCTCCGGCGTCAAGGCTAACCAGCCAGTGGACGCATCCAAGTTCAAGTTCGTCATCCCCAAGGGTGCCGACGTGATCCAGGAATAACCTGTCTAGAGGTTTCAAACGCTGCCCATGGATTTGTTTCGAAGTGACCCGATTGCTCAGCCTTTGGCGGCGCGTTTGCGCTCGACCAACCTGGATGAGTACGTCGGGCAGGAACACCTGCTCGCTCGCGGCAAGCCTTTGCGTGAAGCCCTGGAGCAGGGTGCGCTGCACTCGATGATTTTCTGGGGGCCGCCGGGCGTGGGTAAAACCACCCTGGCGCGGCTGCTGGCAAAAGTCTCGGATGCACATTTCGAAACGGTTTCGGCGGTACTGGCCGGGGTCAAAGAGATTCGCCAGGCGGTAGAAGTTGCCAAGCAACAGGCTGGGCAATACGGCAAGCGCACCATCCTGTTTGTCGACGAAGTGCATCGTTTCAACAAGTCGCAGCAAGACGCGTTTTTGCCGTATGTCGAAGACGGTACGTTAATCTTTATTGGCGCTACCACCGAAAACCCTTCGTTTGAACTCAACAATGCCTTGCTCTCGCGAGCGCGTGTCTATGTGCTCAAGAGCCTGGACGAAGCGGCGATGCAAAAGCTGCTGCATCGGGCTCTGAGCGAAGACAAGGGCTTGGGCAAGCGCCAGCTGAGCGTCAGCGAAGAAGGCTTCAAAATTCTGCTGGCCGCCGCCGATGGCGATGGTCGCCGCTTTCTGAACCTGCTGGAGAATGCCTCGGATTTGGCCGAAGACGGCCACGAGATTGGCGTCGACCTGTTGCAAAGCCTGCTCGGCGACACGCGCCGCCGTTTCGACAAGGGCGGCGAAGCCTTTTACGATCAGATCTCGGCACTGCACAAGTCTGTGCGCGGCTCCAACCCCGACGGCGCGTTGTACTGGTTTGCACGCATGATCGACGGCGGCTGCGACCCGCTGTACCTGGCGCGCCGCGTGGTACGCATGGCCAGCGAAGACATCGGCAACGCCGACCCGCGCGCCTTGAGCCTGTGCCTGGCCGCCTGGGATGTGCAGGAGCGCCTGGGTAGCCCGGAAGGCGAGTTGGCCGTGGCCCAGGCCATCACCTATCTGGCCTGCGCGCCAAAAAGCAACGCGGTGTACATGGGCTTCAAATCCGCCCTGCGCGCCGCTGCCGAATACGGCTCTCTTGAGGTGCCGATGCACCTGCGCAATGCGCCGACCAAGCTTATGAAACAGTTGGGTTATGGCGACGAATACCGCTATGCCCACGATGAGCCGGACGCCTACGCGGCCGGCGAAGACTACTTCCCCGATGAGCTTGAGCCCTTGCCGCTGTATCAGCCGGTGCCGCGTGGCCTGGAGCTGAAAATCGGTGAAAAGCTCAATCACCTGGCCCAACTCGACCGTCTCAGCCCAAAACAGCGGAGAAAGTAGTGCTCAAGACCATTCTTGCCGTGTCCGCCGCGGGCATCGCTGGTACATTATTGCGTTTCGCCACTGGCACTTGGGTCAGCGCCAATTGGCCGAAGCATTTTTATGCGGCCACTCTGGCGGTCAACCTGGTGGGTTGCCTGATTATCGGCCTGTTGTACGGCTGGTTCCTGTTGCGCCCCGAAGTGCCGATTGAGGTTCGCGCCGGCTTGATTGTCGGTTTTGTAGGCGGTCTTACGACCTTTTCATCCTTTTCACTGGATACGGTGCGCCTGCTGGAAAGCGGGCAAGCTTTGGTAGCTTTCGGTTACCTGGGCATCAGCGTGTTCGGCGGGCTGCTCGCCACCTGGGCTGGCCTGTCCTTGACCAAACTTTGATAAACGAGAGACCGACATGCTCGATTCCAAACTGTTACGTAGCAACCTTCAGGACGTAGCGGACCGCCTGGCATCCCGTGGCTTTGCCTTGGATGTTGCGCGCATCGAAGCGCTGGAAGAACAGCGCAAGACCGTCCAGACCCGCACCGAAGCACTGCAGGCTGAGCGTAATGCGCGTTCCAAATCCATCGGTCAGGCCAAGCAGCGTGGCGAAGACATCGCGCCGTTGATGGCGGACGTCGAGCGCATGGGCACCGAGCTGTCCGACGGCAAAGTCGAGCTGGAAGGCATTCAGACCGAGCTGGATTCGATCCTGCTGGGCATCCCGAATATTCCGCACGAATCCGTGCCCATTGGTGAAGACGAAGACGGCAACGTCGAAGTGCGCCGTTGGGGCACGCCAAAAGCCTTTGATTTCGAGATCAAGGATCACGTTGCGTTGGGCGAACTGACCGGCGGCCTGGATTTCGAAACCGCCGCCAAAATGTCCGGCGCACGCTTTGCTCTGCTGCGCGGCCCGATCGCTCGCATGCACCGTGCCCTGGCGCAGTTCATGATCAACCTGCACACCGCTGAACACGGCTACGAAGAAGCCTACACGCCGTATCTGGTGCAGGCGCCGGCGCTGATGGGCACCAGCCAATTGCCTAAGTTCGAGGAGGATCTGTTCAAGATCAGCCGCGACGGCGAAGCCGACCTGTACCTGATCCCGACCGCCGAAGTGTCGCTGACCAACATCGTCGCCGGCGAAATCCTCGACGCCAAGCAGCTGCCGATCAAGTTCGTGGCCCACAGCCCGTGCTTCCGTAGCGAAGCCGGCGCTTCGGGGCGTGACACGCGCGGCATGATCCGCCAGCACCAGTTCGACAAAGTTGAAATGGTGCAGGTTGTTGAACCGTCGACCTCCATGGAAGCCCTGGAAGGCCTGACCGCCAACGCCGAGCGCGTCCTGCAACTGCTGGAGCTGCCTTACCGCGTACTGGCGCTGTGCACCGGCGACATGGGTTTCAGCGCTGTAAAAACCTACGACCTCGAAGTGTGGGTGCCGAGCCAGGACAAGTACCGCGAAATTTCGTCGTGCTCCAACTGCGGTGATTTCCAGGCCCGTCGCATGCAGGCGCGTTTCCGCAACCCGGAAACCGGCAAGCCGGAACTGGTACACACCCTCAACGGTTCGGGCCTGGCCGTAGGCCGTACCCTGGTGGCCGTGCTGGAAAACTACCAGCAGGCCGACGGTTCCATCCGCGTGCCGGAAGTGCTCAAGCCGTACATGGGCGGCGTTGAGGTCATCGGCTAAATGGAATTTCTGCCGCTGTTTCATAACCTGCGCGGCAGTCGTGTGTTGGTCGTCGGTGGCGGGGAGATTGCCTTGCGCAAATCCCGGCTGCTGGCCGACGCCGGTGCGTTGCTGCGGGTGGTTGCTCCCCAGATCGAAGACCAGTTGCGAGAACTGGTGCTGGGCAGTGGCGGGGACCTGATTCTGCGCGGTTATCAGGAGGCAGACCTTGACGGCTGCGTGCTGATTATCGCGGCCACGGACGACGAGCCGCTGAACGCGCAAGTGTCCAGCGATGCCAAGCGCCGGTGCGTACCGGTCAATGTGGTGGACGCGCCAGCCCTGTGCAGCGTGATCTTCCCGGCGATTGTCGACCGTTCACCCTTGGTGATTGCGGTGTCCAGCGGCGGCGATGCGCCGGTGCTGGCGCGCTTGATCCGCGCCAAGCTGGAAACCTGGATTCCGTCGACTTATGGCCAGTTGGCCGGTTTGGCGGCGCGTTTTCGCGCCCAGGTCAAAGGTTTGTACCCGGATGTGCAGCAGCGTCGGGCCTTTTGGGAGGAGGTTTTCCAAGGCCCGATCGCCGACCGTCAATTGGCCGGGCAGGGCGATGAAGCTGAGCGTCTGTTGATCGAAAAGGTCAACGGCGCGCCGCCGTACGCGCCGGGTGAAGTCTATTTGGTCGGTGCAGGCCCAGGTGATCCGGACCTGCTGACCTTCCGCGCCTTGCGCCTGATGCAGCAAGCCGACGTGGTGCTGTATGACCGCCTGGTAGCGCCGGCGATTCTTGAGCTGTGCCGACGTGACGCCGAGCGTATCTACGTCGGCAAGCGTCGCGCCGACCATGCCGTGCCGCAGGACCAGATCAACCAGCAACTGGTGGACCTGGCCAAGCAGGGCAAGCGTGTGCTGCGACTCAAAGGTGGCGATCCGTTCATCTTCGGCCGTGGCGGCGAAGAGATCGAAGAACTGGCGGCCCATGGCATCCCGTTCCAGGTGGTGCCGGGGATCACGGCAGCCAGCGGTTGCGCGGCGTATGCGGGGATTCCGCTGACGCACCGTGACTATGCGCAGTCGGTGCGCTTTATCACCGGGCATTTAAAGAACGGGACCTCGGACCTGCCCTGGCATGACCTGGTGGGGCCGTCGCAAACGTTGGTGTTCTACATGGGCCTGATCGGCTTGCCGATCATCTGTGAGCAACTGATCAAGCACGGGCGCGCGGCAGATACCCCGGCGGCGTTGATCCAGCAGGGCACCACGTCCAACCAGCGCGTGTTTACCGGCACCCTGGCGGATTTGCCGCGCATGGTGGCGGAGCATGAAGTGCATGCGCCGACACTGGTGATCGTCGGTGAGGTGGTGGTGTTGCGCGAGAAACTCAAGTGGTTTGAAGGCGCGCAATCCCAGGTCTGACATCGCCGCTGTGGTGAGTGATCTTAATGTGGCGAGGGAGCTTGCTCCCGTTGGGCTGCGAAGCGGCCCTAAAACCAAACACCGCGTTTTGCCTGGCAGAACGCGGTGTTTTTATTGGGGCCGCTGCGCAGCCCAACGGGAGCAAGCTCCCTCGCCACAAGGTGTTTTCAGTTCCAGACACCTTTACCGCTCAACCGCGCCCGATCATGCTCGGCATCAAACCTCTGCAATGGCCCCTTCGGCACAATCCCGGTGGGGTTGATCGTCCGATGGCTCGCATAGTAATGCCCCTTGATATGCGCAAAATCCACCGTCTCGGCCACGCCCGGCCACTGATACAGCTCCCTTAGCCAGTTCGACAAATTCGGATAGTCGGCAATCCGGTGCAGGTTGCATTTGAAGTGGCTGTAATACACCGCATCAAAGCGAATCAGCGTGGTGAACAGCCGCACATCGGCCTCGGTCAGGTATTCACCGGCCAGGTAGCGCTGCTCAGCCAAGTGCTGTTCCAGGCAGTCCAGCTCGGTAAACACATCATCAAATGCGCTTTCATACGCCTGCTGCGAGGTGGCAAACCCTGCGCGGTACACGCCATTGTTCACCGCGGGGTAGATGCGCTCGTTCAACGTATCGATCGTCGAACGCAGGGCTTCGGGGTAGAAATCCAGAGTATTGCCGGTCAGCCCGTTAAACGCGCTGTTGAACATGCGGATGATCTCCGCTGATTCATTGCTGACGATGCGCTTGAGCTTCTTGTCCCACAGCACTGGCACGGTGACACGCCCGGTGTAATCGGCGGTGTCTGCGGTGTAGCGCTGGTGCATGAAGTCGAAGCCGTCGAGCTTATCGCCCGTCGAGCCGTGAGCCTTGTCGAAGGTCCAGCCATTTTCCAGCATCAGCCAACTGACCACAGACACGTCGATCAAGCTTTCCAAACCCTTGAGTTTGCGCAGGATCAGCGTGCGATGGGCCCACGGGCAGGCCAGTGAAACATACAGGTGATAGCGATCAGCCTCGGCTTTGAAACCACCGTCGCCGCTGGGGCCGGGCTCGCCATCGGCGGTCACCCAATTGCGCCGTTGCGCTTGCTCGCGCTGGAACGCGCCGTCTGCGCTACTTTCGTACCACTGGTCTTTCCAGTGTCCTTCGATCAGCAAACCCATGACTGGCTCCTTGGCTAATAAGCGTTGGAGCCCAGTCTAAAGGGATGAGTTCGAACTAAAAGCGCAAAGACCGGGCGGGAATCATCGATTAAATCGATTTGTCCCGCGCATCCCAGTATTGCTGGGCCAATTCGAACGCCTGTTCCCGAGCGTGGCCGAGGCCGCGCAGGGCCAGGGCCATGGTTGCGATCAGCGCGAGTTGCGGGTAACTGTCCTCGACATCACCGCGCCACAAGGCTTTTAAATGCTCGGGTTCCAGGCTGGCCGGTTTGACGTGCCGCTGGGCGGAGAGGGCGGGCCACTCTTCGTCCCAGCTCTGGCCACCGGTGGTGCCATACAAATGGCTGAGGGTGTCCGGGTTGATCTCGACTTCGCCGCCATCTCCCTTCACCACAATCACATTATCGCCCAGCAGGCCGCTGGCATCGCGGTGTACGCCCTGGTAACCGGGGTGGAAAATGCTTTGCAGGCCGCAACGTGCATTCAGCGGGTTGAGCAGGCGCGCCAGGGAGTGAATCGGTGAGCGCAGGCCCAAGGTGTTACGCAAATCGATCATGCGTTGCAGTTGTGGCGCCCAGTCACCCAGCGGGATAAACGCCAGGTTGCCTTGCTCGAACGCCGTCTCGACCTGTTGCCAATTGCGACACAGCGGGATTTGCAGGCCTTGCAACAATTGCTCGGTGTACAAGCGGCCCGCCGTATGGGCACCACCGCCGTGCATCAGAATGCGCACCCCGTTTTGCGCCAGGCACTTGGCCGCCAACAGATACCACGGCAGATGACGTTTTTTACCGGCGTAGGTCGGCCAATCGACATCCACATTCAGCGCTGGCGCATTCAGGCGCTCGCGCACGGCTTCGGTGAAACCGGCGAGCTCTTCCGGGCTTTCTTCCTTATGGCGCAGCAGCATCAGGAAGGCGCCGAGCTGGGTGTCTTCGACTTTTTCGTCGAGCAACATGCCCATGGCTTCGCGGGCTTCCTCACGGGTGAGGTTGCGCGCGCCGCGCTTGCCTTTGCCCAGGATGCGCACGAACTGCGCAAACGGGTGCTCGGCGGGGGGTTCAAGGGTCAGCGGGGCAAAGTCGGTCATAAGCAATTCGTCGGCCTGGGCAGGCCCGCCAGCTTGGCGGCAAGTTTGGCGGGGGTGCCATTGAAGAGTTTGTTGAGGTGCAGGCTGTTGCCCTTGTCCGTGCCGAGCTTTAAAGCGGTGTACTTGATCAACGGGCGTGTGGCCGGGGACAGCTGAAATTCTGCGTAAAACCCGCGCAGCAGTTCGAGGATTTCCCAATGTTCGGCGGTCAATTCCAGGGATTCAGCGGCGGCCAGGGCATTGGCCACGTCGATGGACCAGTCATCCAGGTCGACGAGGTAGCCGTCCTTGTCCAGTTCCAGCGTGCGTTCGCCTACGGTCAGGGTGTTCATAGCCAGGTGTTGACCTTGCTGTAGTCGATCGACAGCTGCACAAAACCTGGGTAATCGACGCTGTCGGCCCAGTCCGGCAGGGGCAGGTTGCGTGCCTGCATGTCTTCGGCCAGGACAAAGACCTTCACGCCCCGGGTTTGCAGGGCTGCGTTGTGCAGGCCGTAGGCGCCATCGCCACACAGCAGGATAGCGTCCTCGGCGCCGCACACGCGCAGGCAACTGGCCAGGCGGCTATCGGTAAACGGGGAGTGAGATACCACATGCAAAGTCGACATCAGAGGGTCATCACCTGGTCATAACGGTCAATCAATTCGGCGATCGCGGCGCTGTCCAGCGCCTGCGCGCTGGCAGGTGTTGCGAGGCTGCGTTCGGCAAGGCTGTGGCTGCAAGCAAACACCTCATCAATGCCGAACAGGCCCAACGCCTGCAGGTTGGCGCTGAGGTCTTTTTGCTGCACGGCCTTGGCATCCTGATGGGTTGCCAGCTGGAACACGCCATCGTCCATAAACAGCAGGCCGATCGGCAGGTCAAAAGCGCCACCGGCCAATACGACATCCAGCGCCTCGCGCGCACTTGGCCCGGACCACGGTGCCTGGCGGCTGATCACCAATAAAGACTTGGCCATCTCACGGCCCTCCAAAACAGATCAGGCGGTCGGCAGCCTGGATGGCGTCATGCAACTGCCCCAGGCCCGACAACGCCCACGGCGCGTCGAGGTTCACCGCGCTGCGTTGATAACGCGTGGCTTCCTCAGTATTGAGTACGCCACGGCGCAAGGCGGCGGCGATGCACACCACGCCGTCGAGCTGATGCAGGCTGACAAACTCACGCCACTTGCGGGCAATGTCCTGCTCATCCTGGGGCGCAACGATGTTATTGGCAGCGCTGTACACGCCGTCCTGATAAAAAAACAGCCGCACAATCTCATGCCCACCGGCAAGCGCTGCCTGGGCGAACAGCAAGGCGCGGCGCGAGGAGGGCGCATGGGCGGCGGAAAATACTGCAATCGCAAACTTCATGGAACACTCTGCAAGCAAACCTGAGCCAATGATAAAGCCGCCGCCGCGAAAAAGCCCGCCGTGATCAAAACGGTCACTGTCGCTGATCGTTCTGACGATTGCCGCCAGGCGCAAGGCTGCCTAGGCTGTGGGCAGTCGCTACCCAAATGGAGTCTTTATGTCAGGTCCCTTGGCGTCCCTCAAAGTGCTGGATTTTTCCACCTTGCTGCCTGGCCCGTTCGCGTCCTTGTTGCTGGCGGACATGGGTGCCGAGGTGCTGCGTATTGAATCGCCCACGCGTATGGACCTGTTACGCGTGCTGCCGCCCCATGACCAGGGCACCTCGGCGAGCCACGCATACCTCAATCGCAACAAGCGCAGCCTGGCACTGGACCTCAAGCAGGCCGAGGCGCTGCAGATCGTGCGTGAGCTGGTCAAGGACTATGACATTGTCCTTGAGCAATTCCGGCCTGGGGTAATGGAGCGTCTGGGCCTGGGTTATGAGGCGCTGAAGGCGCTCAACCCCCGGCTGATTTATGTGTCGATCACCGGCTACGGTCAAACCGGGCCTTATAAAGACCGCGCCGGGCACGATATCAACTACCTCGCGTTGGCCGGCGTGGCCAGTTACACCGGCCGCCAGGACAGCGGGCCGTTGCCGCTGGGCGTGCAATTGGCGGATGTCGGCGGTGGTTCGTTGCACGCGGTGGTGGGGTTGCTCGCCGCCGTGATTGCCCGCCAGCACAGTGGCGTCGGCCAATACCTGGATGTGAGCATGACCGACTGCTCGTTCAGCCTGAATGCCATGGCCGGTGCGGGCTACCTGGCCTGTGGGGTCGAACCGGATTGGGAGAGCCATGTGCTCAACGGCGGCAGCTTCTACGATTACTATCGCACGCGTGATGGGCGCTGGATGTCGGTGGGTAGCCTGGAACCGGCGTTTATGCGGCAATTGTGCGAAACGTTGGGAAGGCCGGAGCTGGCCATGCAAAGCTTGAAACCCGAGCAGCAAAAAGCCCTGAAGCTGGCGTTACAGGTCGAGTTTGAGAAGCGCAGCTTTGACGAGCTGTGTGAGTTGTTCGCCGGGGTGGATGCGTGTGTCGAACCGGTGCTGAGCCTGAGTGAAGCGCTGGAGCACCCACAGTTGAAGGCGCGCGAGCTGGTCAGCCAGGTGCCACGGGGTGATGGCTCGACCCAGGCGCAACTGGCTTGCCCGCTGAAGTTTTCCGAGGGGTTGCCGCAGCCTCGGCATATTGGCGTGGCGGTGGGGGCGCACAGTGATGAAGTGCTGGCTGGGTTGGGGCTCAGTGCTCAGCGGATAGACGAGTTGCGGCGGGCCAAGGTTGTTGGGTGACTGATCGGGCCTGCGATGAGGCCCTTACTCCACCCGAGTTTCCCCGGTGAATACCAAGGTGTGCCGACACCGCCTGCACAAATACCGCCGCCCCTGATTCACCAGCCCATGCCGCTGGGCCGAAAACGGGAAATCGCTGTCGGCACACGGGCAGCGATAGATATACCGGGTCACTTGGCGGCGCTTGATCTCATAGGTGTGGCAACGATCCGGCGGCAGTTCGTAAACCCCGCGCATGATCAGCTGCCATTCCTCGCCATGGGGTTGGATGCGCTCGCCAAACAACTGGTGGGCGATCAGATGCGCCACCTCATGGGCCACGGTCTGTTTGAGGAAGTGCTGGCTGTTTTCGCGGTACAACTGTGGGTTGAAGCGCAGCAGGTTCTCGTGCAAATGCGCGACACCGGCCTTCTGGCCCCGCAGCTTGAGGCTGACCTGGGGGCGTTTGAAGCTTCGTTTAAAAAATGATTCGGCTTGTAGGAAACAATCTTCGACGCGGGTATTGAGTTGCTCGGGCATGCTGACCATATCTCCAGAGACGTCCAGTATGCCGCAAAAGCAGGTGTTTCCGAATCTGTCAGGCGCCGAATGGTCATGCATGACGCACAAAGCCACCTTGCGGTGGCTTTGCCTGCGGTTGATCAGCTTAGTTGGTGTAGATCGGGCCTACGCCCAGCCCCCAGACGATCACGGTAAACGCCATGATTGCCACCAGTACCACCAGGCCCACGGCCAAAACCGAGCTGGAAAACAGAAAGCCCTCGTCCGGGTCGATGTTCATAAACGTCGGCAGCCCCACATACAGCAAGTACACCGTGTAACAGATAGCCGCCGTGCCCACGACCATGCCCAGCCACATATGCGGATAGAGCGCCGCCAGCCCGCCGATAAACAGCGGGGTCGCGGTGTAGGTGGCAAACGCTACGCAGCGCGCCATGCTGGGGCTGGCGTCGTAGGTGCGGGCCATCCAATGGATGAATGCGCCCATCACCGCCACGCCGCCGAGCATCGCCGCGTAGGACATGAGGGTCATCCACAACGCACTTTCCTGGGTCAACATGACCGGGGCGCGGCTGCCGATCACCCAGCCGACCCGGGTGGTGCCGATAAAGGCCGATACGGCGGGGATCGCCGCGAGAATCAAAGTGTGAGTGAGGTACATGTGGCCGATACTTTCTTCCTTATCGCCACGAATTTCCCGCCATTCCTGGTCGGGATGGGTAAACAGCCCCACGACGTGATGGATCATGCCAGTCACTCCTGTCGTTATTACCATCGCCCCCCATCGGAGCGCCCACGGGCCAAATGGCCACATAAGGTCCTGGATAGTTGTGCGACCTTACGTCGCAGTATAGGAAGTGATGACCTGAAAAACTGTAGGGCTTTAGAGCAAATTGCGCTGTAAACATGGGCGCTAATCGCGCTGAGGTCTGTCAGTGACCACTGGTCCTACTGTGGGAGCTGGCTTGTCGGGTCGCCGCATCGCTGCGATAGCGGTGGATCAGTGATGTATTAGTTGCTGACACACCGCCATCGCAGGCAAGCCAGCTCCCACATTGGATCGGCGTCGCCCATTGAAGTATTTTTGCGTAAAATGCTGCGCTTTTCGTCACACACCTCTAGCGGATCCAAGCGCCATGGGCACTCTTACGGTCAACCAGAACAAACTGCAAAAACGCCTGCGTCGCCTGGCCGGGGAAGCGGTCGCCGATTTCAACATGATCGAGGACGGCGACAAGGTCATGGTCTGCCTCTCCGGCGGCAAAGACAGCTACACCCTGCTCGACGTGCTGCTGCACCTGCAAAAGGTCGCGCCGATCCAGTTCGAGATCGTCGCCGTCAATATGGACCAGAAACAACCGGGCTTCCCCGAACACGTGCTGCCGGCCTACTTGAAAGACCTGGGCGTCGAGTACCACATTGTCGAAAAAGACACCTACTCGGTGGTCAAGGAGCTGATCCCAGAGGGCAAAACTACCTGCTCGCTGTGCTCACGCCTGCGCCGTGGCACGCTCTACACCTTTGCCGATGAGATCGGCGCGACCAAGATGGCCCTGGGGCATCACCGTGATGACATCGTTGAGACCTTCTTCCTCAATATGTTCTTCAACGGCTCGCTCAAGGCCATGCCGCCCAAGCTGCGTGCCGATGACGGGCGCAACGTGGTGATCCGCCCGCTGGCGTATTGCAACGAGAAAGACATCCAGGCCTACTCCGACTTCAAGCAATTCCCGATCATCCCGTGCAACCTGTGCGGCTCCCAGGAAAACCTGCAGCGCCAGGTGGTCAAGGAGATGCTGGTGGACTGGGAGCGCAAAACCCCAGGCCGCACCGAAAGCATCTTCCGTAGCTTGCAGAATGTGCAGCCGTCGCAACTGGCCGACCGCAACCTGTTCGATTTCACCAGCCTTAAAATTGACGAGACCGCCGCTTCGCGCTTCGTCAATGTGGTGAACCTCTAAGACGTTTCAATGCTCTGAAAGACGGCGCTCACGGGCGCCGTTTTCAATTCAACTGCCAGGAGAGGGCATGCGCGATTACAAGTGGCTGCACGAATATTGTCTGAACCGCTTTGGTTCAGCGGCCGAGCTGGAAGCCCACCTGCCTGTACCCAAGACCCCGGCGCAATTGCGCAAGATCAGTGATGATCGCTACCTGTCGACCCTGGCGCTGCGCGTATTTCGCGCGGGTTTGAAGCACAGTGTGGTGGATGCCAAATGGCCGGCGTTCGAGCAGGTGTTCTTCGGCTTCGATCCGGAAAAAGTCGTGCTGATGGGCGCCGAACATCTGGAGCGCCTTATGCAGGACGCGCGCATCATCCGTCACCTGGGCAAGCTCAAGAGCGTGCCGCGCAATGCGCAGATGATGCTGGATATCGAGCAGGAAAAAGGCAGCTTCGGCGCGTTTATCGCCGACTGGCCGGTGACCGATATCGTCAGCTTGTGGAAGTACTTGAGCAAGCACGGTCACCAGTTGGGCGGGCTGTCGGCGCCGCGCTTTTTGCGCATGGTCGGCAAGGATACGTTTGTGCCGAGTGATGACGTGGTCGCGGCCTTGAATGCACAGAAGATCGTCGACAAGGCGCCGACCAGCCTGCGGGACTTGGCGACGGTGCAGGGCGCGTTTAACCAATGGCACGCCGAGAGTGGGCGGCCGATGTGTCAGTTGTCGATGATGCTGGCCTACACGGTGAATCATTGAGACTGAGTTGATCCGATCGCAGGCAAGCCAGCTCCCACAGGGAAATGCATTCCAAGTGTGGGAGCTGGCTTGTCGGGTCGCCGCATCGCTGCGATAGCGGTCTTCAGGCAGGCTGCAAATCTTCCGCCAACCGCCGATTCAACTGATGCCGCCACCGCACATACAACAGCGCGGAACAAAACACCGCCAGACTCGCCAGCATCTCCAGCACCCCGAACCACTGCCGGTTCGGGTCATATGCCGCCAGTGCGCCCTTGATGAAATACAGGTTCACCACAAAACACATCCACGAATGCCCGCGCGCGCTACCCAGCAGCATGCCCGGCGCCAGCACCAGCAGTGGCACCAGCTCGATCAGCAGGATCACCCACGGGCGCGCACCGTGCAGGTCGGCGATGAACAGGTAATTCACGCACAGCAAGCCCACCAGCCCTAAAAAAGCCACCAGGCTCAGTACGCGTGCCACCTTGACCCGTGGTTCCAGCCACGCCTGGGGCGGCAGGACCTTAGGCTTTCTGGCCACGGCCGTTCTCCAGCAGCGTGGCGGTGGTGGCAAGACGCAGGCCGAGTGCCCGGCACAGGGTGATTTCGTGCTGATCAAGCATGCGTTTGCCGTCCGGCCCGGAATGGTGGCTGGCGCCATATGGCGTGCCGCCGCCCTGGGTGTCGAGCAAGGCTTGTTCGCTGTAGGGCAGGCCGGTGATCAGCATGCCGTGGTGCAGCAGCGGCAGCAGCATCGACATCAGTGTGGTTTCCTGGCCGCCGTGCAGGCTGGCGGTGGAGGTGAACACGCCGGCTGGCTTGCCGACGAGTGCGCCGGTGAGCCACAGGTTGCTGGTGCCATCGAGGAAGTACTTGAGCGGCGCGGCCATGTTGCCAAAGCGCGTCGGGCTGCCCAGGGCCAGGCCCGAGCAATTCTTCAGATCATCCAGGCTTGCATACAACGCGCCTTCGTCCGGGATGCTCGGCGCCACGGCTTCGCACTCGGTGGAAATCGCCGGTACGGTGCGCAGGCGGGCTTCGAGGCCGCCTTGCTCGATGCCGCGGGCAATCTGCCGAGCCATTTCGCTGACCGAGCCATTGCGGCTGTAATACAGCACCAGCACATAGGGCGCGGTCACGGCAGCAACTCCAGCACGTTTTCCGGTGGGCGGCCGATGATGGCTTTTTCGGCGGTTGCCAGGATCGGGCGTTCCATCAGCTTCGGGTGCTCGGCAATCGCGGCAATCAACTGCGCCTCGCTGAGGCTGGCGTCGGCCAGGTTGAGGGTTTTGTATTCGTCTTCGCCGGTGCGCAGCAGTTGGCGTGCGCTGATCCCCAGTTTTCTGAGCAAGGCCTTGAGTTGCGCGGCGTCCAGCGGCGTTTCGAGGTAGCGCACAACGGTCGGGGTCAGGCCGCGGGCTTCGAGCAGTTCAAGCGCACCGCGCGATTTCGAGCAGCGCGGGTTGTGATAAAGCGTCAGATCGGTCATGTGCGGGTCGCATCTTGCGTAAGGTGGCGGGTATTCTACCTGCGCGGCGACCCGTCCTTAAACCGTAAGAGGCGATAGGTCGCAGCCAACGTTCATTTTTTGCGAAGGATTTCCCCATGACTAGGCGACTGATCGGTGCATTGGCGATCATCACAACCCTGCTGCTCAGCGGCTGCGGTAACGATTACGGCGTTGACCAATATGGCAAGAAAGTGGCGGCCGAACGCCTGGACAAACAATGGGTGGTGGTCAATTACTGGGCCGAATGGTGTGGCCCGTGCCGCACGGAAATTCCGGAACTGAACACCTTGGCCGAACAGTTGAAAGGCCAGAACGTGGGGGTGTTCGGGGTCAATTTCGACAACGTGCAGGGTGAAGAACTTAAGGCCGCCAGCGAGAAGCTGGGGATCAAGTTCACGGTGCTGGCGCAGAACCCGGAAGAGATTTTCGATATTCCGCGCAGCGAGGCGCTGCCGGTGACTTACATCATTGATGACAAAGGCAAGGTGCGTGAACAGCTGATGGGTGAGCAGACGGCAGAAGGCGTGTTGGCCAAGCTCAAAGCCCTGCGTGGTTAAATCTGTGGGAGCAGGCAAGCCAGCTCCCACAGAAAAGCCGATCCAGTCTGACTTTGGATCAGCCTTCTTCCAGCCACAGTCGAATCGGCTTGCCTTCAGCCGGCCAGAACCGGGTTTGCTCGATCGGTGAGATATCCCAGCGCTGCACACCTTGCAGGGCCTGGAAGAAGCGGTGCTCCTGCTCCATCAAGGCTTCGGCGCAGAGTTTGCGGGTGCTGCCGATCTTGCCGAAACTGAGCGTCCGGCCTTCGACGGTGTACGGCGCAAACCAGTGGTTGCAGCCGCCATTGCCGTAGGCGCGGCCATCGGCGCCGAGGGTGACGGTCAGGTGCGCGTAATCCATCAACGGCCGTTCGCCAATCCACTCCACCACGTAGCTGTGGTCTTGCTGCAGCTTTACCGCGTCACCGGCACAGCCCGTCAGGGCCACACCGAGGGCGGCGAGCAGCACGCCTTTCATTGCGCAGCCTGCTGGCATTTCGGGCAGCGGTGCTTGTCGCCTTCGCTGGCCCAGCCCAGTTCCTTGATGCGCGCATTGGCGGCCGGTTGCAGCGGCTCTTTGGCCAGCTTGGTTTCCACGGCGAATTCAAACTCCAGCAGGCTGTCGCAGCTGTCGCAGTTGACCTTCCAGGTGTGAATTTCCAGCTCGCCGAATTTCGGCCCCTGGGCCATGGCGACCCACTGGCCCGCCGGGCGAATGGAATAGCGCGCGTCACCTTCGACGGTCAGGCGCATCGACAGGGTTTTACTGCCGCGCAGGGTGACGATCAAGACGTCGCCATGCTTGATCGAACCACCGTTGCCGGTGACCTGGTAACGGCCCGGCACCAGGGCGCGGCATTCGATCAGGGTGTGTTGCGGGCTCAGCAAGCTGAAGCGGAAATCGTGTTCGGCCATGGATCCTCCAAATAGGCGCGGCATCCTATCACGGGTGCCGGCCTATCATGAGCCTGGTATATGACCGCTGATCAACCTTGCACAAGGTTCTGCGGCTGGCCATCGGCCCACGCGGCAATGTTGGCCAGCGTGGTGGCTGCGATTGCCGCCAGGGCTTCACGGGTCAGGAATGCCTGGTGGGCAGTGATGATCACGTTGGGAAAGGTCAGCAGGCGTGCGAGTACGTCGTCCTGCAGCGGCAGGTCGGAGCGATCCTCGAAAAACAACTGGGCCTCTTCCTCATACACATCCAGGCCCAGGTAGCCGAGTTGGCCGTTCTTGAGGGCCTCGATCAAGGCTGGCGTGTCCACCAGGCCACCGCGTCCGGTGTTGATCAGCATGGCGCCAGGCTGCATCTGTGCCAGGGAACGTGCGTTGATCAGGTGTTTGCTGTCGGCGGTCAGTGGGCAGTGCAGGCTGATGATCTGTGCCTGGGCCAATAGCTCTGGCAGGTTTACATAGCGGGCGCCAAGGGCCTGGACCTGCGGATTGGGGAATGGGTCGTAGGCGAGTAACTGGCAGCCGAACCCGGCCATGATCTTGGCAAAGGTGGCGCCAATCTGCCCGGTGCCGACCACGCCGACGGTTTTGCCGACCAAATCGAACCCGGTGAGCCCGTGCAGGCTGAAATCGCCATCGCGGGTGCGGTTATAGGCGCGGTGCAAGCGGCGGTTGAGGGCCAGGATCAGCGCAACCGCATGCTCTGCCACCGCGTGGGGCGAGTAGGCCGGTACGCGCACGATACTCAGGCCCAGGCGCTGGGCGGCGGCCAGGTCGACATGGTTGTAACCGGCCGAGCGCAGGGCAATCAGGCGCGTGCCGCCGGCGGCCAGGTGTTCCAGCACCGGTGCGCTGAGGTCATCGTTGATAAAGGCGCAGACCACTTCGTGGTGTTCGGCCAGGGCCACGGTGTCGAGGTTCAGGCGGGCCGGTTGGAATTGCAGCTCTACACCTGCCGGCAGCGGCTCGCCGAGAAAGCTGTCGCGGTCGTAGGTCTGGCTGCTGAAAAGAATGACGCGCATTAAAAATGCTCCCTGCAATCACTGAGTTTTAGGTAGGCCGATGTGGGCACCGGGCTTTTTGTGGGAGCTGGCTTGCCTGCGATGCGGGCAACTGGGTCTGGCTGTTCACCGCGTTGATGCTATCGCAGGCAAGCCAGCTCCCACACAAGCCCGCTCAACACAGGCCTGGAGAAGCCTCAGGCGCTGACCCGTGCCTCACTGGCCAACCGCGCAATCGCCATGTCCAGTTCATCCAGCGCGGCGATGGCCTTGGCGTCGTCTTGCTTGAGCAAGGTTTCCGCGCGCTGGCAGGCGGCGCGCAATTGCGGCACGCCGCAGTAGCGGGTGGCGCCATGCAGGCGGTGCACGCGTTCGATCAGCGCATTGTTGTCTTTGGCTTCACGGGCGGCGGTGATCGCCAGGCGATCGGCTTCCAGCGAGGCCAGCAGCATGGCGAGCATGTCGGCGGCCAGGTCGGCTTTGTTGGCCGCCAGACGCAGGCCTTCCTCATGATCCAGTACCAGCAGTTGCACGCCGGGTGCCAAGCCGTCAGTCGCGCGCTCCGGCCCTTGATTGCGCAGGGCCAGGCCGGTCCACTTCAACACTACTTGGGCCAACTGCCGCTCGCTGATGGGTTTGGTCAGGTAATCGTCCATACCGCTTTGCAGCAGCGCGCGTTTTTCGTTGGCCATGGCGTGGGCGGTGAGGGCGACCACCGGCAGCGGCGTACCGTGGCGTTCGCTTTCCCATTGGCGGATCGCCTCGGTGCTTTGGCGCCCGTCCATGCCGGGCATTTGTACGTCCATCAGCACCAGGTCGAAGGTTTCCTGCTTCACCGCGTCAATGGCCGCATAACCGCTTTCGACCGCGTGCACCTTGGCGCCCATGTCTTCGAGCAACGTTTGCACCAGCAACAGGTTGGCCGGGTTGTCGTCCACGCAGAGTACGCGCGGCGCTCGGCTGGAGAGCGGTTCGCCGGGTTCGCTGCGCAATGGGCGCGGGCTGATCAAATCGGCCAGTGCACGGCGCAGTTTGCGCGTACACGCAGGTTTGGCCTGCAACTGGCTGTTGGGGTTGGGCACTGACTGGTTGAACAACATCTGTTCGGTGGTCGGGCACAGCACCAGCACCTTGCAGCCCAGGTGTTCCAGGTCCCATAGATGCTGGTTGAGGCGTTCGGGCGGAATGTCATTGGCGGTGACACCGAGCACTGCCAGGTCGATTGCCTGTTCAGTCTGGTGTGCGCTGGTGATGCCGTTGGTCAGGCTTTCCAGGGTATTGAACGGTGTGACTTGCAGGCCGCAATCTTCCAGTTGGTGCTGCAACGCCTGGCGCGCGAGCTCGTGGTTTTCCAGCACGGCCACACGACGGCCGAGCAGCGGCGGGGAGGGCAGGTCTTCGGCGTCGTCGCGGGTTTTGGGCAGGCTCAGGCTGATCCAGAACTCCGAGCCTTCGCCCGGTGTGCTGTCGACGCCGATCTCACCGCCCATTTGCTCGATCAGCCGCTTGGAAATCACCAGGCCCAGGCCGGTGCCGCCGGGTTGGCGCGACAGCGAGTTGTCGGCCTGGCTGAAGGCCTGGAACAACGCACGCACGTCCTGGTTCGACAGGCCGATGCCGGTGTCTTGCACACTGATGCGCAGTTGCACGCTGTCTTCCTGTTCGTCTTCGACCATCGCGCGGGCAACAATAGTGCCTTCGCGGGTGAACTTGATCGCGTTGCTGATCAGGTTGGTGAGGATCTGCTTGAGGCGCAACGGGTCGCCCACCAGTGCCAGCGGCGTGTCGCGGTACACCAGGCTGACCAGCTCAAGCTGTTTGGCATGGGCGGCGGGGGCGAGGATGGTGAGCGTGTCTTGCAGCAAGTCGCGCAGGTTGAAGGGCACACTGTCGAGCACCAGCTTGCCGGCTTCGATTTTCGAGAAGTCGAGGATCTCGTTGATGATACCCAGCAGGTTGTCGGCGGATTTTTCGATGGTGCCCAGGTAATCCAGCTGACGCGGCGACAGCTCGCTTTTTTGCAGCAGATGAGTGAAACCCAGGATGCCGTTGAGCGGCGTGCGGATTTCATGGCTCATGTTGGCGAGGAACTCCGACTTGATCCGGCTGGCCTCCAGGGCCTCCTTGCGCGCCAGGTCCAGCTCGATGTTCTGGATCTCGATGGTTTCCAGGTTCTGACGCACATCTTCGGTGGCCTGATCGATACTGTGTTGCAGTTCTTCCTGGGCATTTTGCAGGGTTTCGGCCATGCGGTTGATGCCCGAGGCCAATTGGTCCAACTCCTGGCTGCCCAACGGTGGCAGGCGGGTTTCGAGGTTGCCGTCCTTGAGTTGGGCCACAGCTTGCTTGATCTGGCCGATGGGCGAGTTGATCGTGCGGCTGATGCGCAACGCCAGGGCGGCCGTGCAGATCAGGCCGATGGCGATCAGCAGCAGGCTGGCAAACAGGCTGCGATAACCGCGCAGCAACATGCCATTGTGCGACAGCTCCACTTCGACCCAACCCAGCAGGCGATCGGCTTCATCGGGGATCAATTCGCCCGCGAGGTTGCGATGGCGACCGAACACCGGCAGCAGGTAGCGCGTGGCGTCATTGCCACTGCGCTGCAGCAGGTGCGAACTGTTGCCGACCGGCGCAAGGTTGAGCATGGTCGGGCCGGCGTGGGCCAGGGACGAGCGGTCCGGTGCCAGGAACGACACCGCGCGCACGTCCGGTTGCTCCAGCGACTGAGTGGCGATGCGTTCAAGCAGGTCGGTGTTCTTGCTGCTCAACGCCGGGGCCACCAGCGGCGCCAATTGCTCGGCGATCATTTCGCCGCGTTGCAGCAATTGGGTCTGCAACTCCGACAGCTGCATCCAGGTGAAATAGCCCCCCAACAACAGGGCCATCAGGCTGGTCGGTAATAAGGTCAGCAACAGTACGCGGCCTTTTATCCCCATTCTTCTAAGCACGCCACTCTCCTGCTACCACACTGTTTTCGTTTATCTGCGCGGGCATCCGGCCCACGCCACCTGCGCAGTGTAGCCATTTGCGCAGTGTGGAACCTCGCAAATTAATGATCGACGTCAATCTCCGACATCAATCGCCGAGCGCAATCTTCGAGCCATCGGCAGCCTGGTGGCGATTGCCTGTCACCGTTTAATCTTGAATAATCAGTGATTGAGAATGACTTGCAGACGCTAATGAATCCCGCAGTTGGCCTACCCAGTATCCTGGCAATCGAAGACGACCCTGTATTGGGCGCCTATGTGCATGAGCAACTGGGCCGCTGTGGCTTCCAGGTCACCTGGTGCCAGAACGGCCAACAGGGCCTGCAGATGGCACGTGACCAGGCGTTCGACGTGGTGTTGATGGACATCCTGCTGCCGGGCATGGACGGTTTGTCGATTCTTACCCATTTGCGCCAGCACCATGCGACGCCGGTGATCCTCATGTCTGCGCTGGGCGCCGAGGCCGATCGCATCAGCGGTTTTCGCCTGGGTGCGGACGACTACCTGCCCAAGCCGTTCAGCATGGTTGAACTGCGTGTACGCATCGAAGCCATCCTGCGCCGCGTGGCCCTGGACCGGCGGCCGTTGCCGCTGCGTTTACCGGCACGCGACGATGCACGCAGCCTGCGTTTTGACGATGAACTGTACGACGTGTTCTTTCAAGAACACTGGGCCGGGCTGACGCGCAGCGAGTATCGCTTGCTCGAGACCTTGCACCGTAGCGCCGATGAAGTGCTCAGCAAAGCCTTCCTTTACCAGCATGTGTTGCAGCGCGGTTACGCGCCTCACGATCGCAGCCTGGACATGCATATCAGCCAGATTCGCCGCAAGCTCAAGGCCATCGGCTACAGCGAGCGCGAAGTGCGCACGGTGTGGGGCAAGGGTTATGTACTGAGCGGCCATGATGAAGGGCTTTGAGCGGCTGCCCGGCCGGCACTCGTTATTCTGGAAGCTCGCCTGCCTGCTGATCGCCTTCTGTTTGCTGATGATCTGGCTCAGTTGGTCCTGGGGCCGCTATATGGAAGAGCAGAACGCCTATGTGGCCGAGGAGTCCCGCGAGATTTTGCGCGGCTATGCCGCGGGCGCGGAATTGGCCTGGAGTACCCAGGGCAGTGCTGGCGTGGACACCTGGTTGCAGCTGATGGCCACGCGCGAATCGACCTGGATCGGGGTGATCGGCCACGACTTGCAGTCGCTGAGCAGCCTGCCGCTGAGCGACAAGGAAAGCCAGCGCCTGACTTTTCTGCGCGGGCTGGAGTGGCCGGTCAGCCGACACGTCAAAGGCCTGCCCTGGGTGAAAATCCCATTCCCGGTCAACCCTGGCGCCGGCTCGCTGGTGATCGAATTACCCAAGCGCTTTATGCCGGGGCGCTATCAGGTGTTCTGGCGCGTGGTGACCAACGGCGTGATTCCCGGCCTGTTTACCTTGCTGCTGTGCGTGGGGCTTTATCGGCTGCTGATCATGCCGCTGAACCAGTTGCGCGAGCAGGCCAACGCCTGGCGCGCCGATCAATTGAATACGCGCATGTCCCGCGAGGCCACCAGCCGCCAGGATGAATTGGGTGAGTTGGGCCGCGCCTTTGACCACATGTCCGAGCGTTTGCAGGGCACGGTGGAGTTGCAGCAACAGTTATTGCGGGACATGTCCCATGAGCTGCGCACGCCGTTGAGCCGTTTGCGCGTAGCCTGTGACAGTGAGCAGGATCTGGCGCAGTTGCGCGAGCGCCTGGGCCGGGAGATTGACGCCATGCAGCGCCTGGTGGAAGACAGCCTGCAACTGGCCTGGCTGGACAGCGAGCGAACGCGGTTACCCGAGGAAGCCATCCAGCTTCCGGCCTTGTGGGACATGCTGCGGGAAAACGCTTGTTATGAAAGTGACTGGCCAGCAGCGCGTTTGCCGTGTCTGTTGCCCGTCGACTGCTGGGTGCGCGGCAACCTGAATGCGCTGGCCCAGGCCCTGGAAAATATCCTGCGCAATGCCATTCGACATTCCCCCGCTCAGGGGCAGGTGACGCTGGACGGCTGTCGCGAGGGCGATGATTGGCATATTTGGCTGCAAGACCAGGGCGGCGGTATTGATGAGCAGGACTTGGAACGTATCTTTGCGCCGTTCACCCGCCTCGAAGGCTCACGGCCGGGTGATGGCGGTTATGGTCTGGGCTTGAGCATCGCCCGCAATGCGGTACAGCGCCAGGGTGGGACGTTGTGGGCGCAGAACAGCGCGCAAGGTTTGTGCGTGCACCTGCGGCTGCCAGCGCGCTAGCTGTCAGGTGCGTCGTTGTTTGCGCTTCTTCCACTGGTGCGCGACCCACCAGCGCCAGTAACCCATCGTCAGGCAGTAGGCCAGCGCGGCCAGCACCAGCCCGCACACCACGGAACCCAACAGGAACGGCTGCCACAGTGTGCCCAGTTGGCTGCTGATCCACTCCCAGGTCAGGTTGTCGGGCAGGCTGCGCGGCGGCGTGTTCATCAGCCAGGCGCCGGTCAGGTAGGTGCAGAAGAACACCACCGGCATGGTGATCGGGTTGGTCAGCCACACCAGGCTCACGGCAATCGGCATATTCCCGCGCACAGCGATCGCTAGCACAGCCGCCAATAACATCTGCAACGGAATCGGGATAAACGCCGCGAACAGGCCCACTGCCATGGCGCGGGCGACGGAATGGCGGTTCAGGTGCCAGAGGTTGGGGTCATGCAACAACGTGCCGAGAAATCGTAAGGACTTGTGTTCCCGGATACTCGTGGGGTCGGGCATGTACCGTTTGAATAAGCGCCGGGGCATAAGGGGTCCAGGTCAGTTCGAGGGGCAAGTATGCCCGCATTCTATAAACAGAAAATTCAGACTTTGTGACAAAACATCAGAGGCCGCGCGGGGTATCCGACTAAGACTAGTGGATCACTTGAAAAGGATGATTCATGAGAACAGGGATGTTCGCGTTCGGACTTGGCTTATTGTCGCTGCGATTTTTACCCGCACTGCCGGCCACCACATGGCTGCTGGCCATGTTGGTAGTGGCCCTGATGTTGCTGCCGTTTCGTACCTACCCGCTGGCGTTTTTGCTGTTGGGCGTGAGCTGGGCGTGCATGAGCGCGCAATGGGCGTTGGACGACCGATTAAGGCCGGCTCTGGACGGTCAGACTCGTTGGGTTGAGGGGCGCGTCATCGGGTTGCCGCAAAACACCAGCACCGGCGTGCGCTTTGAACTGACCGACAGCCGGTCACGCAAGGGCCGGCTGCCCAAGCGTATCCGCCTGTCCTGGCATAACGGCCCGCAGGTTAACAGCGGCGAGCGCTGGCGGCTGGCGGTCACGCTCAAGCGGCCGGCAGGCCTGCTCAATTTCCAGGGGTTTGACTACGAGGCCTGGCTGCTGGCCCAGCGCATCGGTGCCACCGGCTCGGTGAAAGATGGCCAACGCCTGGCGCCGGCTCGCCACGCCTGGCGTGACAGCGTCCGCCAGCGCCTGCTGGCGGTGGATGCTCAGGGCCGCGAGGCGGGGCTGGCAGCCTTGGTGCTGGGCGACGGCTCGGGGTTGGCAACCGAGGATTGGCGGGTGTTGCAGGACACCGGCACGGTGCACCTGCTGGTGATTTCCGGCCAGCACATTGGCTTGCTGGCCGGTTTGATCTACGCGCTGGTGGCCGGGCTGGCGCGCTACGGTTGCTGGCCCCGCGCCTTGCCCTGGCTGCCGTGGGCCTGCGGCCTGGCATTTGCTGCCGCGCTGGGGTATGGCCTGCTGGCGGGGTTCGGTGTGCCCGTGCAGCGGGCCTGCGTGATGGTCGGGTTGGTGCTGCTGTGGCGTTTGCGGTTTCGCCACTTGGGTGTGTGGTGGCCGTTATTACTAGCGTTCAATGCCGTGCTGGTGCTGGAGCCGCTGGCCAGCTTGCAGCCAGGGTTCTGGTTGTCGTTTGCCGCCGTGGCCGTGCTGGTGCTGGCATTCAGCGGGCGTTTGGGCGCGTGGAGCGTCTGGCAGGCGTGGACCCGGCCCCAATGGCTGATCGCCATTGGTTTGTTTCCGGTGCTGCTGGTGCTGGGGTTGCCCATCAGCCTCAGTGCGCCGGTGGCCAATCTGTTTGCCGTGCCGTGGATCAGCCTGGTGGTGCTGCCGTTGGCACTGCTGGGCACTGTACTGTTGGCGGTACCGTGGGTGGGAGAGGGCTTGTTGTGGCTGGCCGGTGGCGCGTTGGATGGCCTGTTCACAGGCTTGGCGCTGCTGGCCGGGCTGCGCGCAGCGTGGGTGCCCGCCGACGTGCCGTTGGGTTATTGGTTGATCAGCGTCACGGGCGCGGTGCTATTACTCTTGCCCAAAGGCGTGCCATTGCGGCTACTGGGCTGGCCGATGCTGCTGTTGGCCGTCTTTGCCCCTAAACCATTGGTGCCGCACGGGCAGGTGGAGGTGGTGCAATTGGATGTCGGCCAGGGGCAGGCGGTGATCCTGCGCACGCGCCATCACGCCATGCTCTACGACGCAGGCCCGCGCTCGGGGGTGGTTGACCTGGGCGCGCGCGTGGTGCTGCCATCCCTGCAAAAGGTTGGGGTGGCGGCGTTGGACGCGATGGTGATCAGCCACGCTCACGCTGACCATGCCGGCGGGGCCGCAGCGGTTGCCCGTGTGCTGCCCGTCGGGAGGGTTATCGGCGGAGAGACCGAAGGGCTGCCGGCTTTTCTCGCCGCCCAGCCCTGTAACAATGGCGAGCGCTGGGAGTGGGATGGCGTGTCATTCGAGGTGTGGCGATGGCCTGGCGCCACCAGCAGCAATCCGAAATCCTGCGTCTTGCAGGTACAGGCCCGTGGCGAGCGGTTGCTACTGACGGGTGATATTGATGAGGCGGCTGAAACAGCCTTTCTCGCTTCGCCCTTGGCGGTGCCGACCGATTGGCTGCAAGCGCCGCACCATGGCAGTCGCAGTTCCTCGTCCTGGGCGTTTTTACAGCGGCTTGCGCCCAAGTCGGTGCTGATTTCCCGCGGCCGTGGCAACGCATTCGGGCATCCCCATCCGCAGGTGATGGCGCGTTACCAGGCGCTGGGCAGCCGGGTCTACGACAGCGCCGAGCAAGGTGCCGTGCGTGTGCACCTGGGCAGTTTTAGAGCACCGGTTGTTGCGCGCAGTCAACGGCGATTCTGGCGCGAAGCGTTACCGTAATACAGGCTTACCAAACACCTGGGCCTGCGACAGGCGGGCCTGGCGCCTGCGAACCACGCCGGTGAACCTATATGGTAAAGTGGCGCACTTTTTCGAGGGGACATTCACTGTGTGGGAATTGGTCAAATCCGGCGGCTGGATGATGTTGCCGATTATCTTGAGCTCCATCGCCGCACTCGGCATCGTTGCCGAACGTTTGTGGACCCTGCGCGCCAGTCGCATAACCCCCGAGCATCTGCTGGGGCAGGTGTGGGGCTGGATCAAGAACAAACAGCTGGATAAAGAAAAACTCAAGGAGTTACGCGCCAACTCGCCGTTGGGTGAAATCCTCGCAGCAGGCCTCGCCAATTCCAAACATGGTCGCGAGATCATGAAAGAATGCATCGAAGAGGCCGCTGCCCGCGTCATCCACGAAATGGAGCGCTATATCAATGCGCTCGGCACCATCGCAGCCATGGCGCCGTTGCTTGGTTTGCTGGGCACGGTGCTGGGCATGATCGACATTTTCAGCTCGTTCATGGGTTCAGGCATGACCACCAACGCTGCCGTCTTGGCCGGTGGTATTTCCAAGGCCTTGATCACCACGGCAGCCGGCCTGATGGTCGGTATTCCGTCGGTGTTTTTCCACCGCTTCCTGCAGCGTCGCATCGATGAACTGGTGGTCGGCATGGAGCAGGAAGCCATCAAGCTGGTGGAAGTGGTGCAGGGCGATCGTGATGTCGATTTCGTTGAGGGTCGAGCGTGAAATTTCGCCGCAAGCAACGGGAGAATGTTGATATCAACCTGGCGTCGCTGATCGACGTGGTCTTTATCCTGCTGCTGTTTTTTGTCGTGACTACCACCTTCACCCGCGAAACCCAACTGCGCGTTGATTTACCCGAAGCAGTGAGTGGCTCACCGGCCGAAGACCAGGAAATTAAGCAGCTGGACATTGCCATCAGCGCCGACGGGGTGTTTTCGGTAAATAACCAATTGCTCGAAAAAAATGACCTTGCCAGCCTGATGGATGCCCTGCAGAAAGAGTCCGGCGGCGATACCAATATGCCGCTTTCCATCAGCGCTGACGGCAAAACCCAGCACCAAGCCGTGATCACCGCCATGGACGCCGCCGGCAAGCTGGGCTTCAGCCACCTGCGCATGACCACCGTCGAGGCGGCGAGCCCGCCCTGATGGCTATGTCCGATCGTTTGCTCAAGGCGTGGTACGAGGGCCATCCGGCACTCGTACTGCTGCGGCCGCTGGAATCTATTTACCGTCACGTTGTACAGCGCAAACGCGCGCGCTTCCTGGCGGGCGAGGGTGAGATTTACCAACCGCCGGTGCCTGTGGTGGTGGTGGGCAATATCACCGTCGGCGGCACCGGCAAGACGCCGTTGATCCTGTGGCTGATCGAACACTGCCGGCGCAGCGGCCTGCGGGTCGGCGTGGTCAGCCGCGGCTATGGTGCCAAGCCGCCGCAGTTGCCGTGGCGGGTCGAGGCCAGCCATAGCGCCGAAGTAGCGGGCGATGAGCCGTTGCTGATCGTTCAGCGCTGCGGCGTACCCCTGATGATCGATCCAGACCGCAGCCGCGCCGTCAAAGCCTTGCTGGCCAGTGAACCCCTTGACCTGATCCTCTCCGACGATGGCCTGCAGCATTACCGCCTGGCCCGCGACCTGGAACTGGTGCTGATCGACGCCGCCCGTGGTTTGGGCAACCGCCGTTGCCTGCCGGCCGGGCCTTTGCGCGAACCGGTGGAGCGCCTGCATAGCGTGGATGCGCTGTTGTACAACGGCGCCGGAGCCGATCGCGAGGATGGGTTTGCCTTTCGCCTGCAACCCACGGCGCTGATCAACTTGAAAACCGGTGAGCGCCAATCGGT
This sequence comes from Pseudomonas sp. IPO3747, assembly GCF_013385245.1. Lineage (NCBI taxonomy): Bacteria > Pseudomonadati > Pseudomonadota > Gammaproteobacteria > Pseudomonadales > Pseudomonadaceae > Pseudomonas > Pseudomonas sp. IPO3747. Next base: position 71,576 of record NZ_JACAQL010000031.1, read on the forward strand.
GGAGCACTTTGCCGCCGGCCAGCGGGTCCATGCCGTCGCGGGTATCGGTAACCCGCAACGTTTCTTCAATACCCTCGAAACGCTACACTGGCAGCCGATTCCCCATGCATTTGCCGACCATGCGCCGTACAGCGCAGAGGTGTTGAATTTCACACCGTCATTGCCGTTGGTGATGACCGAAAAAGACGCGGTGAAGTGCCGCGCCTTTGCCCAGCCCGACTGGTGGTACCTTGCAGTGGATGCATTGCCGTCACCGGCGTTTGTGGCCTGGTTCGACACGCAATTGATGCGCCTGCTGCCCGCCCGACTTTTGCCTTAAACCGCTTTTTCCAGGAAATACTCATGGACACCAAACTGCTCGACATCCTCGCTTGCCCGATCTGCAAAGGCCCGCTCAAGCTCAGCGCTGATAAAACCGAGTTGATCAGCAAGGGCGCCGGCCTGGCTTATCCGATCCGTGATGGCATTCCGGTAATGCTGGAAAGCGAAGCCCGTACCCTGACCACCGATGAGCGCCTGGATAAATGACCACCGCCTTTACCGTTGTCATTCCTTCGCGCTACGCCTCCACGCGCCTGCCGGGCAAGCCGCTGCAATTGATCGGCAACAAGCCGATGATCCAGCTGGTGTGGGAACAGGCCTGCAAAAGCAGCGCCGAACGCGTGGTGGTTGCCACCGATGACCCGCGCATTATCGAAGCCTGCAAAGGTTTCGGTGCTGAAGCGGTGCTGACCCGTGAAGACCACAATTCCGGCACCGACCGCCTGGCCGAAGTCGCCACGCAGTTGGGGTTGGCGCCCGACGCGATCGTGGTCAATGTGCAGGGTGACGAACCCTTGATCCCGCCGTGCGTGATCGATCAGGTCGCCGCCAACCTGGCCGCGCACGGCGAGGCGCGTATGGCGACCCTGGCCGAACCCATCGAAGACATCGACACCCTGTTCAACCCGAACGTGGTCAAAGTGGTCAGCGATATCAATGGCCTTGCGCTGACCTTCAGTCGCTCGACCCTGCCTTGGGCGCGGGATGCGTTCGCCAAACAGCCCGACGTATTGCCCCAGGGCGTACCGTACCGTCGCCATATTGGCATTTATGCCTATCGCGCCGGTTTCCTGCATGACTTCGTCAGCTGGGGGCCGTGCTGGCTGGAAAACACCGAGTCCCTGGAACAGCTGCGTGCCCTGTGGCACGGTGTGCGTATCCACGTGGGCGATGCGCTGGAAGCGCCGCCAGCCGGTGTCGACACCCAGGAAGACCTTGAGCGCGTCCGTCGCCTGCTGGGGGCCTGATGGAGGTTCTGTTCGTCTGCCTGGGTAATATCTGCCGCTCGCCCACCGCCGAAGGTGTGCTGCGCCATAAATTGCGCGAAGCGGGGCTGGCCGGCCAGGTTGAAGTGGCGTCTGCCGGCACGGGTGAATGGCACATCGGCAACCCGCCGGACCAGCGCAGCCAGCGCGCGGCGCTGGTGCGCGGTTACGACTTGTCGGCCCAGCGTGCCCAGCAGGTTTCCCGTGCAGACTTTGCTCGATATGACCTGATCCTGGCCATGGATCACAGCAATCTGCGCAACCTCAAGGCGTTGCATCCTGGCCAAGGTAAAGCCGAGCTGGACTTGTTCCTGCGCCGCTATGACGCCGAGGTGGACGAGGTGCCAGACCCTTACTATGAAGGCGAGCAAGGCTTCGAACGGGTACTGGACCTGATCGAGCGGGCCTGTGATTTATTGGTGATCGAATTGAAGGGGCGGTTATGACCTTGCAAGTGCTTGCGCAGGTATCGCTCAAGCCATTCAACAGCTTCGGCATCGACGTGCGCGCCCAGTGGTTTGCCGAGGCCCGCAGCGACGCCGATGTGCGTGAAGCCCTGGCCTATGCAACGGCGCAGTCATTACCACTGTTGGTGATCGGCGGTGGCAGCAACCTGCTGTTGACCCAGGATATCCAGGCGTTGGTGTTGCGCATGGCCACCCAGGGCGTTCGGGTGCTGCAGGACGACGGTGTAAACGTGGTGGTCGAAGCCGAAGCGGGCGAAGCCTGGCACCCGTTTGTAGTGTGGACCTTGGAACACGGCTTCTGCGGCCTCGAGAACCTCAGCCTCATCCCAGGCACCGTCGGTGCTGCGCCGATGCAGAACATCGGCGCCTACGGTGTGGAGATCAAGGACGTGTTTGCCGGCCTCACCGCCCTGGATCGCCACACCGGCGAGCTGCGCGACTTCAGCCTGCAAGAATGCAACTTCGCCTACCGTGACAGCCTGTTCAAGCACGAAACCGGGCGCTGGCTGATCCTGCGGGTGCGTTTCGCCCTGAGCCGCGCCAGGCACCTCAAGCTCGACTACGGCCCGGTGCAGCAGCGCCTGGCCGGGCAGGGCATCACTGAGGCGACGCCGAGTGATGTCAGCCGTGCCATTTGCAGCATCCGCCGTGAAAAACTGCCCGACCCGGCAGAACTGGGCAATGCCGGCAGTTTCTTCAAAAACCCACTGGTGTCCCATGTGTTGGCGGCTGAGCTGAAGGCGCAGTATCCGGATCTGGTGGCATACCCGCAGGCCGATGGGCAGATGAAGCTCGCCGCTGGCTGGTTGATCGATAAAGCCGGCTGGAAAGGCTTTCGCGACGGCGATGCCGGCGTGCATAAACTGCAGGCGCTGGTGCTGGTCAACTATGGCGCGGCCACTGGGCATGATATTGCCAACCTGGCACTGCGCATCCAGCGTGATATTGCTGAGCGTTTCAAGGTCGATCTGGAAATGGAACCTAACCAGTACTGAGCGTTTGCAATCCCGTGAAAACAAAAATGCCCCGTATCTTTCGATACGGGGCATTTTTTATTGCGCTAGCAATCAGTCATCGCGGCTCATGATGCCGAAGATCTGCAGCAGGCTAATGAACAGGTTGTAGATCGACACATACAGGCTGATGGTCGCCATGATGTAGTTACGCTCACCGCCGTGGATGATGGCGCTGGTCTGGAACAGGATGCACACGGAGGAGAACAGCACAAAACCCGCGCTGATCGCCAACTGCAAGCCGCTGATCTGAAAGAACATGCCGGCAATCACCGCCGCCAGCAACACGAAGAAGCCTGCGGTAATGAAGCCACCCAGGAAGCTCATGTCCTTACGGCTGATCAGCACATAGGCCGACAGGCCACCAAACACCAGGGCAGTCATGGCAAATGCCGAACTGACCACTTCCGCGCCGCCGGCCATACCGAGGTAACGGTTGAGGATCGGGCCAAGGATAAAGCCCATGAAACCGGTCAGGGCAAACGCCGACACCAGGCCCCAGGCCGAGTCACGCAGCTTGTTGGTCAGGAAGAACAGGCCGTAGAAACCGATCAACACGACAAAGATATTCGGGTAGCCGACGCGCATCTGCTGCGCCACATACGCCATTACGCCGCTGAACGCGAGGGTAAGGGCGAGCAAGCCGTAGGTGTTGCGCAACACGCGGCTGACTTCAAGCTGCTCAGCCTGCGCGTTACCATTCAGTGCGTAATTCTGTTCGCGCATGGCGACACTCCTTCAGTTTTGAAACATTCAGTCGCAAGGATCATAACAGACGCTCTGTAACAAGCCATGGCAAGAGTTTGACAGTGTGTTTCATTCGGGTATTATGGCGCCCGCTGACACGGGATGGGCTATCATAATCCTGTGAAGCAAAAGGGAAATTGGCAGAGTGGTTGAATGCACCGGTCTTGAAAACCGGCGGACGTTAATAGCGTCTCCAGGGTTCGAATCCCTGGTTTCCCGCCAAGATTTACACGAAAGCCCCGCGAAAGCGGGGCTTTTGCGTTTCTGGGGGTTGGTCGTGGCGGGTTTGTATTTGTTCCGCGTTCCATAGCTATTATGGAAGTGTTCCAGAACTTTTCTATTTTGACGGCTTCGCAGTGGCGCCAAGCCTTCTGTAAACGCGCTTTGCGATTTCCTGATTGCTATGCCCCAGCAACAGGCTTGCATCGCCAATATCCACGATTTCTGACCCCGCTTTGGGTCGAATATTCCTGAACTGATACCCGCCGATCTTTGCGGCAAGCGCCGGATCTCCCTGCCCAATTCAGTCACTACGATCGCCTCGTTAGCATCTGTGTAAAACAGTAGCGATGACATAGCTCTTCCTTGAATTGACAGTAACTGCCTATATGCGCGCCTCAACACCCGGCAAACTGCACGCCTGCCGGGTTCAAGAGCGTTTAAGGCATCAAGACCGAGTCGATAACGTGGATTACGCCGTTGGACTGCATAACGTCTGCGATGCTGATACTCGCCTTACCGCCTTTGGCATCGACAACCCAAAGCTTGCCGTCGTGCAGCTTAATATTCAGCGACTCCCCCTGAACTGTTTTCAACACAACGGTGCCGCCATTCTTCTTGGCGTCGGCCATCAGCTGTGCTGATGTATGTGTGCCAGCAACTACATGGTAGGTCAGAATTTTAGTCAGGTCGGCTTTGTGCTCAGGCTTGACCAGAGTTTCGACGGTGCCTGCTGGCAGCTTGGCAAAGGCTTCGTTTGTCGGAGCGAATACGGTAAAAGGACCTTTGCTGTTGAGTGTATCAACCAGGCCGGCAGCTTTGACTGCCGCTACCAGTGTGGTGTGGTCCTTTGAATTGACTGCGTTCTCCACGATGGTTTTGCTTGGGTACATCGCTGCGCCTCCGACCATCACAGTGTCGGCAGCAAAGCTGAGTGTTGCAGTAACGGAGAGAAACGCGAAGCAGGCTGCAGCAGCAATTTTTTTGTAAAAGGCGTGCATGATGAATCTCCTTGGCTCTTGTGCCCTCCGAGTGAGGGTATTGAATCTACGAGCCAACGATCAAAGTGGATGCACCTTTTCAGAAAATAACTTTTTAAGCGCAACGCCTGCCGGTTCAAACCTGTCGGTCGCTGTTCCTGACATTCCATCCACACTGAATGCCTGGGCAGGGGCGCAATTGTGATTTGTCCGTTCTTGGTCAAAAATGGTCATTCCACCTGCCTGCCAAATCAGCGACGATTCAGTATGAGTAGTTTAAAAAGCCCGAGATTCAAAAAAATCAGGTCTGTAATTGCGACAGTGTTGGTCGTCGTGATAGCAGGGTTTGTGCTGAGATACTACGAGGCAAAGGATGAGGCGAATATTGCGTTTCAGGAGTATTTACGTTCAAACCAACAGGTGACTACTCAGATAGGTAATGTTGCTTCCTTAACCTTGTTGAAACGGTTTGTATACGATGAAAGTGACACTGGGCCAGGTTTTCATCTTTACCTTTACTTGGTCAAAGGCGAGCATGGGAGCATGACTGTAGAAGTCAAAAGGATCGAGGGGAGCTCGCAGATTGTGATCAGTGATATACAGCAGTAGCTGAATCGCCCCGAATTTCGTAGGCACTCCTGGTGGTCGGCCATTTGCCGATATCCCTGACTCGATATCCTTTCGGCAGGTCGCCAGGCTATTCGACTTTCTCGCCTGGCAGACGGATGACAACGGATCAACGATGACTCGCACCGCTGAGTGCTGGCTCGTCGAAGGCACAGATCTGCGCAAGATTCAGATCGCTCTCAACCTCGAGGTTTACCCGTTTGCGGACGAGCATGAGATGTACCGCGTGTTGTCTGATGTGGCTGTATCCCTCCCGCAGATGGCGGGTAGATGCCAGTTGCTGATTAGCGCTCGGAAAGTCGGTAGATAGCACCTGGTCACACAGTCAATTCAGCACATTCAGCCCGCGCAATGGCGGGCTTCAAGCCAATGCCGTGAGCTGCGCCTATCCCGCCAAATGCAAATCTCCACGATGAGCGATGTGCACCTTGTTGCCATCTGGATCACGCAGGTACGCACCGTAGTAACCGTCACCATAGTGAGGGCGTTGGCCAGGTTCACCCTCATCAGATCCACCTGCAAGAAGCCCGGCTGCATAGGCGGTATCTACCGCATTTGGAGAGGGTGCAGTGAAAGCCACCATGCTGCCATTCCCTGCTTCGGCCTCATTGCGGTCATAAGGGCTGTACACATAAAAGCGAGGGAGAGCGTTATCTGGCTTGATCCAGCATGCCGAAGGTGGCCCGCCATCAGGGGTTACAGGCCGTCGACATAGCCCCAAAGGGATCAGCACCGCGTCATAGAAGCTAGACGCCTTATCAAGATCGTTTGTCCCAACGGTTACGTGACTGAACATCCTGTATTCCTGCTTACGAAGGCAAGGCGTTATCGTGTCATTTTGAAGGTGGGCGTGTATAGCGGTCGTCGGGTAAGACGTCGAGGGCACGTCTCGGCTCTCCAAATCGCTGACAAAGAAAAACCCGCGATGGGGATTAGCGGGCTTAAAGGGATGTTCTCTAGGAGCTGGAGTAACCCTAAGCGCCCGAGTGTGAAAGGGATGTGAAAGGTTGCGCTCAGTAGGACGCCGCGATCGCCTTGGCCAGTTGCATATCGGACATGAGTGGTGACCTGTAACTCAATCGATAGTGTCGGCAGGCTTGCTCAAACTGTGCTCCGCGAATCTCGCCGTCCGAACCTATGAACGCCAGTGCATCAGTCTTGGCTGACTTGAATATCTTTGGCGGCTCGGTGGTGAGGGATGTGGTTGCCCCAATTAAAATGGTTGGCAAGGAAATGGTGATAAATATTCCTGCCGCGACAGGGTTGACGTTGTCACCTGATACGGCCTGTGTGCTGACCGATGCCAGTAAGGCGATTGCCAGAGTCTTCCATGAATTCATGCTTCGATGCTTCCACTGCGATCAGAGCGGGCCACGATAGCAGAGCAGGGAGCCTGCCAGAAACAAGAAGCCCGGCGCTGGGCCGGGCTTCGATGTAACAGCGTCAGAACCTAACGATGCTTGTTCTTGTGTTTGTGCTTGTTGTTGCCTTTGTGCTTTCTGCCATCGGATCGATGATTGCTCTCATCGTCTGCCAGGTTGTTTCCCAGCGCGCCACCCGCCGCGCCGCCGAGACCTGCACCGATAGTCGAGCCGGTTGTACCGCCGAGGCGATTACCAATCAATGAGCCACCCGCGCCGCCAATTCCTCCACCTAATGCAGCTTCCGCTCTATTGCCTTTTTGAGCACCGACAGCACTGCCGGCAGCACCACTTACGCCTGCGCCTACCGCCGCGCCCGTTGAGCCGCCGAGCTGTTGACCTACGATGTTGCCAAGTGCACCACCAACGCCGCCTCCAAGGCCGGCTGTGCCATCTCCGGCAGCCATTGCTCCTTGCGAAATGAGGACGCCCAGAAATAGGGCGGGCAGTGTCATTTTCATTTTGTGAACCTCTATGGGTTGTCAGCAGGCGCTCACGGTTTAAAGCACGCCTGTCATTGGGACTAGGACAAAAGTTTGAAGTTCTTTGCGGGTGGTGCCTGCAGGTGAATAGTTGTAACAAGATATGCCATGATGGAATCGGCTGCGGAGGACGGGCTTAAGCGTATCCGCGCTGAGCTTTGTGCATATTGAGATATTTCAAATCGAACATTATTGGAGCGTCAACGCATGGAAGTGAGCACCCCTCAAAGCGAGTACCGAAAGCCAGACAACTTGGCTGGCTTGGGGCGGCGGTTGGGAGGTCAGTGGATTGACTCCTTAATCACCTTTTTTGTTTTATTCGCCGTGGGAAGAACGGCTGAATTTGTGGGTGTATCTCCAGACGCGGTCGGGATTCTGGCTATTGGATCCGCTGCGGCGTATTACCTGTTTTCGGACGCAATGCCAAACGGTCAAAGCGTGGGTAAAAAATTGCTGGGGATGTCAGTCATTGACGAGCGTAGCCATCTTAATTGCAATCTATATCAGTCGTTTATGCGCAACATCACTACGCCTGTTTTGAGCATTTTGGACTGGATTTTTATTTTCTTTGGCTCACGCAAACGCTTAGGCGACATGCTCGCATCCACGATAGTGGTCCGGTTGAAATAGCGGTGACCGTTGCTGCAAAACCCTAAGGTTCTTAATATTCACGAAAAAAAGAGCCCAGCCCACGCTGGGCTTTCGCATCCAAAAGAACGGTAGCGTTGGGCACAGCGTATGACCGAGCCAGAATAGCTGACCAGGCCTGCGAGAAGAATTACGCAGGGCTCACATACCGAGAGTCGGCATGATTACCCGCCCGCACTCTATGAGTTGGCCGGCCGTTACTTGAAGTTCACGGGTTGGCTTCGCTGCATACCCGGCAAGGAAGCCAGCGGCGACAAGCGCAATGTACAGTAAGGTGTTTCTCAAAATCATGCTGGGCGCTCGCTAATTGATTGATGTAAAAGCAAGCAGCACTGATTCCAGATTATGCAAAAGGTTCCTGATGGTAGCCCTCATTGAGCTATGGTAATCACTGACGCTGGCGACCAAGGACTGATCATCAGGCACGTGATATTGCACACTGAGAACACTCAACTACTCTGATTGGATGCGTTCGTATTGCGGTCATCCGGTTTTTGATAGGGCACCATGGATAAGCGGCTCGCAGGTCTATCATTTTTGCTTACCCTAGGATGGGTTGCCACCGTGATAGCTGTAATGTGGTACTTCTACGACAATTAGTCTAAAGGCCAGAATCCACTTCTGGCTCCTCAGAACGCGGCGCCGAAGCACCGCGCTTTAGATCACGCCACGATGTCGCTGATGGCCGCCTGGCCCACGGTGGTGACGAGGAAATCGGCCACGCCGTGCCCGGAGAAGTCCACCGCCAAGGTGCCCAGGTTGGTACCCGAGGCATAGCTCAGCACAGCATCGCCGGCATGCCCGGTGAATGCATTGACGAAGCTCAAGCCTGCACCTTTGGTAATGCCCGACAGGTCGATCTTGTCGGAGCCCGAGGTGAAGTCAAAAATCCTGTCTGCAGCCCCTGGCCTGGAGTCGGAACTGGCACCATACACAAACGTGTCGTTGCCGGCGCCGCCCCATAGTTGGTCCGCACCGCCACCGCCGTAGATGATGTCGTCGCCGGCACCGCCTTTGATGATGTTGGCTGTGTTGTTGCCAATAATCAGGTCGTTGCCTGCGCCACCAAAAGCGTTCTCGAGGGTAACGCCCTTGGCGATGGACACGTTACCCACCAGGCCGCCGACGTCGGAGAACGCGCCTTCAGTGAGGTTGATCTTCTGGTTCTGGGTGAAGCCGGAGAAGTCCAGGGTGTCGTTGCCGCCACCGTCCCATACCGAGAACACCAGCTTGTCGGCATTGGAGGCGGCACTGTAGAAGTCCCGTCCGGTATTGGAGTTGAACCCGTAGGTGGTGTCGCCGGCGCGGGTGGCGTAGTTGGCGCCGTAGAGCTTCTGGATCGCAGCGATGTCGTCGATCAGCGGGCCGGCTGCATAGGCTTCGCCCCCGCCTTTACTGAAGTTTTGATGGGTGTTGCTCTCGTTCCAGTAACTCATCACGGAGTAGCCGTGTGTATCTTCGGCATATTTCGCATCCGAATAGGACGGCTGACCCACACTGGCATCGTAGGCGCCTGGGTGTTGCAGGCCAAGCGTGTGACCAATTTCATGGGTTAGCGTTTGACGGCCGTAATTGCCGTTCGCTGGCGTTAAATTTTCCTGGTAGCTTTTATTGGTATAAAACAGGGCGTCACTGTTTTCGCTGTTGTTTGGGTAGAACGCGAAAGCCGACCGGGCACCGCCATGCTGCAGATCATTGCTATAGTTACCCAAGGATATATGTCCGTCGCCTCCGCTTTTAGATTCACGGAATGAGATATTAGCGACGTCCGACCAGGATTGGAACGAAAGGGCTGCCTGGGACTTTTGTTGTGCGTTGAAAGCGGTGAAGCCGGAAACTTTCTCGGCGGCGTAAGATTTACTTTCTGAAGTCAGAAAGCTGTAGGTGAAATTGTATTTGCCGTTATGGTCATTGTCGCCCCAATAGTAACCGCCTCGGGTTATTTCATCCGCTGCCTGCGTAATGGTGTAAGACGGCTTTCCATTTAAATTAAATCCTCCTCGATCATAAGCGTGTGAAAAATTCAGGAGGCTTTGGTAATCTTCACTCGTCTGGATTCCTGCCGAAGAGGCAGTTGGATTAACAAGATTTTTCGTTGAGACAGTCATAAGTTTACATTCCTTCGTGTCCATTGAGCGTGGAGTGCTATAGGCTTATCACGTGTTCGCTGTTTTCTTGTTGTGTTGATCTTTATAAAGGAGTTATGCGTTTAGTGTTATTTGAAAATTAAATATAGTATATAACGTATTGAAATATCCTTAAATATTTTGAGAGCCTCAGTTTTGTGAGAGGTCGCTGACCATGGAGTGGGCGCTCCGTTAGATAAATATGAGCGGGTGGCAATAACTTCCAGCGCTTACTTGTAAGCCTCAGGAAACCAGCGTTGTGCCAACTTCACCTTGATCGCCAGGTCCTCTTTCGACTTCTGGCATTCGAGTGCTCGCTGCTCAGCGCTCGGGATGGCCGGCCAATTGCGCTCCCCTCGGGAGACGACTTGTTCATAGCCTTCATCGTATTCCGCGCTTGGCCCTGCAATCAGCTTGGATGCCTTTACGTAATCGGCAACAAGATCGGCGGGCAGCGCCCCGCAGGTGAATTGCGCCCGGGAGTACATCAGGCCATCGCTTGCCCCGAGTACCTTCCCGTCGGCAGGTTGGGTGGCTGCAACGGATAGCGTGGGGTGGGCAAGCAACATAACGACCAGCAAGGTGCGTCCGTTCATTTGAAATATCCTTAACACTCCGAGCACTGGAGGTATTTTCTCATCGGGCAATTCCCTTTGCAGGGTGATAGGCGTGCATTAAAGCATGTCTACCTCCTCGGGCTGCACACGGCAGATAGCCAAGTACCGGTCGTAAAAAAGCCCGCAACCGCGGGCTCTTCTCACATCAAATTTCGACTTACTTGAACAAACCACCAATGGCATTAATCGCATCCGCAGCCTTGTTCACGTTTTGCTGGTGTTGTGGGTTGGTATCCACCTGCGCCTGGGTGTTGTAACGCGCGTTACTGCAGCTTTTGTTGGTTTGCGTCAGGGCCGCCTGAAAGGCTGTCGCGCGCAAGGTGTCGCCTTTGGCGTTGGCTGCATTGATGTTGGCCTGCAGATCGCGGATCTGCTGCTGGCAGGACGCGTTGTTGGTCGTGGTGTTGACGGTGTTGTTGCTGCTGCCACCCAGGGCGGAGGACAGCGCGCCCGTCAAGGCTGTCAGGTCGGCGGCGTGGGCGGGCAGGGTAAACAGGCTGAACAGGGCGGCGGCGGGTGCGAGTTGGGTAAGACGCATGGTAAACCTCAATGTTTGATTGCCTGCACACGTGTCAGCGCCCGAGCTGGCGCAGAGCAATATCCGTATAAAGTTGGGCGCTCGGGTGGAGGGAAATACTATTGGGGCAATTTTTGTGCTTCAACACTGGCGTTGCGGAAGTGTGAATGCCTTCACGTTGTTGGCGGGGCATGGCCTGGGCTGTCTACACCTCTAACCGCTCGGCACGCAGGTAAAACCAGACAAAGAAAAGCCCACGATGGGGGCGCGGGCTTAAAAGGTGTTCACTTAGGAGCTGAGTTCAGGCTAGGCGCGCCACTGTGAAAAACGCGTGAAATCTGCATGTGAATTATGTTTTTTGCACCCAGGCATCACGCTCAAGTACTGTGCTGCTTCCTTATCCAGCCTAAGTGACGGTGTGTTCATGCCAAATGAAGTGCGGCTTGTCGTGATGATCAATACCCAGCCCGGCAAGGGCTTGCAGCAGTTGGCAGCGTTTCAGGCGCTGGCACCTAAGGTGCGGGCCGAGCACGGGTGCCTGAACTATGATTTGCATCCCGTGGTGGGCAACCCCGACAGCTTTGTCCTCATCGAAAAATGGGCTTCAAAGGCTGCATTGGACGCCCACCATGTCGCCCCTCATATGGTGGAAGCGGCCCAACACAATCCGTCGTTTCGTGCGGGGCCTGCGACCGTCTTGCTGCTGGAGGACGCGGTATAAGGCCGTTTTCAGAGCCAGCGCTTTCAAGGTCTTTGAATAACCCGCGATACCCTTTAATCAAGGACGAACACTGTCACTGTGGCAAGCCTGCTCGCCACGGGTTGCTTTTCTTCAGCTCGATTTCTGATTCGACTTGCTTGACTGCGTAGGGCATGGTTTCAAAGCGGCACCCGCCTTATCTTGCCGCTCAATGGCACCACTGTGTTGTAGGGCGTGGGGATTGGCCGCCCGGCCAGGCCCATGCCTTCGCTGATCAGCACGGCGTCCTGTACCACACATAAGTTGGACGGCGTATCCAGGCCGCGCACCAGCACTTCGACTTCCCGGGTGTGCAGGTTGCAACGCAGCAAACGCCCACTGAATCGGGTAAAACCGCCGTGCAGCGGCTCGCCGCTCCAGTCCGGCAGCAGCGGTTGTTGCAGGTGGCTGCACAGTTCCAGCACCAGCAGCCTGCCGCGCGGGCACAACGCAAGGCCCGTGGGCAATTGCAGGCCGCGTATCACCACTTCCATCTGCCCGGTGGCCGGGTGCACGCGGATCACTTGGCCGGCAAAGTCGGCAAAGTCGATGCCCTTGCGCGCCGGGTCGCCGTGCAGCTCGCCAGAGAACAGGCTGATCAGCACTGCATCCGTCTGCGGTTCGTACACCAGGGTCACGGGCACGGCTTCCTGGCCCTGATCGAGTTCCGGCAGTTGCGCCAGCACCCGTTCGTCCCTGCCTTGTGTGAACTCCACCAGTTGATTGGTATCAGGTTTTACCGCCAGCCAGCTGCGGCGCGTGGGGTGGTAGCACAGCGCATTCAAATTGCCCCGGCTGTGGAACACCGGCTCAGGCGGGTTGTATTGCAGGTCGAGCAGTTGCGAGCCGCCGACATAATCGGTCAGGCTGGCCAGGCAACGCCCATCAACACAGGCGATGTCCGACACGCCCATGATTTCATCGCGCAGCATGCGCGCCTGCATGTTCATGCTGCGAAAGCCTTGGGCGATGACTTTGCCGGGCAAGTATTCACCAGGCCGCGCAGGGTCGGGTTGAAGTTGGCTGATGCGGCCGCTGAAGGGCTGGTCCGCCAGGCCGGAGCCGGCTTCGGCCAACAGCAGGCTGCCATCGTCTTGCAGGCACAGGCCGCGTGGGTTGAGCAGGCCGTCGGCGATCAGTGTAATGGGGTGCAGTGCCTCAATAGGCTGCGCCGGAATATGCAAGGTCATGGGGTGTGCTCCTATTGCGGCGGCTGCCATGGGCTGCCGGTGAGGTAGGCGCGCAGCAACGCACGCTGGGCCGGCGACATCGAGCGCACGACCGGCATGAACAGCGTGGTGCCTTTGTAGGCGTCCGAGGTGCGCGCCAAAATCGCGTTTTTGGCGCCCATGATCGCGTCGGGCTGGTTGAGCGGTACGTAGCGCGACATGGCGGGGAAGGCCAGGTAGTGAAAGCGCAACACGTTCGGGTAAACCTGTGCCCAGGTGATGGTGCTGCCCTTGGCTATGCCGAAATCAGTCTGGGCGTATTTGCGCAAGTTGGTGAAGAAGGCGCCATCGTCCACGCCGTTGGCCGTGCAGGTCAGCGCGACAAAACCGGCCTGGCCGGCACTGCCGCTTTTGAGCGTGACCGGGAAGCTCACCGTCTGTTGCCCGGCATTCACGGTCAGAGACGTGGGGAAGTTAAGGAAGTCAAAATACTGCTTTTGATCGTAAGCCCCCGGCGCGCTGGCTGCGAGGCTCACCTTGGTGGCGTTGGGCACTGGTCCGCCCAGGTAGCTGACGCGCAAGGTGATGGTCAAACCAGTGGGGTAGTCCTCCAGGTACACATTGCGCTGGTCGGCATACACCCGGTACGTCGCTTCGGTGGCGTTGAGTTTTTTACCGTTCACTGCATTGGGGGCGGTGATGTTCAGCGCCGTGGTCCTCACGGCTTGCTGTTGGCTGGTATTCAGGGGCAGGTCAACGATACCGCCATACACGTAGTAATTGACCAGCGGGCTGGCGGTGGGATTGAGTGTCGTCAGCGGCGCGGCACCGGCGGCAATGGTCACCGGCCCGTAATTGGCATTCGGCCCGATGGGGCTGGTGATGTCATCGCGCACGGCGCGGAAGGTTTGCTTGGGGATGACGTTGACCATATCGAGGCTCAGCAAACCGTTGTTGCCCAGCGCCGCATAGGCGGCGTTGCCCGTGGCCTGGTTGACGATCTGGCGGCCTGGCTGGCAGCCCGGCAACTCGCCGGCAAACGCCGGGGCCAGGGTGCCGATCACCCGGCCGATGCTCGGGTTAGGCGTATATTTACCGGCGGCGTAATCGGCGTCCAACTGCGCCGTGGTCATCTGCGGGCACATCTCAAACATCACAAACCGCAAGACAATGCCCGTCGCCCCCGGCGCCTGGATAATCGCCTTGAGGCCGGCGCTGTTCTGGTTCCAGCTGACGATACTGCTCAGCGGGAAGGTCAACTGGAACGTGCCACTGGCATGGAACGAGCCCGGTGCGTCCATTTTTGCCGGGTCGAGCACGCGGCCGGTCACGTCGTAACTGCTGCACACCGCATTGTTGCGGATCAGCAACTGGATATTGTCGTTGCCACCTATTTGCAGGCCACCCACAAAAATCTGCGTGGTGGTCGAGGCGCTGGGGTCCAGGTCCACCATCATCGGGCCGGAGACCGGGCCCTGGCCGGTCAGCGGGTCCACCGAGCCGAGCAGGTACACCGGCTGGCCAATCAGGTCGCCGGTGGTGCTGATGTTGCCCGGCACACCTTGGGAACTGATCAGGGCGTTCTGCATGTCCACCACATGCTGGCCATAGTGGTTCCAGCCGCCGGCGGTGTAGTAGTTGCCGGCCGGCGCGTTGATCATGTTGTTCAGTTGGTCATCGGTATAAGACTGCGCACCCGGCGCCAGGGTCGAGGTGGTCAGGTCAAACAGCGGCCAGTTCGGGTTGCCATTGAACGGGATGGTCGGCGAGTTGTTCGGCAAGCTCACGTCGGTGCGGATGCCGCCCCAGAAATTCAGTCGTGGTCCATTGAGGATGCTCATGGTCTATTCCTTGTCCGTGGCGTGTGGGGTGACGGGAGGGTTGGCAAATTTGAACAGGTACGAGAAGTCAGACTTGAACGGGCTCTTCACCGGTGTGGCCATGGAATGGCAATTCATGCAGCTGCTGTTGGGCTGGATATAACTCTCCATGGTCACGTTGGCCGACAGCGCCGGTGTCGGCTGGCCCAGTGGGTTGCTCGGGTTGTTGGGCATCAGCGGGCGCTGGGTGGTGATCAGCTGGTAGTACTTCAAGACGCTGCGTTGCAGGCCGGGGTTGGCTTGGTAATTGGCATTCACCCAGCCGGTGGCGTCGGCAATCGGCGTGACGCGGTTAAGCGGGTTCGGCGTCTTGAATGTGGTGCCGGGCTTGGGCACACAGACCAGTTGCGTGCCCTGGGTCTGCCAGTTGCACGGCGACTGGTTGAGCGTGGCGGCCGGGGCCAACGGGGTGTAGTAGGAATACGCCGTACCGGACACCGGCTGATCGACCCACTGGCCATTGACCTTGGCCTTGGGCGGCACGTTTTCGATCTGCTCGAAGGTCGACCAGATCCACTGCGGGTAGCCATTGACCTTGGTAATGATATGCAGGCCCACCAACCCCAGATACGCCTCGGTCACCCCGGTGCGTTGGCCCTGGCTGTTGAAGGTGGCCACGCGCGCAATCTGCGTCAGGTAATGGCTGGCGTTGTCCCTGGGCGTGAGGATACGCCAGCTCGATTTGATCTCGATCACCCCATTGGGGAAGCTGATGTTATTGGCTTTGGACACCACATTCGCGTTGTAGAAGCGGTTGCCGACAATGTAGTTATAGGACGCCTGGTTGGCCGAGATATCGTAGTAGGTCGGGTTGCCCGCCTGGTCGATCAGCCAGCCACCGACCGCCTGGTCGATGGAGTTGACCAGCGAACTGTTCTTCAACGCAGCGATATTAATGATGCCCAGGCTGCGGGCCGTCAGCGGGCTGTTCCACGGCCCAGGGTTGGCGGCGCCCGGCAGGAAGATCTCACTGACGGTCTTGTAGGTCTGCCACACGGTGTAGCCAGAATCCCCAGGCTGTTTGTTGCAGTTGGGCGTGCCACGCTGCCCGTCCTGGGCCGGCCAGTTCAGGGCGACGAACATCTGCCAGCTGTATTGATCGAACTGGTCCTGCGGCGCATTCGCGGCGGGGGCGCTGGTGGGTGGCTGGCAGTTGAGCTGCGTGGCCAGCGTCGACGGCTGCGGTGCTTCGCGCGCCAGGGCCGGCAGGCTGACCAGCCCCAGCAGCATCACACTCAGTAGTGTTTTCATGATGATCTTCCTCAAGGCTTACGCTGCATCAGTTGGTTCCACTGCGCCTTATGGCCGTTGCTCTGGGAGGCCGGCGGCTCGAACAGCTGGCAAGGCGGCGGGTTGGACGGGCACATCGCAGCCACTTGGTCCCAGGTCTGCCTGGGGTCGGGTTTGGCGATACGGAAGTTGGTGTAGTTCTGGCTCACGATCGGCGCATTGGCCACGCTGGTGTCCCCGGAAAAGAAGAACGACTGCGGCGAACGGTAGGGTGGTGAGCCTGTCTGGCGCTTGTTGAAGGCATAACCAAACAGGATCGGCCCCGACGGTGATTGCAGGTCCAGGGCATAGGCCTGCACGCTGGCGTTGAGGTTTTTGCTGCGCTCGGCGCTGTAGGGCAGGTGCTCGATAAAGTCCTGGCGCGGTGGGTGGTTCATCGGCGAAAACATGCAGCAGGCCGGCATGTCTTTCGGGCGGTCCTGCGGGTAAGTCAAAAAGTACGCCTTGTTGCCCAGGGACACGAATGAGCAGGTGTAGTTGTTGTTCTTGATCGGGAAGATCGGCAGGCAGTACTTCTCGTAGTGCTCCATCATCGCGCCGAAGCCGTCGCCATCCGGCGGGATATACGTGGTGTCGTAGTAGCTCGTCCCGCGCGAGACCGTGTAGTCGGCAGGTGTGAGGGTCGAGGGTGGATTGCTATAGGGCGGCGGGTTTTTCGCGTAGTTGTTCATGACCCGGTACATCGTCCAGTCGCTGATCCATTGCGCCGGAAAAAACGGATCGGACGGCTCGCCTGGCGCGCGTTTGGCGATGCAGTTGCCGTTCTGCGCGTTGCACCCTTCGCTGTTGTGTACACCATTGGTGAAGTACACGGCGCCGCTGTCGTCGGCGGCAAACGCGGCGGGGCTGAGCAGCACAAGCAGCAGCAACAGTCGGCTCAAAAGGCTGGTGTTCATAGGACACTCCTGTGAGGTGCCGGGCAGCCGTCAGGCCACCCGGCGCTCCTGCGTGTGGCTTAGTGGTAGTCGCTCATGCTCAATTGCACGGGCGGGTAGTTGCGTTTCACCAAGGCTTGCGCCCACAACTCCAGTACGGCTCGACGGCTTTGCGGCATGTCTCGCGTAATGGGCATCGCCAGGGTGCTTTCTTCCTGATAGGGCTTGCTGATCAACACAATCAGTTGGTCCACCGCGCCCTCAATGCGCGACAAGGAGTTGAGCGGCATGAACTTGCTCATGATCGGGTACAGGTAATAAAACGGCTGCAGGATGAAGGGGTAGATGAAGGTCTCCCAGATCAGCTGGCCAGCGTTTTCGCGTTGATAAATCAGGTTCCAGGCGTTGACGAAGTTCTGCTGCAACTGCGGTTCCAGCGGCAGCACCCGCAGCGGCGCGAGGAAGTCGGTGAAGGCCGTGGGCAGCGGGAAGCTGAACGGGATCGCCGGTGCCTGCTGACCTTCCTGCACAAAGAAACGCAAGGTCGGAAAACCCGGCGCCTGGGCGGTGACGGTCAGGTTGGCGATGCCGTTGGCGTCGGTCTGGATCTTCGCCAGGCTGTATTGCACCGTATTGTTGAGCGGGTCTTGCAAGGTGCCTTGCATGGCGATCGGGTTGGCGAACGTGAGCGTCGGGCTTAAGGCCACTGCCGCAGGTGTCGGTAAAAATTCCTGGTAGGTCACCGGCGTCATTTGATCGGCTGACACCGCCAGCCGCGTGGCCATCAATTGGCGACCGGTGCCCTCGGTCACGTGGCTGCGCAGCGTGGTTGCGCCTTGAAATTGCGGCCAATTGGCGCTGTTATTGGCCGGGTTGGCCGGGTCGTTGTTGAACAGGGTGAAGTTGGCCGCGTTGCTGAAGGCCAGGTAATAGTCGGTGGTACACAGCATGTAGGCATTGCCGTATTCGGCCACCCACAACGTGGTGCCGGCAGGCGCGGGCAGGCCGTCGTATTGCACCATCACCTGCAGGGTTTTGGTGTCGCCCACGTCGATAAAGCTGGCGCTCTCGACGACTTCGGCGGTCCACATCTGCTGGGTCGCGGCGATCACGGGCGTGGTGCCGGGCTGTTGCAGTTCCAGGGTGCCGGTTTGCAGGAGTGCCTGGGCGTCCACGCCCAGCGGCAGGTCGAGGATGCCCGAGCGTTTGTCGAAAGCCGCCTGTTGATAATCGTCATAACCAAAACTGGCCAGCGGGCTGAATTGCGTGCCCTGGCGGATGCCGATCTGGTAATTGCCGGCCTGGAATTTGGCCGCGACCGGGATGTCGGCCGTCTTGTCGATCGGGTAGAACGGGAAGGCATTGCCCAGGTCCAGCGACAGGGTGTTGTCGTGGGCCTGCGCCGAGATCACCCCGAGCTGCGCCTGGGTGGCCGTGTCCGGCGAGGTCTTGTAGATGGGCACTGCACCGGCCGGCACCAGGCGCCGGCCGGCGGGGGCGGTGGGGAACTCATCGTCGAGCCACAGGCCCAGGGTGCCGACCGTGCGGCTATAGGCCGGGTTGAAGAAGATATCGCCGACGTTATCCAGCCCCTGTTGGTACATGGCCTGCACCTGGGCCTGGGCCGCCGCGCTGGAGGAGTGGGTGTCGATCGGCGGGTAGTTGTTGAGGATGCCGTTCTTGTCGTAGCACGTCAGGTAGGTCGAAAAACGGAACATCAAGCCCTTGGCATTTTGCTGCGCCATCTGGGTCTGCAGGTTTTGCAGCAAGGCGGAATTGCCGATCACCCATTCCAGGTTCTCTTTGGGGAAACAGGTTTGCCAGGTGGTGGTCACGTAGGCCAGGCCACCGAGGTTGGCCCAGTTGAAGTTGAGGAAACGGTCGAGCATGCGGAACTGGCGATTGAGCGTCAGGCCGCACTCGGCGTTGCCCAGCACCAGCTTGTCGAAGTACAGCGCGGTAAAAGTGTTCTGCCAGGGGCTCACGTCGACAAAGCGCGCCGGCGAGCTGGGGGCACCGCCGAAGGGGTTGCCGAGCAACTGGAAGCTCTGGTTGATCAGCGGGTCCTGGTCCACATAGCCACCGCCGGGCAACTCGCCGCCGGTGATCACCGACTGGGTCTGGTTGTAGCTCACGGTGCCGCAGGCATTGTCGCCGAACAGGTTCCACTCGCCAGGGATCATCGGCGTGGTCAACTGCCCGGCATTGCCTGGCACCTGCATCACGTAGTCGGGCACGCTGGCGGGCGGCAGCGGGGCGATGGTCCAGGGCAGCAAGGTGCTGGCGGCATTCAGTGGCGTGATGTCGAAGGCCTTCAAGAACGGCCAGTTCATCTGCATTTTTACCGCATCGTACAGCGGGTACATGTCGTTGTTGTTGGCCGTCGGCGGGTTCCAGAACATATGGCCGCCCAGGTAGATACGCGGGAAATTCAAGACGCTCATGTGAGGCTCCTTAACGTTGCCACTGGGCGCGTTTGAGCGACCAGACAAAGTCCAGTTTGTGGTAGCCGACAAAGTCGGAGGCGGGCAACGGCGCGGTGGGGTAGACGATGCCGCCGTCTTTGTTCAAGGCGAAATTGAAGTAGCCCTGCTTGGGCGAATAGGCCGCGGTGCCATGGCAGGCAAAGCAGGAAGATTCACTTTGGAACGCCGATTCCAGCTGGGAGTTGGCCAGTAACGTTGGCGTGGTGTTGGATTGCACGCCTATCAGCTCGTACTGCGCCAACGCCGGGTATTGGGCCTGGAAGGTGGCGTTCACCGGCTGCGCCGCCGCTGTTGGCCCGGTGCTGTTGGTCATCGGCGCGGCGGGTGCGGCGTTGGTCACCGTGTACTGGCTGTTGTTACGGTTTTCGAAGGTGGTCCACACCCAATCGGGGTTCAGCTTGTTGATCACATGCAAGCCGCTCAGCGCGGCATAGCCAACCTGATACTGCTTGCCCTGCTGGTAGTAGGCCTGGGCAATGTAGTAACCCTGGCTGGCCAGTTGTTGCTGGTAGGCCGTGTCGTTACCGATCCACAGCCACGCGGCTTTCAGCTCCCAGGCGGTGGAGGGGAAGTTCAGGTCGCTGGTGAGTGCGGCCTGGCCGTTCACGTTGTAGACCTTCTGCTGCACGATGTATTCGAACGTGTCCTGGCCCATCAGCAGTTGGAAGCGCACCGGCTGGCCTTTCTCGGCTGCCGGCACCTGGCCGCCCATTTGCAGGATCAGCCCGTCCACCTGTTGCGTGGCGTTGAGGTTATGCAAGATTCGGTTGGGGTTCATGCCCATCGCCTTGGCCTGGCTCAGCACGGCGGCGGGTGGCGGCACGCTTTGGCCATACGGCAGCGGTTGGGCGCCGTTAGGCAGGTAGACCTGGTCCGACGGTTTGAGGGTTTCCCAGACCCGGTCAGGGCTTTGTGCGCCGGCAGGCTGGTTCAGGCAGGCAAACCAGTTCCAGGCGAGGGTGTCGGGGCCTTGGGTGAAGGCGGCCCGGGTGGCGTCGAGATTGCCTCCAAACTGCAGAAAGTTGCTGCAATCGAAGGGGGTGGTGTCCTGTGCCTGGGCCAATCCGGCCAGTGCGCTCAGGACCGTTATAGATAAGGCTCGCCGCATGAAAGCTCCTTGGCATTCGCCAGTTCGAGAGGGCGCCCCAGGAAGTGTTCCAGGAGCAGTTGCTTGACTGCCGTCGCCGCCAGTTGCTGCGGCAACGCCAGGTCGCAATTGGTGATCAGCAGCGGGCCGGTCTGCGCACTGCTGGGCAGACGACCATGGCTGCCACGGACTAACCCTGTGTCCAGTGGGATCAGGTCCATGTAGTAGCGAAAACCGAGCTTTTTTTGCAGCAGGCGGCGCGCCACTTTGAGCTTGGGCAAGCGAATGGCCGGGTCGATAAACAACTCGACCGGGTCGTAGCCGGGCTTGCGGTGAATGTCCACGGTGCGCGCAAAATCCGGCGCTTTGCGTTCGTCCAGCCAGTAGTAGTAATCGAACCAGAACCCGGCGGCGGCCACGGCCACCAGCTCGCCGCTGCGTGGATGGTCGAGCTGCCAAACGCGTTGTTCGGCTTTGTCCAGCACCTGCTCGATGCCGGGCTGGCGCTGCAACAGGGCTTTGACCCGCGGGATGTCTTGCGCGTGCTTTACGTAGACATGCGCGACCTGATGGTCCGCCACCGCAAACGCTGCGCTGGCGCCGGGGTCGAGCAGTTCCCAGCTCAAGGATTGGCGCACCTGCAACAGGCCTTCGGCGCGCAGCACGCGGTTGATCGACACCGACTGCGCGACGGCTTCGATGCCGTACTCAGACAGCAGCATCACCGCCGCACCCTGGGCCTCGGCGAAGGCCAGCAAACGCCCGACTTCGTGGTCGATGGCGCGCACTTCATCAGCAATCGACGGGTGCTCAGGCCCCACGCGCTGCAAGCTGTAATCAAGGTGCGGCAGGTAGATCAATTGCAGGTGCGGCCGGCTGATCTGGAACTCGGCCATGGCGCACTCGACAATCCAGCGGCTCGACGCGATGCCCGCCGCCGGCCCCCAAAAACCATGGAACGGGAACTCGCCAATCTGCGCCTCGATCTGCTCATGCAAACCGGGCGGCGACGAATACAGGCCAAATTGCTTGCGCCCATCGGCCGGGTAATGCGGGCGCGGTGTGATGGAGGCGTCCACATCGGCGTACATGTTGTACCACCAGAACAACTGGCTGCAGCGAAAGCCCGGCATTTCACGCTTGAGGGTGTGCCAGACCTTTTCGCCCTGGATCAGCGCATTGGGTTGCAGCCAGAAACGCACTTCGGCCTGGTCGCGAAAGTACCAGCCATTGCCGACGATCCCATGCTGCGACGGCGGCGCGCCGGTGAGGATCGAGGCCTGCACCGTGGACGTCACGGCAGGGAACACCGGTTGCAGACTGGCCATCTTGGCGGTCTTGAGCAGCGCGTTGATCTGCGGCGTCGCCTCGCCCAGCAGCGACGGCGTCAGCCCGACCACATTGATCAGCAGCAGCGGTTGCTCAGAGCGCATCGGCATACGCCTCCTGCATCAGGGTTTGCAGCAGGTTGCGCTGGCGCAATTGGCCCTCGACCCAACGCAGCTCGGCGGCGATGCCTTCCAGCTGCGCCTGTTGCGTGGTGGGCCGCAGTTGCGCGGGCAACACGCCCCAGCTGTAGGTTTCCACCTCCAGCACCGGGCGGAACTCAGTGTGGGCGGCCAGGTAGTCGAAGGTCTGGGCCAGGGCCGCCTGGCTGCCGCGCAGCTCGGGCAACAGCAAGTGTTCGCTGAACAGCGGGATATGGAAGTGAATGCGCAGTTCGTTGAACCCGGTGCAACCTTGCAATGCCGCCGGCAGATCGGCCCAGGCCACGCGACGGCCCTGTGCATCGAGTGCCTTGACCTGGTGCAGGTAGGTGGCTTCGGCAAAGCTTGCGAGGGTGTCGAGCACGGCTTCGCGCCGAACGGCATCGTCGGGCGGCAAGTGGCAGATCATCGCATTGGACAGCTGGACCTTGCCCACCGGCACGCCGGCGGCACGCAGCCGTTCCAGGGATTGATAACAATCCTCGAACATCACCGCTTGGTGGCACACATCAAAACACAGCGCCAGGTAGGCATGGTTCGGGTCCATGGCCTGCCGGTGCTGGAAGAATGCGAGGGTCTGCTCGGTGTTTTCCAGCACACAGTCGGGCTCCATCTCCAGGCAGAACACAATTTTCTTGCCGGTTTTGTGGTGCAGCGTGGCAAGTGCGGCTGTGAGTTGGCTGAGGTGTTCATCGGCGCGCAGTTGCCGCGCTTTGCTCCAGGTTGCGGCATAGCCCAGCGGCACCGTGGAAATTACCCCTTGGCGGCAATCGTCGGGCAGGGCGTGGGCAAGGATGCGCGCCAGGTCCAGGCTGTAAGCCAGCCGTTGCGGGTCGGCCCAACTGGGCAAATACACCTCGGCCTTCACCGCGCCCTGGTGGAAGTCGCCATAGGGAAAACCGTTCAGTGAGGTCAGGCGCACGCCGCTTTGCTTGAGTAACTGCACAAACTGCGTGCGCGCCGGGGCGTGCTGTAATTGCGCCGCCGCCT
The DNA here is from genome assembly GCF_013385245.1 of Pseudomonas sp. IPO3747. Taxonomy (NCBI): domain Bacteria; kingdom Pseudomonadati; phylum Pseudomonadota; class Gammaproteobacteria; order Pseudomonadales; family Pseudomonadaceae; genus Pseudomonas; species Pseudomonas sp. IPO3747. Next base: position 94,750 of record NZ_JACAQL010000031.1, read on the forward strand.
GGGCGCAGATCCACAGGCCGCTGTCTTGTTGGGCCAGCCCGCGCAAGGTGCGCACGCCCTGAAAATGCTCGGTGATGGAGGCGCGCAGCCCGGCCAGGTCGCGTGCCGGGTGTACATTGCTGCAATAGCCGATCTGGCTGGCCGCCCAGCCCTTGGCGGCGCTCATTTGACCACCGGGTCCTGGCCACGCAGGGCCGAGTTTTCTTGCCATTGCTTGCGTTGGTCGATGGGCAGCGGCGTGCTCACCAGGGCCTTGTCGAGTTGGCCGCTCTGGGCAAAAAAGTCCACCGGGTTATGGAACAGCACCTGTTCCACCTGGGCTTCACTGAAGCCGGCCGCGAGCATCGCCTGGCCGGTCTTGGGCACCTTGAGCGGGTCGCTGATGCCCCAGTCCGCCGCGCTGTTGACCACCATTTTTTCGGTGCCGTATTCCTGCAGCAACGCGACCATGCGCTGCTCCGACATCTTGGTGTTGGGGTATATCGAATGGCCGCGCCAGCAGTCGCTGTCGAGCACCAGCGGCAAGGTCAGTTCGTTGAGGTGGTCGATGATCACCAGGTGTTCGGCAATCCCCACTTCGCGGATGACGGCGAGGGTGCGTTTGGTGCCGCCGATCTTGTCACGGTGCGGCGTGTGCACCAGCACCGGCAGGTTGAATTGCTTGGCCAGTTCCAGTTGCGCGGCGAGGAAGCGGTCCTCTTCGGGGGTGATGTCGTCGTAGCCGATTTCACCCACCGCCACCACGCCATCCTTGACCAGGTAACGCGGCAGAATCTCCAGCACTTCATTGGCAATCGACAGGTCATTGGCCTCCTTGGGGTTCAGGCCGATGGTGCAGAAGTGATGGATGCCGAACATGCTCGCGCGAAAGCGTTCCCAACCCAGCAGCGTGTCGAAATAGTCGACGAAACTGCCCAGGCTGGTGCGCGCCTGGCCCTGCCAGAACGCCGGTTCGATGACCCCGGTGATGCCGGCGGCGGCCATGTTCTGGTAGTCGTCGGTGGTGCGGCTGACCATATGGATATGCGGATCGAAGTACTTGAGCATGGTGAATCCTCGTCAAGGGAAGGCGATGTGCATCAGTTCAGGTAGGCGTGCCATTCGGGCGGCAGGCGCAGGCCGCGCAAGCGCTGTAGTTGCGCCGGGCTGAGCAGGTCAAAGGCGATCGCTTTGGGTAAGCCTGGGGATACGGTGCGCGAGGCCGCGAGCTGTTCGTCGAGCAGGTCGAGGGCGAGCTGGTTGAGGGTCACGCTGTGGTGTTGCGCCAGGTTCACCAGGCGCCCGATGTCGAGGCCCATACCGAGCGCCTTGAGCACCAACTGGTGAAAGGCGCGTTCCGGGTAATGACGTGACGGGTAAGCGGTGTCGAGGGCGAGGGCAGCAAATACCTGGGGGTTACTGGTGCGCCCGGCCTGCAACGCGAGTTCCAGGCACATCCCGTCGCGGTCGAGCCAGTCGAGGGCGCTGAGCAGGGCGATTTTTTCCTGGTCATCGCCCCACAGGAACAGTTGGCGCAGCAGCGGCAGGTGATCGTCTGCCGGCGTGTGTTCCAGCGCCTTGGCTATCACCAGTGCCCGGGCTGGCGCGACAACGGCGGCAGGCAACTGGCGTTTGCACTGGCCGCTCAGCAGCGCCGCCGTGGAAGCATGCGGTTGTTCTTCAAGCTTTGCATGTGCCTGCAACCACCAATGCAGTTGCGTGGCATCCAGCTGTTGAGTGAGGCTCAAGCGAAGGTCGGCGAGGTTATCCGGGCGCATGTTCATGTCGGCTTGATCCAACGCTGAAAGTGGGGAAGCAGGAAAAACACCAGCACACACACCAGGCTGCCCAATGGCTGATTGGCCACCGCCAGCACCAGTGCATCGAACAACGGCAGCGCGGCCAAACCTGCGCCGATAAACGCGCGCACCTGGCGCTGTTGCGGGTGGGCCAGGTGTTTCCAGTAATGCCAGCCCAACCAGCCCAGCCACAGCAGCAATACCGGCCAGAACCACAGGTTGTTGGAGTAGAGCGCCAGGGCCAGCGGGCTGAGCATCAACAGCAGCGGCAGGCGGCTGATCAGTTGGTTGCGGTGCTCCTGGCGGGCCAGGTAGGTCAGGCCGCTGATGTACACGCCAAGCAGAATCGCGCAGAGCCAGATCGGCTCCGGCGGCACCGCCAGGCTGGCGGCGGCGGTGAGGTACAGCGCCGAGCGGCAGGCGCCCATCAGCCACACGCTGTGCGCATATTTTTTGTGCAGCAGGTTGTAGCCGAAGATGCAGCCCACCAGCAGCACCACGCCGCCGAGCAACCAATGCGGCGTGTCGATCAAGCGGCTCAGGCCCAGCACCGCCGCTGCCGCGAGTACCAGCAGCAAGGTTGTGGCCAGGCCGACTTGTTGACGGCTGGCAAGTCCCAGGGTGATTGGGCGCGGGTTGTGGTGTTGCGCGTCCCAGTCGGCATCCAGCAGGTCATTCAAGAACATGCCGGCCAGGTACAGCAGCGACAAGGTGGTCAACAGCAGCACCCACACCAGCGAGGAGGGCGGCGCCAAGGCCCCGGCACTGCTGGCGAGCAGGGCGGCGGCCAGGGTGTTGGTCCACACCGTCGGCAGGTTGGACACGCGGCCGAGGGTCATCCAGGTTTTCATCGGGCTCATCGCGCGTAGCCCTCGGTGGCCGCCAGTGCCGGGCTGCTGTGGGCCGCCAGCCGTTGCAGCGCCGTTTGCATTTTTGCGCTGTCGATTGCATGCAGGTCCACCGATTGGCCGATGCAGGTGAGCATGGGGATCGACAGTTGCCCGCCCAAGTGCTGGCGAAATTCCTCCAGGCCGAGCAACAGCGGTGAGCGGCCCTGTGCGTCGGTCACACTCAGTTCCGGCGGGCACAGGTTGAAGCCCAACGTGTGCAGCAGGCTCATCACCCGCTCAGTTTCGGAATCGCTCAACAGGCCCAGTGCGTTCGCGTAAAGCCCATCCAGCGCCATGCCCACGGCTACTGCTTCGCCATGGCGCAGCCGGTGGTGGCTAAGGTTTTCCAGTTTGTGCGCGGCCCAATGCCCATAATCCAGCGGGCGGCCGTTACCGCGCTCGAACGGGTCACCGGCGCCGGTGATATGCCCCAGGTGCAGCTCGGCGCAACGGCGAATCGCGTAGCGGCTGGCCGCGTGGTCGAAGTGGGCGAGGGCGCTGGCATTGGCTTCCATCCACTCGAAGAACGCGGCGTCCTTGATCAGCGCCACTTTCACCGCCTCGGCCAGGCCGGCGATCTGGTCGCGGCGGGTGAGGCTGGTGAGCAACTGGAAGTCGTTGATCACGGCGGTGGCGGGGTAGAACGCGCCGAGCAGGTTCTTCTGGCCAAAGGCATTGATGCCGTTTTTGACGCCGATACCGGCATCGTTCTGGGCCAGCACTGTGCTAGGGATGCGGATCAGCCGGATGCCCCGGTGGAAGGTCGCGCAGGCGTAACCCACCGAATCCAGCACCGCGCCGCCGCCCAGGGCCAGCACGTAGCAATGCCGGTCCAGGCCGTGTTGCAGCATGTCGCTGTAGAGCTGTTGCAACACCTCTGAGGTTTTACTCAATTCACCGGCCGGTACGGCGATGGGCGCGGTGAGCAACTGCAGATTGGCATGGGCCGCGAAGTAGGCGTCGATCTGGTCGCGCAACGCGGGCGCGCTGTGCAGCAGTTGCTCGTCGGCGAACACCATCACTGTCACCGGGCCGCTGTGCGCTGCGGTGAGTTGCTGGTGCAAGCATGGGTTGTGCGGGTCGAATAGGTGGTCGGTGAAGATCACCGGGTAGTCATAAGCGACCGTGAACCGCCCACGCAGAGGCTGATCCCCACTTGGCTTGCGTTTGAGCAGGCTGTAAATCGCCACAAATACCAGCGGCAACACCATGCTGGCCAGCACCGTGACCAGCAACGAATTCTGCTCGATCAGGAAGGTACCGATGGCCGTGTAGGCCAGCGCCAGGCCGGCATTGGCCAAAGTGGTGATCAGCAAAAAGGCCCGCAGCGGGTAGCGCTGCATCCCGGCGGCCACCACCGAGGTTTCCGCCAGCACCGGTACACCGCGCAGGCAAATCAACGACAGCGTGCCCAAGCGGTACGCCAACTGCCCGGGCGAGCGCTGATGCAAGCCAAGGCGGCCGGACAGCAAACGAAAATAACCGGCGCCCAACGCATACCCCAAGCCTGCACCCAGGCACAGACCGATAAAAATCACCAGGTAACCGCCAACGCTGCCGAGCATGGCCACCGCCAGCAACGCCACCATGCTCGACGGCACCGGCAGCACCACGTCCAGCGCGAGCAGGGCGACCAGCAGCAGTGCCAGGTTGAACGCCTGGGCAGGCGAGGACGGTTGGTACAGGTTGAGGTGAATCAGGAAGTCTTGGATCTGTTGTTCAAACAACAGAAAGCTGGCAATCACCAGCGCAGAAAAGCACACCAATGACAGCCAAAAGTGTTCGGCTGGCGCCTTTTTCGAGCATGCACGATACCACCGGCTGCGCTTCATCAAAGCATCCCTTTTGAGTATTGAGACTTAAGTTCCGTGTCTGTGCTTGCGCCGTTTTTAGAGCAATAAAACCCCTCACCTGGCTGGCAGGTTTTGTGCGTAATGGCTGATGGCTTTCACGGTATTCATGAACGTAGCCGGTTGTGGTTGTTTTGCAAGTTTGTGCGGGCGGGAGTTTAAAAAGGGCGCTTGAGTGGAGCAGGAGTGGCGATGATTATTCAATATTTACAATTAGTTGTATGGCTTTTTTGTCTGCGTCAAGAAGCTGTTGGTGAGGGGCTTTGAAAGTAACAAGTGGATTACATAACGGTGGGGTTTGTTTGGTTAATTATTGCGGCTGGCTATAACAAGTTTATGCGCGCGTAGTTGTCGAGAACTATTCCGTTTAGTGGGTGCGACGATGGTCAATTGTGGGAGCTGGCTTGCCTGCGATAGCGGTGTATAAGTTAGAAAATCAGGTACAGATATACCGCCATCGCAGCGATGCGGCGACCCGACAAGCCAGCTCCCACATTTTTGACCGTGTTTAAGCCATTGCTTTTGCAGGTTTCAGGCACTCGATAGAGCGATCCACCGTGGTGCGGGCCAGCTCGAGCAAATGCCACACCGCCAGAATCTTCGCCCGTTCGGGGCTGGCGAGCATTTCACTGCAATTGAGTGTGGTGGCCGAAGCGCTGTCGAGCAGGCTGGCGGTGTAGAGCAAGGCGTCTTCAAAGCTCAGGTCTTCAATCACGCTGTGAACGCCGGGGGTGGGCAGGTAATGGTCGAGGGCGCGGTTGAAGGCGGCGCGGTCTTTGGCGCAATTGCGGGGTGGGTCGGGAACAATTTTCTTCATCGTTTAGTACCTGTCTGGTCAAGGAGCCGACACGCTTCGCGACTAAACGAGGGTGGCGGCTGTACGCAGGTTAGTCGACCGGTCAGAACAGGAACCCGGCGCGCCCGAAGGCGCCCTGCGCACAGCCACCATAAACTTCGGAGGACGATGCGCCTGTTCTGAAACCGGGCGACTAAACCCGATCACTGATGAGCAGTGACGGATCGCAGACTAGCCATCGATTCCAACAGGCACAAGGCGGCAGGGATTGTCTAGGAAACGTCCTGCAATTAAAAGCGACACGCCTTGCTGGCCCTTTACAAACCATGTCGAAAGGCCACTGACTGATCAGCCACACGGAGCAGCAGCCACACGATCCAATGTGGGAGCTGGCTTGCCTGCGATAGCGGTATATCTGCACCTAATTTTCTGTCTGATACACCGCTATCGCAGGCAAGCCAGCTCCCACATTTTTGACCGTGTTTAAGCCATTGCTTTTGCAGGTTTCAGGCACTCGATAGAGCGATCCACCGTGGTGCGGGCAAGCTCCAGCAAATGCCACACCGCCAGAATCTTCGCCCGTTCGGGGCTGGCGAGCATTTCACTGCAATTGAGTGTGGTGGCCGAAGCGCTGTCGAGCAGGCTGGCGGTGTAGAGCAAGGCGTCTTCAAAGCTCAGGTCTTCGATCACGCTGTGAACGCCTGGGGTGGGCAGGTAATGGTCGAGGGCGCGGTTGAAGGCGGCGCGGTCTTTGGCGCAATTGCGGGGTGGGTCGGGGACGACTTTTTTCATGGTGTAACTCCTATTGAACCAGAGAGCTATCACCAACGCTGCTAAACGAGGGTGGTAGCTGTACGCGGGTTAGCAGACCGGTCAATAGGAAAACCAGCGCACCCGAAGGTGCCCCACGCACAGCCACCATAAACGCAGCGGTGAACCGTGTACCTATTGAAGTCAGGCTGCTAAACCCGATCACTGATGAGCAGTGACGGATCGCAGACTAGCCATCGATTCCAACAGGCACAAGGCGGCAGGGATTGTCTAGGAAACGTCCTGCAATTAAAAGGGACGCGCCTTGCTGGCCCTTTACAAACCATGTCGAAAGGCCACTGACTGATCAGCCACACGGAGCAGCAGCCACACGATCCAATGTGGGAGCTGGCTTGCCTGCGATAGCGGTATATCTGCACCTAATTTTCTGTCTGATACACCGCTATCGCAGGCAAGCCAGCTCCCACATTTTTGACCGTGTTTAAGCCATTGCTTTTGCGGGTTTCAGGCACTCGATAGAGCGATCCACCCTGGTGCGGGCCAGCTCCAGCAAATGCCACACCGCCAGGATCTTCGCGCGTTCGGGGCTGGCGAGCATTTCACTGCAATTGAGTGTGGTGGCCGACCCTTATGAGGTGCTCTCTCGGTTGATCAGGCTATTCGCTAATTCGATATACCTATTTTGGGCCTCACGTTGTGACGTACCTTTTAGTTTGTTCCAAGCTTCCCATTTAGCTTTTCCTGCAAAATCAGTGAAGCCAGGCCTTGCAGAGTTATTGTCACCCTGTGTGGATTGTTTGTGTAACCCATACAGTTCAAGAAGTTCATCGTCGGCTGGTCGTTTTGATAACCGTGTGACCGCTTCCACTGCTGAGTCGAAATCTGCAATGCTCATGGTGCCTCCAAGGTATTTAACCGGGTTAGGTGTACGCTTCAAATAGTAAGTGGCAGGCGTAGACGATACGCCTGGTATAAATGACAGTTATCAATACCTGTTGGCTATAAGCGCCACGCTTAATGGCGCTGATTTATTCGCGCAACCTCGCCTCATCCCACAAACCGAAACCCACCCGACAGTTTCTCCTTCAGGTACCCCACCAACGCACTCACCGACTTCGGCACATGGGGCGAATACGGGCGGATCAAGTAGATCTCATCGGCAAACGCGCCCTTGAGTGTCCAGCCCTTGAGCACTTGCACCAACGTGCCGCTGGCCAGCGCCGCCTGTGCGCTGAAGTCCGGGAGCAGGGCGATGCCCAGGTGGTTGAGCGCCGAGTCGCGCAGGGCTTCGCTGTTGTTGGTGGAAAAACTGCCGGCGATCGGCACGGTGACGCGTTCGACTTTTTTGCCGCCGCGCTCGAATGTCCAGGCCGGCTGGTCGGCGCCGCGTGGGTAGTAGAGGCAGTTGTGGGCGCTGAGGTCGTTGGGCTCGCGGGGTTCGCCGTGGCGCTGCAGGTAGTCCTGGGTGGCGACCAGCACCGAGCCGGTGTCGCACAACTTCCAGGCCACGTGGGTTTCTGGCACCTGAAAGCCGTGGCGCACCGCCAGGTCGTAACCTTCGGCTGTCAGTGAACTCAGGGCATCCGACACGTCCAGTTGAATACGCACTTGCGGGTATTGCTGCAGGAATTCCGACAGATGCGGCACCAACTGCTGCCGGGCAAACGCCACCGGCGCGGTGAGGCGCACCAGCCCGCGAATCTCTCCGGCCGAGTCGCGCACCGACGAGAAACTGCGGGCGATATGTTCGTAGGCGCTGCGCACTTCGCGGGTCAACGACAGCCCCGCATCGGTAAGCCGCACACTGCGCGTGGTGCGGGTGACCAGGCGGGTGCCGGTGGCCTTTTCCAGGTCCGAGATGCGCTGGCTGACCGCCGACTTGCTCACCCCCAGACGCGCTGCGGCGGCGGTGTAGGTGCCTTGCTCTTCGAGCACCGACAACCAGTGAATATGGGTCCACAGCCCTTCGATCTCGGATTTTTCCATGGTTCTATTGTTCGCTCACAAGGACAATAAGTTCAGGATTCTGCTCTGGTTTGGAACAAACTGAAAGCCTATCGTGTGCCTCAACGCTACCCACCTGGGATCACCTGCCATGACCAGTACGATCGAGCACTACATCAACGACCAACGCGTGAGCCGCGATGATCGCTATCAGGACGTCTACAACCCAGCCACCGGCGAAATCACCGGTCGGGTCGCCCTGGCCAGCCGCCAGACCGTCGGTGAAGCCGTCGCCGCTGCCCAGGCCGCGTTTGCCAGTTGGGCCGACACGCCGCCGATCCGCCGCGCTCGCGTCTTGTTCGAGTACCTGCACTTGCTGCGTGAACGCAAGGACGACCTGGCGCGCATCATCGTCGCCGAGCACGGCAAAGTCTTTACCGATGCCCAGGGTGAAGTCGACCGTGGCATCGATATTTTGGAGTTCGCCTGCGGCATTCCCAACCTGCTCAAGGGTGAGCATTCCGACCAGGTTTCCCGTGGTATGGACAACTGGACGATGCGCCAGCCGCTGGGCGTGGTTGCCGGCGTCACGCCGTTCAACTTCCCGGTGATGGTACCGATGTGGATGTACCCGATCGCCATTGCGGCGGGCAACACCTTTATCCTCAAGCCAAGCCCGACCGACCCGAGCGCCTCGCTGTTCATGGCCGAGCTGCTGCGTGAAGCCGGCCTGCCCAAAGGCGTGTTCAACGTGGTGCAGGGCGATAAAGAATCGGTGGATGCCCTGCTCGAACACCCGGACGTCAAGGCCGTGAGCTTCGTCGGCTCCACGCCGATTGCCCAATACATCTACGAAACCGGCGCGCGCAACGGCAAGCGCGTACAAGGCCTGGGCGGCGCGAAAAACCACATGGTGGTGATGCCCGACGCCGACATCGAAAAAACCGTGGATGCGCTGATGGGCGCCGCCTACGGCAGTGCCGGCGAGCGCTGCATGGCGATTTCCGTCGCCGTGTTGGTAGGCGATGTGGGTGACAAAGTCATCGCTTGCTTGACCGAGCGTGCCAAGCAATTGCGCATCACCGACGGCCGCGATTTGAAGGCTGAAATGGGCCCGATCGTGTCCCGCGCCGCATTGGAACGCATCAGCGGCTACATCGAACAAGGCGTGCAAGCCGGCGCGCAATTGCTGCTCGACGGGCGTGATTACGTGCCAACCGAGGCAGGCTTGGAAAACGGCTTCTGGCTCGGTGCGACCTTGTTCGACCACGTGACCCAAGACATGAGCATCTACCGCGAAGAAATCTTCGGCCCGGTGCTGGCCTGCGTGCGCGTGAATGACTTTGCCGAGGCGATCAAGCTGGTCAACGACCACGAGTTCGGCAACGGCGTCAGCTGCTTCACCCGCGACGGCAACATCGCCCGCGAATTCGCCCGGCGCATCGAAGTGGGCATGGTCGGCATCAACGTGCCGATTCCGGTGCCGATGGCCTGGCACGGCTTTGGTGGCTGGAAGAAGAGCCTGTTTGGCGACATGCATGCCTACGGCACGGAAGGTGTGCGTTTTTACACCAAGCAGAAGTCGATCATGCAGCGCTGGTCGGAGAGCATTGAGCAGGGCGCGGAGTTTGCGATGCCGGTGTCGAAATAACTTAAATACACTGCAGGTCAATGGTGGGAGCTGGCAAGCCAGCTCCCACATTGGCGCGACCCTGTCAGCGACGCCCCGCCCGCGTACTCACATCCACCCACACCGCCAGCACCAGAATGCTGCCCTTCACAATCATCTGCCAGTAGCTGTCCACGTCCAGCATCGACATGCCGTTATCCAGGCTGGTAATCACCAGCGCGCCGAGCAACGCGCCATACACCGTGCCCGAGCCGCCGCGCATGGAGGTGCCGCCGATAAAACACGCGGCAATCGCATCCAGTTCGCCCATATTGCCCGCCGACGGTGAGCCGGCAGCCAGGCGCGCGGTGTTGACCAGGCCGGCGAGGGCGCACATCACGCCCATGATGCCGAAGATCCACAGTTTTACCGCCTGCACGTTGATGCCCGACAGGCGTGTGGCTTCCATATTGCTGCCCACCGCGTAAACGCGACGGCCGAACACGGTCTGGCTGGTGACGTAGCTGAACACGCCGAGCAGCACCAGCAACAGCAACACCGGCACGGGGATGCCGTCGTAACTGTTGAGGGTGGTGACGAACCCGGCCAGCACTGCGCCGATCACAGCCACGCGTAACAGGTCACGCACCAACGAATGCGCCGCCAGGCCATGCAGTGCGCGGTTGCGCCGTTGCTTCCAGGTCAGGAACAGGGTCAAGGCAAACAGCAACACGCCCAGCCCCACACCGACGGCATGCGGCAAATACCCCTGGCCCACATACACCAGCGACGGCGACACCGGCGCAATGGTGGTGCCGCCGGTAATGCCGAGCAAAATCCCGCGAAACGCCAACATGCCGCCCAGGCCGACAATGAACGAGGGGATGCGCAGGTAGGCGGTCATGTAGCCGTTGGCCAGGCCGATCATCAAACCGCACAGCGCCACCAGGCTCAGGTTGGCGAGCAGCGGAATGTGGTAGACCACGTCCAGAATTGCCGCCAGCCCGCCCAACAGCCCCAGCAGTGAACCCACCGACAAATCGATCTCGCCGCTGATGATCACCAGCACCATGCCGCACGCCAGAATCCCGGTGATCGACATCTGCCGCAGCAGGTTGGACAGGTTGCGCGGCGTGAGAAAGCCGCCTTCGGTCTGCCAACTGAAAAACACCCAGATGATCGCCACTGCGATCACCAGGGCGAGCATTTTGTAGCGGGTAAAAAGGTGTTTGACCTGGTTCATCTACGCGGTTTTCCCATTCTTATTGTGTTGGCTGAGCGCAGCGGCGAGCACCTGTTCCTGGGTGAGCCCCTGGTTGATGAAGTCTCCACGCAACTGGCCGTCGCCAATCACCAGCACGCGGTTGGAAACCCCCAGCACTTCGGCCAGTTCCGAGGAGACCATGATGATCGATACACCCTCGGCGGCCAGCGCGCCCATCAGTTTGTAGATCTCATACTTGGCGCCCACATCCACGCCGCGCGTGGGCTCGTCGAGGATCAGCACCCGTGGCTTGGCCATGAGCATTTTCGCCAGCACGGCCTTTTGCTGGTTGCCACCGGACAGGCTGGTGATCGGCAAAAACGGGCTGGCGGTCTTGAGGTGCAGGCGCGCGATTTGCTGGTCGATGCTGCCAAGCTCGGCCTCGGCGTCAATGCGGGTCATATGCGCGTAGCGGTCGAGCACCGCCAGGGTGATGTTCTGGCCCACGCCGAAGTCAGGAATGATGCCTTGGCGCTTACGGTCTTCGGGCACCATGCACAGCCCGGCGCGGATCGATTTGAGCGGCGTGCGCGTGTCGATCAGTTGCCCGTCCAGCCATACTTCGGCGCTGTAGCGGCCGGGGTAGGCGCCGAACAAGGCCGACACCAGTTCCGTGCGCCCGGCACCGACCAGCCCGGCAATGCCGAGGATTTCCCCGCGCTTGAGCACGAAAGAAACATCGTCCACGCGTTTGCGCTTGGGGTTGTCGACGTCATAGCAGGTGACGTTGCGCGCCTCGAAAATCACCTCACCGACTGCATGGGGCTCGGTGGGGTAAAGGTTGCTCATCTCGCGGCCGACCATCTGCGTGATGATCTGCGCGATATCCATGTCGGCCATGGCCGTGGTCGCGATGTGCTTGCCATCGCGAATCACTGCGATGGTGTCGCACACGGCCGCCACTTCATCGAGCTTGTGAGAGATGTACACGCAGGCCACGCCCTTGGCCTTGAGACCTCGGATAATGTCGAGCAGCACTTCGATTTCCGAACGGGTCAGGGCCGAGGAGGGCTCGTCAAGAATCAACAGTCGCGCCTGTTTGTTCAGCGCCTTGGCGATTTCCACCAGTTGCTGGTAACCGCCGCCATACTGCGACACCGGCAGCGCCACATTCATGTCCGGCACCTTGAGTTCGCGCATCAGCGCTTCGGCGCGCTGCAGCATGGCCGGGTAGTTCATGCGGCCGCCGGGCAGGGTCAATTCGTGGCCCATGAAGATGTTTTCGGCCACCGACAAGTCCGGCACCAGGGTCAACTCCTGATGAATGATAACGATGCCGGCGGCCTCGGTTTCGCTGATGGAATGGGCTTTAAGCGGCTGCCCGTCCCAGAGTATTTCCCCTTCCCAGGTGCCATACGGGTAGACCGCCGACAGCACCTTCATCAAGGTGGATTTGCCGGCACCGTTTTCACCGCACAGGCCGACGCATTCCCCCGGCCGTACCTTGATATCGATGCCGTTCAGAGCGTTGACACCGCCAAACGTTTTGACGATGCCGTTCATTTGCAGCAAGTAGTCGGCCATGGCGGTCACTGCCCGGCAATCTGCTCTTTGGTATAGAAACCATCCTTCTCCAACAGGTCGATATTGGCCTTGGTCAGCGGGGTTGGCGTGAGCAGGATGGTGTCGACTTTTTTGCTGCCATTATCGTATTGCGAGCTATAGGTAGGTTTTTCATTACGCGCAAGCTGTACCGAGAGCTTCGCGGCTTCGGTGGCGATCAGCTTGAGAGGCTTGTACACGGTCATGGTCTGGGTGCCGTCGATCACGCGCTTGACGGCGGCGAGGTCGGCGTCCTGGCCGGAAATCGGCACCTTGCCTGCCAGTTTCTGCGCGGCCAGGGCCTGGATCGCGCCGCCGGCGGTGGCGTCGTTGGAGGCCACAATGGCATCGATCTTATTGTCGTTTCGGGTCAGGGCGTTTTCGACGATGCTCAGGGCCTCGGTGGGGTTCCATTCCTTGACCCATTGCTGGCCGACAATCTTGATATCGCCCTTGTCGATGGCCGGTTGCAGCACCTTCATCTGGCCTTCGCGCAGCACTTTGGCGTTGTTGTCGGTGGGCGCGCCGCCGAGCAAAAAGTAATTGCCCTTGGGCGCCGCTTGCAGCACGCCGTTGGCCTGCATCTCGCCGACTTTTTCGTTATCGAAGGAGATATAGGCGTCAATATCGGCGTTGAGAATCAGGCGGTCATAGGACACCACCTTGATCCCGGCCTTCTTGGCTTCGGCGACGGCGTTGGTCAGCACGGTGGCGTTGAACGGCACGATGACGATCACGTCAACGCCGCGAGAGATGAGGTTTTCGATCTGCGAGATTTGCTTCTGCTCGTTGGCATCGGCCGACTGCACAAACACCTTGGCGTCGAGCTTTTCGGCCGCGGCGACAAAGTAATCGCGGTCGCGGGACCAGCGCTCCAGGCGCAGGTCGTCGATGGAAAAGCCGATTTTCGGGTGGGCCGAGTCGGCCATCACCGGCGGGGCGAGCAGGGCTAGGGCAGTGGCGAGCAGGGTACGTTTGAATGCTTTCATGGTGGTGCGTCCTTTTATTGTTGTTGGAAAGACACTGACTTGATGAATGTACCGTACCTGTGGCGAGCAGGCGGTCAGGTGTAGATAAACCGGTTGACCACGCCTTCGAGCATCTCCTGACGGCCGCTCACAGCCTGCGGGTTCAGCTCATGGGCAAACGCGTGCTCGGCCAACGATGCCAGGCTGAACTCACCGGCCAGCACCGCCTGGCCCAAGGGCTGCTGCCACCCGGCATAACGCTGGTCCTTGAACTGCTGCAATCGGTCGTTTTGCACCATGGCCGCCGCACGCTCCAGAGACAGGGCCAGCACATCCATGGCGGCGACATGCCCGTGGAACAGGTCAACCTCATCCAGGCTCTGGCGGCGCACCTTGGAATCAAAATTGTAGCCGCCGTTCTTGAAGCCCCCGGCCTTGAGGATTTCATAGGTGGCCAGGGTCATCTCCTCGACACTGTTGGGGAACTGGTCGGTGTCCCAGCCGTTCTGCGGGTCGCCGCGGTTGGCGTCGATGCTGCCGAAAATCCCCAGGGACACGGCGGTGGCAATTTCATGGTGAAAACTGTGCCCGGCCAGGGTGGCGTGGTTGGCCTCGATATTCACTTTGATCTCGTGTTCCAGGCCGAACTCATGCAGGAAGCCGAACACCGTGGCGCTGTCGTAATCGTACTGGTGCTTGGTCGGCTCCTGGGGCTTGGGTTCGATCAGCAGGTCACCCTTAAAGCCGATCTTGTACTTGTGCTCGACCACCATGCGCATAAAACGCCCGAGCTGTTCGCGCTCGCGCTTGAGGTCGGTGTTGAGCAGGGTTTCATAACCTTCGCGACCGCCCCACAGCACGTAGTTGGCACCCTTGAGGCGTTGGGTGGCGTTCATCGCGCTGAACACTTGAGCGGCCGCGTAGGCGAATACCTCCGGGTCCGGGTTGCTGGCGGCGCCAGCGGCAAAACGCGGGTGGCTGAAACAGTTGGCGGTGCCCCACAGCAACTGGATGCCGGTCTGTTCCTGGTGGCGCTCCAGGTGGTCGACCATCTGCGCGAAGTGGTTGCGGTATTCCTTGAGCGAGCTGCCTTCGGGTGCCACATCGGTGTCGTGAAAGCTGTAGTAATCAATGCCCAGCTTGGAGAAAAACTCGAACGCCGCTTCAGCCTTGCCGATGGCCACGTCCATCGGCTCGCCGCTGCGCTGCCACGGGCGCTTGAAGGTGCCCATGCCGAACATGTCCGCCCCCGGCCACACAAAGGTGTGCCAGTAGCAGGCGGCCATGCGCAGGTGTTCACGCATGGGCTTGCCGAGGATCAGTTTGTTGGCATTGTAATGGCGAAAGGCGAGAGGGGCGTCGCTGCTGGGGCCTTCGAAGCGAACCTTCTCGACACCTGGGAAGTACGGCATGGTGTTTTCCTTATTGTTCTTGGTGGTGCCCCGATACTAGCAACGGCATCGGGACTGCCGATTATGAAAATCACCAAGACGTAGTGCGATTTTGACCAGCCAGGGCTAGTCTGTAGCGACCGGCCCCAGGATAAAAACAATGAAAACCCTACCGCCCGTGCACCGCATTGCCCTGTTGTTCAACGGCAGCAAAATCTACGATCGCGGCATCATTACCGGCATCGGCAATTACCTGAGCAGCACGCGTGTGTCCTGGGACTTGTTCCTGGAGGAAGACTTTTTGTGCCGTTTAAGAGGCATCGAGCGCTGGCAGGGCGACGGCATCATTGCCGACTTCGATGACCCGCTGATCGGTGAGGCGCTGGCCGATATTCATTTGCCGGTGGTGGCAGTGGGCGGCTCCTATCAGGATGCACGCGCCTACCCCAAGGGCATTCCCTATGTGGCCACCGATAACCATGCACTGATCAAGTTGGCGTACGAACATTTGATTGAGGCGGGGCTGACCCGCTTTGCCTGCTTCAGCCTGCCCGAAGCCCAGGCCAACCGCTGGGCGCAGGAGCGCGAGAAAGCCTTTCGCCGCCTGATGCAACGCGATGGTTTGCAGGTTGAGGTTTACCGTGGGCTGGGCACCAGTGCGCCGCTGTGGGACAGCGCGGTGGAGCAGCAGATCGCCTGGCTGCAAGCCTTGCCCAAGCCCATCGGCATCATCGCCGTCACCGACGCCCGCGCCCGGCAATTGCTGCAAGCCTGCCTCACCGCCGGCATCGCCGTGCCGGAACAGGTCGCGTTGATCGGCATCGACAATGACCCGCTGACCCGCACCCTCACGCGCGTGCCGCTCAGCTCGGTCATCCAGGGTACCGAAACCATGGGCCGCACGGCCGCCGCGCTGCTGCACCAGATGTTGCACGGCAAACCCTGCGCGGGCACGCAGATTTTGGTGCCGCCGGATGCAATCAATGTGCAGGCCTCCAGCCTGCATCAACCTTTGGGCAATCCGTATGTGATGCAGGCGTTGCTGTTTATTCGCCAATACGCCTGCCAGGGCATCAAGACCGCGCAGGTGGCGGCGTATGTGGGGGTGTCGCGTTCATCCCTGGAGTCGCACTTTCGCAAGGTGCGTGGGTGCAGCGTGCATGACGAGATTCTGCGCTTCAAACTTGCGGCGGCGGCCAAGGGCCTGGAAAACCACGCCCTGGCGATCGCCGACATTGCCCAGAGTTGCGGCTTCAAATCGGCGCAGTACCTGCATACAGTGTTTCGGCGAGAGTTTGGCTGTACGCCGCGCGAGTACCAGCATGGCGCAAGTGTTCCTTGAAGTGAGATCGTTCCCACGCGGAGCGTGGGAACGATCCTCATTTCATGCTTTTAGAATACGGCTTTGACCTGCAACCCCAGTACCAGCGCGTTATCGATGCTCTCACCGGAGAACGCCCCAGGCTCGATGATGTATTGCACATCCGGGCGCAGCGTCAGCCACGGCGTGGCCTGGTAGCCATAACTGAGTTCGATCAATTGCTCGGCATTGTTCAGGTTGGGGTAGTCCGTCCCCGCATTGAACGCCGCCAACTCCTGCACGTCACGGCTGCGTGGGTTGGGCACCGCACGGCCATAACCCAAGGCGATTGTGTCGCGTGGGCGGCCTTCAAACGGCTTGTACAGCACCACGCCCGCGCCATACCACTTGCTGAACGGCGAGGCGGCTTCGCTGGCGGCCGAGTATTGGCCGAAAGCGTGCAGCACACGGCCTGCGGATGTGCTGGAGGCCCAGACGGCCTGGTCGATCAGCAGGTAGTGACCGCCGCGACCGTTCACGTCTTTGTTGCTGCCGATGCGCTTCACATCGGAGCTGTCGTAGTAATAACCCAGCTTGTACTCACCCGGCAGCGTGCCCGCGTGTTTGTACACCAGCTCGATCGGCACCACGGTGCCGGTGGTGTGTTTGGGGTCCAGGCGCCAGGCGCGGCTGGAGTTGCCGTTGCTGTCGGGGTCGACATTGAATGCCGCCACACGCAGCTGCCAGTTTGGCGAAAAGTCGTATTTCACCCGCGCACCCAGGCGTGCATTCGGGTAGTTGGTCCAGCCGCTGCCGCCGGACATGTTCAGCGGGTGCCCGCAGAAACCGGCGTTCATGAAGTTGCACAGGATGCCGCTGTCGAGGCCGCCGAGGTCGTTGCCCATCGCCATGTAACCGAGCTTGATGTTCAGCGCGGGCGTGAACAGCGTGCGCTCGTAGCTCAGCTCGGTGAGGCGGGTGTAGAGGCCGCCATAGTTTTCCTGGATCGGCAGGCGGTTGCCTACCAGGTCTTCGGAGGCGCTGTTGCCGCGCCGGTCGTTGATGGTCAGCTGAATGCGGTCGCCGTTGGTGAAGCCGTAGAGCTTGCCGAGGTCGAACTGCACACCGAGCTTGATGTTTTGCGAGTAGCGCGCCGAGCGGTGTTGGCCGCCGTCGGCGTTGTAGGCGGTCTCGCCGCTGTAGTCGCCGGTGAAGCGGATGCCTTGCTCGTCGAGTTCACGGCGCAGGCCGCCCCAGTCGCCGGTCAGGGTAGTGTCGTCGGCTTGAACGGGCAGGGCGGCAGCCAAAGCCAGGCCCAGCGCCAGGCGGCCGAAGGGCATAGGAGAAGTGAGGGTCATGCGGGGTCTTCCAAACGGCATGTATAGAAAGGCGCGCGCGGTGCAGGAGAGCACCGCGCGAACAGAGGGGGCGTTACGGCAGGGCGTAGGCGATTACGTAGTCGCCACGGTCAGTGGACTGGCGAGCACCGCCGGCGGTGATGACGATGTACTGCTTGCCGGTTTTTGGCGACACATAGGTCATCGGGCCGCCCTGGCTGCCCACTGGCAGGCGGGCTTTCCAGACTTCATCACCGTTGCCGCTGTTGAAGGCGCGCAGGTAGAAGTCCTGGGTGCCGGCGATAAAGATCAGCCCGCCCTGGGTCGACAAGGTGCCGCCCAGCGTCGGCAGGCCGACCTTGATCGGCAGGTGCATGCGGATGCCCAGCGGGCCGGTGTCCTCAACAGTGCCCACCGGCACTTGCCAGGCGATCTGCTGAGTCTTCATGTCGATGGCCGTCAGGGTGCCGAACGGCGGTGCCTGGCACGGGATGCCAGCCACGGACAGGAAGCGGTTTTTGTTCACCGCATACGGCGTGCCCTTGAGCGGCACGGCGCCCATGCCGGTGTTCAGCGCTTCACCACCGGACGCGGCCTGGGCCTTGTTCTGCGACGGCACCATCTGGATCCACAGGCCCAGGCGCATGTCATTGACGAAGATAAAGCCGTGCACCGGGTCGGTGGAAATACTGCCCCAGTTCATGCCGCCCAAAGAACCCGGGAAGCTCAGCGATTTGTCGGTGCCCGGCGCGGTGTACAGGCCTTCGTAGCGCATGCCCTTGAAGTCGATACGGCACAGCAATTGGTCGAACGGCGTGGCGCCCCACATGTCCGATTCGGTCAGCGTCTGCGCGCCGATCTGCGGCATGCCCACCGATTTAGGCTGGGTCAGCGAGTAAGGCTCGTTGGGGATGTTGGCGGCCTTGACCGGTACTTCCTTCACGTCGGTCAGCGGCTTGCCGGTGGCGCGGTCGAGCACATAGATCTGCCCGGCCTTGGTGCCGATCACCACCGCTGGCACGGCCTTGTCGCTGCCCGGTGGGGTGAAGTCGATCAGGCTCGGCTGCATCGGCAGGTCGAAGTCCCACAGGTCATTGTGGACGGTCTGGTACACCCACTTTTCTGCACCGGTAGAGGCGTCCAGCGCCAGCACCGAAGCGCCGTATTTGTGGTTCAGTTGGGTCCGCTCAACGCCGTAGATGTCGGTGGACGAGCTGCCCATCGGCAGGAAGACCGTGTTCATCAGCGGGTCATAAGACATCGGTGCCCAGCTGTTCGGCGTGCTGCGTACATAAGTGCTGCCGGCTGCCGGGGCCTGCTTGTCTTCGGGGTTGCCCGGGTCGAACGCCCAGCGCATCTGGCCGCTGATCACGTCGAAGCCGCGGATCACACCGCCGGGCATATCGGTTTGCACGTTATCTGCCACGCGGCCGCCGACCACTACGGTGGTGCCGGCGATCAAGGGCGCAGAGGACAGTTGGTAGTAGCTGTCCGGTACATTGCCCAGGCCGGCCTTGAGGTCCACCTGGCCGTGGGTGCCGAAGTCTTCGCAGAACTTGCCGGTGTCGGCATCCACTGCGATCAGGCGTGCATCAATGGTGTTGGTCAGCAAGCGGCGCTGGCATTGCGCGCCGGCCGGTACGCTGGCAGCAATGATCGGCGAGCTGTTTGGCTGGGTTGGCTGGGCAATCGGCGCAGTGGCATCGAAATACGCCATGCCACGGCAACGCTGCCAGACCGCCGATTTGGCGTTGACTTCGTTCTTCCACAGCTCTTTGCCGGTGTCGGCATCCAGGGCGATCAGGTTGTTGTGCGGGGTGCAGATGAATACCTTGTTGCCGATCTGCAGGGGCGTCAGTTGGTCTTCGGCACCGTTGCCGTCGCTGATCGCCACGTCGCCGGTGTGGTAGGTCCACGCCACTTTGAGCTTATTGACCGTGTCGCGGTTGATCTGGTCCAGCGCCGCAAAACGGCTGCCGCCTTCGGTGTTGCCGTAATGCGCCCAGTCCTTCTGCGCATCGGCGGCGGCCACTGGCGTGACGCCAGGGCCTTTGCCGGTGGGCGCAACGCTTGGGTGTGCAACGAACATATTGCCCGCCGCCAACGCCACGCCGACGGCCAGCACGGCGGCAACGCCATAGGCGCCACGCGCCGGTCGGCCGGCCAGCAGCGGATACACCAGCGCCACCACCAGGCCGATCACGGCAAACATGAACAGCCGCGAGAACAGCGGCCAGTACACCAGGCCCACGTCCGCAATCGCCCACACGGCGGTGCCAACCAGGAACGCGGCGAACAGCCAGGCGCCCGCCGGCTTGCGCCGCGCGATCAACATGCCTGAAACGGCCATGGCCACGCCACCGACCAGGAAGTACCAGGAACCGCCCAGGCTGACCAGCTTGGCGCCGCCCACAGCCAGCGCTACGCCGAGCAGGGCGATAACCACGCCCAGGCCCAGCAGGAGAAATCTAGAGGCGCCAGCGGCGCGCGATGCTCTTTTCATGTCGACAGACTCGAAGGTGAGAGGGCAAAGACGCGATTTTAGCAATATAAGTAACCAGTTAGTACATTGTGCTGCGTAATAGTCTTTTACAAATGTGGGTACAACAGCAAAACCCCGGTTCGCAGGGCACCGATGCGAACACAGATGTCCCCAGCTCCCACACCAGCCCCATTCCACATTGGCTTTAGTGTAGAGCGTCAGCCACAAAGCTCAATCTGGCTATTGCTCCACGTGCGCCAGAAACGCCCCCACACACGCCATGCACGCCTCACGTTCCTCGACATGCGGCATATGGCTCGACTGCTCAAAAATCTGCCAGCGCACGTCGCGGATGCCATCGGCAAACGGCTGTACCGTGGCGGGTGTGGCTTCATCAAAGCGCCCGGAGATCAACAACGTCGGCACCTGGATGCGTGGCAGTCGCTCGATGATGCTCCAGTGGCGCAGGCTGCCGATCACGTGGAATTCAGTGGGGCCGTTCATGGTGTGATAAACGGTCGGGTCGTCTTCGATGGCGGCATTGGTGCGCAGCACTTCATCGGGCTCCGGCTGGACGCGGCAGACGTGGCGGGCGTAATACACATCCGAGGCTGCGCGGTACTCGGCGCTGTCAGTGGTGCCTGCCGCCTCATGGCGCAGCAGGGTGGCCTGCACTTCGGTGGGCAATGCCTGGCGCAGCTCATTCGCGGCGGCGCACCACAGGTCCATGGAGGCGGGCGAATTGGCGATGATCAATGCCTTTAACCCGGCGGGTTGGCGTACCGCGTGTTCAGCCCCAAGCATGCCGCCCCAGGACTGGCCCAGCAGCGCGTAGTCGCTGATGTCCAAATGCTCGATCAGGTTGTCCAGTTCCGCCAGGAACAACGCCACGTTCCAGAAGTCAGCGGATGCGTCGCGCAGGTGAGTGGAGCGGCCATTGCCCAATTGGTCGTAGTGCACCACCGCGCGCCCCGTTTCGGCCAGGTCCTTGAAACTGTCGACGTAGTCATGGGTGCAGCCGGGGCCGCCGTGCGCGACGATCAAGGGCAAGCGCCCGGAACTCAAATCGCCGGTGACCCGGAACCATGTCCGGTAGCCACGGAAATCGGCATAACCTTCGCGAACCTGCATGCTGTGTGCCTCCTTGGATAGATGCGCTACAGGCTAGTCAAAACCGCGCGTCAGGGGCACTGGTAAAAATGATAGGTTCTTGAATTAAAAAGCACCTTGAGCTTAAGCCAGCGCATCCCGCTGCATCGACTGCAGGTTCTTCTCGATGGTTTCGCAGATGGTTTCCATCTGGATCTGGTGTTCGCTGGAATGAAACGGGCTTTGCAAGTCAGTGCCGATGCGTTCGATCGCCAGCAGCATAAAGCCCACCACGGTCGAGGCCAGCGGGGTGAACCAGCCCAGGGATTCAACCAGGCTCACCGGCACGATCAGGCAGAACAGCGAGATAAACAGCCGCGGGAAATATACGTAAGGGTAGGGCAGCGGCGTATTGGCGATTCGCTCCATGCCGCCTTGGGCGTTGGACAGGTCCACCAGTGTCGACTCCAGCCGCGCCAGGCGAATACTGTCCAGGTGCCCGGCCTTGTATTCGCGGGCCAACAACGTCGCTGAACCGGTGAGGATGTCATTGGCAAAGTTGTTGGTGGCGCCATTGCGCGCAAACTCTTCGGCGGGGATAAACGCACGTACTTCATCCGGGCACGGGCGGCCCTTGAGGTGCGCCGCCAGGCAATTCACATAGGCCACATGGCGGCGCAACAGGGTGGCCTTGACCGGGTTTACCTCGCCGCTGGAGTCATCCAGCAACGTCAGTACCTGACGTGCAAAACTACGCGAGTTATTCACCATTGCGCCCCACAACGTGCGTGCTTCCCACCAGCGGTTATAGGCGCTGCTGTTACGAAAGCTGATCAACACCACCAGCGCCGACCCCAGCAGGGTCAGCGGCATCAGCGGCAAGTTGATCTTGGTGGTCAGGAACAACATGAAATCGACCGTGACGGCCACATCCCACAACAACAGCCAGAACAAGGCCCAACCCACATAGCCCATGGTTTTGATAATCAGGCGGTACTTTTTGATGATGGCGGCTTTCAAGCGAGGACCTCACGGCGAGCAATGGGCAATAAATACCCTAGCTCGGACGCCCGGGGGCGGTGAAAGGTTCGCGGTCATATTTCTGGCGCCATTTATTGGCTCTGCTTCACACGCAATCTTTGCACTGCTATTTCAAGCAAGTTCACCGCTTGCGCGTTAGCAAATAGCCCAGGAAGTGCAGTTGGAACAACTTTGGTAATGATGCTGTGCCACGCGGCAATCACTGTACATTGACCCCAAAGGCAAAGCGCCATCAGGGGCCGTTTTACGACGTGATTTGTTTTGGGACCTGACTACGTGAACTTTGTAGTCTAGATCAGTGGGATGAAGTTGGTTGATCAGGGTTCTTTCATGCGTGTCAGTTCGTTAAAGTTGGATATCGGTAATACTGCACAAGCACTTGAACGTCATGAGGACTTTGAATCTTGTATTCGGGCACATTATCAGGTGCTTCTTGGCCCTTACTCGAAACGCCCGTTTTTCTACAAAAGTGCAATGAAATACAGCCGTTTGATGGTCTCATTTGCACTGTTCAGCGAGTACTTTTCCAAACCGACAGCCTTGCTTTGCGAGGTGAAAGCCTTTTGTGTGGCGCGGGGGTATTGCTCAAGAAACAGCCTGGAGTCGATCTTCCTGCTGTTTCGGGCGCTGGGGTTCATGGTGGTCGACGCACACCCGGAGGACAGCCGGTTCAGGGTGTATGCGCCCTCGGATGAAGCCTGCCGGGAAGTGCGGCTGATGCTGACGTCCATTACCGACTCACTGGCGCTGATGTGCCCTGAGAAGGAGCGTTTTCGCACAATGCGCGAGATGGACGACCGCAGTTTTCTAGCCCTTTATTTCAAAGGCTTCGCTCAGATCCTGGCCGACGAAATGACCGTTGATGTGTTGCTGCCCGACTGTTTTTGGCTGGTGAAGAAAGATGCAGGCCATTTGTTGATGCTGGCGATATATAACGATGCCTTTTCACCGGAAAACGAGCGCATGACCTTCAAATCGTCATCTTATCTTGCGCTCGCCCAGCAGCTGTCGGTATCAAAAACCCATATTATTAGAATGGTCCGGGAGGGTGTCGAGAAGGGCTATTTCAAAGTGCATGCGAAAAAACAGCTGGAAGTGCTGCCGGCTTTTGTTTGCCTGGTAAGACGGTTTATGGCGTTTTCATTTGCGGTTGGCCTGCACGCGGTTGAAAGAGGGGAAAGGGATGCCTGCTAATTTGAAGTTAAGGCCACGGATGCGCCGGTTACTGTCGCCAGCGGTCACCCAGGCCGAGTTAATCGGGATTATTGCCTGGCTCGGGGTGTTGTTGATTCATCCGGACATGCAGCTGGATATATATCTGGTGGCGATCAGCCTGTGCCTGATGGCGGTGTGTCGACTGCACCATATGACCCCCCACTTTTACCTGTGGCGTGCGCTCGGGGTTGTGTATGTCGTGCTACTGTCCGTGGGGTTTGCCTATGTCATCAGCGCGCATGGAGAGTTGCGCCTGTTTGGCTTGCCGCTGGCGGTTATCCTGGTGATCAGCAGCGCCATCCTGTTTATCAGTGTGCAGGATTATCTGGTCTGCGCCACGTTGGTCTGGTTGATTTTATGGCCGTGCATCCAGGCGGACATTTACGGCGATGCCCAGGTCTATCTGTATATTTTTTGCGTCGCGTCGGTGGCCATCGGTTTTATCCTGAGTTTTTCCTATTTGAAGAACCTGCGCTCGGTGTTGCTGGTAGAAAGTGAGTTTCGCGAGCTGGCAGAGACGGATTACCTGACCTCCATTCTCAACCGGCGCGCCTTCATGCAGGGCTTTGACGCGTTGATCGCCAGCGGCCACAGCGGCTATTTCATGATGTTGGATATCGACAGTTTCAAACTCAAAAATGACCGGTATGGCCACGATGTGGGCGACAGCATTCTTTGCGCCATGGCCACCTGCCTGAAAACCGCCAAAGGCAGCCACAGTTTCGGCAGGATCGGCGGCGAAGAATTCGGCGTGCTGCTGTTGGGCGACGACCCGGCTGTCGCCTGCGAGTTCGCACGGGATTTGTTGCAGGCTATCCGGCACAGTGTGGCGGCGCCGCACAATTACACGTGCAGCGCGGGAATGGCGCGGTTTTCGGCGGGGGACCAGATGTCGGCAGTGCTTAAGGACGCTGACCGCAACCTGTATGGCGCCAAGCAAAATGGCAAGGACCGGGCCTATCTGGAGGGCAGGCCGATTAATCCGCACGGGTGTGTAGTCGCCCAATGAGTGCTCAGCGCGGCTGGATCAACGCTGGCCCATGGTTGCGTGTGTTGCCCACGGCACTGTCGACCTTGAACCATTCGAACACGTCTGCCGGGTCGCCCTGCAACAGCACCATCTGCTCGGCGCGACTTCGGGAGGTGGCCGGGTCCAGCCACTCACGGGCCAGCTCAGGGGTGAATACCACCGGCCTGCGGTCGTGGATATCGAGCATGCCACCGGCGCTGTCGGCGGTGATGATCACGAAGCCATCGTGCGCGTGCGCGCCCTCATCGGCGTCGGGCAGTTGGCCTATGGCGGCACAGAATACCGGCGCACCGTCGCGGCGACGAATCAGGTAGGGCTGTTTTTTCGCGTCGCCTTCATCCACCCATTCAAACCAGTTGTCCACTGGGGCAATTGCGCGATGCGGCCAGATCGCGCGAAAGAACGCGCCGTGCGCGACCTTCTCGACACGCGCGTTGATCGCCAGCAGGCGTTCTTTGCTCCAGTGCGGGCGCCAGCCCCAGCGCACCGGGTCAGCGTGCAAAAGATCATTGTCCAGGTGCAGCAACGCCACGGGGGTGGTTGGCGCCACGTTGTAGCGCTCAAGCGGCTGGTCGCCCACGCTATTGGCCAGTGCATTGGGCATGCTCAGCGCCGCCACAAACTCATGAATACCGCGGTACTGCGAAAGTCGTCCGCACATGGCCGGTTCCTCGAACTGACTCCCTGAGCGTAGACGATCAATTTACAGCGGCGTGAGCACGTTCATCACCGTGTCCAGCGCCACCCGCGTGTCATCCAGTTGCACCAGCGAGGCGTGCCGGGCGCCGAGGGCGTCACGGTTCTGGATGGCGGTGAGGATCGCTTTGTGGCGGGGCAGGCTCAGGCCCTGGATGTCAGGACGGCGGTTGGTGATGTTGATCGACTCGCGCAGCGGCAACGACAGCATGTTGCACATGTAGGCGAGCAAGTCGTTGCGGGTCGCGTCGGCGATGGCTCGGTGGAAGTCCAGGTCGGCCTGCAGCAGGTCATCGTGGGTCTTGGCGGTTTCCATGCCCCGGTAGGCGGTTTCGATGGTGGCGATGTCTTCGGCGGTGGCCGTGGTCGCGGCCATGGCGGCGATTTCCGGTTCGAGGATGCGCCGCACGCCGGCCAGGGTGTTGAAGAATTCGCTGTGAGGCGTGGACTGCATCAGCCAGGACAGCACGTCCGGGTCAAGCAAATGCCATTTCACCCGTGGACGCACCACCGCGCCCACCCGTGGTTTGGAGTACACCAGGCCCTTGGCGCTGAGCACGCGGGTCGCTTCACGCAACACCGAGCGGCTGACCTGGTATTCCTCGCACAGCGTGGCTTCCATGGGCAGGCGTTCTTCGGGCTTGAAGCGACCGGAAACGATGTGCATGCCCAAGTCCTGAACGATCTGGGCATGCTGGCTCTTGCGCGGCTTGGGCGGCTGGTGATCCATAACGACGGGGAGGCTCTGGCTTAGGTTCGCGGCATCATAGCATCCCAATTAGTGGGAATGCCGGGGGACTTCAGCGCCACGGCAGCCCACCAGGAAGTCGAAGTCGCAGCCTTGATCGGCCTGCAGCACGTGATCGATATACAGCTGGCGGTAGCCGCCGACGATCAGGTTTTGCGCTGGCGCAAGGTCAGCCATGCGCGCCGCCAGTTCGGCGTCGGGGATATCCAGGTGCAACCGGCCGTTGGCGCAGTCGAGCTCGATCCAGTCACCTTCCTGCACCGTGGCCAGCGGCCCACCGGCGGCAGCTTCCGGTGCCACGTGCAGCACCACCGTGCCGTAGGCGGTGCCGCTCATGCGTGCATCGGAAATGCGCACCATGTCAGTCACGCCCTGGGCCAGCAGCTTGGCGGGCAGGCCCATGTTGCCGACTTCGGCCATGCCGGGGTAACCCTTGGGGCCACAGTTTTTCATGACCAGAATCGAGTTGGCATCCACGTCCAGTGCCGGGTCATTGATGCGTGCCTTGTACATGTCGAAGTTCTCGAACACCACCGCGCGGCCACGGTGCTGCATCAACTCGGGGCTGGCGGCGGAAGGCTTGAGCACGGCGCCCAGCGGCGCCAGGTTGCCGCGCAATACGCAAATACCGCCATCGGCGCGGATCGGGTTATCGAGGGTGCGGATCACCTCATCCTGGCCGTAGATCGGCGAGTCCTGGGTGTTCTCGCCCAACGACTTGCCATTGACCGTCAAGGCATTCGGATGCGGGATCAGGTTGGCTTCGCCCAGGCGACGCAGCACGGCCGGCAGGCCGCCGGCGTAGTAGAACTCTTCCATCAGGAAACGGCCTGACGGCTGCAGGTCGACGATGGTCGGCACGCCACGGCCCATGCGGGTCCAATCGTCGAGGTCGAGCTCGACACCGATACGCCCGGCGATGGCTTTAAGGTGGATCACCGCGTTGGTCGAACCGCCGATGGCCGCATTCACCCGGATCGCGTTTTCAAACGCCTCCTTGGTGAGGATCTTCGACAGTTTCAAATCCTCACGCACCATCTCGACCGCGCGCATGCCAGACATATGCGCCAGCACATAGCGCCGTGCATCCACCGCCGGAATCGCCGCATTGTGGGGCAGGGAAGTGCCGAGTGCTTCGGCCATGCAGGCCATGGTCGACGCGGTGCCCATGGTGTTGCAGGTCCCCGCCGAGCGCGACATGCCGCCTTCGGCCGCAAGGAAATCGTCAAGGGTGATGGTGCCGGCCTTGACCTGCTCGCTCAGTTGCCACACCACCGTACCCGAGCCGATGTCCTGGCCCTTGTGCTTGCCGTTGAGCATCGGCCCGCCGGTGACCACGATGGCCGGCACGTCACAACTGGCCGCGCCCATCAGCAGCGCCGGGGTGGTTTTGTCGCAGCCGGTGAGCAGCACCACGCCGTCGATGGGGTTGCCGCGAATGGCTTCCTCTACATCCATGCTCGCCAGGTTGCGGGTGAGCATGGCGGTGGGGCGCAGGTTGGATTCGCCATTGGAGAACACCGGGAATTCCACCGGGAAACCACCGGCCTCGATCACACCGCGTTTGACGTGCTCGGCGATCTGGCGGAAATGCGCGTTGCACGGGGTCAGTTCCGACCAGGTGTTGCAAATGCCAATGATCGGTTTGCCATGGAACTGATGGTCGGCAATGCCCTGGTTCTTCATCCAGCTGCGGTACATGAAACCGTTCTTGTCGGCGGTGCCAAACCACTGGGCGGAGCGGAGGGCGGGCTTTTTATCAGGCATGATCGACTCTCTTATTGTATGACTATATGTTCTATATGTGCTTAAACATAAGCGCAAAAACGCAGCTTTGGAAGTATTGTTTTGCAAATAGTCATACTATATAGTCCAGCTTAATTGAGGCTTGACCCTGGCGGATTTTCGCGAGAGGCAGCCCCCGAGCTTCTATAAAAACAACAATCGGAGATCGACCCCATGAGCCAGGAATTGCGGCTTGTTCGGCGTATCACGCTGAAACTGATTCCCTTCCTGATCCTGCTGTACCTGATCGCCTACGTGGACCGCTCGGCGGTGGGGTTTGCCAAGCTGCACATGGGCGCCGACGTCGGCATCGGCGATGCCGCCTATGGTCTGGGGGCGGGGTTGTTCTTTATTGGCTACTTCCTGTTTGAAATCCCCAGCAACCTGATGCTCGACCGCTTCGGCGCGCGGCGCTGGTTTGCACGGATCATGCTCACCTGGGGCGCCATCACCATTGGTATGGCCTTTGTGCAGGGGCCGCACAGTTTTTATGTGATGCGCTTTTTGCTCGGCGCGGCCGAAGCCGGGTTCTTTCCGGGCGTGCTGTACTACATCACCCAGTGGTTCCCGGTGCGCCATCGCGGCAAGATCCTGGGGCTGTTTATCCTCTCCCAGCCGATTGCCATGATGATCACCGGGCCCGTGTCCGGCGGCCTGCTGGGCATGGACGGCATCCTTGGTCTGCACGG
This sequence comes from Pseudomonas sp. IPO3747, assembly GCF_013385245.1. NCBI lineage: Bacteria > Pseudomonadati > Pseudomonadota > Gammaproteobacteria > Pseudomonadales > Pseudomonadaceae > Pseudomonas > Pseudomonas sp. IPO3747. Next base: position 122,965 of record NZ_JACAQL010000031.1, read on the forward strand.
CTGGCAATGGCTGTTTATCGTGATTGGCACGCCGGCGTTGCTGCTGACCTGGCCGGTGTTGCGCTTTCTGCCGGACGGCCCCAAGCAGGTCAACTGGATGAGCGAAGACGAAAAAGCCTGGCTGACCGCTGAGTTGGCCAAGGACCTGCAAGCCTACGGCCAGACCCGCCACGGCAACCCGCTGCATGCCCTCAAGGACAAGCGCGTGTTGTTGCTGGCGCTGTTCTATCTGCCGGTGACCTTGAGCATCTATGGCTTGGGCCTGTGGTTGCCGACCCTGATCAAACAGTTCGGCGGCACTGACTTGGTGACCGGCTTCATTTCGGCCGTACCCTACATTTTCGGCATCATCGGGCTGCTGATCATCCCGCGCAGTTCCGACCGTTTGAACGATCGTTATGGCCACCTTGCCGTGCTCTATGTGCTCGGCGCCATCGGCTTGTTTTGCAGTGCCTGGCTGAGCGTGCCGGTGCTGCAAATGGCGGCGCTGTGCCTGGCGGCATTCGCCTTGTTTTCCTGCACGGCGGTGTTCTGGACCTTGCCGGGGCGGTTCTTTGCCGGCGCCAGTGCGGCGGCGGGCATCGCGTTGATTAACTCGGTGGGCAACCTGGGCGGCTATATCGGCCCGTTCGTGATCGGCGCGCTCAAGGAATACACCGGCAACCTGGCTTCGGGCCTGTATTTTTTGGCTGGCGTCATGGTGTTCGGGCTGGTCTTGACCGCTGTGGTGTACCGCGTGCTGGAGCGCAAGCATGTGCTGCCCGCCGACCAGTTTGCCGCCAGCGCCCGAGGCGCCACACGTACTTAATCCTGGAGAAGTTTGATGCGTTTAGTTCAGTTCGAATTGCGTAACGGTGAGCGTCGTGTCGGCGTGGTGCAAGGCAACACACTGCGCGAAGTGCACACCGCGCGCAGCGTGCGTGAGTTGGCGCTGGCCGCCATCGATGCCGGTGTGGGCCTGGCGCAACAGGTTGACAGCCTCGGGCTGGGCGACAGTTACGACTACGCCGCGCTGTTGGCAGACCTCAAAGTCCTGCCGCCGCTGGACCATCCCGACCCCGCGCACATGCTGATCAGCGGTACTGGCCTCACGCATCTGGGCAGCGCCTCGGCCCGCGATAAAATGCATCAGGCCGGTGACGACAGTGCCTTGACCGACACCATGCGTATCTTCAAATGGGGCGTGGAAGGCGGCAAACCGCCGGCCGGCCAGGCCGGCGTGCAACCGGAATGGTTCTATAAGGGCGATGGCAATATTGTCGTGCGCCCAGGCCAGGCGTTCCCGGTGCCACCCTTTGCTGAAGACGCCGGTGAAGAGCCGGAAATCGGCGGGTTGTATGTGATCGGCCGTGACAGCAAGCCCTACCGCCTGGGGTTTGCGGTGGGCAACGAGTTCTCCGACCACGTCATGGAGCGCAAGAATTACCTGTACCTGGCCCATTCCAAGTTGCGCAGTTGCAGCTATGGTCCGGAGTTGCGTGTGGGTGAGTTGCCCGAGCATCTGGCCGGCACCAGCCGCATCCGCCGAGACGGTCAAGTGATATGGGAAAGCGAATTTCTCAGTGGCGAGGCGAACATGTGCCACAGCCTGGAAAACCTCGAGTACCACCATTTCAAATACAGCCAGTTCCTGACCCCGGGCGACGTGCATATTCATTTCTTCGGCACCGCCACCTTGTCATTCGCCGACGGTATACGTACCCAGCCGGGGGATGTGTTCGAGATCAGCCAGGCCGAGTTCGGCGCGCCGCTGGTCAATCGGGTCGGCAGCGCCGAGGCGGCGTTCGCACCTGGCACTGTCATCAGCCTTTAAGGAGATCAGCATGAATCCGTTTCTCGGCCACAACTACATCGGCGGCCAGCGCAGTGCCCAGGGCAGCATTACCCTGAAAAGCGTCGACGCCAGCACCGGCGAGGCCTTGCCTCAGGATTTCTATCAGGCCACGCCCGCCGAGGTGGATGCCGCCGCCAAGGCCGCCGCTGCCGCCTATCCCGCGTACCGGGCATTAAGTGCATCGCGGCGGGCGCAGTTCCTGGAGGCGGTGGCCGATGAGCTGGACGCGCTGGGGGATGATTTTATCGAGTTGGTGTGCCGCGAAACGGCATTACCTGCTGCGCGCATCAAAGGCGAGCGCGGGCGCACCAGCGGCCAGATGCGCCTGTTCGCTACGGTATTGCGTCGTGGTGATTTTTACGGCGCGCGCATCGACAGAGCCTTGCCCGACCGCCAACCCCTGCCGCGCCCGGACCTGCGCCAATACCGCATCGGCCTCGGCCCGGTGGCGGTGTTTGGTGCGAGCAACTTTCCCCTGGCATTTTCCACCGCCGGCGGCGACACCGCTGCCGCGCTGGCGGCCGGCTGCCCGGTGGTGTTCAAGGCGCACAGTGGGCATATGGCGACGGCTGAGCGGGTGGCCGATGCAATCATTCGGGCGGCCGAGGCTACCGAGATGCCGGCGGGGGTGTTCAACATGATCTTCGGTGGCGGCGTCGGTGAGGCGCTGGTCAAGCACCCGGCGATCCAGGCCGTGGGTTTTACCGGCTCGCTCAAGGGCGGCCGTGCCTTGTGTGATATGGCGGCGGCACGCCCGCAGCCGATCCCGGTGTTTGCCGAAATGTCGAGCATCAACCCGGTGATCGTGCTGCCCCAGGCCTTGCACGCCAGGGCCGCGACCATCGCCCGCGACCTCACTGCCTCGGTGGTGCAAGGCTGTGGCCAGTTCTGCACCAACCCTGGCCTGGTGATCGGTATTGCCTCGCCACAGTTCACCGCGTTTACCCAACAGGTGGCGCAACTGATCGGTGAACAGCCGGCGCAAACCATGCTCAATGCCGGCACCCTGGGCAGTTATGGCAAAGGCTTGGAAAAGCTCTTGGCGCACCCTGGCATCCAACACCTGGCGGGCAGCGCTCAAGTGGGCAGTCAGGCGCAGCCGCAGCTGTTCAAGGCCGACGTGCGCTTGCTGATCGACGGTGATGAGGTGTTGCAGGAAGAGGTGTTCGGCCCTGCCACGGTGTTTGTCGAGGTCGCCGATCAGGCCCAGCTCAGCGCGGCCTTGCACGGTCTGCACGGCCAGCTCACCGCGACGCTTATTGCTGAACCGGCCGACCTGCAGCACTTCACTGAACTGACGCCGCTGCTGGAGCAGAAAGTCGGGCGCATCCTGCTCAACGGCTACCCGACCGGCGTGGAAGTGTGTGATTCGATGGTTCACGGCGGGCCGTACCCGGCCACATCCGATGCCCGTGGCACCTCGGTCGGCACCCTGGCCATCGACCGTTTCCTGCGCCCGGTGTGCTTGCAGAATTACCCTGATAGCCTGCTGCCCGACGCGTTGAAAAACGCCAACCCGTTGCGTATCCAGCGGCTGGTGGATGGCACGCCATCGCGCGACCCGCTGTAACACCAGGAGGTTTTATGTCGTGTACCGCAGTCACTGCGCACCGTGCGCAGCTGGGCGAAGGCCCGTTCTGGGACGTGCCGACCCAGGCGCTGTATTGGGTGAATATCGCCGGCAAGCAGGCGCTGCGCCTGATGGGCGGGCAGTTGCAGATCTGGCAGTTGCCCGAGCACGTCTCGGCCTTCATCCCCTGTGAAAGCGGGGATGCACTGGTGACGCTGAGCAGCGGCGTGTACCGGCTGAACCTGGAAACCGAAGCCCTCACGCTGTTGTGCGTGGCCGACCCGCAACCGGGTAACCGTGGCAATGAAGCGCGCTGCGATGCCCAGGGCCGCCTGTGGTTGGGCACCATGCAGAACAACATTGGCGAGCAGGGTGAAGACCTGCCGATTACGCGGCGTTCCGGCGGCCTGTTTCGGATCGATGCCAACGCGCATGTCACGCCGCTGCTGCAAGGGCTGGGCATTCCCAACACCTTGGTGTGGAGCGATGACGGCGCGCACGTGCATTTTGGCGACAGCCTGGACGGCACTTTGTACCGGCATGCGGTCAAGCCAGAGGGTCAGCTCGAGCCTGCCCGGGTCTGGTTCGGCCCGCATGAGCGTGGTGGCCCGGATGGCTCGGCGATGGACGCGGATGGCTATATCTGGAATGCCCGTTGGGATGGCAGTTGCTTGCTGCGCCTGACGCCTGCCGGCGAGGTCGACCGCATTGTCGAGTTGCCCGTGAGCCGCCCCACCAGTTGCGTGTTCGGTGGCCCCAACCTCACCACCCTCTACATCACCAGCGCCGCCAGCCCACTCGATCACCCGCTGGATGGCGCAGTGCTGGCCATCGAGGTTGATGTGCCGGGCACACGCTGTCACCGCTTTGCCGGATAAACCCAAGACCTGAAAACAATAACAAGGAGTCACCCGTATGAATCGTCGTCGAGGTATGCGTTCCCTGTGCTGCGCCGCTGTGGCGGTGTCGGCCCTGAGCTTGGGCGGTCTGTTGCAGGCTGCTGAAGCCGTGAAGATCGGTTTTTTGGTCAAGCAGGCTGAAGAGCCGTGGTTCCAGACGGAATGGGCGTTTGCCGAAAAAGCCGGCAAGGAGCATGGCTTTACCGTGATCAAGATCGCCGTGCCGGATGGCGAGAAAACCCTCTCGGCCATCGACAGCCTGGCGGCCAACGGCGCCAAGGGCTTTGTGATCTGCCCGCCGGATGTGTCGCTGGGCCCGGCCATCGTTGCCAAGGCAAAGGCCAACGGCCTGAAAGTGATTGCGGTGGATGACCGTTTTGTCGACGCCAAAGGCAACTTCATGGAGGACGTGCCGTACCTGGGCATGGCCGCGTTTGAAGTGGGCCAGAAGCAGGGCGCGGCGATGGCGGCGGAGGCGAAAAAACGCGGTTGGGATTGGAAGGACACCTATGCGGTGATCAATACCTTTAACGAACTGGACACGGGTAAAAAGCGCACTGACGGTTCGGTTAAATCCCTGGAAGATGCTGGTTTTCCTAAAGACCACATTCTGTTCACCGCGGCCAAGACGCTCGATGTACCGGGCAGTATGGACGCCACCAACTCGGCACTGGTCAAGCTGCCCAGCGGTGCCAAGAACCTGATTATCGGTGGTATGAACGACAACACGGTGCTCGGTGGCGTGCGCGCAACCGAAACGGCCGGTTTTGCTGCGGCCAATGTGATTGGTATCGGCATCAATGGTACGGATGCCATTGGCGAACTGAAAAAGGCTGACAGTGGATTTTTCGGTTCGATGCTGCCTAGCCCGCATATCGAGGGCTACAACACTGCGCTGATGATGTATGAGTGGGTTACCAAGGGGACGGAGCCGCCCAAGTACACGGCCATGGACGAGGTGACGCTGATTACACGGGAGAACTTCAAGCAAGAGCTGACGAAGATTGGGTTGTGGCAGTGAGGTAGGCTTGGCGGGAGGGGTTGGATCAGACGGAGTACATATCCATTTCTTCGGTAATGGCTACTTATGGTTCCGCCCTTACGGCGGGTCACTTTTGCAAGGAAAAACGCCCCAAAAGTAACCAAAAGGTCTTCGCCCCACCACTCGGCACCTCGCTAATGCTCGGTGTGCCCTCACTCCGGCTTGAATCCGTGGGCCGCCGCGATGGGCCATCCTTGGCCCAGCGCGGCTAACCCGGCGTCCTGCCGGGTTACCCACGGATTCAAGCCTGCGTTCGGCCATCGTGGTTAACGGGGCGCCTCAGATCAAGATCAAGATCTACAGCACGGCGGCCTGAAAGCCGACCTGAGTGGTTAGATCAAAAGCGAAAAGCGGATTTGCATACACTGAAGAGCTGCTTTTCTGTGGGAGCTGGCTTGCCTGCGATGCAGACACCTCGGTACATCAGGCACACTGAGTTGATGCTATCGCAGGCAAGCCAGC
>NZ_JACAQL010000032.1:0-10413 GCF_013385245.1 Pseudomonas sp. IPO3747
CTTTTTGCTTACTTTTTGGTCCCTCAAAAAGTGAGCCGCTGTAAGAGCGGAACCATAAGCCGCCGTTACCCAAATAATGGATATGCACACAACACCAACCCCAACCCCAACAGCCCCCCAATCCCGACTACCGGCTATTGTCAGAAATTTCCCACAAGAGTACAAATGTACTCCATGACAACCCTGACCCCCCGCCGTACCGCCATCCTGACCTTCATCCGCGACCGTATCGCGCAACAAGGCCAGCCCCCAAGCCTCGCCGAGATCGCCGAGGCGTTCGGCTTTGCCTCGCGCAGCGTCGCTCGCAAACACGTGGTGGCCCTGACCGAAGCCGGCTTTATCGAGGTCAACCCCAACCAGGCCCGTGGCATCCGCCTGCTCAACCAACCGGCGCGTCCCGAATGGCTGGACGTGCCCGTACTCGGCCGTGTCGCCGCCGGCCTGCCCATCGGCGCCGATGCCGAAGTGCACAATCGTCTGCAACTCGACCCCGCCACTTTCGCCAAAACCCCGGATTACCTGCTGCGTGTGCAGGGCGATTCGATGATCGAAGACGGCATCCTCGACGGCGACCTGGTGGGCGTGCGCCGCAGCGCCGAAGCCTTGAACGGGCAGATCGTGGTGGCGCGCCTGGACGGCGAAGTCACCATTAAACGCTTTGAGCGCCACGGCGAGCAGGTGCGCCTGCTGCCGCGCAACCCCGCGTATCAACCGATTGTGGTCGGGCCGGATCAGGACCTGGCCATCGAAGGGGTGTTCTGCGGCCTGGTGAGGCAAGGTTGATGGGCGCCGTCGTTGCTCTGGATACGCTGTTCAATGGCGGCCGCGTCTGGAAAGGCCGGCCCGCCGTGCCACCGGCCAGCGTGCACCCCACTGGGCTGGCGGCGCTGGACGCGGTGTTGCCCACGGGCGGTTGGCCGGAGTCGGCGCTGAGTGAAATCCTGATGGCGAAGGAGGGCGTTGGCGAGCTGCAATTGGTGTTGCCAACCCTGGCCCGCTTATCAACGGCGGGCGAGCGGATTGTGCTGGTGGCGCCGCCCTACACGCCGTACCCCCACGCCTGGCAGAACGCCGGGGTGGATTTGCGCCAGCTTTCGGTGATCCAGGCCGAGGCGCGCGACGTGTTGTGGGCGGTGGAGCAGTGCCTGCGTTCGGGCAGTTGCGGCGCGGTGCTGTGCTGGCCGCGCAAGGCCGATGACCGCGCCTTGCGGCGCTTGCAGGTGGCGGCCGAGACCGGGCAAACCCTGGCGTTTGCCTGGCGCGCTTTGAGCGAGGCGGTCAATTCATCGCCCGCCGCCTTGCGCCTGGCCGTCGAGGCAAAACCTGCGCAAGTGCGGGTGCTCAAGTGCCGGGGCGGCTTGGCCCACCCGGCGCCGATAGCACTGGCGGGGCACTGAGGTTGCCATGCGCTGGGTGTGTATTGTCTTCCCGCAATTGGCGCTGGACGGGGTGCAGCGTGTGCACCCTGAGCCGGATCAACCGTTGGTACTGCTGGCCGGCACACCGCAGCGCCGCGTGCTGCAAACCGTCAATGCCGCCGCCCGCGCCTTGGGCCTGCGATCAGGTCAATCGCTGACGGCCGCGCATGCCCTGGCCAAAACCTTTGCCAGCGCCGAATACGACCCCGCCGAAATCGAGCGCTGGCAGCAGTTCCTCGCCGCCTGGGCCTACCGTTTCAGCTCCCAGGTCAGCGTGTATTACCCGCGTGCGTTGCTGTTCGAGATCGAGTCGAGCCTGGGCCTGTTCGGGCCGTGGCCGCAGTTTGAGGCGCGCTTGCGCCAGGAGTTGACCGAATTGGGCTTTCGCCACCGTATCGTCGCCGCGCCGAACCCGGCGGCGGCGCGGGTGCTGGCGAATATTTATGATGGTTTGGCGATCGGCGAGGACGCCTTGCAGCAGGCTCTGGCGCCACTGCCTATCGACCGCGCCGGTCTTGACCCGCAGGCGGCCACGGCCTTGTCGCGTATGGGCTTGCGTACCTTGGCCCAGGTGCAGGCGTTGCCTCGGCACACCCTGGCGCGACGCTTTGACGCCGGCTTGCTCAAGCACCTGGATGCCCTGAGCGGGCAGCGCCCACTGGCCCTGGCGTTTTATCAGCCGCCGGATCAGTTCGACGTGCGCATCGAGCTGAATTTCGACGTGCAATCCCACCAGGCGCTGCTGTTCCCGTTACGGCGCCTGACCGGTGACTTGTCCGCCTTCCTCTGCGGGCGCGACAGTGGCGTGCAACGTTTCGACTTGCACCTGGAACACGCCCAGGCGCCCGACAGTGTGATCAAGGTCGGCCTGCTCAGTGCCGAGCGCGAACCGTCGATGCTGTTCGAACTGGCCCGTGGCCGCCTGGAACAGGTGCAAGTCACCTCTCCGGTGCGCGGGTTCCGCCTGGTGGCCCAGGACCTGCCGGTGTTTGTGCCGCAACGCCAGGACCTGTTCGACGATCGCCCGCAACAAACCTTGCCTTGGGAGCAACTGCGCGAACGCTTGCGCGCACGGCTTGGCGATGAGGCCGTACAAAGCCTGCGCTTTCACGCCGACCACCGCCCCGAATGTGCCTGGCAGGCGAGCGCCGACAGCCGTGCGTGCCCGACCTTGCACAAAGTGCAGCGCCCCGGCTGGTTGCTGACTGAACCGACCTTGCTGGCCGAGCAGAGCGTGCAGATCCTGATGGGCCCGGAACGCATCGAATCCGGCTGGTGGGACGGCGCCGATATCCGCCGCGACTATTACCTGATCCGCACCCGTGCCGGCCAGCAAGGCTGGGCCTATCGCTGTGTGGGGCAGAACGACGGGCTGTGGCTGCAAGGCTGGTTCGCATGAGCTATGCCGAGCTGCATTGCCTGTCCAATTTCAGTTTCCAGCGCGGCGCGTCCAGTGCGCTGGAGCTGTTCGAACGTGCCAAGCGCCAAGGCTACAGCGCCCTGGCGATCACCGACGAATGCACCTTGGCGGGCATCGTGCGAGCCTGGCAGGCGGCGAAGGCGGTGGATTTGCCGCTGATTATCGGCAGCGAAGTGCGCATCGAAAACGGCCCGAAACTGGTGTTGCTGGTCGAAGATCTCAGCGGCTATCAACACCTGTGCCGCCTGATCACCCTGGCTCGCCGCCGCGCCGAAAAAGGCCGTTACCGCCTGCTGCACGCCGACTTCGAACAACCGATGCCCGGCCTGCTGGCGCTGTGGGTGGCCGAAGACAACGACACCCAGGCCACCCTCCAATGGCTGCAACACACCTTCGCCGAACGCCTGTGGCTGGCGGTGCACCTGCACTGCGGCCAGGACGATGCGCGCCATTTGCAGCAGCGCCTGGCCCTGGCCGCCAGCCTGCAGATCCCGGCGGTGGCCTGCGGCGATGTACACATGCATGCGCGCGGGCGCCGGGCCTTGCAAGACACCATGACCGCGATCCGTCATCACGTGCCGGTGGCCGAAGCCGGCACGCGCCTGCACCCCAATGGCGAGCGGCATTTACGCAGCCTCGACGCGCTGGCAGCGTTGTACCCGCAAGCGCTGCGTGATGAAACCCTGGCCATCGCGAAACGTTGCACCTTTGATCTCAGCCAGTTGCGCTACCACTACCCACGCGAACTGGTGCCCGCCGGCCATGATGCCCAATCCTGGCTGCGCACCGTGACCGAGGAAGGCATTGCCCAGCGCTGGCCACACGGTGTTGACGCCAAGACCTTGCAGCAGATCAACAAGGAATTGCAGTTGATCAGCGACCTCGGTTACGAAAGCTACTTCCTGACGGTGCACGACATCGTGCGCTTCGCCCGCAGCCGTTCGATCCTGTGCCAGGGCCGTGGCTCGGCCGCCAACTCGGCGGTGTGTTTTGCCTTGGGCATCACCGAAATCGACCCAAGCCTGACGGATATGCTGTTCGAACGCTTCCTGTCCAAGGAGCGCAATGAACCGCCGGATATCGATGTGGACTTCGAACATGAACGCCGCGAGGAAGTGCTGCAGTACGTGTTCCAACGCTACGGCCGCACCCGCGCGGCGTTGACGGCGGTGGTCAGCAGTTATCACGCGTCCGGCGCGGTGCGCGACGTGGCCAAGGCCCTCGGTTTGCCGCCGGACCAGATCAACGCGCTGGCCGACTGTTGCGGGCGTTGGAGTGAAGATGCGCCGCCGCTGGAACGCCTGCGCGAAGGCGGCTTCGACCCGCAAAGCCCGATCCTGCGGCGTGTGCTGACATTGACTCAACAACTGATCGGCTTTCCCCGGCACTTGTCCCAGCACCCTGGCGGTTTTGTGATTTCCGAATACCCGCTGGACACCCTGGTGCCGGTGGAAAATGCCGCCATGGCCGAGCGCACCATTATCCAGTGGGACAAGGATGACCTCGACGCCGTGGGCCTGCTCAAGGTGGATATCCTCGCGTTGGGCATGCTCAGCGCGATACGCCGTTGCTTCGACTTGCTGCGCCGCCATCGCAACCGCGATCTGGCGTTGGCGACGATCCCCAAGGAGGACCCGGCAACCTACGCAATGATCAGCAAGGCCGACACCATCGGCGTGTTCCAGATCGAGTCGCGGGCGCAGATGTCGATGCTGCCCAGGCTCAAGCCGCAGAACTTCTACGACCTGGTGATTGAGGTGGCGATTGTGCGGCCTGGGCCGATCCAGGGCGGTATGGTGCATCCGTACCTGCGGCGCCGGAATAACGAAGAGCCCACCACTTATCCGTCACCGGAACTTGAGGCAGTGTTGAAACGCACCTTGGGCGTGCCGCTGTTCCAGGAACAGGTGATGCAGATCGCCATGGTCGCCGCCGACTATGGCCCAGGCGAAGCCGACCAGTTGCGCCGTTCCATGGCCGCCTGGAAACGCCACGGTGGCCTGGAACCGCATCAGCAGCGTCTGCGCACCGGCATGCTCAAGAACGGCTACAGCGAGGAATTTGCCGCGCAGATTTTCGAGCAGATCAAAGGCTTTGGCAGCTATGGCTTCCCCGAGTCCCATGCGGCCAGTTTTGCCTTGCTGACCTACGCCAGTTGCTGGCTCAAGTGCCATGAACCGGCGGCGTTCGCCTGTGCCTTGATCAACAGCTGGCCCATGGGTTTCTACAGCCCGGACCAGATCCTGCAGGATGCGCGGCGCCATCGCTTGCAGATCCGCCCGGTGGATGTGCTGGCCAGTGACTGGGATTGCAGCCTGGAGCCTGTCGACGGCCAGCAACCGGCGATTCGCCTGGGGTTGCGCATGATCTCGGGGTTTCGTGAGGAGGATGGACGGCGCATCGAGGCGGCGCGCCAGCGTCGTGTGTTCAGTGACATTGCCGACCTGGACGACCGCGCCGGCCTGGATGCGCGGGCCCAGGCGTTGCTGGCGGATGCCGGAGCCTTGCGTGCGTTGGCGGGCAACCGGCACACCGCGCGTTGGGAAGTGGCAGGCGTGCATAAACAGTTGGGCTTGTTCGCGGGCCTGCCGAGCCCCGACGAAGCGGCGGTGCAATTGCCGGCGCCGACGGTTGGTGAAGACCTGCAGGCCGACTACGCCACCGTCGGCACCACCCTGGGCCCGCACCCGCTGGCGTTGCTGCGTGATGAGTTGCGCAAACGCCGCTGCCGCAGCTCTTTGGAGCTGATGGCGGTGGAGCATGGGCGCAATGTCAGCGTCGCCGGTCTGGTGACCGGGCGCCAGCGCCCTGGCACCGCCAGCGGCGTGACCTTTGTGACGCTGGAAGATGAGTTCGGCAACCTCAATGTGGTGGTGTGGCGCGACCTGGCAGAACGCCAGCGCCTGGCGCTGGTCGGCTCGCGGTTGCTCAAAGTCGACGGGCGCTGGGAGGCGGTGGGTGAGGTGCGGCACCTGATTGCCGGGCGTCTTACCGACCTGACGCCGCTGCTGGAAGGCATTCATGTGCGCAGCCGGGATTTTCATTGAGGGCAGTGGTTTTTGTCGCCATTACCTCCTAACTTATAACAAGTGAAACCATCCGCCGCTGGCGCGCTCCAAAACGTTGCAAATACCCTCTCTTTGCACAGAGCCAACCGATGCAATTTTTATCCAACCCCTACGGCTGTGAAGGCTGGTCCGGTGAAATGGCCCAGCGTATCCGTGCTTTCGATTGGTCCGCCACGGATCTTGGCCCGATTGACACCTGGAGCGCCAGCCTGGCCTGCAACGTGCAGATGATGCTGGCCTCGCCCGTGCCGATGGTGATGCTGTGGGGGCGGGCCGGCTACATGATCTACAACGACAGCTATTCGGTGTTTGCCGGCGGCCGGCATCCGTACTTGCTCGGCACGCCGGTGGAGCTGGGCTGGCCGGAGGTGGCCGAGTTCAATCGCCACGTGGTCGACACCTGCCTGGCGGGCGGTACCTTGACGTTTAACAACAAAGACCTGGTGTTGTTGCGTAACGGCAAGCCGGAAACCGTCTGGCTGGACCTCTATTACAGCCCCGTCGCCGGGGACAATCAGCAGCCAGCCGGGGTGTTGGCGATTGTGGTGGAAACCACCGAGCACGTGCATTCCGAGCGCCTGCGCCAGGAACTGACCCATAACCTGGAGCAACGCGTGGCCGCCGAAGTGCAAGCGCGTTCCGCCGCCGAAGATCAGTTGCGCCAATCCCAGAAGCTTGAAGCCATCGGCGGCCTGACCGGCGGCGTGGCCCATGACTTCAATAACCTGCTGCAAGTGATCGCCGGCAACCTGCACCTGCTGGCCCGGAATGAGCCGGACAACCCCCAGGTGCAGCGCCGGGTCACGGCGGCCATCGCGGCGGTGGAGCGCGGCGCCAAGCTGTCCTCGCAACTGTTGGCGTTTGCGCGTCGCCAGCCGTTGTCGCCAGCGGTGTACAACCCGCAACGCATCTACGCCGGTTTAGGCGAACTGCTGCAACGGGCGTTGGGTGAGACCATTCATATCGACGTGCAACTGCCCCAGGATTCCTGGTGCATCAATGTCGACCGCAACCAATTGGAAAACGCGCTGCTCAACCTGGCGATCAATGCCCGCGATGCCATGCAAGGCGAAGGCGTGATTCGCATCAGCGGCGAAAATATCATCCTCAACCCGGGCGATTGCATCGGTAAAAGCATCAAGCCCGGTGAATACGTGCGTTTGGCAGTGACCGACACCGGTGTCGGCATGCCCCAGGAGGTGCTCAAGCGTGCGTTCGAGCCGTTCTTCACCACCAAGCGCGAAGGGCACGGCACCGGCCTGGGCCTGAGCATGGTGTTCGGGTTTGTGCGCCAAAGCGGCGGGCATGTGGAGGTGTGGAGCGAGGAGGGCAAAGGCTCGGTAGTGCAGATGTATTTCCCCCACAGCCTGGAACCCGAATGTGGTGAGGTCGACACCGAGCAGGCGACTCACAGCGGCGGCCAGGAAACCATCCTGGTGGTCGAGGACAACGAAGGCGTGCGCCTGACCGTGGTCGAGTTGCTGCAGCAATCGGGCTACACGGTACTGACCGCCGAAGACGGCGACCGGGCCATGCAAACCCTGCAAAACGGCGTGCAGCCGGACCTGATCTTTACCGACGTGGTGATGCCCGGCCGGGTCAAAAGCACCGACCTGGCCGACTGGGCGCGCGTGCAGCACCCGCCGGTGGCGGTGCTGTTCACCTCCGGGCACACCCGCGACATTCTTTCCAGCAATCATTTGCTGAGCTCCGACATTCATCTGCTGAGCAAGCCCTACAGCCCCGAAGCCCTCACGCAACGGGTGCGCAGCGTGCTCACCGCCAGACAAGGTTGCCCATGACGTCACAGCGCAACATCCCCCCGATCACCGCCCAGCGCCCAGGCTTTGTACGCGTGCGCGGCGCCCGCGAACACAACCTGCGTAACGTCGATGTAGACATTCCCCGGGACGCCCTGGTGGTATTTACCGGCGTTTCGGGTTCGGGCAAATCATCCCTGGCGTTTTCCACGGTGTATGCCGAGGCTCAGCGCCGCTATTTCGAATCGGTGGCGCCCTATGCGCGGCGCCTGATTGACCAGGTCGGCGTACCCGATGTGGACGCTATCGAAGGCTTGCCCCCGGCCGTGGCCCTGCAACAGCAGCGCGGCACGCCGAGTGCACGCTCGTCGGTGGGCAGCGTCACCACCTTGTCGAGCCTGATCCGCATGCTGTATTCGCGCGCCGGCAGTTATCCGCCGGGGCAGGCGATGCTGTATGCCGAGGACTTCTCACCGAACCTGCCCCAGGGCGCCTGCCCGCACTGCCACGGTTTGGGCCGCGTGTATGAGGTGACCGAGGCGCTGATGGTGCCGGATCCGTCCTTGACCATTCGCCAGCGTGCGGTGGCGTCCTGGCCCTTGGCGTGGCAGGGGCAGAACCTGCGCGACATCCTCGTGACCCTGGGCTATGACGTGGACATCCCGTGGCGCGACCTGCCGAAAAAGCAGCGCGACTGGATTCTGTTTACCGAAGAAACCCCGACCGTGCCGGTGTACGCAGGCTTCACCCCACAGCAAACCCGCGACGCGTTGAAACGCAAGCTGGAGCCGAGCTACCAGGGCACGTTCAGCGGTGCGCGGCGCTATATCCTGCACACCTTCAGCCATACCCAAAGCGCACTGATGAAAAAGCGCGTGTCGCAGTTCATGCAGGGCAGTGCGTGCCCGGCGTGTGAGGGCAAGCGGCTGAACAAGGCGGCGCTGTCGGTGAAGTTTGCCGGGGTGGACATCGGCGCGCTGTCGCAACTGTCGCTGGCGCAGTTGGCCGAGCTGCTGCGCCCGGTGGCGGCGGGGCAGGACAAAATGAAGCTGTCGGTGGAAAAGCGCCTTGCCGCTCAGCGTATCGCCCAGGACTTGCTGGAGCGGGTCAGCACCCTCACCGAGTTGGGCCTGGGCTATCTGTCCCTGGAGCGCAGCACGCCTACATTGTCATCCGGGGAATTGCAGCGCCTGCGCCTGGCCACCCAGTTGGGCTCGCAGCTGTTCGGCGTGATCTATGTGCTGGACGAGCCCTCGGCAGGCCTGCACCCGGCGGATGGCGAAGCATTGTTTACTGCGCTTGAGCGTTTGAAAGCGGCCGGCAATTCGTTGTTTGTGGTGGAACATGACCTGGAAACCATGCGCCGCGCCGACTGGCTGATCGACGTGGGCCCGGCGGCCGGTGAGCACGGCGGGCAAGTGTTGTACAGCGGTCCGCCTGCCGGTTTGGCGGATGTGCAGGCCTCGCAGACGCGCGAGTATTTGTTTGCCGAACGGCGCGTTTGCAGCACGACGCGACGTGAGCCGTCGGGGTGGCTGAAGCTTGAAGGCGTGACGCGTAATAACCTCAAGGACCTAAGCGTGGATTTCCCGCTGGGTTGCTTTACGGCGGTGACGGGTATTTCCGGCTCGGGCAAGTCCAGTCTGGTCAGCCAGGCGCTGTTGGAACTGGTGGGCACGGGCTTGGGTCGTGTGCTGGAAAGCGACGAAGAACCGAGCCTTGAAGATGATGCCCCGCAAAGCAGTGGTGGGCGGATCAGCAGCGGTTTGGAACAGATTCGACGTTTGGTGCAGGTGGACCAGAAGCCCATCGGCCGCACGCCGCGTTCTAACCTGGCGACTTACACCGGGTTGTTCGATAACGTGCGCAAATTGTTTGCGGCAACACCGGCGGCCAGGAAGCGTCATTTCGATGCCGGGCAGTTCTCGTTCAACGTTGCCAAGGGCCGTTGCCCCCATTGCGAGGGGGAAGGGTTTGTCAGTGTCGAGTTGCTGTTTATGCCCAGCGTGTATGCGCCGTGCCCGACGTGCCATGGTGCGCGTTATAACCCTGAGACGTTGGCGATTAAGTGGCAAGGTTTGAGCATTGCCCAGGTGCTGGGGTTGACGGTGGAGCAGGCGGTCGAGGTGTTTGCCGAGCAGCCTGGGGTGTTGCGTTCGTTGCAAGTGTTGCGGGATATCGGTTTGGGGTATCTGCGTCTGGGGCAGCCGGCGACCGAGCTGTCCGGCGGTGAGGCGCAGCGGATCAAGTTGGCGACCGAGTTGCAACGTAATGCCCGGGGCGCGACGTTGTATGTGTTGGATGAGCCGACTACGGGTTTGCATCCTCGGGATGTGGACCGTTTGCTGAGTCAGCTTAATCATCTGGTGGACGCGGGGCACACGGTGGTTGTGGTGGAGCATGAGATGCGCGTGGTGGCCCAGGGGGATTGGGTGATTGATATTGGGCCGGGGGCTGGGGATTTGGGTGGGAAGGTGGTGGCTCATGGTACGCCGCAGAAGGTCGCCAAGAGCAAAGCCAGCCGTACTGCACCGTTTCTGGCGCGGGAGTTGGTGTAAGTTTCAACGTCGATTAATTGTGGGAGCTGGCTTGCCTGCGATGGCGGTTTGTTGGTGTACATATCCGTTATTCGGGTAACGGCGGCTTATGGTTCCGCTCTTACAGCGGGTCACTTTTGGCAAACGCCCGGAATGCCGGCCCAGCCAAAAGTAACCAAAAGGTCTGTGCCCCACCACTCGGCACCTCGC
>NZ_JACAQL010000033.1:0-40679 GCF_013385245.1 Pseudomonas sp. IPO3747
CTTTTTGCTTACTTTTTGGTCCTTCAAAAAGTGAGCCGCTGTAAGAGCGGAACCATAGGCCGCCGTTACCGCAGCAACGGATATGTACTCAGCAACCCTGAGCCAGCCCAAGACTTCAAACTGCCCCGGCACTCCCCGGTCACAAGGAAAAACCGGGGTGCCTGTCGCGAGGGCCGGCTCCTGCACCCCGGTTGCACCAACACTCAGTCGGCAGAAAACTTGAGCACAGTGTTCTGGCTATAAGTCTGCCCAGGATTCAACCGAGTCGAAGCAAACTTGGGCTGGTTGGGCGCATCGGGAAAGTGCTGGGTTTCGAGGGTAAAAGCACTCCAGTGCTGATACGTCTTGCCTGCTTTGCCCTTCACCGTGCCATCGAGGAAGTTGCTGGTGTAGAACTGCACCCCAGGCTCGCTGGTGTAGAGCTTCAAACGCCGGCCAGACGCAGGGTCGTGTACTTCGGCGGCGAGTTGCTTGATATCGCCCTGGGTGTCGAGCGCCCAGTTGAAGTCAAACCCGCCTTGTTTCGGCTCGGCAAATTTAAGCTGCGGATGCTCGTCCTTGATGTGCTGGCCGATCGGCGTGGGTTTGAGAAAGTCCATCGGCGTGCCCTTGACCGGTGCCAGCTCGCCGGTCGGAATCAGGGTGGCATTCACCGGTGTGTAATGGCTGGCATGCAAGGTCGCGACCTGCTTGAGAATGTCGCCATTGCCCGCGCCCGCCAGGTTGAAATAGCTGTGGTTGGTGAGGTTGAGCACGGTGGGTTTGTCGGTGCTGGCTTTGTAGTCGATATGCAGTTCGTTGTTATCGTTGAGGCTGTAGGTGACCTCGGTTTTAAGGTTGCCAGGGAAGCCCATTTCACCGTCCTTGGACAGGTAGCTGAGCTTGACGCCGACCGAGTCCTTGCCCTTGACGGGTTCGGCTTGCCAAACGTGCTTGTCAAACCCCTGGGCGCCGCCGTGCAGCGAATTTGGCCCGTCGTTGAGCGGCACCTGATAGCGCTTGCCATCAAGCTCAAACGCACCGCCCGCCAGGCGGTTGCCGAAGCGCCCGATGGTCGCGCCAAAAAAGGCCGTGCCGCTCTGATAGCCCTGCACGTCATCAAAACCCAGTACCACGTCATCGACCTTGCCGTTTTTATCCGGCACGTGCAGTGACTGCAACACGCCGCCGTAGGTGATCACCGTGGCTTGCATGCCGTGGCTGTTGCGCAAGATGTACTGCTCGACGGCGGTGCCGTCATTTGTTTTACCGAAGGGTTTGTGTTCGCTGGTGAGGCCCGCAGCCTGGGCGCCGCCGCTGGCAATCAGCAGGGACAAGGCGAGGCCGGAAAGCAGGTGACGAGGGTGCTTCATGGTCGAACTTCCTTTTGTTGTTTTCAGTGGAATAGTTCTACTAATGTGCGATATTTTGTCGTTGCAGCAGCAGATTTATAGCCTTTTACGGCCTGTTTGCAAAATAAAATAAGACTAATTAAGTGAGGCAACCTTTATATGACCACTCAGCAGGCTGTTTACCCCGACCTTGAGGGTAAGACCGTTCTGGTTTCCGGTGGTGCCTCAGGCATCGGCGAATTCCTGGTGCGCGCGTTCGCCGCGCAGGGCGCCAAGGTGGGTTTTGTGGACCGGGCGCAAAGCCAGGGTGAGCGGCTGGCCGCGCTGCTGCATTCCCAGGGCTACAAGGTTGAGTTCGTGTGTTGCGACATCACCGATGAAATCGCCTATAAAGCGGCGATCGAACGCTTTGAGCACTCGTTGGGGCCGATCACCGTACTGGTCAATAACGCGGCCAACGATGTGCGTCACACCCTGGAAGAAGTCGATTCGGCGATGTTCGACAGGCTGATCGCGGTCAACCTCAAGCACGCGTTCTTTGCTGCCAAGGCCGTGGTGCCGATGATGAAACGCGCTGGTGGCGGGGCGATCATCAACCTGGGCTCGGTGGGGTGGATGATGGCGTCTGCTGGCTACCCGGTGTACGCCGCCAGCAAGGCGGCGGCCCATGGCATGACCCGCGCCCTGGCACGTGAGCTGGGGCCGAACCATATTCGCGTGAATACCCTGGTGCCCGGTTGGGTCATGACCGAAAAACAATTGGCAATGTGGGTCGATGATGCGGCCAAGGAGCTGATCAGCCGCAGCCAGTGCCTGCCCGGCAGCGTACTGCCGGAACACATCGCCAATATGGCGTTGTTTCTCGCCTCCGATGCCTCGGCGATGTGTTCGGCGCAGAACTTTATTGTGGATGGCGGCTGGGTCTAGGCCTGCTACTCGATGGGGTAGCGCTTGAACGCCGGGTGCTGTTCCAGTTGGTCGGCGTGACGTTGCAGGTTAGGGAATGCCTTGGGGTCGAGCACCGACGGCAGTTTGAGTTGGGTGAACGACCACGCGACTGCCGCGGTCAGCGCCGCCTGGGTCAGTGGCGCGTCGGTGGTTTGGGCAAGGTGCTTTTCCAGCAGCGAATAGGCGGCCAACAGTTGACCGGTCACGCGGTCTATCCACGGTTCATGGCGTTTTTCTGCCGGGCGCAGATTGTCCTCATAGACGATCTGCACGGTTTTCTCGCAGGCCGCCAGGGCCAGCCCGAGCAGGTGCAGTTCGTGGGCGCGGGCGCCCGGCGCTTGTGCCAGCAGCTTCTTGTCGGTGGGGGCCTGGGCTTCGAAATAATCCAGGATCAGGCTGGAGTCCATCAGCAAGGTGCCGTCGTCCAGCACCAGGGTCGGCGCCTTGACCACCGGGTTGATCGCGTGGAACTGCTCGAAGGTGCTGAACACCGACACCGACTGATGTTCAAACGCCACGCCGTACAGGTCCAGGGAAATTGCCACGCGGCGTACGTAAGGCGAGTCAAGCATGCCTATCAGTTTCATGAAGCCTCCGTTGCTTTCAGGTGATGGGATCAGGAGATTAAGGGCACATGATTGTCCTGCGCAATGGCCTTGCGCAGTTGCTGATAGGCATCCACTAACTGCTCCAGGTTGAACGCCAAATTGCGCCCGCTGGGGTTGGGCAACACCCATACCGCTGCGCCGCCCAACAACAGCGGCTGCAACCCCCAGGCAACCTCGCGTTGGCCGGACACGGCGCTATAACCGACCTTGCCCAGAAAGGCCACGAAGCGTGGCTGCCAGCGGCGGATTTTCTGCTCAAACGCAGCCGCGGCGTCGTTGAATTCATGCCGCGCCAATTCCCCCGCACTCGCCGTCGGACGCTCCACCAGTGTGGTCAGGCCGCAGTGGTAGTCGAGCAAGGTGCGCCCCTCTTCGGGGTGAATTTCATGGGGCGTGAAGCCGGCCAGGTGCAACGTGCGCCAGAAGCGGTTGCTGCGGTTGGCGAAGTGCAGGCCCAAGGAGGCGGAGCCTTTGCCGGGGTTGATGCCGCAGAACACCACGTTCAAGTGCTCGGTGAGGATGTCTTCAAGTCTGTCGCTCATGTCGGGTCTATCTGCAAACGCATCAGCAGCCATTCGGTAAAGCTGCGGGCCAGTGGGTCGTTTTCACTGTCACGGTGGGTCAACAGCGCCCAACTGGGACCGCGAATGGTGGCTTCGACCAGCGGCGTGAGCAAACCATCGGCCTGGGCCTGGCGGCTCAGCAGTTGGCTGACCAGGCCGATGCCCAGCCCGCTGCACACGGCATCCAGCAGTAAACCTGGATCGGAAAAATTCAGCCCTTGGTCCTGTTGGCCCACATCAATACCGGCCTCCACGGCCCAATGGCTCCAGTCCATCTCTCGCTCGCCGTGCAACGTGGTGCGCTGCGCCGCAGGCACAGACAGCAGCTTGGGATGGCAAGCCGGAAACAGGCGGTCGGCATGCAGCACCTTGAAGCTGCATTCGGCCTGGGAGCTGATGTCGTCACGCACGGCCAGGTCGATGGTCTGGCTGGCCATGTCAGGCACTTCATCGGTGCTGAAGATCCACAGGTCTACCTCCGGGTGCCGCTGACGAAAGTCCGCCAGGCGTGGCAGCAGCCAGTGACGAGCAAAGGTCGGCGTGGTGTTGAGCACCAGTTGATTGGGTTTGCGGTACTGCCCCAGGCGTCGCACGCCCACCGCCAGTTGTTGCAGCAGCGCCTGGGTGGTGCTGAGGAAGTCATAACCTGCGTCGGTGAGGCTCACGCTGCGCCCGCTGCGTAAAAACAGCGGCTGCTCCAGGTAAGCCTCCAGGCTGCGGATCTGCTGGCTGATCGCCGATTGGGTCAGGTGCAGTTCTTCGGCAGCCTTGTGGAAACTGCCTAGCCGGGCGGCGGCTTCAAAGCCGCGCAGGGTGCCGAGGGGCGGCCAGTGGTTGAGCATATCGATAAGCTCCGCTAATCAGTTTTCTACAAAATCCATCGTTTGTTTGGCCTTTTCAGCCTACGTAGCATGTGCGCCAAGACTCCGTGGGCAGTTTTCACTGAACACAATGACTTAACTCAAAGGTGCTTGTCATGCAGCGTAGTGAAATTTTAAGCAGTGGTTGGTGTATGCCCGCGGAGTGGTCCCATCATGTGGCGACCTGGATGGTCTGGCCACATAACCAGGCGCTGTGGGAAAGCACCTGGGGTGTGACTTTGGCATTGGTGCAGCAGGATTTTGCGCGGGTCGCCAATGCCATCGCACGTTTTGAGCCAGTAAAAATGATTGTCGACCCTTCGGCAATCGCCAGTGCCAAAGCCCTGTGTGGCCCTGGCATCGAGTTGATCGCTAAGGCCGTCAATGACAGCTGGTGCCGCGACTCCGGCCCCACCTTCATTTGTCACCCGCAACAGGGTGCGGCAGGTGTGAGCTGGCGCTTCAACGCCTGGGGCGGCAAGTCGGCCCATGACTTGGACGAAAGCCTGGCGCGCCGGGTGCTTAATCACCTGGGGCTGGAATGCTTCGGCACGCCGCTGAGCAATGAAGGCGGCGCGATCCATGTGGACGGCGAGGGCACCTTGATCACCACCGAATCGGTGCTGCTCAACCCCAACCGCAATCCCGGTATGACCAAGGCCGAGATGGAAGAGGTCTTCGCGCGCCTGCTGGGGATCAAAAAGACTATCTGGCTGCCCGGCGACCCGGATTACGTCACTGGCGATATGACCGACGGCCACGTCGACGGCGTGTGTGCCTTCGCCCGCCCTGGCCTGCTGCTGGTGGATGCCACCCACGATCACCACTCGACCTACGCCCAAGTGGTACGCGAAAACCGTCGCGCCCTGGAACTGGCCACCGACGCCCATGGCCGCCGTTTCGAACTGATCGAACTGTATGAGGCCACCGACGCAGTGGACACCGATGCAGAAGTGTTTTGCGCCTCCTACACCAACTTCTACATTGCCAACGGCGCAATCATCATGCCGGCCTACGGCATTGAGGCTGATCAGGTAGCGGCCGAGGTGCTGGCCCAGGCGTTCCCGGGCCGTGAAATCGTGCCGGTGCAGATCAACCACTTGGCCCACGGCGGCGGCGGGGTGCATTGCATCACGCAACAGCAACCGGCCTGGCCGTTAAAGGGGTAATGCCATGACTGTATTGACGATTGCTACTACCCAGATGCCGTGTACCTGGGACTTGCCGGGTAACCTCGACCGCGCCGAGCGGTTGGTGCGCGATGCCGCCGCACAGGGCGCCCAGGTCATCCTGCTGCAGGAGCTGTTCGCCACGCCGTATTTCTGTATCGAGCAGCATCACAAACATTTGGCACTGGCCGAGGAGTATCAGCACAGCCGCGTGCTCAAGCGTTTCGCCGCATTGGCGAAGGAACTGGGCGTGGTGCTGCCGCTGAGCTGGTTCGAAAAGGCCGGTAATGCCTACTTCAATTCCCTGAGTGTGGCCAATGCCGATGGGCAGTTGATGGGCGTGTACCGCAAGACTCATATTCCCAACGCCATCGGCTACCAGGAGAAGGAATATTTCAGCCCCGGCGACACCGGTTTTCGCGTCTGGGACACGGCGTTCGGGCGCCTGGGTGTCGGTATCTGCTGGGACCAGTGGTTCCCCGAAACCGCCCGCTGCCTGGCGTTGCAGGGTGCTGAAGTGTTGTTGTTCCCCACGGCCATCGGCTCGGAACCCGGCTGCGCGGCGCTCGACTCCCGTGACCACTGGCAAATGACCATGCGCGGTCACGCCGCCGCCAACCTGGTGCCGGTAGTGGCGGCCAACCGCGTAGGCCGTGAAGTGGCGACAACGGATGCGAGCCTGCAAATGGATTTCTATGGCTCGTCGTTTATCTGCGACCACAAAGGCAAGCTGCTGGTCGAAGCTGATCGCGAATCCACTGGCGTACTCGTGCACTCCCTTGACCTGTCTGCGATGCGCGAAGAACGCCGGACCTGGGGCATCTTCCGCGACCGCCGCCCGCACATGTATGACGCACTGCTGACCCTGGACGGACGCCCATCATGAGACTGCTTTTGAGCTGTGCCCTGATCCTCACCAGCGCCTGCGCCACGGCCGATGACAAGACGCTGAAACTCTACAATTGGGCGGACTATTTTGCGCCGGACACCTTGTCGGCTTTCACCGCCGAGACCGGCATCAAGGTGATCTACGACGTGATGGACGGCAGCGAAACCCTGGAAGCCAAGTTGATGGCCGGCGGCAGCGGCTACGACCTGATCTTCCCCGGCGACACCGTGGCCGAGCGCCTGATGCGCGCCGGCAGCCTGCAACCGCTGGACCCTGCCAAGCTCACTGCGCTGGATGATATCGAGCCGGGTTTGCAGAAGTTGCGCAGCCACTACGTCAACTCGAACAAAGCCACGGTGCCCTACACCTGGGGGACTATCGGCCTGACCTACAACACCGCACAGATTAAGCAGCGCTTGCCGAACGCGCCGGTCAACAGTCTCGACCTGCTGTTCAAGCCCGAATTTGCCGCCAAGTTCGCCGACTGTGGCATTTCGCTGATCGATTCACCGGATGAAGTGCTGGCCGTGGTGCTCAACTACCTGGGGCGCGACCCGCGCAGCGCCAAACGTGAAGACCTGGCCGCTGCCAGTGACTTGCTGCTCAAGCTGCGCCCGTATATCCGCAAGTTCCAGTCGCAACCGGTGACCGACTTGGTCAACGGTGATTTGTGCCTGTCTCTCGGCTACAGCGGTGACATGACCCAAGCCCAGCGCGCCGCCGATGCGGCCGGCAAATCGGTGACCTTTGGTTATCACATCCCTCGCGAGGGCACCACGGTATGGATGGATACCATGGCCATTCCCGTCGACGCCCAGCACCCGGAATACGCCTATGCTTTTATCAACTTCGTGATGCGCCCGCAGAACATGGCCGCCATCACCAACTTCACCGGCTACCCTACGGCCAACGCCAAGGCCCGCCCGGCGGTGGAGGCAGCCATGCGTGATAACCCGCAAATTTACCCGGATGCAGCCACCTTCGAGCGGTTGATTGCCGGCAAAGACATCCCCCAGGCGGATATGCGTGCGCGCATGCGCATGTGGACTAAATTCAAGACAGCGACCACCAAGTAGAGACCCCCATGCCAACCCGTCGAACCTTCATCAAACAAGCCAGCGTGGTCTGTGCCATGACCTTACTCACCACCCATGTACGTGCCGCTGTCAAAGGCCGTTTCTACATGCCCGACGAAGGCGAAAAACACCGCCAAGCCTTTATCGCCTTTGGCGCCCAGGACGCTATCTGGGAAGACTTTACCGCTGATGTGCAAGCGGCCCTGGGCCGTATCGCCAGGGCGATTGCCAACTATGAGCCGGTCACTGTGTTCTGTCGCGAAGACGAGCGCGCATTGGCGGAAAAACACTGCGGCACGCGCAATATCACCTTTGTCGAAACCGAGTTGGACGATATCTGGATGCGCGACACCGGCGCCAATTTCGTCATCGATGGCACCGGTGGCGAAGGCGCAGTGGATTTCAACTTCAATGGCTGGGGCAACAAACAACAACATGCCGATGACGCGCAGTTGGCGGCGCTGGTGGCCGAAGAAACCGGCGCGCGCCACATTCGCAGTGAGCTGGTGGGCGAGGGTGGGGCAATCGAAGTGGATGGCCTGGGCACCGGCATCATGACCGAAAGCAGTTGGATCAACCGCAACCGCAACCCCGACTGGAGCAAGGCCGACGTGGAGGCCGAACTTAAGGAACGCCTGGGGCTGCGCAAGATCATCTGGCTGCCGGGCATCAAGGGCAAGGACATCACCGACGCCCACGTCGACTTCTACGCCCGGTTTGTGTCGCCCGGCGTGGTGCTGGCCAACCTCGATACCGACCCCGAGTCCTACGACCACAAAGTCACCCTTGCGCACCTGGAAATCCTCAAGAACGCCACTGACGCCGACGGCCGCCCGTTGCAGGTGCACACCGTATCGCCGCCGCTGAACCCGCGCAAAAACAAGTTCAGCAAGGGTAACGAGGACTTCGCCGCTGGGTATATCAATTATTTTGTGATCAACGGCGCGGTAATTGCGCCTGAATTCGGCGACCCGGAGGCGGACCGCAAGGCATTGGACCTGCTGTCACGGCTCTACCCGAGCCGCAAAGTGCTGCAACTCAATATCGATGCGATTGCCGCGGGCGGCGGTGGCATTCACTGCGTCACTAACCACCAGCCGATGGCTTAATCGTCCTTGGCCAGCAGGGTGCGGGCAAATTCGTCGGAGGCGATAAAGTCCAGGGTCTGGCGCAGTTGCGCCGCCGCTTCACGGCCGAATGCCTGATCGAAGCGTTCGGCCATTTGCGTGGAAATACGCTTGGCCGCCAGGTGGGTGCGCTTGCCTTGTTCGGTCAGCAGCACGCGCCGGGTACGCCGGTCGAGTTCGTCCACGCGCAGCTCCACCAGGCCGTCACGTACCAGCGGTTTGAGCGTGTGGCCGAGCGCGGACAAATCCATCACCAGGGTTTGTGCCAGCTCGCCCATTTTCGGCGTGCCGGCCTTGGCGATGCGGTTGAGCAGCGCGTATTGCGTGGCTTTGAGCCCGCAGGGCGCGAACGCTTCGTCATAGATCTGGCCCAGGCGGCGCGAGGTGCGGCGCACGGCACCGTTGACGCAGGCGCTGGGGCTCTCGGAGCAAGGCGGGGCAGATTTCAAGGGCAGATACTCTCTGATACAAAACACGACGCGGCTGATTATGCCTGCGCGACCTGTCAGGACAAGGCCTTTCGGACCGAACTGACGTTCCAGATGAAAGCTGAGACAGCTTGAAACAAATTAGTTGCGTATGCCACTAAGTTCGATATCGTGGCATATGCCTCTTTGTGACCGGGATGTCGTTACAAAAACCCCAGGACGTGCATGGGGCGAGGCGGGAAAACGGCATGGCGAAGCCTGCTTGATCAAACAATCTCCTGTCTGGATCACCTCCTATGCTCAACCTCGTGCGCATCGCCTTGCTGCGCCCCTATACCTTTTTGGTATTGGCCATTTTCATCCTGATTGTCGGGCCGCTGGCGGCCTGGCGCACGCCGACGGACATCTTCCCGGAAATCCGCATTCCGGTGATTGCGGTGATCTGGCAGTACACCGGTTTGCCGCCGGACCAGATGGCGGGGCGCATCACCTCGCCGTTCGAGCGGGTGCTGACCACCACCGTGAACGACATTCGCCATATCGAAGCGCAGTCGATGAACGGCTACGGGATTGTGAAGATCTTCTTCCAGCCCGGCGTCAACATCAGCACCGCCAACGCCCAGGTGACGTCGGTGTCCCAGGCGATCCTGCGGCAATTGCCGCCCAGCACCGTGCCGCCGCTGGTGCTCAACTACAGCGCCTCCACCGTGCCGATTGTGCAGCTTGCACTCTCTGGGCCGGGGCTGAGCGAACAGCGCTTGGGTGATATCGGCCTGAACCAGGTGCGCCTGATGCTCACCAGCGTGCCCGGCGCAGCACTGCCATACCCGTTTGGCGGCAAGAGCCGGCAAGTGCAGATCGACCTCGATTCGGCGCGCATGCAAGCCCGTGGCCTGTCGGCACAGGACGTCGCCACTGCCCTGGCCACGCAGAACCTGATCACCCCGGTAGGCACCCAGAAGATCGGCAGCTACGAATTCAACCTGCAACTGAACAACTCACCTTCGGACTTCCATGACCTGGAAAACCTGCCGATCAAGACCGCCGACGGCACCACCGTGCTGATCCGGGACGTGGCCACCGTGCGCGACGGCAACCCGCCGCAAACCAACATCGTGCATGTGAACGGCAACCGCTCGGTGCTGCTGCCGGTGCTCAAGACCGGTTCGGCATCGACCTTGGGCGTGATCGCGGGCATCAAGGAAAAGCTTGCCGACAACAAGGCTGCGTTGCCGCCCAACTTGAATATCGATTTGATCGGCGACCAGTCGCTGTTCGTGCGTTCGGCCATCAGCGGCGTGGCCCGTGAAGGCTTGATCGCGGCGGCGCT
Source organism: Pseudomonas sp. IPO3747 (assembly GCF_013385245.1). Lineage (NCBI taxonomy): Bacteria > Pseudomonadati > Pseudomonadota > Gammaproteobacteria > Pseudomonadales > Pseudomonadaceae > Pseudomonas > Pseudomonas sp. IPO3747. The sequence continues at coordinate 10,330 of NZ_JACAQL010000033.1, forward strand.
GACCAGCCTGATGATTTTGCTGTTCCTCGGCAGTTGGCGTTCGACGGTGATCATTGCCACCTCGATTCCGCTGGCGATCCTGGCCTCGATAGCCACGCTTTCGGCGCTGGGCGAAACCCTGAATATCATGACCCTCGGCGGCCTGGCGCTGGCCGTCGGTATTCTGGTGGACGATGCCACGGTAACCATCGAGAACATCAACTGGCACCTGGAGCAGGGCAAACCGGTGCAGACGGCAATCCTCGACGGTGCGGCGCAGATTGTGACGCCGGCGTTTGTCTCGCTGCTGTGTATCTGCATCGTGTTTGTGCCGATGTTCTTCCTTGATGGTGTGGCGCGCTTCCTGTTCGTGCCGATGGCCGAAGCGGTGATCTTTGCCATGATCGCCTCGTTCCTGCTGTCGCGGACCCTGGTGCCGACATTGGCCAACTACCTGCTCAAGCCGCATCTACACGGCGACGACGGGCACGCACCGTCGCGCAACCCGCTGGTGAATTTCCAGCGCGGTTTCGAAAAGCGTTTTGAAGCCTTTCGCGAGCGTTACCACAGCGTATTGCACAGCGCCTTGCACCATCGTCGCGCGGTGGTGATCGGCTTGCTGGCGTTTGTCGCCGTGTCGTTTGCGTTGGTGCCGTTCCTGGGCCGCAACTTCTTCCCCGAGGTCGATTCCGGGTTGATCCTGTTGCACGTCCGCGCTCCGGTGGGCACACGGGTGGAGAGTAATGCGCACCTGATTGCCGACATCGAAAACGCGATCCGGCGTAAAGTCCCGGCCCAGGAACTTAAAGCCTTGGTCGACAACATCGGCCTGTCCATCAGCGGTATCAACGTGGTGTACAACAACACCGGCACCGTGGGTTCCCAGGACGCCGATATCCAGATCAGCCTCAACGAAGGCCATCGCCCGACCGCCGAGTACATGCGCCAATTGCGCGAAACCCTGCCACGGGAGTTCCCGAGCGCGGTGTTCTCGTTCCCGGCCTCGGACATTGTCGGGCAGATTCTCAACTTCGGTTCGTCAGCACCGATCGACCTGCAAATCACCGGCAATAACCTGGCGGCTAACTTCGCCTATGCCAGCGCGCTGCTGCGTGATATTCGCCGGGTGCCGGGGGTGGTGGATGCGCGCATCCAGCAGTCGCGGCAATTGCCGACGTTCAATATCGACGTGGACCGCACCCGTGCGCAGTTGGTCGGCCTCACCGAGCGCGATGTCACCAACAGCCTGGTGGTCAACTTGGCGGGCTCCAGCCAGGTAGCGCCGACGTTCTGGTTGAACCCGGCCAACGGCATTTCCTACCCGATCGTGATGCAAACCCCGCAATACAACCTGGAAAGCCTGGCCGCACTGCACAACTTGCCGCTGAGCGGCAGCAATGGCGCGGCCACCGACCAGACCTTGGGCGGCCTGGCGAATATCCAGCGCAGCCACAGCAGTTCGGTGTTCAGCCAGTCGGATATCCAGCCGGTGGTTGAGGTGCTGACGGCGATTCAGGACCGCGATTTGGGTGGCGTCGCCGCCGATATCCAGAAAATCATCGCGGCCCACGCCGGTGAAGTACCGACCGGCTCCAAGGTGATTTTGCAGGGCCAGGTGCAGACCATGAACGCGGCCTTCAGTGGCTTGCTGTTCGGCCTGTTGGGCGCAGTGGTGCTGATCTATCTGCTGATCGTGGTCAACTTCCAGTCCTGGGCCGACCCGTTTGTGATCATTACCGCGTTGCCGGCGGCATTGGCGGGCATTGTGTGGATGCTGTTTGTCACGCATACGCCGCTGTCGGTGCCCGCCTTGACGGGGGCGATCATGTGCATGGGCGTGGCCACCGCCAACGCCATTCTGGTGGTGAGCTTCTGTCGTGAGCGCCTGGCCGTGCATGGCGATGCCGTGCAGGCCGCGCTGGAGGCCGGTTACACGCGGCTGCGGCCGGTGTTGATGACCGCCATCTCGATGATTATCGGCATGGCGCCCATGGCTTTGGGCCTGGGCGAGGGCGGCGAGCAGAACGCGCCGCTCGGCCGTGCGGTGATCGGCGGGCTGGCGTTTGCCACCATCGCCACGTTGATTCTGGTGCCATTGATTTTCAGTCTGGTCCACGGGCGTCGCCAACACGCCACGCTGGCGACTACCGTTTCCCAAGGGGTTTGACATGTCCGTTTCTATTGCTGAAAAAAAGCCGTCCCGTGGCCTTTTGTGGCTGATCGTGGGCGGGGTGACGGTGGTGGTCATCGTCGGTGTCGGCCTGAGCGTGCGTGCCAGTGAGTCCCGTGACCTCAAGACCTGGACCGACGCGCAGGCACTGCCCAGCGTCAACCTGGTCAAGCCGGTGGTGCAAGCGCAAGGCCCGGTACTCAACTTGCCGGGGCGCATGGAGGCTTATTCGCGCGCGTCGATCTTTGCCCGGGTCAATGGCTACCTGAAATCCTGGAATGTCGACATCGGCACGCGCGTCAAAGCCGGCCAGGTATTGGCCGAAATCGACACCCCGGAACTCGACCAGCAACTGCTGCAAGCCCGCGCCACTTTGGCCTCAGCCCAGGCCGATGAACACCTGGCCGATACCACCGCCAAGCGCTGGCAGGCGATGCTCGCGACCGACTCGGTGTCGCGTCAGGACGTCGACGAGCGCACCGGCGACCTGACCGCCAAGCAGGCCAAAGTGACGGCGGCCAAAGCCAATGTCGAGCAGTTGGTGGCGACCAAGGGCTTCCAGCATCTGGTCGCGCCGTTTGCCGGTGTGGTCACCGCGCGCAGCACCGATGTGGGCGCGTTGATCAGCGCCGGGGGCACCGCCGGCAAAGAGCTGTTTGCGGTGGCCGATGTCAGCCGTCTGCGCGTGTATGTGCAGGTGCCGCAGACCTTCTCGCCACAGATTCGCGAAGGCACCACGGCGCGCCTGAGCGTGCCGGAGTATCGCGGCGAAACCTTCACCGGCAAGGTGATCGCCACCGCCGATGCGGTCAACGCCGCGTCCGGCAGCACCTTGGTGCAACTGCTGGTGGACAACCCCGGCGGCCGCCTGCTGCCCGGTGGCTACACCAGCGTGCAGTTTGATTTGCCGGTGCAGGCCGACGTGCTGCGCGTACCGTCCAGTGCCCTGGTGTTCGATGACAAGGGTATGCGCGTCGCCACCCTCGACAGCCAGGACCATGTGCACTTCAAGACCGTCACCATCGCCCGTGACTTTGGCGACAGCGTGGAGATCGCCAGCGGCCTGCAAGCGGCTGACCGCGTGATCGATACGCCGCCGGATGGCCTGGCCGATGATGATTCGGTGCAATTGGCTGCCGCTTCCGTCGAGGCCAAACCCCATGGCTAAGCGCAACCTGCTGGGCCTGCTCGCCACCTTGAGCCTGGGTGCCTGCTCGTTGGCGCCGCCGCTTGAAGTGCCGCAAACACCTGTCGCCGCGCAGTTTCACACCCAAGGCCCGTGGACGGTCGGCGCGCCCGACGACCAGGCCAACCGAGACGGCTGGTGGCGCATCTACAACGACCCGCAGCTGGATGCGATGCAGCAGCAGTTGCTGAAAAACAACCCGGACCTGAGCGCGGCACTCGCGCATTACCAGCAGTCCCAGGGGTTCCTGGCCCAGGACCGTTCGGGGCTGTTCCCCAAGCTCTCGGCCATCGGCAGCGGCCAGCGTATTCGCCAGTCGGGCACCAAACCGCTGCGCTCGGCCACCTCGCCGGACGTCTATAACTCCGCGACATTGGGCCTGGAGGTGGATTATGAAGTCGACCTGTGGGGCCGCGTGCGCGACACGGTTGCGGCCGGCACCAGTGACTCGGAGGCGGCCAGGGCCGACCTGGCGTCGGTACGCCTGAGCCTGCAAGCGCAATTGGCTGACAGTTACATCCGCCTGCGCGGTATCGACTGGAAGAACCAACTGCTGGAACAGACCCGCGACGCCTACACCAAAGCCCTTAGCCTGACCGAAGGCTTGCACGGCGGCGGGATCGTGTCCGGGCTGGACGTGGCGCGGGCGCGCACGCAGCTGTCGACGGTCAAGTCGCAATTGAACCAGAGCCTGGTGCAACGGGCGGTGCTGGAGCATTCGATTGCGGCGATGCTGGGGGAGTCCGCCTCAACCTATACCGTCGCCGTGAATGTGGCGCCGATTGCATTGCCCAACGTGCCCACGGGCGTGCCGTCGAGCCTGCTGCAACGCCGCCCGGATATTGCCGCTGCCGAGCGTCGCATCGCGTCGGCCAATGCGCGGATCGGCGTGGCCAAGGCCGCATGGTTCCCGCAGATCACCTTGAGCGCCCAGGGCGGCTATCAGAGTGACGAGTTTGCCCGTTTGCTCAGCGCACCCAACCTGTTCTGGGCCATCGGCCCGTCGCTGGTCGGCACAATCTTTGATGGCGGCGCGCGCCAGGCCCAGGTGGATATTGCCAAGGCCGCCACTGACGAAGCCGCGGCTAAATACCGCGGCGTGGTGCTGGGCGCTTTCGAGCAAGTGGAAGACAACCTGTCGCAGATCGCGGGCCTGGGCAGTGCCCTGGATGACCAGCGTGACGCGGCCGCTGCCGCGCAATACGCCGAAGACCTGTCGACCTCGCGTTATCGCCAGGGCGCCGTGGCCTATCTGGATGTGGTCACCGCCCAAGTGGCTGCGCTGGAAGCCAAGCGCAGTGTGCTGCAACTGCAAACCCAGCAATTAAGCGCTAATGTGGGCCTGATCAAGGCGCTGGGCGGCGGATGGAACGTGGCCCAACTGGCTGCATCGAACAGTACTCAAATCAAGGAGAAGTGAGCATGACCGACTACCTACCCCCGAAGGTGTGGACCTGGGACACCGAAAGTGGCGGCACTTTCGCCAGCATCAACCGACCCATTGCCGGTGCGACCCATGACAAAGCACTGCCGGTCGGCAAACACCCGTTGCAGCTGTATTCCCTGGCCACGCCGAATGGGCAGAAGGTCACCATCCTGCTCGAAGAGCTGCTGGCCCTGGGGCACAGCGGCGCGGAATATGACGCGTGGCTGATCAAGATCGGCGATGGCGACCAGTTCGGCAGCGGCTTTGTGGCAGTCAACCCCAACTCCAAGATCCCGGCGTTGATGGACCACAGTGGTGACACGCCGATTCGCGTATTCGAGTCGGGTGCGATCCTGCACTACCTGGCCGAGAAATTTGGCGCGTTCTTCCCCACCGAGCCTGCTGCGCGGGCTGAGTGTTTGTCGTGGCTGTTCTGGCAGATGGGCAGCGCGCCGTACCTGGGCGGCGGCTTCGGGCATTTTTACGCCTATGCGCCGAGCAAGATGGAATACCCGATCAATCGCTTCGCCATGGAAACCAAGCGTCAACTGGACGTGCTCGACCAGCGCCTGGCGGTGAGTAAGTACATTGCCGGCGATGAGTACACCATTGCCGATATTGCGATCTGGCCGTGGTATGGCGGCTTGGTCAAAGGCCGTTTGTACGGCGCGTCAGCGGAGTTTTTGTCGGTGCACGAGTACAAGCACGTGCTGCGCTGGGCCGAGGCGATTGAAGCACGTCCGGCGGTGCAGCGTGGGCGGCGGGTGAATCGGGTGTCCGGGGCACCTGAGGAGCAACTGGCTGAGCGCCACGACGCCACCGATCTGGACTGAAACCCGGGCAAATTGTGGGAGCTGGCTTGCCTGCGATGACGGAGTGTCAGTCGATAAATTTGCAACTGACCCACCGCTATCGCGGGCAAGCCCGCTCCCACCTTTGGACCTCCATATTCTTCCAAACTATTTGTAGCGCTGCTCGAACTGCACCCACACGTTGCGCTGGCCGAGGCGGTTGAAATACACCGATTTTGGACTGAAACTCGATCAAACTGTGGGAGCTGGCTTGCCTGCGATTGCGGTGGGCCAGTTTTTGATCGTTGTGTATCAGTTGGACAGGTTCTCCGAGGTCACGATCTGCGGTGGGATATGCACTCTGTGCCGCAGTGGATCGAAGGCCTCGGCGGCCTGCAACTCCACCAGTAATTCGATCAGCGCGGTCGCCGTCTGCCGAGGCTGCGAGTCCATCACCACATCAATCAAACCTCGGCTCAGCGCCTCACGCGACAACGCGGTGGACTCCTGCAAAATGCAGCACAGCGCCGGCCGTTTGGGCAGCTGCGCCAGGGCATTGATCACGCCGTCACCGCCGCCGCCCACCACGCACAGGCCGCGCAGGTCGGTGTGGCGGGTGAGCAGGTCGAGGGTGGCTTCCTCAGTGATATCGCTGTTGTCCAAGTTGATCAGCGGCTCCAATGGCTTGAGCCCCGGCGCATGCTCGGCCAGGTAACTGTGCAAGCCTTCAACCCGCGCCTGGTGGCCGAGAAAACGATGGCCGCCCAACAGGATGCCGACGCTGCCTTTGCGTGCGCCGCAGGTGCGCGCCAGCAGCCAGCCCATGGTGCGCCCGACCACGTGGTTATCCTGGCCCACATACGGCTCCAAGGCTTGTTCGTGGATATCCGACAGTAACGCGACCACCGGCACGCCGGCTTTGCGAACCTGCGCCAGTGTGGCGTTGATCAACGGGTGGGCGAAGCTGACGACGGCGAGCGCGTCGCATTGCACCGCCAGTTGCTCGATTTGCGTAGCGATGGCACTGGGCGTGCGGTCGAGAATGTAGTCGAACTGGCAGGTCAGGTTGGCTGTAGCGTGCTGCTGCGCGGCCGTGCTGATCGACTGCGCCAGGTTGGCGTAAAACGCTTGGGCGGTGCCCAGCAGCAGGATGCCGAAACGGTAGGTGGGGCGCCGCTCACGAATGCGTTGGCCGATCAGCCGTGCGGCAAAATAACCCACGGCTTCGGCGGCCTGGAATACTTGCTCGGCGGTCTGCGGATTCACCGGCGCACGGGCGTTGAGTACGCGGTCGACGGTGGCCACACTCAAGCCTGCCTGGGCGGCGACAGTGGCGATGGTCGGGCGTTTATTATTATTCATGACAGGCCTCTCAAGCGTCTTGATAGAAAACTATCAAGCCTCGCTGGGCCTGGATGATAGCTTGATAGGGAATGGATTCAAGGCCTTGAGGCGGATTTATCCGCGCTCTATGGTTGGTTCGCAAAGCACCTGTTACCCAACGCTTGCGGAGAACAATAACAATGCCTGAACACACGCCTCACCGCGCTCGGCGCGACTACAGCCTCACCGGCCCTGAAGCTGCCCGCGCCGCTGAAAAGGGCCTGGTCTCGGCCAGTTGGTATCAATCGCCGATCTCGCGTAAACGCATGAAAGAACTGATGCAGCGCCGCGACGGCCCGGCGTTGCTCGATACGGCCCTGTGGGTGTCGGCGCTGCTGGTCACGGGGTTTGGCGGCTACTGGTTCTGGGGCTCGTGGGCGTGCGTGCCGTTCTTCATGGCTTACGGCGTGCTCTACGGCACCGCGTCCAACCCGCGTTGGCATGAGACCGGCCACGGCACCGCTTTCAAGACCCGCTGGATGAATGATGGGCTGTACCAGGTGGCGAGCTTCATGTGCATTTTCGAGCCGCATGTATGGCGCTGGAGCCATGCGCGGCACCACACCGACACCATCGTGGTCGGGCGTGACCCGGAGATCGTCGAGCCGCGCCCGCCGAGCCTGTTGATGATGGGCCTGAGCCTGTTCAACCTGCCGCTGGCCTGGAAAACCTTCAGCGGCGTGGCGCGCCATGCGATCGGCAAGATGAGCGCCCAGGAACAGGACTTCATCCCCGAGTCCGAATGGCCCAAGGTGTTCCGCGCTGCGCGGATCTGGGTCGGCATTTATGCGCTGGTGATCGGCACCGCGTTGTACCTGCACAGCTGGCTGCCACTGATGCTGGTCGGCCTGCCGAGCCTGTATGGCGCCTGGCTCGGCTACCTGTTCGGTCTCACCCAGCATGTGGGCCTGGCCGAGGATGTGCTGGACCATCGCAGCAACTGCCGCACCATCTACATGAATCGCGTGCTGCGCTTTATCTACATGGACATGAACTACCACCTCGAACACCACATGTACCCGATGGTGCCGTACCACGCCTTGGCGCAACTGCACGAAGAGATCCGCAGCGACTGCCCGCCGCCGTACGCGAATATTCTTGAGGCGTACAAGGAAATCCTGCCGACGATCTGGAAGCAGCGCAGCGACCCGAGCTATTTCGTGCAGCGCCCCACTCACAGTGGCGAGCGAGCTTGCTCGCGCTGGGCTGCGCAGCAGCCCCAATAAAAACCACCGCATTCTTTCAGACAATACTCGACTGCCGACCTTGGGGCCGCTTCGCAGCCCAGCGCGAGCAAGCTCGCTCGCCACAAGGAAGGCCATGCATAGAGAGAACAACGCCATGAACGATCAATGGATCGACGTCTGCGCCGTGGGCGAAATTGACGAAGAAGACGTGCTGCGCTTCGACCATGGGCCGCACACCTACGCGGTGTACCGCTCGGCCGAGAATGAATTTTTTGCCACTGCCGGCCTGTGCACCCACGAGAAAATCCACCTGGCCGACGGCCTGGTGATGGACCACGTGATCGAGTGCCCCAAGCACAACGGGCGCTTTGATTACCGCTCCGGCAAAGCCCTCGGCGCGCCGGTGTGCGTCAACCTCAAAACCTACCCGGTGCGGGTCGAAGCGGGGCGGGTTTTACTCGCCGTGACGGCGTGAGCATGAACGCCCCCCTGATCATCGTCGGCGCCGGCCATGCCGGTGGCCGTGCGGCGCTGACCTTGCGCGAAGAAGGCTACACCGGGCGCCTGATCCTGATCGGCGATGAACCGCACTTGCCCTACGAGCGCCCGCCGTTATCCAAGGGCTTGCTGCAAGGCAGCACGGACCTGGCGGGTTGCAGCCTGTTTGACGGCCAGCGCATGGCCGCGCTGGGCATCGAGCATATCGCCGGCAACCCGGTCACGCGCCTGGAGCCGCACCAGCACCGGCTGCAACTGGCTGACGGCCAATGGCTGGACTTTGCCGGTGTGCTGCTGGCCACCGGCGGCCGGGCGCGACGCTGGCCTGTGGAGCAGGCGAGCGTGCTTTACCTGCGCACCCATGATGAGGCGCTGGCCCTGCGCGACGCCTTGCGCCCCGGCACGCGGCTGGTGGTGGTCGGCGGTGGTTTTATCGGCCTGGAAGTGGCGGCGACCGCGCGCGGCCTGGGCTGCCAGGTCACGGTGCTTGAAGCTGGCCCACGCTTGGCGGGCCGGGTGCTGCCGCCGGTGATCAGCGAAGCGCTGCTGGATTTGCACCGCCAGCAAGGCGTTGAGGTGCGCTTGAATGTGGCACTCGAATCCATCGACGCCGACGCGGTGCAACTGGTCGATGGGCAGCGCTTGCCGTGTGATCGGGTGGTGGTTGGCATTGGCATGCAACCCAATCTCGAACTGGCTGCAGCAGCGGGGCTGGAAGTAGGGCAGGGCATTCGCGTCGATGCGCAACTGCGCACCAGTGCGCCGAACATTTATGCGGCGGGCGATGTGTGTGAGTTTCGCCTGGGTGGCCTGTATCAACGCCAGGAAACCTGGCGCAATGCCGAAGCCCAAGGTCGCCATGCTGCGCTGAATATGTTGGGGCGTGAGTTGCCGTTCGAGGCCATGCCGGGTTTTTGGTCCGACCAGTACGACTGGGGCTTGCAGACCGTTGGCGTGATGACCCCGCTGACGGTCAGCCGCGCACTGCCGGGCGGTGGTTTGCTGTTGTTCCACCTGGATACCGACGGGCATTTGCAAGGCGCTTGCGGCTGGGCGCTCGGCAATGGCGTGGCCAAGGACATCAAGCTGTGCGAACGCTTGATCAGCGCGTGCATTGCACTTAATACGGCCGACCTGGCCGACCCGGATGTTTCCCTTAAACATTTGCTGCGAGGCTGATATGCGCCAATTGCTGGTGTTCCAATCCCTCTGGGCCATGCAGACCGAACCCGGGCCGCTGGAAGCCCGGCTCGATCGCATCGCCGCCGCCGGCTTCGACGGCATCACCGATCATTACTGGAAACCCGCCGAGGTCGCGCGCCTGCACGCTGCCGCCAGCGCCAGGGGCTTGCAGATCGAAGGCCAACTGTTCCCGCAATCGGTGGATGACCTGGCCGCCGTGCTGGATGTGATCAGCCGCTACGGCTGCCACCACCTCACCCTGCAGGCCGATGTGCGCCCGCGCACGCTGGCCGAGGCGGCCCGGCTGGTCGAAGGCTGGCAACGCCTGGCCGAACAGGTGGACTTTCCGATCCTGCTGGAAACCCATCGCTACCGCCTTACCAACGACCTGCTGTTTACCCTCGACCTGCTCGTACAGATGCCCGACCTGAAACTGCTCGCCGACCTGTCCCATTACGTCGTCGGCCGGGAGTTACCGGAACCGGGCGCGTTCGAGGACGACGAGCAGATACGCACGATATTGCGCCACAGCTGGGGCTTTCACGGGCGAGTGGCCAGCAGTGAACAGGTGCAGGTCTCTGTGGGTTTCCCCCAACACCAGGCCTGGGTAGAACGCTTTACCGGTTGGTGGCGCTACGGGATTGAAGACTGGCTGGCCCGGCCCGATGCGCCCAATAGCCTGTCGTTCACCTGTGAGCTGGGCCCGCCGCCCTATGCAATCACGGATGCAAACGGCGGTGAAATCAGCGACCGCTGGGCCGAGGCGCTGAAGCTGAAGACCCTGATTCGCCAGGTGTGGGAGAGCTGCCAGCGATGATCTGCTAATCTGCGCGGGTTAAAACCGCCCTTAGCCTGTGGACTTTCATCATGAAGACTTGCCCTGTTCAGCCACCTCTTGAGCCGCAGTCCGTCTGCCATCCCATCACCAGCAGCGCGATCTTCATGGTGGCAACCGTCGCTCCCGGCAGTGAAGACCAGGTGCGCGCCTGGTGCGGCGATATCGCCGGGCTGGTGCGTTCGGTGGGCAAGCGCGTGCCGGCGGGCAACCTGACCTGCGTCTGCGGGTTCGGCTCGGATGCCTGGAGCCGGCTGTTCGGCGGGCCACGCCCGGCGGCCTTGCACCCGTTTCGCGAGTTCGGCGTGCCAGGGCGCATGGCGCCGTCGACGCCCGGCGATATCCTGCTGCATATCCGCGCCGAGCAGATGGACCTGTGCTTCGAATTGGCCACGCAGTTGATGGTGGCCCTGGGCGACAGCATCAAGGTGGTGGATGAGGTCCAGGGTTTCCGTTACTTCGATATGCGCAGCATCATCGGTTTTGTCGACGGCACCGAGAACCCGGTGGGGCGCAAGGCCGTCGGCTTTACCATCGTCGGCGATGAAGACGCGGAATTTGAAGGCGGCAGCTACGTGCTGGTGCAGAAGTACCTGCACAACATGAGCGCCTGGAACGAGCTGACGGTGGAAGCCCAGGAGAAAGTGATCGGGCGTACCAAACTGGCCGATATCGAGCTGGATGAAGAGACCAAACCGAGCAACTCCCACAGCGCCCTGACCGTGATCACCGACGAAAACGGCGAAGAAGTGAAAATCCTGCGCGACAACATGCCCTTTGGCCGCCCAGGCGCCGGCGAGTTCGGCACCTACTTTATCGGCTACGCGCGCTCGCCGCAGCCCCTGGAGTTGATGCTGGAAAACATGTTCGTCGGCCGCCCGGTCGGCAACTACGACCGCTTGCTGGACTTCAGTACCGCCGTGACCGGCGGCCTGTTTTTTGTGCCTTCGGCCGATTTGCTTGAAGAGCTGGCCGACCGTCAACCGGGGTCTTAACTGAGCAACCCGGTGCTGACCGCCACAATCAAGAAGACTCCCAGCAGCGCGCGATAAATCACAAACGGCCAGGTGGAGAACCGCTCCAGGAACTTCATCAGGCCCCAGATCGCGAAGAACGCCGAGATACTTGCCACCACCAGGCCGAAGAGCAAATGCGGCCAGGCGTGGGCGGGCATGTCGGCGTGCAGCAGCACCCACAGCTCTTTCAAACCGGCCAGCGCGATGGCGGGCAGGCCCAGCAGGAATGAAAAGCGCGCGGCTTCTTCACGCTTGAAGTTGAGGAACAGCGCAGCGGTCAGCGTCGAGCCCGAGCGCGATACGCCGGGAATCAGCGCGCCAATTTGCGCAACCCCGACAATCAGTGCATCGCGCAGGCGCATCTGGCCCATGTCCCGGGTGTGACGTGCGCGCACTTCGGCCACCGCCAGCAGTACCGCCATCACCACACAGGAAATCCCGATCACCATCAGGCCGCGCAACGGCGAGTTGCAGCTGTTGAGGGTCGAGGACAAGGCCAGGCCGGCAATGCCGATGGGGATGGTCGCCAGCACAATCGCCACCGCCAGCTTGAACCACGGGTCGTTGTAGTCGCCCCGGCGTACCGCACCGATGCTGCCCGTGGTGACCTGGCGCACATCGCGCCAGAAATAACTGACCACCGCCGCCAGCGCCGCCAACTGCATCGCCGCCGAAAACGCCGAGCCGGGGTCTTGCCAGCCGAGCAGGGCGGGCACCACACGCATGTGGGCGGTGGACGACACCGGCAGCAGCTCGGTAATGCCCTGGATCACACCCAGGATGAAAATCTGCAGGTAATCCAGGGAGGCAAAGCCCACATCCAGGCCGGCGGAACAGACGTTGGTCAAAATAGAGGTCCTTGAGGAAAAGGTCGAAGCTGACGAAGTTTATTCTAAATGTTTCAGGAATTTCGGTTGGACGGGGCAAATCCGCAATCGGTTCAGCAAACAGAAAGGTTATGCAATGTATTGGCCTGCGCGCGTGTTTTGTGAACAATGGCGCCCTGCGTTTTGTCACCGAGAGCCCCATGCCTGAAACCACCGTTGAACTGATCCAGACTGGCCCCGAAGCGTCCGAGTTGATCCGCAACCTTTACCAGTATTACGCCTATGAGTCCTCGGACTGGGAACAGGAAGATGTCGAGGCGGATGGCCGCTTCTACATCCACGATGAGCACCTGACCCGTTACTGGCACGACCCGCAATGGAGCGCCAACCTGCTGCTGGTGGACGGTTATATCGCCGGCTTCCTGCTGATTGAAGGCAGCGAACTGCCAGGCATCGACGCCCTGGAACTGGCCGACCTGTTCATTCTCAAGCGCTACCGCCGCAAAGGCATTGGGCGTGCCATCGCCACCCAGGTGTTGAGCAGCGGCCAGGCCGATTGGCTGGTGCGTTTCTATGACCAGGATGAAGTGTCCCAGGCGTTCTGGCGTGCGGTGCTGGATGATTTGCCGCGCCCGGTGCAGACCCTGGAGCTGGAGGATGACCCGCAGTTGGTGAGTTACCTGATTACGCGAGCGGTCCTGCATTAAAGGCCTGTTGCATGGCCTGTGGCGGCTGCCCGAAGGCACGCAGAAACGCCTGGCGCATGCGTTCGCGGTCACCAAAGCCGGTTTCGCGGGCCACCACTTCGACCGGGTGACGGCTGGTTTCCATCATTGCCCGGGCCGCTTCCACGCGCAGTGATTCGATGGCCTTGGCCGGTGTTTGCCCGGTTTCTTCGCGAAACACCCGGCTGAACTGGCGCGGGCTCAGGCGGGCAACCTCGGCCAGGGCTTCGACCGACAGGTCGTGGGTCAGGTTTTCGCGGGCATAGGCCAGGGCCAGCTGCACGCGGTCGGATTTGGGGTCCAGTTCCAGCAGGGCTGACAATTGCGACTGCTCACTGCCGCGGCGTTGGGCGATCACCAGTTTGCGGGCGATGCGCCGGGCCAGGTCGCTGCCCAGGTCAGCCTCGACCATGGCCAGTGCCAGGTCGACGCCGGCACTCATGCCGGCGCCGGTCCAGATCTGGCCGTCGACCACGAACAGTTTGTCTTCCTCAAGCTGGATGTGCGGGTAGCGCTTGCGAAAGGCGGGCGCGTGGATCCAGTGGGTGGTGGTGCGCTTGCCCTCGAGCAAGCCGGCTTCGGCCAACACGAAGATGCCCATGCACAATGAGGCCACACGCCGTGATTGGGCGGAGGCGGCCTTGACCAGCTCGAGCAGGTTGGCTTCCGGCAAGCGAAATTCCAGATAGCCGCTGACGATCAGCGTGTCATAGCCCTGCGCGCGGATCGGCGTGGTGTTCACCGAAAAGCCTTGGGAGGTCATCACGGCACCGCCGCTTTCCGACACCAGGTGAAACTCATAGGCCGGTTCGCCGCGCAGCAGGTTCGCGCATTCAAATACCGAGCCCAGGCTAAGGCTCAGGGATTGAAAGTTCGGGTAAACCATCAGCGCAACGCTGTGCATCATTGTTCTCCAAAAAACGCGGGCCAGGGCACGGGAGTGGCGATTGTCGGCGGGTGTCGGGTAAACGGCAACCGGCTTTGTGGCATGTCCGGAATCCTTGCGCATCTGACATTGTTGAAGGTGTGCGTGGCGCCTAACATCCCCTCAACGAACTAGACGACTGGTCTAATCGGACGGGAAGCGTGATGAACAACGTAGCTAAAAGTACTCGGCAGGTCATTCTGGACACGGCGCAAGTGATTGTCGGCCGTAAAGGATTTTCTGCGGTGGGCTTGAACGAAATACTGCAAGCCGCCGAAGTACCCAAAGGCTCGTTCTATCACTACTTCAACTCCAAGGATGCCTTCGGCGTGGTGTTGCTCGACAGTTACTTCGACCACTACGTCAACGGCATGCAGCAGTTGTTCAATCAGCCTGGGCTGTCAGGTTTTGCCAAGTTGATGCGCTATTGGCACTCCTGGGTCGACAACCAGACCGGCTGCACCGACACGGGCAAATGCCTTGCCGTCAAACTCGGTGCCGAGGTGTCAGACCTTTCAGAGCCGATGCGTCTGGCCCTGCAGCGCGGCACTGCACGGACCATTGAATTGCTTGCCCAGGCCTTGCAGCACGGCATTGAAGACGGCTCGCTGCAGGCACAGCCACACCCCGAAAGCCTGGCCCGGCGCCTGTATGCGTTGTGGCTGGGGACCAGCGTCATGAGCAAGATCACCCGAACATCCGCGCCGTTTGATGAGGCGCTGCTGCTCACACAACACCTATTGCAACCCATCGATCGAGGCACTGGAAAATGAAAGTATTAATGGTACTGACCTCTCACGACCAGCTGGGCGATACCGGTCGTAAAACCGGCTTCTGGCTCGAAGAATTTGCCGCTCCGTATTACACCTTCAAGGACGCCGGTGCCGAACTGGTGCTGGCATCGCCGGCCGGTGGTCAGCCACCGCTGGACCCGGTCAGTGACCAGCCGGATGCGCAAACCGACGATACCCGCCGCTTTGCCGCCGATTCGGCCGCGCAGCAGGCCCTGGCCAACACGGTCAAGCTGGACTCGGTGAATGCTGCCGACTTCGACACGGTGTTTTACCCAGGTGGTCATGGGCCATTGTGGGACCTGGCCGAATCGCAAGCGTCGATCGCGCTGATCGAAGCCTTTGAGCGCGCCGGTAAGCCGATCGGGTTTGTCTGCCATGCGCCGGGCACGCTGCGTCACGTCAAGGCGGTCAACGGCGAGCCGTTGGTGAAGGGCCGTCGTGTGACGGGCTTCTCCAATTCCGAAGAAGCCGCCGTGGGCCTGACCGATGTGGTGCCGTTTTTGATTGAAGATGATTTCAAGGCGCTCGGTGGCCTGTATGAGAAGGGCGCCGACTGGCAATCCTTTGTGCTTGAAGATGGTTTGCTGGTGACCGGGCAGAACCCTGCCAGCTCCAGCGATGTGGCCAAGGCCCTGCTGAAACTCACCGCTTAAATTAACTAACCGTTGTAGGCATTGGCGGCTCTCAAGAGCCGCCAATGCTTTTGTTCGCCCTGAATTTGGACTTTTACTCATGACCATGCGTGTTTTAAATACCCCGGTAAAGCTGGGGCATCACAGCCTCAATAACCGGGTTGTGCTGCCGCCCTTGACCCGTCAACGCAGTGCGCAACCGGGTGATATCGCCACCGACCTGATGGCCGAGTATTACCGCCAGCGCGCCAGCGCCGGGTTCATGGTCAGTGAAGGCACACAGATCGAACCTCGGGGCCAGGGCTATGCGTGGACGCCGGGTATCTACACGCCCGCGCAGATCGACGGCTGGCGCAAAGTCACCGAGGCGGTGCATGCCGATGGCGGGGTGATTTTCGCCCAGCTCTGGCATGTTGGCCGTGTGTCCCATAACGCCCTGCAGCCAGAAGGGTTGGCACCGGTCGCGCCCTCGGCGTTGCCGGCTGAGCAGGCAAAAGCTTTCATCGAAACCGGCCCTGGCGTCGGTGAATTGAAACAGCCGCCCGTGCCGCGCGCATTGAGCGTGCTGGAGATTGAGGAGTTGGTTGGGCATTACGCACAGGCTGCGCGCAATGCCTTGGACGCCGGTTTTGACGGCGTGGAAATCCATGCTGCCAATGGTTACCTGGTCAACCAGTTCATCTCTGCCCATGCCAACCAGCGCGACGACGAATACGGCGGCTCGTTGCACAATCGCCTGCGCTTTTTGCGCGAGATCGTTGAAGCAGTGACGGCCGTGGTTGGGCCGGAGCGTCTTGGCGTGCGTTTTTCGCCGTTGTTCAGCGGCACTGATCAGGACCGCGTGTATATCGGCCTGGTGGAGGAAGACCCACATCACACCTATATCGAGGCGATCAAGGTGCTGGAGGCGTCCGGCATTGCCTATGTGTCCATCGCCGAAGCCGACTGGGACAACGCGCCTGACCTGCCGGAAACCTTCCGCCAGGCGGTGCGCAGCACCTTCAGCGGGCGCATCATCTACGCCGGGCGCTACACCGCTGAGCGCGGTGCAAAGCTGCTGGAGGCGGGGCTGGCGGACCTGATCGCGTTCGGTCGCCCATTCATTGCCAACCCGGACCTGCCACAGCGACTGTTCAACGGCTGGCCATTGAACCCGCTGCGGGCAGAAGGGATGTACGGCGGCTCGGCGCAGGGCTATACCGATTACCCGGTGTACGCCGGGTAAGTGCGCCAAGCCGCTGCGATGGCGGTGGTTCAGGTGGTTTATGTTTCGCCAGTGCCGCCGTCTTCGCAGCCTCGCCGGGGCTCGACAGCTCCCACAGTTGAGCTTTGTTGCTGGGGGGATCTGCGCTTGCCGCGATGGCCTTGCGAACTGAAATCGAACCAACACAGCTGATCCCCTGTGGGAGCTGTCGAGCTTTAGCGAGGCTGCGAAAGCGGTGGGTCAGGCAACTTATATGTCGCCTGTGCCGCCGCTTCGCCGGGGCTCGATTACTTCACTTGCAACACGATCTTGCCGATATGGTCGCCACCTTCCATGCGTGCATGAGCCTGGGCGGCGTCGGTGTATGCGTACACCTTGTCGATGATCGGCAGGCAGCGCCCGGCGGACAGCACCGGCCATATGTATTCGCGCAGTTGCTCAGCGATTGCGGCTTTCTCGTCCTTGGTGCGAGCGCGCAACAAGGAACCGGTGATGACTGCGCGTTTGCCGAGGATCGTCAGCAGGTCGACGTCATTGGCTTTGCCGCCGCCGAGGAAGCCCAGCATCACCAAGTGCCCGTCCATGCCCAGGGCCTTGAGGTTGTTGTTCAGGTAGGAGGCTCCCATGATGTCGAGGATCACATCGACGCCCTGGTCGCCGGTCTTCTTGGCGATGACCTCGGCAAAGTCCTGCTCGCGGTAATTGATCGGCTCGGCGCCCAGTTTGGCAATTGCCGCGCATTTGTCGGCGCTGCCGGCGGTGGCGAACGCCTGGATGCCGAACTCCTGGCAGAGCATCAGCGCGGTGGTGCCGATGCCGCTGGTGCCGCCGTGGATCAAGGCGCGTTGGCCTGTGTGCGCGCCACCCAGGCCGAACAGGTTGGCCCAGACAGTGAAAAAGGTTTCTGGCACGGCAGCGGCTTGAATCCAATCCATGCCTTCAGGCACCGGCAGGGCCTGGCTGGCGGGTACGGCGCAGAACTGTGCATAGCCGCCACCATTGGTCAGGGCACAGACCTTGTCACCCAGGCTGTATTCACTGACGCCGTCGCCCAGCGCAACCACTTCGCCGGCCACTTCCAGGCCCGGTATCGGGCTCATGCCGGGCTTCATCGGGTACTTGCCGGCGCGTTGCAGGGCATCAGGACGGTTGACCCCGGCGGCATGCACGCGGATCAGAATTTCGCCGGGGCCGGGTGAGGGCACTGCAACCTGACGGGGCTGGAGAACCTCAGGGCCGCCGAAGGTGGTGATTTCAATCTGGGTCATGTCGTGGGGCAGAGTCATGTTTACGATTCCTGTAGCGATGAGCGTATGAAGTGGGACCGCAGCCTGGGGTGGTTGATTCAACCGGGGTAGTTTGTGTGGCGCCCAGCATAGCCGGCTCTTTGCCATAAGGTCAGCACAGGCTTGCAAGCTCGGGCGCGGCTCTGCGGACACAATCGACGTCGGTTTCTTTTATGGACGTTGCAGATGAATGAATCAAAAAGTCAGGCGCTTGGGCTGCTGTTTCTGCGAGTGAGTGCATCGCTGTTCTTGCTGTGGGTACATGGGCTGCCCAAACTGCTCCACTACAGCCAACAATTGACGCTGATCGAAGACCCGTTCCACCTGGGTGCCAATGTCACGTTATGCCTGGCGATTGGCGCTGAAGTCGTCTGCCCGTTGTTGATTATCGCCGGGGTCTGGGTGCGCCTGGCCTGTTTGCCGATCCTTGCAGTGCTGCTGGTGGCTTTGCTGGTAGTGCACCCGCAGTGGTCGCTGTTTGAAGGGCAGTTTGGATGGCTGCTGTTGATCCTGTTTTCCAGCATTCTGATCGCAGGGCCCGGTCGCCTGGCACTTGATCACGCCTGAACAAAAAAAGGCCGGGCAAGCCCGGCCAAAGAAAGGAGAGGGTGACGCCGTTGCTTCAGCGGTTGAGGAAGGCCAACAGGTCTTCGTTCAACTGCTGGGTGTGAGTGGCGGCAAAACCATGCGGCGCGTCCTTGTACACCTTCAATTGCGCGCCTTTAATCATCTGCGCCGCCACCTTGCCGGTGGTCTCGAACGGCACGATCTGGTCGCCATCACCGTGGATCACCAGGGTCGGCACATCGACCTTGGCCATGTCCGGGCGAAAGTCGGTTTCGGAGAATGCCGTGACGCAATCAACCGTCGATTTGAGCGATGCCAGCAAGGCAATCTGCAAGGTCTGGGTGAGCACGCCCGGCGAGACCTTCTGCCCCTGGTTGATACCAAAGAACGGGGTATTGAAATCGCTGATAAATTGCGCGCGGTCCTTCAGCAGCCCGGCCTTGATACCGTCGAATACATCGGTGGGTACACCTTGCGGGTAGTCCGCTTTCTGACCGAAGATCGGCGTCACGGCACCCAGCAATACCAGGCCGGCTACACGTGCGTTGCCATGGCGAGCGATGTAGCGAGCGACGTCGCCGCCGCCCATGGAGAAGCCCACCAGGGTCACGTCGGTGAGGTCCAGGTGTTCAATCAACTGGGCAATATCGTCGGCGAAGGTGTCGTAGTCATTGCCGGTCCAGGGTTGGTCGGACCGCCCAAAACCACGGCGGTCGAAAGCGATGGTGCGAAAGCCGCGGCTGCTCAGGTATTCCATCTGGTATTCCCACATATCCGCATCCAGCGGCCAGCCGTGGCTGAACAATACAGGTTTACCGCTGCCCCAGTCCTTGAAGTAGATCTGGGTACCATCTTTGGCAACGAATGTGCTCATGCATAACTCCTTGATTGAGGGGGATGACTGCGCGTTACTATTGCCCTGCACGTGTCGAAGGGCTTGTACACGTGTGCTTGCTTGGGTTTACCAACTGAATTTGAGCTCGACTCCCAGGTAATTGCTGTCGTCACCACCGGCCTCGCGCAGGGTGCGGCCCACCGCGTAATGCACGGCTTCCACCGCGCCGGTAAGGTTCGGTGTGAAGTCATAGTCGGTGCGCAGCTGAGTGTAGGCGCCGGTCCAGCGTTCACCTTTGCCTGCAGTGCCGGCCACGGGCAAGTTCGGTTGGGTATAGACCGCGTCTTCGGTGGTCTGTCGCCAGAGCAGGCCGATGGCAGTCTGTACGCTCAGTTTGGCAATGGGCTTGACGGTGATCGACGGTTTGACGTGGATCAGGTTGCTGTAGCCCGTATAGCCGGCCAGTGAAAAATAGTAGCCGTTGGGAAACAGCGGGTTGAACGTGCCGACGGTAGCGTCACCCGCTTTGCGGTCGCCGGAGGCGATATCCAGTTGCACGCCGAGCCGTGGTTGCCATGCCAGGCCCTCAAGCGTATAGCCCGTGCGGCTGCCAGCGGCCCACGCCCGAATCGACTTGCTCCCCACCGACCCCCTTTGCAGCATCGCCTCGATGTCCCAATCGAAGCCCTGGGCTGCGCCGCCCAGGCGGGCGTCGACAAACTGGCGGGTTTCCTCGCCGTCGGCGTCCAGATAATGCGCAGCGCTGCGTTCATACACGCCGTAGTAGGCCGACAATTCATTGCTGCCGCCCACCAGTCGCTCGACCCGCAGCAGGTGAAAGCGAGCGTCGCTGTTGGAGCGGTCGTCAAAGTGTCTCTCGTCCTGATACTGCACCGGCTGGCTGGCGATCGCGATAAAACGCCAATGGGTGGTTTCCCAGTCGGCCCAGAGCGCGTCGAACGACTGGCGCACATTCGGCCCATCCCGCGACGAGATAAAACGCTGCAAGTCGAAGGCGAAGTCCTGGCGGCCGATACGGCCCTTGAACGTCCCGCTGCTGAAGGTGTTCACGTACTCGGCAAATGCCAGCCGCAAGTCGACACGGTTTTGATCGGCACCACCCACTGTGGTTTTGTCGTACGCCCGAGCATCTTCGAGTTGGGTGAACACCCGCCAGTTTTCGTCCAGGTGCAGGTCCGCGTGGATCTCAAAGCGCTGGATCAGGTAGCGATCACGCTTCACATCGCGCACGCCGAAGCCACTGGCATCGTTCATCTCGAAGCGTTCGCGCAAGCTCGCGCCCAACGACAGGTACGTCAACGGGTTGGTGCTTGACAGCGGGATGTACTTCAAGTTGTCCAGAGGTTGCGTGCGCAGCACCGGGTCTTGCAGCACCGACCAGTTTTCCTGCCAGCGGTTGGTTTTGAGCACCGGTCGGGTGGCTTGCTCCTCTGCGTGGGCGCTGGCGGTGAGCAGCGGCCACAGCACGGCCAAGCCCCAGGGGGTATGACGATTCATTTTGTCGCGCTGAGCTGGTGAATTTCCGCGACGTATCCACCGGGAAATTCGACCATTGCGCTGCGCCGCCCTTTGCTCGCGAACGCCGGTACCAGCACAGTGGCGCCAGAGCCTGTGGCTTTGGCCAGGGTAGCCGTCAGGTCGTCGACTTGGTAACCGGTGGTCTCATGGCCGAACGGGTAGGGCAGTTGGCCATTGGTCACCAGTACGGCCATGCGTCCGAACGGCGATTGCAGGTCGACACGCCGGTAGAGGCCGCCCTGGCCGATATCGATACCCGGCGCGTGTTTGTCGTCAGCCAGGACCTTGCCATGGGAAAAACCGAGGAAAGCGTTGATAAACGCCTCGGCCCGCTCGGCTGGCAGGTAGACGCGGTTTTCCGGCACCGTCTGGAACCCTGCGTAGTTCGGGGCCTGGGTGTGCCAGTAGAGCTGCATGTTCACACCGCCCGGCCACTGCACCACGGCATCGCGGCCGATGGGGTCGGGAAAGTCACTGACAATTACGGCTGCACCATTTTCCCGTGCGGCCTTGAGTGCCACGTCCATGTCTTTGACCAGATAACCGTTGCGCTCCTGGCCAAACGGATGTGGGATAGGTGTGCTGAAGCCGAACAGTGACACCGTACCGACTGGCGTCTGCAGCAATTGCGAGGTGGTACTGCTTGGCACTGGCAGTACGTTCACCACCACCTGTGGGGTACTTTTGCCACCGAAGGTCGCGAGGAAGCTCGTGGCAAAGCGGTCCACATCAGCGGGTGCCACGTAGACGTGGCTGGTGTCGTATTGCGGTGCCACTGCCACGCTCGGCTTTGCCGCAAACGCGCTGTTCATCATGGCCCCGACCAACAGCGTCAATGCCAGGCTTACCGTATTCGCGTTTCTACCCATGCCTGCTCTCCAGCCGTTTTTGGAAAGTCAGGAGCTTAGGCGGCCGGCACGGATGCGAATTGTACGGGCGTGCTCGATGGAACACTTGAGGCGGGAAAGTCACAGGGCATGACAGGTGCGTTTTTCAGCGCGCAGCACTGCTGTAGCTTCGAGTGATATCGCAACCCGACAAAAATCTACCTCCGTCAGGCCACCATAATAATTTTCGACACCAATTCCACCACCGTCTTGGCCTGCAACTTTCTCATCAAGCGCGCCCGGTGCACCTCCACCGTGCGGTGGGAGATCGCCAGGCGCAAGGCGATTTCCTTGGACTTGAGGCCATTGACGATGTGCATGGCGATTTCCCGCTCCCGTGGCGTGAGGTCGCCGGTGCCCTGGTGGGTGCGGTCCAGGCGTTCGAAGTGCCAGATCATCAGCTTGAACGGGTCTTTGGGCGTAAGGGTGTAGCCGTGGGACCTGGCCCAGAACACTTCGCCGTTGTGGTGCTGCATGAAACGTTCGTCGGAGTAAAAGCCGTTTTCGCTTTCCAGCAGCCATTCATGGCTGCGCTTGCCAATGGCGTGGTAGTCAGCCTGGGAAGGGTAGATCAGCAGCGTCAGCTGGTTGACCAATGCGTCGCGCGAATAGCCGAACAACTGCAGGAAAGCCTCATTACAGTCGACCATTACGCGGTTGCGGGTGACCAGTTGCGGCGCGGGGGAGAGCTGGAACGCCAGGCGTTCTATGTCGTGGAACTGCTGTGCAAACGCGTTCATTGGGCATCCTGCCTCGTCGCTTTTCTCAACTGGGGCTACTTAGCCATGTAAGTAGTTGCACGAATTGGCGCGCGCCCAACGGTGGGTCATTGTAGGTAAATGTCCGCGCCAAAAATAGAAGAAATTGATTATGCCAGCTGATTGCGTCTCCATTGTTGCTGCCGGTCATTCACGTTTTGGTCGCCTTGAAGGCACCAGCCTGGAGGATCTGATCGTACAGGTCACCCGCGAAGCCCTGAAGGACGCGGCGATTGACGCGAGCGAGATCGACGCGTTGTTCCTTGGCCACTTCAACTCCGGGTTGGTGCCCGACGGGTTCCCGGCCTCGCTGCTGCTGCAGGCCGACCCTGGGCTGCGCTTCAAACCGGCGACCCGCTGTGAAAACGCCTGCGCGTCCGGCTCGGCGGCAATCCTGGCCGGAGTCCAGGCGATCCTGTCCGGCAGCGCCGAGCTGGTATTGGTGGTGGGCGCGGAAAAAATGACCCACACCACCACCGCCGAGGTGACCCAGGCCTTGGCCGGTGCCGGTTATCAGAACGACCCGGCCGAAGCGGGCTTGAGTTTCCCGCAGCTGTTCGGCCGTGCGGCGCGCCAGTATGCCGAGCGCTACCACTGCCCGTTGGGCTCGATGGCGGCCATCGCCACCAAGAACCACTCCAACGCCATGGCCAACCCGCTGGCACAGATGCACCGGGTGATGGATTTCGAGCACTGCAACAACGTGTCCAAGAGCAACCCGTTTGTGGCCGATTCGCTGCGCATTACCGACTGCTCGCTGATCAGCGACGGCGCCGCCGCGATCATCCTGGCCTCGCCCAAGCGCGCGCGGGCGTTCCGCCGTGATGTGCAGATTCGTACACTGACCCAGGTCAACGATTGCCTGCCGATTGCCCAGCGCGACATCCTCGCCTTTGAAGGCCCGCAACGCGCGATCCATACGGCGTTGCGCGGGGCGAATATCACCCTGGCCGACCTGAGCTTCGCCGAGGTGCATGACTGCTTCACCATCGCTGAGCTGCTGATCTACGAGGCCATGGGCCTGGCGCCCAAAGGTGAGGGGCACCGTGTGCTCGACAGCGGTGTGGTGCGCGCGGGCGGGCGGTTGCCGGTGAACCTGTCCGGCGGGCTCAAGGCCAAGGGGCATCCGGTGGGCGCCACCGGTGTGTCGATGCATGCCCTGGCGTTTCGCCAGTTGACCGGCGAGCCGATCGGCCTGGCGGTACCCAACCCCGAATTCGGCCTGGTGTTCAATATGGGCGGGATGGCCGTGGCCAACTATGCCTCGGTTCTGCACGCGCGTCGGAGCTGAACCATGAACATTGCCAACTGGCTGCACGACACCCAGCGCCGCGATCCGCTACGCCCGGCGTTGTTTGAGGGCACGCGGCAAGTCGCCGACTACGCGACCTTCACCGCCCATGTCCGTCAACGCGCTGCGCAACTGGTCGATCAATATGGCCTGGTGCCGGGCGATGCGGTAGCGCTGCTGATGAAGAACAGCTGCGACTACCTGGAAGTGCTCTACGCCGTCTGGTGGCTGGGTGGCGTGGTGGTGCCGATCAACGCCAAACTGCACCCGGCAGAAGCTGCGTGGATTGCTACCCATGCCGAGGCCCGCTTGATCTTTACCGACGGCGGCCGGGTCTTCGCGTCATCCCGGGACTTGCCTGCGCGCTGCAAGGAACTGGACGCTCACACACTGCCGCCGACCCGCGGCTGGCCGACCCTGGAGCAGCCGGTGCCGCGCCAGGATCAGGACCTGGCCTGGCTGTTCTACACCTCCGGCACCACCGGGCGCTCCAAGGGCGTGATGTTGTCCCACGGCAACCTGGTCGCCATGTCGCTGTGTTACCCCACGGATGTCGACCCGGTGAGTGCCGACGACGCAGCCGTGTATGCCGCGCCGATGTCCCACGGTGCGGGGCTGTACAACTTCATCCATGTGCGCTGCGGCGCCCGGCATGTGGTGCCGGCTTCCGGTGGTTTTGATGCCGGCGAGTTATTTGGCCTGGCTACGGAGCTGGGCAATGTATCGCTGTTCGCCGCGCCGACCATGGTCAAGCGCATGGTCGAACAGGCGCGGCGCCAGGGTTATGGCGGCGACGGCATCAAGACCATCGTCTACGGAGGCGGGCCGATGTACCTGGCCGACCTGTGCGAGGCGTTCGACACCTTCGGCGCGCGCTTGGTGCAGATCTACGGCCAGGGTGAAAGCCCGATGACCATCAGCGTATTGCCTCGCGCTGTGATCGCGGACCGCCAGCGCCCAGGCTGGTCAACCTTGGCGGCGTCTGTTGGCCATGCGCAAGCCTGTGTCGAAATCCGTATTCTGGATGCCCGGCACCAACCGCTGCCGACCGGCGAGCGCGGTGAGATCGCCGTGCGCGGTGCCACGGTGATGCAAGGTTATTGGCGCAACCCGCAGGCCACCGCGCAAACCCTGGTGGATGGCTGGTTGCTCACCGGCGACATCGGCTTTCTCGACCTGGCCGGCTTCTTGACCCTCACCGATCGCTCCAAAGACGTAATCATCACTGGCGGCAGCAATGTGTACCCGCGTGAAGTCGAGGAAGTGCTGGTGCAGCATCCCGACGTGTCCGAGGTGTGTGTGGTGGGTGAGCCGGACGCGCAATGGGGCGAGTCAGTGGTGGCCTTCGTGGTTACACGCAGCGGGCAGGCGCTGGACGAGGCCGAACTCACCGCGTGGTTTCTGCAGCGCATGGCGTCATTCAAGAAACCCAAAAAGTATGTGTTCAGGGCCGATTTGCCGAAGAACAGCTACGGCAAAACCCTCAAGACCGACTTGCGGCAGTGGTTGAAAGCAGCGAGTATCGCCGCGCTTTCCTAGCTTTTCATGGACAGAACAACCGACAAGGAGTCCCTTCGATGGGCAATACAGCGCAAGACACGCAGCGCAAGCGCCGCCGTGCATTCCTCGGTGCCACCTCCGGCCACTTGATCGAGTGGTACGACTATGGCGTCTACGGCTTTCTCGCCGTGTACATCGGCCAGGCGTTTTTCGTCTCCGACGACCCCACCACCAGCCTGCTCGCCAGTTTCGCGGCGTTTGCCCTGAGCTTCTTTATCCGGCCGTTGGGCGGGCTGTTCTTCGGCCCGCTGGCGGACAAGATCGGCCGGCGCAAAACCCTGATCATGGCGCTGGTGATGATGACCGGCTCCACTGTAATGCTGGGCCTGTTGCCCACTTATGCGACCCTTGGTATCGCCGCGCCGATCCTGCTGATTCTGGTGCGCTGCGTGCAGGGCTTTTCGGCGGGCGGCGAGATCGGCACCGTCACCAGCTTTATCTCCGAATACGCCGGCCCCGGCCGCCGCGGTTTTGCCACGTGCTGGTTGATGGTTACCGCCGTGCTCGGCCTGCTGCTGGGTGGCGCCGTGGCGAACGGCATGACCTGGATTCTGGGCGCCGACACGATGCAGGAATGGGCCTGGCGCGTGCCGTTCCTGATCGCGGCGCCGCTGGGGTTTATCTCCATGTATATCCGCCTCAAGCTCGAAGACAGCCCGGAGTTTCTGGCCCTGCAACGCGCCGGGCAAACCTCCCGCGCGCCGCTGCGCGAGGTCTGGCAGTGGAAACGCGCCATCGCCCTGGTGTTCTTCATCATTACCTTGCACAGCTCGATCTTTTACCTGGTGCTGACCTTCGCCTCGACCTACATGGCCAAGATCCTCAAGTTCGACAGCGGCACCACCTTGCTCTATGTGTTTGTCGCCAGCTTCTCGGCGGCATTCGTGATGCCGTTTGGTGGCGCCTTCACCGACAAATACGGGCGCAAGCCGTTTCTGATGGTGATCGGCACTTTGGCCACGCTGGCGATGTTCTGGCTGTTCAAATCGGCACCCACCGCCACGCCCGCGTCGTTCTTCGCGCCGTTGATGGCCGTGGCGATCCTGTTCGGGCTGTACGCCTCATCCACCTACGCGCTGATGAGTGAGTTGCTGCCGACGCGCATCCGCTCCACCGGGATTGCCGTGGCCTATAACGTGCCGGTCGCGGTGTTTGGTGGCAGCGCGCCGCTGATCTCCACCTGGCTGATCAAAGTGACGGGCGACATTACTTCACCGTGGTACTTCTACGTGGCCACCGGTGTGGTATCGCTGATTGCCCTGGTGGTGTTGCGCAAAGAAGATTTTGTTGCCAGCGGTAGCCCGGTGGTTGTGCCGCCTGCGGCTGCGGCGTTGGCCTGATTGCTCAGGGGCGTTGGGGTTTTACCGACGTCCCGAACGTATTGCCCATGCGGTTACTGGTCGCCGCCGGCGTGGCCAACCCCACCTGGTTCGGCGGCCGCTTGTGTACCGGGAGGTTCTGCGCCTCGCGGTTCTTTTGCGCGGCCTTGGCCGCGTCCGGGTCATTGCCCATTTGCTGGCTCAGGCAGCCATAGTCGGGCGCCTTGTACCCATCTACCGTGACTTCCGTGCAGCCTTTGGCAGCGGTTTCGGCGTGGGCGGCCAGTGGCAATGCGACGCACAGCAACAGGCCGGCGAATGGGGTGTAACGCTTCATCGGAGCCTCCTGGCAGGCCCGCACAGAGGGGCCGTTAGTGTTGCGAAGTGTAGTTCAGCGGGCTTGCCGTCACCGTGATGTTTTTTTTGCTATCACCGTAACATCAGGTTCATAAACGGGCCTCAGGATGACGGTTTTCAAGGACACGTCAGCCGTGCAGCGATGCCGCGTGGGGGGTGAACAGGGAGGCTGGAAGCGCGCCATGGGTGCCCTGGCCTTGCTGTTGCTGTTGGTTGGCATAACGCCCGCCAGCGCCGCGCCATCGCTGCTGACATTGGACCTGCCCGCGCAGGACCTGGAACACGCACTGCATGCCTACAGCCGCGCCACCGGGATGGCGGTGCTGGTCGACCGTGAGTTGACGCGGGGCCGGCGCTCCATCGGTGTGCGCGGGCGGTTCACTGCGCAGGAGGCGCTGGCGGTGCTGCTGACGGGGAGTGGGCTGATGGCGCGTTATGCACGTGATGATGCGGTCACCCTGCAAGTCCCGCCGACCCCGGCGCCTTTGCTGCGGGGAGCGTCAGCGCGCAATACGGCACGCATCAACACCAGTTACGCCGCCGCGCTGCAACAGGCGATCGAAGCCAGCCTGTGCCGCTCACCACTGACCCGGCCCGGCAGCTTTCGGGCGTTGGTGCAGGTGTGGGTCAACGCTGATGGCGTGATTGAACACAGCCGGCTGGTCAGCTCCACCGGCGACGAACAACGCGATGAAGCACTGGTGCGCAGCCTTGGGACAACCCGGGTCGAACGCCCGGCACCCAGCGCGCTGCGCCAGCCGGTGACGTTACTTTTGATGCCCGACACAACAGGAATACGCATGGAATGCACAGCAGGGACGGGAGCCGCGGGCGCATGAAGAACACCGGGCACAGTGCGATGGTCAGTCTGTTTCTGGCCTCCTATGAAGACTTCAAGGTGCGCCTGCGCAAACGCTTGGGCTCGGAGGACCTGGCCAATGATGTGCTGCACGAAACCTACCTGCGGGTCGACCGCATGGACGTGCCGCCGAACCTGCAACAACCCAACGCCTACCTGTACCGCATGGCCCTGAACATCGCCGCCGACCGCCGCCAGGCGGATGCGCGCTTGCTCACCGGCAGTGAAGTCGAGGCGTTGCTGCAAAGCGCCGATGAGGCCCAGGACCCTTCGCGGGTGGTGGGTGGCCAGCAAGAGATCCAGTCGTTGGTCAAAGCCCTGTACGAACTGCCGGCGCGCCGACGCAAGATCCTGATCGCTGCGCGCCTGGAAGAAGCGCCGCACCTGGAAATCTCCCAGCGCTTCGGTATTTCCACGCGCATGGTAGAGAAGGAAATCAAGGCTGCTTTGGGCCATTGTGCCAAGCGCCTGGAAAGAAAAGTGATTCAGCGGTTCGGTCCCGGGGCCGGAAAACCGTCTTAGTGTCGAGTCCCTGATAAAACCGTGAGTATGTGCGCGCTTGAACATTTTCAGTTTCCCCTCCACCCGGCAATCGCCCGCTGACCCTGTGCACGAACAAGCCCGTGATTGGTTGCTGTTGCTGACCTCGGGCCGGGCCACCGTGGCTGATGCCAAGGCGCTGCAGGCCTGGGTCGCGCAAAGCCCGGCGCATGCCCAGGCGTTCGAGCAGGCCAAGCTGTTGTGGCGGCAATTGGGCGCGGCCACCGAACAGTCGGCGCCGCACCGTCAGTTTGGGCGTCGTGCGTTCCTGGGTGGCGTGATTGCGGCCACGGCGGCAGTGGTGATGGTGCGTGTGGGCGTGCCGGGCGGGTTTGCCGGATTGAGGGCCGACTATCGCACCGAGGTGGGTGAGCAGCGCCAGGTGCTGTTGAGCCAAGGCGTCAGCCTGGAGCTCAACACACAGACGCGTATCAGCCGGGTCGGGCAGGGGATTGAGTTGCTTGAAGGCGAAGTCGAAGTGCTTGCACAGCTGGCGCAACCGCTCAAGGTGCAGGCCGGCGAGGGCTGGGTGACTGCGGCGCAGGCGCGGTTCAATGTGCGCAACACCGACCGCAATGTGTGCGTGACCTGTATCGAGGGTTCGCTGACGGTGGATGTTTCCGGGCGCAGTGTGCGCTTGGACAGTGGCCGGCAACTGACTTATGGCGCGGGTGGTGTGGGCGAGCCGATTGGGGTGGATGCGCAGGCGGTCGTCGCTTGGCGTGAACAGGTGCTGGTATTTAACAACGCGACATTGGCGACGGTGGTGGATGAGATCAATCGTTATCGGCCGGGGATGTTGGTGTTGCTTAACAAGGAACTGGGGCAGCGGCGGGTGCAGGCGCGGTTCAGTTTGCAGCAATTGGCAGGCGTGGCGCTGTTGATTCGGGATGCGTATGGGGCCAAGTGTACTGAGCTGCCGGGTGGGGTGGTGTTGCTCAGCTGAGATCGTTCCCGCGTTCTGTGTAGGATTTTTTTCTCGGTGTTTGTAGGTGTCTTCTCGTTGTTTTTTTCGGCCTCTATGGACTGCTGGGAAAAAACACGGCAGGTAGCCGATCATTCATGAATATCCGCAAAAAGTATCTTCAGGGGCAGGCAGTACAGCCAGCTTGTCTTTCACATCGGGGCACCGCCTGCGGGTGGCGCTCAAAGCGTGCGAAATTCCTCCGACGGCGTTTGCCGAGTGGTTGCGCATTAGTCCGCAACGTTTGAATAATTGGTTTTTGCGGGGTTTGCCGGATGTGCATCTGGAGGGACTGGCGAGCGCGTTGAGTTTGAGCAGGGTCTGGCTTGAGACTGGGGAGGGGGAGCCGTAGGTTGGGGGTATATCCGTTATTTGGGTAACGGCGGCTATTGGTTCCGCTCTTACAGCGGGTCACTTTTGGCAAACGCCCCAAAAGTAACCAAAAGGTCTTCGCCCCACCACTCGGTGCCTCGCTTAGGCTCGGCATGCCCTCACTCCGGCTTGAATCCGTGGGCCGCCGCGATGGGCCATCCTTGGCCCAGCGCGGCTAACCCGGCGTCCTGCCGGGTTACCCACGGATTCAAGCCTGCGTTCGGCCATCGTGGTTAACGGGGCGCCTCAGATCAAAAGCAAGATCAAAAGNNGTTGGATCAAAAGCGAAAAGCGAAAAGCGGATTTGCATACACTGAAGAGCTGCTTTTCTGTGGGAGCTGGCTTGCCTGCGATGCAGACACCTCGGTACATCAGGTACAACCGGTTGATGCTATCGCAGGCAAGCCAGCTCCCACAGTTGACCGAGTATTGCTCTGCTGTTGCTGTTGCTGTTGC
>NZ_JACAQL010000034.1:0-774 GCF_013385245.1 Pseudomonas sp. IPO3747
CGACACGCAGCTTAAGGGGGCGGTGGCCAGTGGCAAAAAAGTCATCGCCGACGTCGGCGGCGATCTTAGTATCGAAAGCCTGCAAGACACCAACACGTACAAAGTCGATGAAAAGAGCCTGGGCATCGGCATCAGTCTTTGTATTCCACCGTTCTGCTACGGCATGAGCTCGATAAGCGGTGCCAGCGCAAACTTTGGCGCAACCAACATCGACTCCAACTATGCCAGCGTCACCGAACAATCGGGCATCAAGGCCGGTGATGACGGTTTCGACATCAACGTGCGGGGCAACACCGATTTGGTCGGCGCCGTGATCGCCAGCAGTGACAAGGCCGTGCAGGACGGCAAAAACAGCCTGGTCACATCCAGCCTCACCAGCCGCGACATCAAGAACAAGGCGGATTACGACGCCAATACCGTCAGCCTGGGCGGCGGCTACAACGAAGTCGGCAAGGACCAGAAGGGCAACGCGCAGACTGGCGGCAAGGTTAACCCGGGCACC
Organism: Pseudomonas sp. IPO3747; assembly: GCF_013385245.1. Lineage (NCBI taxonomy): Bacteria > Pseudomonadati > Pseudomonadota > Gammaproteobacteria > Pseudomonadales > Pseudomonadaceae > Pseudomonas > Pseudomonas sp. IPO3747. The sequence continues at coordinate 503 of NZ_JACAQL010000034.1, forward strand.
GACCTGGCCAAAAACGAGAACAACATCGGCGCCAATATGCCGATCGCCATCAGCGCCAGCGACAAGGCAAGCAGCGTGACACGCAGCGGCATCAGTGGCGGTGCCGTCGTCATTACCGACGACGCCGAGCAGCAGAAACGCACCGGCCAGACCGCTGAACAAACCGTCGCCAGCCTCAACCGTGATGTGTCCAGTGATCGCGATGGCAGCAACTCGCTCAAACCGATCTTCGACGAAGATGAAATCCGCGCCGGTTTTGAGATCGTCAGCGC
>NZ_JACAQL010000034.1:789-1846 GCF_013385245.1 Pseudomonas sp. IPO3747
AACAGGCAAAAGAGCTGCAGTCAAAAGCAGACAATCGTGACACGCCAATGAGTGACGCTGCGCGCCTGCAACTGCAGCTCCAGGCGCGGGAGTACTCGGCACAGGCCAACGCGATCTCCGAAAACTGGGGCGCAGGCGGCACCTATCGCCAGATCACCACCGCCCTGATCGGTGCTGCAGGCGGCAATATCAGCGCGGGCAACGCTGCCTTCGTGCAAGGCCTGGTGGTCAATTATGTGCAGCAACGGGGTGCCGGCTACATCGGCGATCTGGTGGCCAAAGGCGAGCTCACCGAAGGCTCGCCACTGCACGCGGCACTGCACGGCATCGTCGCCTGCGCCGGTGCCGCCGCCAGCAGTCAAAGTTGCGGCAGCGGCGCGGCAGGCGCGGCGGCATCAAGCCTGCTCACCGGCCTGTTCTCACAAAGCAGCCCCGACGATAGCGAAGAACAACGCGAAGCCAAGCGCAACCTGATCGTCAGCCTGGTGACCGGCCTGGCAGCGACCAGCGCCTCCATCGACCCGACCACCGCCAATACCGCGGCGGGTGCGGCGGTGGATAACAACTGGCTGGCGACACAGCAGATCGTGCAGTTCAAGAAGGAATACGACGAAGCAAAAGGCCTGATTGCCGCTGGCAAAGTCGTTGCCAAATGGTCGTACATCAGCGGCAGGCAGGATGTTCTGACCCAGTTCGGCATCGGCAAGGGGTTGGCCCAGTCAGGCTGGAATGACGTCACGGGCCTCGCCGAATTTGTTGCGCACCCCATCGAAGGGCTTACTGGCCTTGGCCAACTGATTAATAACCCGGAGGCCAGAAAGCAGTTTGGCGACAGCGTCGTCAACGAACTCAACGTCAAGATAGAAACGATCAAGACCGCGCTGGAAGTCGGCGGCGACGAAAACGCCGAAGCATTGGGCAAGGCCATCGGCGAAATCGCCTGGCAGGTCGGCAGCATTGCAACGGGCGTCGGCGGGGCTGCGAAAGGTGGCGTGGCGCTGGCCAAGGCAGGGATCAAGGTTGGAGCGCAGCAGCTTGAAAAGATGGCTGAGGTGGC
>NZ_JACAQL010000035.1:0-2977 GCF_013385245.1 Pseudomonas sp. IPO3747
TTGAGAAATTCGAATTTTCGGCGAATGTTGTCTTCACAGTATAACCAGATTGCTTGGGGTTATATGGTCAAGTGAAGAAGCGCATACGGTGGATGCCTTGGCAGTCAGAGGCGATGAAAGACGTGGTAGCCTGCGAAAAGCTTCGGGGAGTCGGCAAACAGACTTTGATCCGGAGATGTCTGAATGGGGGAACCCAGCCATCATAAGATGGTTATCTTACGCTGAATACATAGGCGTAAGAGGCGAACCAGGGGAACTGAAACATCTAAGTACCCTGAGGAAAAGAAATCAACCGAGATTCCCTTAGTAGTGGCGAGCGAACGGGGACTAGCCCTTAAGTGGCTTTGAGATTAGCGGAACGCTCTGGAAAGTGCGGCCATAGTGGGTGATAGCCCTGTACGCGAAAATCTCTTAGTCATGAAATCGAGTAGGACGGAGCACGAGAAACTTTGTCTGAATATGGGGGGACCATCCTCCAAGGCTAAATACTACTGACTGACCGATAGTGAACTAGTACCGTGAGGGAAAGGCGAAAAGAACCCCGGAGAGGGGAGTGAAATAGATCCTGAAACCGTATGCGTACAAGCAGTGGGAGCAGACTTTGTTCTGTGACTGCGTACCTTTTGTATAATGGGTCAGCGACTTATTTTCAGTGGCGAGCTTAACCGAATAGGGGAGGCGTAGCGAAAGCGAGTCTTAATAGGGCGTCTAGTCGCTGGGAATAGACCCGAAACCGGGCGATCTATCCATGGGCAGGTTGAAGGTTGGGTAACACTAACTGGAGGACCGAACCGACTACCGTTGAAAAGTTAGCGGATGACCTGTGGATCGGAGTGAAAGGCTAATCAAGCTCGGAGATAGCTGGTTCTCCTCGAAAGCTATTTAGGTAGCGCCTCATGTATCACTGTAGGGGGTAGAGCACTGTTTCGGCTAGGGGGTCATCCCGACTTACCAAACCGATGCAAACTCCGAATACCTACAAGTGCCGAGCATGGGAGACACACGGCGGGTGCTAACGTCCGTCGTGAAAAGGGAAACAACCCAGACCGTCAGCTAAGGTCCCAAAGTTATGGTTAAGTGGGAAACGATGTGGGAAGGCTTAGACAGCTAGGAGGTTGGCTTAGAAGCAGCCACCCTTTAAAGAAAGCGTAATAGCTCACTAGTCGAGTCGGCCTGCGCGGAAGATGTAACGGGGCTCAAACCATACACCGAAGCTACGGGTATCACGTAAGTGATGCGGTAGAGGAGCGTTCTGTAAGCCTGTGAAGGTGAGTTGAGAAGCTTGCTGGAGGTATCAGAAGTGCGAATGCTGACATGAGTAACGACAATGGGTGTGAAAAACACCCACGCCGAAAGACCAAGGTTTCCTGCGCAACGTTAATCGACGCAGGGTTAGTCGGTCCCTAAGGCGAGGCTGAAAAGCGTAGTCGATGGAAAACAGGTTAATATTCCTGTACTTCTGGTTATTGCGATGGAGGGACGGAGAAGGCTAGGCCAGCTTGGCGTTGGTTGTCCAAGTTTAAGGTGGTAGGCTGAGATCTTAGGTAAATCCGGGATCTTAAGGCCGAGAGCTGATGACGAGCTAACTTTTAGTTAGCGAAGTGGTTGATGCCATGCTTCCAAGAAAAGCTTCTAAGCTTCAGGTAACCAGGAACCGTACCCCAAACCGACACAGGTGGTTGGGTAGAGAATACCAAGGCGCTTGAGAGAACTCGGGTGAAGGAACTAGGCAAAATGGCACCGTAACTTCGGGAGAAGGTGCGCCGGTGAGGGTGAAGGACTTGCTCCGTAAGCTCATGCCGGTCGAAGATACCAGGCCGCTGCGACTGTTTATTAAAAACACAGCACTCTGCAAACACGAAAGTGGACGTATAGGGTGTGACGCCTGCCCGGTGCCGGAAGGTTAATTGATGGGGTTAGCTAACGCGAAGCTCTTGATCGAAGCCCCGGTAAACGGCGGCCGTAACTATAACGGTCCTAAGGTAGCGAAATTCCTTGTCGGGTAAGTTCCGACCTGCACGAATGGCGTAACGATGGCGGCGCTGTCTCCACCCGAGACTCAGTGAAATTGAAATCGCTGTGAAGATGCAGTGTATCCGCGGCTAGACGGAAAGACCCCGTGAACCTTTACTATAGCTTTGCACTGGACTTTGAATTTGCTTGTGTAGGATAGGTGGGAGGCTTTGAAGCGTGGACGCCAGTCTGCGTGGAGCCAACCTTGAAATACCACCCTGGCAACTTTGAGGTTCTAACTCAGGTCCGTTATCCGGATCGAGGACAGTGTATGGTGGGTAGTTTGACTGGGGCGGTCTCCTCCTAAAGAGTAACGGAGGAGTACGAAGGTGCGCTCAGACCGGTCGGAAATCGGTCGTAGAGTATAAAGGCAAAAGCGCGCTTGACTGCGAGACAGACACGTCGAGCAGGTACGAAAGTAGGTCTTAGTGATCCGGTGGTTCTGTATGGAAGGGCCATCGCTCAACGGATAAAAGGTACTCCGGGGATAACAGGCTGATACCGCCCAAGAGTTCATATCGACGGCGGTGTTTGGCACCTCGATGTCGGCTCATCACATCCTGGGGCTGAAGCCGGTCCCAAGGGTATGGCTGTTCGCCATTTAAAGTGGTACGCGAGCTGGGTTTAGAACGTCGTGAGACAGTTCGGTCCCTATCTGCCGTGGACGTTTGAGATTTGAGAGGGGCTGCTCCTAGTACGAGAGGACCGGAGTGGACGAACCTCTGGTGTTCCGGTTGTCACGCCAGTGGCATTGCCGGGTAGCTATGTTCGGAATAGATAACCGCTGAAAGCATCTAAGCGGGAAACTAGCCTCAAGATGAGATCTCACTGGGACCTTGAGTCCCCTGAAGGGCCGTCGAAGACTACGACGTTGATAGGTTGGGTGTGTAAGCGCTGTGAGGCGTTGAGCTAACCAATACTAATTGCCCGTGAGGCTTGACCATATAACACCCAAGCAATTTGA
>NZ_JACAQL010000035.1:3029-3281 GCF_013385245.1 Pseudomonas sp. IPO3747
CACCGAAAGCTGTCACATACCCAATTTGCTGAAGCGAAGCCAACTGGCTACGACTCAGTACCCGAATTTCTTGACGACCATAGAGCATTGGAACCACCTGATCCCATCCCGAACTCAGTAGTGAAACGATGCATCGCCGATGGTAGTGTGGGGTTTCCCCATGTGAGAGTAGGTCATCGTCAAGATTAAATTCCGAAACCCCATTTGCGAAAGCAGATGGGGTTTTGTTTTGGGCGGTCGAAAAGCGTGGGC
>NZ_JACAQL010000036.1:0-39480 GCF_013385245.1 Pseudomonas sp. IPO3747
CGCCGATGGTAGTGTGGGGTTTCCCCATGTGAGAGTAGGTCATCGTCAAGATTAAATTCCGAAACCCCATTTGCGAAAGCAGATGGGGTTTTGTTTTGCGCGCTCGAAAAGTGTCCCGCAAGCTATTCCGCGAAAAAGCCACCATCAATGCGCACTAACGGGTGCACAGCACGCGTCAGGACGCCTCCAGAAGCTCGCCTCCTTGCCATTCCAGAAGACTGGCTCGATGCTCATATCGACATGGGTGCCGACGCTCTGCTGCATCCCAGGTTCATCAGATCGTGCAAGGTCGTTATTCAGGTCGAGGGCGGTAGGATAATCGCAACGCTCCGACGGCCTCTGAAGGCGCTCACGAGGTTTTGAAAGGGCTTATGGTCATAGGGCTTGTTCTGTCATGATTTTGCCTTCTGGGCGCCATTGCGGCGGCCAGCGCTGGAATCTCACTTTTCTACAGACGAAAAAAAAGACCTTGAAATTCAAGGTCTTTCTTTAAGATGGTGCCCCGAGGGAGACTCGAACTCCCACTCCTTTCGAAAACGGATTTTGAATCCGCCGCGTCTACCAATTCCGCCATCAGGGCTCAATGGCGGCGAAGTATAGAGATGAGATTACCGTTGGTCAATCACGTTTCATGGTCTATTTTCACTATTTCCGCTAGACTCCCCGGCCCTGCTAGACGAACCCTATCATGCGCGTTGCTGACTTTACTTTTGAGCTCCCTGATTCGCTGATCGCTCGCCACCCTTTGGCCGAGCGTCGCGCCAGTCGACTGCTGACCCTGGACGGGGTGAGTGGTGCCCTCGCACACCGCCAATTCACTGATTTGCTTGAGCATTTGCGCCCAGGCGATTTGATGGTGTTTAACAATACCCGGGTGATTCCGGCACGGCTGTTTGGCCAGAAAGCGTCCGGCGGCAAGCTGGAAATTCTGGTGGAGCGGGTGCTGGACAGCCATCGCGTGCTGGCCCATGTGCGCTCCAGCAAGTCGCCGAAACCCGGCTCGAGCATCCTCATTGATGGCGGTGGCGAAGCCGAGATGGTTGCGCGGCATGACGCGTTGTTCGAACTCAAGTTCGCCGAAGAGGTGTTGCCGCTGCTGGAGCGCGTCGGCCATATGCCGCTGCCTCCTTATATCGACCGCCCCGACGAAGACTCGGACCGCGAGCGCTACCAGACGGTGTACTCGCAGCGCCTCGGTGCTGTCGCCGCACCTACAGCCGGGCTGCATTTTGACCAGCCGCTGCTGGATGCGATTGCTGCCAAAGGCGTCGAAAGCGCTTATGTGACCCTGCACGTGGGGGCCGGCACGTTTCAGCCGGTGCGTGTGGATAACATCGAAGACCACCATATGCACAGCGAATGGCTGGAAGTCAGCCAGGAAGTCGTGGATGCGGTGGCGGCATGCAAGGCGCGCGGTGGTCGCGTGGTTGCAGTGGGCACCACCAGCGTGCGCTCGCTGGAGAGTGCCGCGCGCGATGGCGTGCTCAAGCCCTTCAGTGGCGACACCGATATCTTTATTTTCCCGGGCCGGCCGTTCCATGTGGTCGATTGCCTGGTGACCAATTTCCATTTGCCGGAATCCACGCTGTTGATGCTGGTGTCGGCCTTCGCGGGTTATCCCGAAACAATGGCGGCGTATAAAGCTGCCATCGATAATGGATACCGTTTTTTCAGCTACGGTGATGCGATGTTTATCACCCGTAACCCTGCGCCGACTGCTCCTAAAGAAGCGGGCCATGAGGAGCAACTATGAGTCGTATGTCGTTTGAATTGTTGGCCACGGATGGCAAGGCTCGTCGTGGTCGCCTCACGTTCCCGCGTGGCACCGTCGAAACCCCGGCGTTCATGCCAGTGGGCACTTACGGCACTGTAAAAGGCATGCTGCCGCGTGACATCGTCGCGACCGGCGCCGAGATCATCCTGGGCAACACCTTCCACCTGTGGCTGCGCCCGGGCACGGAAGTGATCAAGAAGCATGGCGACCTGCATGACTTCATGAAGTGGCAAGGCCCGATCCTCACCGACTCCGGTGGTTTCCAGGTATTCAGCCTGGGTGCCATGCGCAAGATCAAGGAAGAGGGCGTGACTTTCGCCTCGCCGGTGGACGGTTCCAAAGTGTTCATGGGCCCTGAAGAGTCGATGCAGGTGCAGCGCGACCTGGGCTCCGACATCGTGATGATTTTTGACGAGTGCACGCCTTATCCCGCGGATGAAGATGTCGCGCGTATCTCCATGGAACTGTCGTTGCGTTGGGCTCAGCGCTCGAAAAACGCCCACGGCGATAACACTGCTGCGCTGTTCGGTATCGTCCAGGGCGGCATGCACGAAAGCCTGCGCAAGCGCTCGCTCGAAGGCCTCGACAAAATCGGCTTTGACGGCCTGGCTATCGGCGGTTTGTCAGTAGGTGAGCCCAAGCACGAGATGATCAAGGTGCTGGATTACCTGCCGGGCCTGATGCCCGCTGACAAACCTCGTTACCTTATGGGCGTTGGCAAACCGGAAGATCTCGTAGAGGGTGTGCGCCGCGGTGTGGACATGTTCGATTGCGTGATGCCAACCCGTAATGCCCGCAATGGGCATCTGTTCATCGATACAGGCGTGCTGAAGATCCGTAACGCGTTCCATCGCCATGATGATTCGCCGCTGGATCCCACCTGTGACTGCTACACCTGCCAGAACTTCTCGCGTGCTTATCTGCACCATCTGGACAAGTGCGGGGAAATGCTGGGTAGCATGTTGAATACCATCCACAATTTGCGTCACTACCAAGTCCTGATGGCTGGTTTGCGTGAGGCTATTCAACAGGGTACATTGGCCGCCTTCGTCGATGCCTTCTATGCCAAGCGCGGGCTCCCTGTGCCGCCCTTGGACTGAGTTTTCCGACCCTAAGATTCACTATTTGCAACTGGAGTGCTAAATGAGCTTTTTTATCTCTAATGCCATGGCTGACGCCGCTGCGCCTGCCGCCGCCGGCCCTATGGGTGGTGGTTTCGAGTGGATTTTCCTGGTCGGCTTCCTGGTCATCTTCTACCTGATGATCTGGCGTCCACAGGCCAAGCGCGCCAAAGAGCAGAAAAACCTGCTGGGCAGCCTGCAGAAAGGCGACGAAGTTGTGACTACTGGCGGCATCGCCGGCAAGATCACCAAGGTTTCCGATGCTTTCGTGGTTCTGGAAGTCTCCGACACCGTAGAAATGAAGTTCCAGAAGGGCGCCATCGCCGCCACGCTGCCAAAAGGCACGCTCAAAGCGATCTGAGTAACAACCTTTACCAATCGACGGGGCGCGCAAGGCGCCCCGCGTTATAAGCGGGCGGCGTGATGCTGAACAAATACCCTCTGTGGAAATACGTACTGATCCTGGCGGTGCTGGCGATCGGTTTTATTTATTCCGCTCCCAATCTTTATCCTGATGACCCTGCGATCCAGATCACTGGCGCCAGCACTACGCTGCAGGTCAATCAGGCTGACCTGGACCGTGCGAGCAAAGCGCTCACCGACGCCGGTATCCAGGTAAAAGCGGCAACCTTGGCGTCTGATGCGAAAGGCGGTTTGTTGCGCCTGACCAAGGCCGAAGACCAGTTGCCGGCCAAAGACGTCGTGCGCAAGGCTATGGGTGATGACTACGTTGTCGCGCTCAACCTCGCACAGACCACGCCAAAATGGCTGCGCAGCATTGGCGCGCACCCGATGAAGCTGGGTCTGGACTTGTCCGGTGGTGTGCACTTCCTGCTGGAAGTCGACATGGACAAAGCCCTCGACGCGCGTCTGAAAGTTTACGAAGGCGACGTGAAGAGCCTGCTGCGCAAAGAGAAGGTGCGTTATCGCAGCCTGCCGCAGCTCAACGGTGCCATCCAGCTGGGCTTCTCTGATGAAGCGACCCGCGAACAGGCCCGTGCCCTGGTGCGCAAGAACTTCAATGATTTCGACATCGTACCGGCTGACCTGAATGGTCAGGCTGTGCTGCGTCTGGCGATGACCCCGGCCAAGATCGCGGAAATCCGCGAATACTCCATCAAGCAGAACTTGACCACGGTACGTAACCGCGTCAACGAGCTGGGTGTGGCTGAGCCGATCGTGCAGCGTCAAGGCGCCAACCGCATCGTGGTTGAACTGCCAGGCGTACAAGATACCGCTGAAGCCAAGCGTATCCTGGGTAAAACCGCCAACCTGGAATTCCGTCTGGCGGCTGAGCCGGGTGCGACTCGCGCGACTGCCGAAGAATTCGAGTTCCGTGAAGGCAACCGTCCTCCAGCGCTGATCGAGCGTGGCTTGATCATCACCGGTGATCAGGTGACTGACGCCAAGGCGGGTTTCGATTCGCAGCACGGTACTCCGGAAGTGAACATCCGTCTGGATGGCCATGGCGGTGACCTGATGAGCCGCGCCACGCGCAGTAACGTCGGTCGCAGCATGGCGGTGATCTTCATCGAGCAACGCCCGGTCACCACCTACACCAAACAAATGGTCGACGGTGTCGAGAAAGACGTGCCGGTGCAGACCTTCAAGGAAGAGAAGAAAATCATCAGCCTGGCGACCATCCAGTCGCCGCTGGGTGCTCAATTCCGCATTACCGGCCTGAATGGCCAGGGCGAATCTTCCGAGCTGGCACTGCTGCTGCGTGCGGGTGGCCTGGCGGCGCCGATGTACTTCGCTGAAGAGCGCACCATTGGCCCGAGCCTGGGTGCCGACAACATCACCAAGGGTATCGATGCGGCCTTGTGGGGCATGCTGTTTGTGTCCTTGTTCATCATCGCCATCTACCGCTTCTTCGGCGTCATCGCCACCGTGGCCCTGGCGGGCAACATGGTGATGCTGCTGGCACTGATGTCGCTGCTGGGCGCAACACTGACCCTGCCAGGTATCGCCGGTATCGTACTCACCATGGGTATGGCCGTAGATGCCAACGTACTGATCTTCTCGCGTATTCGTGAAGAGATCGCGGCGGGCATGACCGTACAACGTGCAATCAACGAAGGCTTCGGCCGGGCATTTACCGCGATTCTCGACTCCAACCTGACCACTCTGCTGGTCGGCGGGATTCTCTTTGCCATGGGCACCGGCCCGGTCAAAGGTTTTGCGGTGACCATGTCCCTCGGTATCTTTACCTCGATGTTCACGGCCATCATGGTGACCCGCGCAATGGTCAACCTGATCTTTGGCGGACGTGACTTCAAGAAGTTGTGGATTTAAGGGGCTGCCATGTTACGTACAATCAACTTCATGGGCGTTCGCAACATTGCGTTCGGCGCCACAGTGCTCCTTACCGTTCTGGCGTTGTTCAGCTGGTTCCATAAGGGCCTGAACTACGGTCTGGACTTTACCGGCGGTACGCTCATCGAGCTGACCTACGAGAAGCCGGCCGACGTCACCCTGGTGCGCAGCGAGCTGGTCAAGGCCGGCTATCACGAAGCCATCGTGCAGAGCTTTGGTGCTACCACCGACCTGCTGGTGCGTATGCCGGGCGAAGATCCGCAGTTGGGTCATCAGGTAGCCGAAGCCTTGCAGAAGGTCGGCGGTGACAACCCGGCGTCGGTCAAGCGCGTCGAGTTCGTAGGCCCGCAAGTGGGTGAAGAGCTGCGCGACCAGGGCGGTCTCGGCATGCTGATGGCGCTGGCCGGCATCATGGTCTACCTGGCGTTCCGCTTTCAGTGGAAATTCGGCGTCGGCGCCATTGTGTCGCTGATCCACGACGTAATCGTCACCGTGGGTATCCTGGCGTACTTCCAGATCACCTTCGACCTGACGGTGCTGGCGGCGGTGTTGGCGATCATTGGTTACTCGCTCAACGACACCATCGTGGTATTCGACCGGGTTCGTGAGAACTTCCGCGTACTGCGCAAGGCTACGCTGGTCGAGAACATCAACATCTCCACCACTCAGACCCTGCTGCGGACCATGGCGACGTCGATCTCCACCTTGCTGGCGATTGCTGCACTGATGATCTTCGGTGGCGACAATCTGTGGGGCTTCTCCCTGGCACTGTTCATCGGCGTTCTGGCGGGTACCTACTCGTCGATCTACATCGCTAACGTGGTGCTGATCTGGCTGAACCTCAACAGCGAAGATTTGATCCCGCCTGCCGCTACCGGCAAGGAGGTCGACGACCGTCCTTGATGGGCGTTCGTTGATACGCTGTTACAAAGAAGGCACGAGTATTGAACTCGTGCCTTTTTTTTTGCTCCAAGGCTGGGTATAGCGCGGACGTTTCGGTCCGCTTGTGATGGTCAGGAGGTTCACGTGAACAAGTCGTTACTGGTTGGTGCGGTATTGGGTGCTGTCGGTGTGACTGCCGGGGGTGCTGTTGCCACCTACAGCCTGGTAAAAAGCGGCCCTGAGTATGCGCAAGTGCTGGCAGTGCAGCCGGTGAAAACCCAGATCAAAACCCCTCGTGAGGTCTGCAAGGACGTCACCGTGACCCGGCAGAAGCCGGTGCAGGATCAACATCAAATCGTCGGCACCGTGGTCGGTGCGCTGGCCGGTGGCCTGTTGGGCAACCAGGTCGGTGGCGGTAATGGCAAGAAGCTGGCTACTGTAGCCGGTGCTGTCGGTGGCGGTTACGCCGGTAACAAGGTGCAGGAAGGTATGCAGAACCGCGATACCTACACCACCACGCAGCAGCGTTGCAGCACGGTCAACGATATCAGTGACAAGGTTGTTGGTTATGACGTGCGCTACAACCTGGACGGTAAGGAAGGTTCGGTACGTATGGACCGTGATCCGGGCGGCCAGATTCCAGTGGATAAGGAAGGTCGTCTGATCCTGGGTCAGAACCAGCAATAAGGCTGACATCAATCCAAGTGTGGGAGCTGGCTTGCCTGCGATAGCGGTGGGTCAGTAACCCATTAGCTAGCTGGTAGACCGCTATCGCAGGCAAGCCAGCTCCTACATTGGATTGTGTTGGCTGCTGGGATAGCAAATCCCAGGCATAAAAAAAGCACCCCTCGGGGTGCTTTTTTGTGCTCGCTCGCTTAGCGCTTCAGCGAAGCCGGCAGGTGCGGCTGGATCGCCGTCAGTACTGCCTTGAAGCATTTGGTGTTGCCGGCGACCACATGGCCTTTCTCAAGGAAATCGTGACCACCGGTAAAGTCGCTCACCAGGCCACCAGCTTCCTGGATCAGCAGGGCGCCTGCAGCCATGTCCCATTCGGACAGGCCCGACTCCCAGAACGCATCAAAACGACCGGCGGCAACATACGCCAGGTCCAGGCTGGCAGCACCGGCGCGGCGGATGCCGGCGGTCTGGCCAACCAGGGCGCGGAACATGCCCAGGTAGTTTTCCAGGTTGTCCATCTGGTCGTCACGGAACGGGAAGCCAGTGCCCAGCAGGGCGCCGTCCAGGCTGGTACGGCCGCTGACGCGCAGGCGACGACCGTTCAACTGGGCGCCACGGCCACGACTGGCGGTGAATTCTTCCTGGCGAACAGGGTCGAGTACGACGGCGTGTTCCAGGCGGCCACGGTATTTGCAGGCAATGCTGACTGCAAAGTGTGGGATGCCGCGCAGGAAGTTGGTGGTGCCATCCAGTGGGTCGATGATCCACAGGTAGTCTTCGCCTTCGCCGCTGCCTTTGTGCAAGCCGGTTTCTTCACCGAGGATGCCGTGGGTAGGGTAGGCCTTGCGCAGCGCGTCGATGATTTTTTGCTCAGCGGCGCGATCCACCTCGGATACATAATCCTTGGCGTCTTTTTCGTCGACCTTGATGGTATCCAGGCGCTCGATGGAGCGGAAGATCAATTCACTGGCGCTGCGGGCGGCGCGCAGCGCGATATTCAGCATGGGCTGCATGGATGTGTCACCTAAGGTTGTTAAAGAAAGCCGGGCATTCTAGCAGAAACTTTCTTCAGGTGAAGGACGACGTTAGCTTTCATGGCATAACCTTAGGCTGTTCTGTAAGATTTGCTCCCCTTTCCTGTGTCCGAGAGCGCCTCCCTTGCTGCAAAACATCCGTGTCGTCCTCGTCAATACCAGTCATCCCGGCAACATCGGCGGGGTGGCGCGAGCCATGAAAAACATGGGGCTGACGCGCCTGGTGCTGGTCGAGCCGCGTGTGTTCCCGCACCACGAGGCCGATGCCCGTGCATCCGGCGCCAATGACATCCTTGAAAAAGCCCAGGTCGTCGCCACTTTGGAAGACGCTTTGGTCGGCTGCAACCTGGTGCTTGGCACCAGTGCTCGCGACCGTCGAATCCCCTGGCCACTGCTGGATCCGCGCGAATGCGGCACCAAGGTGGTGGAAGAGGCTGCAGGTGGCGCTGAAATCGCTTTGGTGTTTGGCCGTGAAGACTCCGGCCTGACCAATGAAGAGCTGCAGCGATGTCATTACCACGTGCACATCCCATCAGACCCTGAGTTCAGTTCGCTGAACCTCGGGGCAGCGGTGCAGGTGTTGAGTTACGAAGTGCGCATGGCCTGGCTGGCTGCAGAAGGCCAGCCGAGCAAGGTCGAGAAGGATGAGGTCGCATCGACCAAGAGTGGCGAGTTGGCCACCATGGACGAGTTGGAGCGATTCTATGAGCACCTGGAGCAAACCCTGGTGGCCATCGAGTTTCTCGATCCGGAAAAACCACGGCACTTGATGGCACGCCTGCGTCGATTGTACGGCCGTAGCTCGGTAAGCCGGGCAGAAATGAACATATTGCGTGGCATCCTCACGGAAACCCAGAAAGCGGCCCGTGGTGAGCTTCTTAAGCGGAAGGATTAAAAATGTTCGAGCGTTTGCGAGAAGATATCCAGAGTGTTTTCCACCGTGACCCGGCGGCGCGCAACGCCTTTGAAGTGCTGACCTGCTACCCAGGCATGCACGCGATCTGGATTCACCGCCTGTCCGCAGTCTTATGGGGCATGGGCTGGAAATGGCTGGCACGGCTGGTGTCGAACTTTGGGCGCTGGTTGACCGGAATCGAGATTCATCCAGGCGCCAAGGTGGGTCGTCGCTTCTTTATTGACCATGGCATGGGCATCGTGATTGGCGAAACCGCCGAAATCGGTGATGACGTGACGCTGTATCAGGGCGTGACCCTGGGTGGCACAACGTGGAATAAAGGCAAGCGCCACCCGACATTGGGCGATGGCGTAGTGGTGGGGGCGGGTGCCAAGGTGCTTGGCCCGTTCACTGTCGGCGCGGGTGCCAAAGTGGGCTCCAATGCTGTGGTGACCAAGGCTGTGCCGCCTGGCGCGACGGTGGTGGGCATTCCCGGCCGCATCATCGTCAAGCCGGAGCTCGGCGACGAGCAGGAAGCCAAGCGCAAAGCGATGGCTGAGAAGATCGGTTTCGATGCCTACGGTGTCAGCGAAGACATGCCCGACCCGGTGGCGCGTGCCATTGGCCAGTTGCTCGACCACCTGCAGGCCGTGGATGGCAAGCTGGACGGTATGTGCGGCGCATTGAAGGAGTTGGGCAGCAGCTACTGCGCAAAAGATCTGCCTGAGCTGCGCGAAGAAGACTTCGCCGAGATCAAGGTTGAAGCTGCCACCACCAAGGCTGGTTAAATCTTAAGCGCGATAAAACCTTCTGTGGGGGCTGGCTTGCCTGCGATAGCGGTCTGCCAGCTCATTTAGGGGGGTGCTGACCCACCGCTATCGCAGGCAAGCCAGCTCCCACATTTGGCTTCCATTGGTCTTGAGATTGAGTCGTGGCCCGGTTCCCGCTGTTCGTCCCCACCCCACCCTGCTATTATTCGCGCGCCCTTTTTACGGGTAATCCTGACTAAAGTACTAGGTCTTATAGTTGACTTAAATACTCGGGAATCGCATACTTGCTCCCATTCTGAAACACCTTGGTACTTGTCCATGAGACTGACTACAAAAGGCCGATACGCGGTGACCGCCATGCTTGACCTGGCCTTGCACGCGCAAACTGGGCCGGTGTCCCTGGCCGATATCTCCGAGCGCCAAGGCATTTCCCTGTCCTACCTCGAGCAGCTGTTCGCCAAATTGCGCCGTAGCAACTTGGTTTCCAGCGTGCGTGGGCCGGGTGGCGGTTATCAATTGTCCCGCGATATGCAGGGCATTCAGGTAGCTCAGGTGATCGACGCGGTGAACGAATCCGTCGATGCCACCAAATGCCAGGGTTTGGGTGACTGCCATGCCGGCGACACCTGCCTGACCCACCACTTGTGGTGTGACTTGAGCCTGCAGATCCATGAGTTTTTGAGTGGTATCAGCTTGGCTGATCTTGTGACTCGCCGTGAGGTGCAAGAAGTAGCCCAGCGTCAGGACCAGCGCCGTTGCAACACCAAGGCGCCGCGTCTGGACAAGATTGAAGCGTCCGCCGTCGAGTGACAGCCGAAGAGCTAACGGCACGCCAGCCAGCCTGATTTAGGAGAAAGTCCATGAAATTGCCGATTTACCTTGATTACTCAGCGACCACCCCGGTTGATCCGCGTGTCGCGCAAAAGATGAGCGAATGCCTGCTGGTTGACGGAAACTTCGGTAACCCAGCCTCCCGTTCCCACGTATTCGGCTGGAAAGCCGAGGAAGCGGTCGAGAATGCTCGTCGCCAAGTCGCCGACCTGGTAGGCGCCGATCCGCGGGAAATCGTCTGGACTTCCGGTGCTACCGAATCCGACAACCTGGCAATCAAGGGCGCGGCGCATTTCTACGCGACCAAGGGCAAGCACCTGATCACCACCAAGATTGAGCACAAGGCTGTCCTCGACACCATGCGCCAACTGGAGCGTGAAGGTTTCGAGGTTACCTACCTTGAGCCAACCACCGACGGTATCGTCACCCCGGCCATGATCGAAGCGGCCCTGCGTGAAGACACCATCCTGGTTTCCGTGATTCACGTGAACAACGAAATCGGCACCATCAACGACATCGCAGCCATTGGCGAGCTGACTCGCTCCAAAGGCATCCTGCTGCACGTCGACGCTGCTCAGTCCACCGGCAAGGTCGACATCGACCTGTCCAAGCTGAAAGTCGACCTGATGTCGTTCTCTGCCCACAAGACCTACGGCCCTAAAGGCATCGGCGCGCTATACGTGAGCCGCAAGCCTCGGGTGCGCATCGAAGCCACCATGCACGGCGGCGGTCACGAGCGCGGCATGCGTTCCGGCACCCTGGCGACTCACCAGATCGTCGGCATGGGCGAAGCCTTCCGTGTAGCCAAAGAAGACATGGCTGCCGAAAACATCCGTATCAAGGCGCTGAGCGATCGCTTCTACAAGCAGGTCGAGAACCTTGAAGAGCTGTACATCAATGGCAGCATGACCGCCCGTGTACCGCACAACCTGAATTTGAGCTTCAACTACGTCGAAGGCGAGTCGCTGATCATGGCGCTCAAGGACCTGGCGGTTTCGTCCGGTTCGGCCTGCACCTCGGCTTCCCTTGAGCCTTCGTACGTTCTGCGCGCCCTGGGCCGCAACGACGAACTGGCACACAGCTCGATCCGCTTTACGTTCGGCCGTTTCACCACCGAAGAGCAAGTCGACTACGCCGCGCAGAAAGTCTGCGAAGCCGTCAACAAGCTGCGCGTTCTGTCGCCGCTGTGGGACATGTACAAAGACGGTGTCGATATCTCCAAGATCGAGTGGGCGGCACACTAACTATAGAAGCCGCCACCCAAGCTCTGTAAGAACGTGGCGGAAAACGCAGGCGTTTTTACAGGGTTCCAGAGCGGCCCTGATGAGTGAGGATTCAGTACCATGGCTTACAGCGAAAAGGTCATCGACCACTACGAAAACCCGCGCAACGTCGGCAAGATGAACGCGGAAGACCCTGATGTCGGCACCGGCATGGTCGGCGCTCCGGCGTGCGGCGATGTGATGCGCCTGCAGATCAAGGTCAACGACGCTGGCGTTATCGAAGACGCCAAGTTCAAGACTTACGGCTGCGGTTCCGCCATTGCCTCAAGCTCCCTCGCTACCGAGTGGATGAAAGGCAAGACCCTGGATGAGGCTGTCACCATCAGCAACACCCAGCTGGCTGAAGAACTGGCCCTGCCGCCAGTGAAAATTCACTGCTCCGTACTCGCCGAAGACGCCATCAAGGCGGCCGTTCGCGACTACAAGCAGAAGAAAGGCTTGATCTAAGCATTTGGCGACGAGTAAGGAGTCAACGATGGCTATCAGCATGACAGAAGCGGCTGCGCAGCACATTCGCCGCTCCCTGAATGGGCGCGGTAAAGGTGAGGGGATTCGTCTGGGTGTTCGCACCACGGGCTGTTCCGGCCTTGCCTACGTGCTGGAGTTTGTCGACGAGGTGGTTGAAGAGGACCAGGTGTTCGAAAGTCACGGCGAGAAAGTGATCATCGACCCTAAAAGCCTGACCTACCTGGACGGCACCGAACTCGATTTCGTCAAGGAAGGGTTGAACGAAGGCTTCAAGTTCAACAACCCCAACGTGCGCGGTGAATGTGGCTGCGGCGAAAGCTTCAACATCTGAGGCTATTCGTGGGTACTCCTTGTCATTTCGCTTTATTCGAGCTGCAGCCGAGCTTTCGGCTGGACCTTGAGCAGCTTGCCACGCGCTACCGAGAGTTGGCGCGTGGGGTGCATCCGGACCGCTTTGCTGACGCTTCCGAGCGTGAGCAGCGCCTGGCGCTGGAGCAATCGGCCAGCCTCAACGAAGCCTATCAGACGCTGAAAAACCCGCCCAAACGCGCGCGCTACCTGCTCGCGTTGAACGGTGGTGAGTTGCCGATCGAAGTGACGGTGCACGACCCGGACTTCCTGATGCAGCAGATGCAGTGGCGCGAAGAACTCGAAGACTTGCAGGACGAGGCTGATATAGCCGGTGTCGCGGTCTTCAAGCGTCGTCTGAAAACGGCCCAGGATGAGCTCAATGAAAGCTTCGCAGCCTGTTGGGATGATGCAGCGCAACGTGAACAGGCCGAACGCCTGATGCGGCGCATGCAGTTCCTCGACAAGCTCACCTACGAAGTGCGCCAGCTAGAAGAGCGCCTCGACGATTAACCCAGTGCTGCCCGTGATGCACGCCTGATAGACAGATAAGACCTGATTACCATGGCCCTACTGCAAATCGCCGAACCCGGCCAAAGCCCTCAACCACACCAGCGTCGCCTGGCGGTCGGGATTGACCTGGGCACCACCAATTCCCTGGTTGCTGCCTTGCGCAGCGGCCTGTCCGAGCCATTGCCCGACGCTAATGGCCAGGTGATCCTGCCCTCCGCTGTGCGTTATCACGCTGATCGCACTGAAGTCGGTGAGTCGGCCAAGCTGGCAGCGTCCAGTGACCCGTTGAATACCGTGCTGTCGGTTAAACGCTTGATGGGTCGCGGTCTTTCCGACGTCAAGCAATTGGGCGACCAGCTGCCGTACCGCTTTGTTGGCGGCGAATCCCATATGCCGTTCATCGACACCGTCCAAGGCCCGAAAAGCCCGGTTGAAGTGTCGGCCGATATCCTCAAGGTGCTGCGTCAGCGCGCAGAAAATACCTTGGGCGGCGAACTGGTCGGCGCAGTGATCACCGTTCCTGCCTATTTCGATGACGCACAGCGTCAAGCCACCAAGGACGCCGCGAAGCTTGCGGGCCTGAACGTGTTGCGCTTGCTCAACGAGCCGACCGCAGCGGCGGTGGCCTATGGCCTGGATCAGCACGCTGAAGGCCTGGTGGCTATTTATGACCTGGGCGGTGGTACTTTTGATATTTCGATTCTGCGCCTGACCGGCGGTGTGTTTGAAGTACTGGCCACCGGGGGCGACAGCGCCTTGGGCGGCGATGACTTTGACCATGCCATTGCCGGCTGGATCATCACCAGCGCCGATTTGTCGGCTGACTTGGACCCGGGCGCGCAGCGTAATCTGCTGCAAACCGCCTGCGCGGCCAAGGAAGCACTGACTGACGCTGATTCTGTTGAAGTTTCCTACGGCAGCTGGTCGGCTCAACTGACTCGCGAAGCCTTTGATGCGCTGATCGAACCGATGGTCGCTCGCAGCCTCAAGGCGTGCCGTCGGGCTGTGCGTGATTCCGGTATCGAGCTGGAAGACGTGGCCGCAGTGGTCATGGTGGGCGGTTCGACTCGCGTCCCACGCGTTCGCGAAGCGGTTGCCGAAGCTTTCGGTCGCCAGCCACTGACGGAAATCGACCCGGATCAAGTAGTCGCCATCGGCGCTGCTATCCAGGCCGACACGCTTGCCGGTAACAAGCGCGAGGGTGGCGAACTGCTGCTACTCGACGTGATCCCGCTGTCCCTGGGCCTGGAAACCATGGGCGGCCTTATGGAGAAGGTGATTCCACGCAACACCACCATCCCCGTCGCACGCGCCCAGGATTTCACCACCTACAAAGATGGCCAGACGGCCATGATGATTCATGTGCTGCAAGGCGAGCGCGAACTGATCAGCGACTGCCGCTCCCTGGCGCGCTTTGAATTGCGCGGCATCCCGGCGATGGTGGCCGGTGCGGCGAAAATTCGCGTGACCTTCCAGGTCGACGCCGATGGCCTGCTCAGCGTGGCAGCGCGTGAATTGGCCTCGGGCGTTGAAGCCAGCATCCAGGTCAAGCCGTCCTACGGCCTCACCGATGGCGAAATCGCCAAGATGCTCAAGGATTCCTTCCAGTATGCCGGTGACGACAAGGTCGCCCGCGTGCTGCGCGAGCAGCAAGTCGATGCCCAGCGCCTGCTCGAAGCCGTGCAGGGCGCCCTGGAAGCCGACGGCGAGCGTCTGCTGGATGCTGAAGAGCGCATGGTTATCGACCTGCAAATGCAGGAACTGGCCGAATTGATGAAAGGCAACGATGGTTACGCCATCGAGCAGCAGACCAAGCGCCTGTCGCAAGTGACTGATGCTTTTGCCGCCCGCCGCATGGATCAGACGGTGAAAGCCGCACTGGCCGGGCGCAACCTGAATGAAATCGAGGAATAATTAATGCCGCAGGTCATTTTTCTGCCACACGCCGAGCATTGCCCGGACGGTATGGTTGTGGAGGCTGAGACCGGCAAGTCCATCCTCGAGGTTGCCCATGACAACCACATCGAGATCGAAAGCGCCTGCGGCGGTGTCTGCGCCTGCACGACCTGCCACTGCGTGATTCGCGAAGGTTTCAACTCTCTCGAAGAAGCGGACGAGCTGGAAGAGGACTTTCTGGATCGCGCCTGGGGCCTTGAGGCGACTTCTCGCCTAAGCTGTCAGGCAAAGGTCGGCACGGAAGACATTACCGTCGAAATTCCGAAATATTCCCTCAACCATGCAGCCGAAGCGCCGCATTGATTCAAGGAAATGTCATGAGCCTGAAATGGGTTGATGTACAAGAAATCGCTATACAACTTGCGGAAGCTCATCCTGAGGTCAATCCTCTTACCGTGAACTTCGTCAAGTTGCGCGACCTCGTAATGGCACTGCCGGAATTTGACGACATTCCTGACCGGGGTGGCGAAAAGGTCCTGGAGGCGATTCAGGGTCTGTGGATCGAAGAAGCAGACGACTGAGCCGACTTTTTACGCAGTTAGGCAATACCTAATAACCCGCGTATAATTCGCGGGTTTAATTTTTCGTAAATTACCGTTTCTGGAGTTACACCATGGCTGTTCAACGTACTTTCTCCATCATCAAGCCTGACGCTGTTGCAAAAAACGTCATCGGCGAGATCACCACTCGTTTCGAAAAAGCCGGCCTGAAGGTTGTAGCTTCGAAACTCAAGCAACTGTCCAAAGCTGAAGCTGAAGGCTTCTACGCTGAGCACAGCGCTCGTGGCTTCTTCGGCGACCTGGTTGCCTTCATGATCTCCGGCCCTGTTGTTGTTCAGGTTCTGGAAGGCGAAAACGCTATCGCTCTGAACCGCGAGCTGATGGGCGCTACCAACCCTAAAGAAGCCGCTGCCGGCACTATCCGTGCTGACTTCGCTGAGTCCATCGACGCCAACGCTGTTCACGGTTCGGACTCCGAAGCCGCTGCTGCTCGCGAAATCTCGTACTTTTTCGCTGCTACTGAAGTAACCGCTCGCTAAGCATCGGCTTAAAGAGTGAGGGTGAATCCATGACTACATCGACTGTTAAAACCAACCTGCTGGGTCTGACTCAACAGGAAATGGAAAAATTCTTCGACTCAATCGGGGAGAAGCGTTTCCGTGCCGGTCAGGTAATGAAGTGGATTCACCACTTTGGTGTCGACGATTTCGACGCCATGACGAACGTCAGCAAGGCCCTGCGCGACAAGCTCAAGGCCATTGCTGAGGTCCGTGGTCCCGAGGTTGTCAGCGAGGACATTTCCACCGACGGCACCCGTAAGTGGGTGGTGCGCGTGGCGTCCGGCAGCTGCGTCGAGACTGTCTACATTCCCCAGGGCAAGCGCGGCACTTTGTGCGTTTCGTCCCAGGCAGGCTGTGCCCTGGACTGCAGTTTCTGCTCCACCGGCAAGCAAGGCTT
Source organism: Pseudomonas sp. IPO3747 (assembly GCF_013385245.1). Taxonomy (NCBI): domain Bacteria; kingdom Pseudomonadati; phylum Pseudomonadota; class Gammaproteobacteria; order Pseudomonadales; family Pseudomonadaceae; genus Pseudomonas; species Pseudomonas sp. IPO3747. The sequence goes on from NZ_JACAQL010000036.1 coordinate 16,327, forward strand.
CAATAGCAACCTCACCGCCGCCGAAGTCATTGGCCAGGTGTGGATTGCCAACAAATCCTTTGGCAGCGTCCCGGCAACCGTCGACCGTGCCATCACCAACGTGGTGATGATGGGCATGGGTGAGCCGCTGCTGAACTTCGACAACGTCGTGGCCGCCATGCATTTGATGATGGACGACCTCGGCTACGGCATCTCCAAGCGCCGTGTGACCCTGTCGACTTCCGGCGTGGTGCCGATGATCGATGAGCTGGCCAAGCACATCGACGTCTCCCTGGCGCTGTCGTTGCACGCACCGAATGACGCATTGCGTAACCAATTGGTGCCGATCAACAAGAAGTATCCGCTTAAGATGCTGCTCGAATCTTGCCAGCGCTACATGGCGACCCTGGGCGAAAAGCGTGTGTTGACCATTGAGTACACCATGCTCAAGGACATCAACGACAAAGTTGAGCACGCGGTCGAAATGATCGAACTGCTCAAGAACACCCCGTGCAAGATCAACCTGATTCCGTTTAACCCGTTTCCCCATTCTGGCTACGAGCGGCCGAGCAACAACGCCATCCGTCGTTTCCAGGATCAACTGCACCAGGCCGGCTACAACGTTACTGTGCGCACCACCCGTGGTGAAGACATCGACGCCGCCTGTGGCCAACTGGTCGGGCAAGTGATGGATCGCACCCGCCGCAGTGAGCGTTATATCGCCGTGCGCGAACTTAACGCCGCCGAAGATTTGCCGCAAATTGCTGTGAATCGAATCTGAGAGAGGACCTCTATGCCCTTGCGCCTCGCGCTGCTGTTGCTTTTCACCGGTCTGATGGCCGGTTGTGTTTCATCGGGCCATGACAGCCCCATGCAAACCGGCAAAGGCCGTGACGAGGCGCGAATTGCCTATGTGCAATTGGGCTTGGGTTATCTGCGCCAGGGCATGAGCGAGCAGGCCAAGGTGCCGTTGAAAAAAGCCCTTGAGCTGGACGGCGACGACGCCGATGCCAATGCCGCACTGGCGCTGGTATTCCAGGCCCAGGCCGAGCCTGAACTGGCCGACGCGTATTTTCACAAGGCCCTGGCCGCACGTCCTGCCGACCCGCGGCTGCTGAACAACTACGGCAGTTTTCTGTTTGCGCAGCAACGTTACGACCAGGCGTCCCGCTATTTCCAGCAAGCCAGTACCGATACCCTTTATCCTGAGCGTTCGCGAGTATTCGAAAACCTTGGGGTGACCTCGATACGCCTTGGCCTGCGCGACAGCGGTCGTCAGCAACTGGAAAAAGCCCTGCACCTGAACAATCGCCAGCCACGGGCTTTACTCGAAATGGCTGAGTTGTCTTACGAAGACAGGCATTATGTGCCGGCACGTGACTTTTACGAGCGTTTTAGCCTGCTCAGCGGGCAAAATGCACGTAGTCTATTGCTCGGTGTGCGCCTGGCGACGGTTCATGAAGAACGCGACACGGCCGCACAGTTTGGCCAGCAACTCGAACGACTCTATCCCGGTACGCCGGAATATCAGCAATACCTGTCGGAGCAATGATGAAAGCGGCGCACCCGGAAGTTGTAGCAGCTAATCGCGTAAACCCAGGCGAGACCTTGCGTCAGGCCCGCGAAAGCAATGGTTGGTCGCTGGCAGAAGTGGCCCTCAAGCTCAATTTGACCGCCACATCCCTGGGCAACCTGGAAGCCGGCGCGTTCGACAAGCTGCCTGGGCATACTTTTGCCCGCGGCTATATCCGCGCCTATGCAAAGTTGCTGGGCATCGACCAGGCGGTACTGGTCCAGGAATTTGACCAGTTCACCGGCACCGATTCCCAGGGCAGCAATGTGCATGGCCTGGGCCGCATCGAGGAGCCGGTACGGGTTTCCCACACTATTTTGCGGATTGTCAGCCTGTTGCTGCTGATTGCCGTGGTGGGTGGCGGTTTCGTCTGGTGGCAAGACCAGGCCTCCCAACGCACCAAAGACCTTACCAGCAACGCCATGGAGCACGTCGAAGTCGAAAGCGCCGACGGCACCACCCAGATTCACCCGCTGGATGAGCCGGAAGACCAGGCGGTTGCCCAAGGGCAGGCCGCCTCGGAAGCGCCGGCTACCACCGAGCAACCGACTCCGGAAGCGGGCACTGCACCTGCAGCCACCGCTGCTGTGCCGGCTCCAACCGTACCGGCTGCCCCGGTTGCCCAGGCGCATACGCCAGCTGCTCCGGCTGCTCCGGCGCAGGCCCCAGCGACTAACGCACCAGTGGCCCCGGCCCCGGCCGTGATTTCGCCTCCCACCACCCCGGCATTGATCGCCGGCGACGGGCATATCCAGATTACCTTCATCGCTGACTGCTGGACGCAAGTCACCGATGGCAATGGCAAAGTGCTGTTTAGCGGTCTGAAGCGTAAGGGAGATACGCTTGACCAAGGCGGCAAGCCTCCTTTGACGCTGCGTCTGGGCTTTGCCCGTGGCGCGCAAGTGGCCTACAACGGCCAGCCTGTGGACGTGGCGCCGTTCACCAGTGGCGAGACTGCTCGCCTCAAGTTGGGACAATAGTCATGCACGGCGAATCTCCAATCAAACGTCGCGTATCGCGCAAGATCTGGGTCGGCTCCGTACCGGTAGGTGGCGATGCCCCTATCGCAGTGCAGAGCATGACCAACAGCGACACCAATGATGTGGCCGCCACAGTCGCCCAGATCAACCGTCTGGAAGCCGCCGGTGTGGACATCGTGCGCGTATCCGTACCGGACATGGACGCTGCCGAGGCCTTTGGCCGCATCAAGCAACTGGTCAAGGTTCCGCTGGTCGCCGACATTCACTTCGACTACAAAATCGCTCTGCGTGTGGCCGAGCTGGGTGTGGACTGCCTGCGCATCAACCCGGGCAACATCGGTCGCGAAGACCGTGTGCGCGCCGTGGTGGACGCGGCACGTGACCGTGGCATTCCCATCCGTATCGGCGTCAACGCCGGTTCGCTGGAAAAAGACCTGCAGAAAAAGTACGGCGAACCAACCCCAGCCGCGCTGGTTGAGTCGGCATTGCGCCACGTCGAGCACCTTGAACGCCTGAATTTTCAGGACTTCAAGGTCAGCGTAAAGGCCTCCGACGTGTTCATGGCGGTAGAAGCCTACCGCCTATTGGCCAAGGAAATCGTGCAGCCGCTGCACCTGGGTATCACTGAAGCGGGCGGTTTGCGCTCAGGCACAGTGAAATCTGCGGTGGGTCTCGGTATGCTGCTCGCCGAAGGGATTGGCGATACTATCCGCATCTCCCTGGCGGCAGACCCCGTAGAGGAAGTGAAAGTCGGCTACGACATTCTCAAATCCCTGCGTTTGCGTTCCCGTGGCATCAACTTCATTGCCTGCCCGAGCTGCTCGCGGCAGAACTTCGACGTGGTGAAAACCATGAACGACCTGGAGCTTCGCCTCGAAGACCTGCTGGTGCCGCTGGATGTAGCGGTGATCGGGTGTGTGGTCAATGGGCCGGGTGAAGCCAAGGAAGCCCATGTGGGCCTGACTGGCGGTACACCGAACCTGATTTACATCGACGGCAAGCCGTCGCAGAAACTGACGAATGAGAATCTCGTGGATCATCTGGAAAAGCTGATCCGCGAGAAAGCAGCTGAAAAGGTTGCGGCTGACGCAGCGCTGATCGCGCGCGGCTAAGAACGAATTTAAGGATTAGATGTGAGCAAGTCTCTGCAAGCCATTCGTGGCATGAACGACATCCTGCCGGAGCAGACGCCACTGTGGCGCTACTTCGAGAGCACGGTCGCGCGCCTGTTGGATAACTACGGTTACAAACAGATCCGCATGCCGATCGTCGAGTTCACCGAGCTGTTCAAGCGCTCCATCGGTGAAGTGACCGACATCGTCGAAAAAGAGATGTACACCTTTGAAGATCGCAACGGCGACTCCCTGACCCTGCGTCCGGAAGGCACCGCTGCGTGCGTGCGTGCCGTGCTCGAGCATGGCCTCACCGGTGGTGGCCAGCCGCAGAAGTTGTGGTACATCGGCCCGATGTTTCGCCACGAGCGCCCGCAGAAAGGCCGTTATCGCCAGTTCCACCAGATCGGCCTCGAGGTGTTCAACCTCGATGGTCCGGACATCGACGCCGAGCTGATCGTGCTGACCTGGCGCCTGTGGGGCCTGCTCGGCATCCGCGACGCGGTCAAGCTTGAGCTCAACAGCCTGGGCACCAGCGAATCCCGGGGTCGCTATCGCGTTGCCCTGGTCGAGTATCTGTCTGCTCACTTGGACAAATTGGATGAAGACAGCCAGCGCCGTCTGAAAACCAACCCGTTGCGCGTCCTCGATACCAAGAACGCCGACACCCAAGCCGTACTGGTCGACGCGCCGAAAATGGCCGACTACCTGGACGACGAATCCCGCGTGCACTTCGAGGGCCTCAAGGCTCGCCTGGATGCGGCCGGTATTCCCTACGTGATCAACCCTAAACTGGTGCGTGGCCTCGATTACTACAGCAAGACCGTGTTCGAGTGGGTCACCGACAAACTCGGCGCCCAGGGCACCGTGTGTGCCGGTGGTCGCTACGACGGCCTGGTTGAGCAAATGGGCGGCAAGCCGACCACCGGCGTAGGTTTCGCCATGGGCATCGAGCGGCTGATCCTGCTGCTGGAAACCCTGGAGCAGGTCCCGGAAGAAATCTCCCGTCAGGTGGACGTGTACCTATGCGCCTTTGGCGAGGCCGCCGAACTGGCAGCCCTGGCCCTGAGCGAAAAAGTGCGTGACCAACTGCCGAACCTGCGCCTGCAGATCAATGCCGGCGCCGGCAGCTTCAAGAGCCAGTTCAAGAAGGCCGACAAGAGCGGCGCGCTGTATGCGCTGATCCTCGGCGATGACGAACTGGCCCAGCAAGTGATAGGTTTCAAACCCCTGCGTGGCCAGGGCGAGCAACAGAACATTGCCTTTGATGCGCTCGCCGCGCACTTGGCCACCTGCGTCGTGCAGGGTTGAAGCTGTCGAACAGCCGAATTTAGCGATTAAGGAGTATTGGGGTGTCGAGTACTGATGATGAGCAACTGGCCGAGTTCAAGGACTGGTGGCAGCGTAACGGCAAGCCCCTGGTTACTGGCGGTCTGCTGGCTTTAGTGGTGGTGTTCGGCTGGCAAGCCTGGCACAAGTATCAGGCCAACCAGTCCCAAGGCGCCTCGATCCTCTATCAGCAATTGCTGGAAACCACGCTGACGCCGGACGGCAAGCCAGATCCAGCCCAAGTGGCGGACCTTGCCGGCAAGCTGAAAAACGAATTTGGCGGTAGCACCTACGCCCAGTACGGCAGCCTGTTCGTCGCGAAAGTTGCGGTCGACACCGGCAAGCTGGATGACGCAGCCACCGAGCTGAAGGCCATCGCCGACAAACCGACCAACCCGACCCTGGGTGAAATCGCACGTCAGCGCCTGGCGCAGGTATTGGCGGCACAGAACAACGCTGACGAAGCACTCAAACTGCTCGACGGCGATGCTGACAAGGCATTTGTGGCCACTCGTGAAGAGCTCAAGGGCGACCTGTTGGTCCAATTGGGTCGTACCGACGAAGCCCATGCTGCGTACCAAAAAGCCAAGGCGGCGCTGTCTGATGAAGCAGCGGTCGGTGGCTTACAAATCAAGCTGGACGACTTGGCCAAAGGGGATGCGTGACGTGATCCGTTGGAAACATGCAGCATTGCTGGCTCTGGCCGTTCTGGCCGCGGGTTGCAGCAGCAACAGTAAAAAAGAACTGCCTCCTGCCGAGCTGACCAGCTTCAAGGAAGAAGTGGTCCTGCAAAAGCAGTGGAGCCGCTCCGTCGGTGACGGCCAGGGCGACCTGTACAACTTGTTGCAGCCGGCAATCGACGGCGACAACATCGTGGCCACTGACTCCACTGGCGTTGTCATGGCCATGGATCGTATGAATGGCGACGTGAAGTGGAAGAAAGACCTCGAGCTGCCGGTTTCCGGTGGTGTGGGCGTCGGCTACGGCATGGTGCTGATCGGTACGCTTAAAGGCGACGTGGTGGCTCTGGACTCGGCAACGGGTGAAGAGAAATGGCGCGCTCGGGTGACCAGTGAAGTGCTCGCAGCGCCGGCGACCAACGGCGACGTTGTCGTGGTGCAGACCCAGGATGACCGTGTGATCGGCCTGGATGCCGCCACCGGTAACCAGCGCTGGTTGTATGACAGCACCCCGGCGGTGTTGACCCTGCGCGGTACCAGTGGTCCGATTGTGACGAACAACCTGGCCGTTGCTGGCCTGTCGACCGGTAAAGTGGTCGCCCTGGATACTCAGAACGGCGTGCCGGCCTGGGAAACCCGTGTGGCCATCCCGCAAGGTCGCTCCGAGCTGGACCGCGTAGTGGACATCGACGGCGGCCTGCTGCTGTCGGGTGAAACCATTTACGTGGCCACTTACCAGGGCCGTGTTGCGGCGCTGGACCTGCAAAGCGGCCGCATCAACTGGCAGCGTGATGCTTCCAGCTACGCCGGTGTCGCCCAAGGGTTCGGCAGCGTCTACGTAAGCCTCGCTTCCGGCACCGTTGAAAGTGTCGACGAGCGTTCCACCACTGCGCTGTGGAGCAACGACTCCCTGGCTCGCCGTCAACTGTCGGCACCGGAAGTATTCTCCAGCTACGTAGCGGTAGGTGACTTCGAAGGTTACCTGCACCTGCTGAGCCAGGTAGACGGTCGTTTTGTCGGCCGCGAGCGTATCGACAGCGACGGTCTGCGTGCGCGTCCGCTGGTTGTGGGTAACATGCTTTACGTGTTTGGCAACAGCGGCAAGCTGGAAGCCCTGACCATCAAGTAAGCAACTATGCTTGGGGTAAAACCCAGGCGGCCCCGCTTCGGCGGGGCATGCGGCATTTGACTATGCTGCCCCGAGCACCAGCCGCTGCCTTGCAGCGGCTTTTGTATTTTCTGAAATAACGAAGTGGAGAGCCGCATGGTTCCCGTAATCGCCCTGGTGGGCCGACCTAACGTCGGCAAGTCCACCTTGTTCAACCGCCTGACCAGGACTCGTGACGCCATCGTTGGCGACTTGTCCGGTCTGACCCGTGATCGCCAATACGGTGAGGCAAAGTGGCAAGGGCGCTCCTACATTATTGTCGACACCGGTGGTATCTCCGGTGACGAGCATGGCATGGACGAAAAGATGGCCGAGCAGTCGCTGCTCGCTATCGAAGAAGCCGATGTCGTGTTGTTCCTGGTGGACGCCCGTGCGGGCTACACCGCTGCCGACCAGATGATTGGCGAGCACCTGCGCAAGCGCAACAAGCGTTCCTATCTGGTCGCCAACAAGATCGATAACATCGATCCTGAAGCGGCCCGTGCCGAATTCAGCCCGATGGGCCTGGGCGATGCGATCCCGGTCGCCGGTGCCCACGGTCGCGGCATCACCCAGATGCTGGAAATCGCCCTGCGCGACTTCCCCAAGGATGACGCTGAGGAAGAAGAGGGCGAGGAAGAGATCGTTGCCGAAGGTGAGGAAGCCAAGCGCATTCCTGGCCCGAGCGAAAAAGACGGTATCAAGATCGCCATCATCGGCCGTCCGAACGTCGGCAAGTCGACCCTGGTTAACCGCATGCTCGGTGAAGACCGGGTCATCGTGTATGACCAGCCGGGTACTACCCGCGACAGTATCTACATCCCGTTCGAACGTAACGACGAGAAGTACACGCTGATCGACACCGCCGGTGTGCGCAAGCGCGGCAAGATCCACGAGGAAGTTGAAAAGTTCTCGGTGGTCAAAACCCTGCAGGCGATCAAAGACGCCAACGTGGTGATCTTCGTGATGGACGCCCGCGAAGGCGTGGTGGACCACGACCTCAACTTGCTGGGCTTTGCCCTGGAAGCCGGTCGTGCCCTGGTCATCGCGATCAACAAGTGGGACGGCATGACGCCGAGCGAGCGCGATTTCGTCAAGATCGAGCTGCAACGTCGGCTGTTCTTCGTCGAGTTCGCCGATATCCACTTTATCTCGGCACTGCACGGCACCGGTGTGGGCAACCTCTACGCGTCCGTGCAGAACTCGTTCAAGTCTGCGGTTACTCGCTGGCCGACCAACCGCCTGACCCAGATCCTGGAAGACGCGGTTGGCGAGCACGCGCCACCGATGGTCAACAACCGTCGGATCAAACTGCGTTACGCCCACTTGGGTGGTGCCAACCCGCCGATTATCGTGATCCACGGTAACCAGATCGAGAAGGTGCCCAAGTCCTACGTGCGTTACCTGGAAAACACCTACCGCCGTGTCTTGAAACTGGTCGGTACGCCGATCCGTATCGAGTTCAAGGGTGGCGAGAACCCATACGAAGGCAACAAGAACACACTGACTGACCGTCAGGTGAACAAGAAGCGTCGTTTGATGACTCACCACAAGAAGGCCGACAAGAAGCGCCGCGACAAGAAATAAGCGCCGCTTTGAGTTGTGAGCGACACGCTGCAAAAAGGGCTCCTTTGGAGCCCTTTTTTGTGCGCGGTGGTTTGTGCCTTGACCCGATGCTTAGGGCAGCTTAAAACTTGGGGCTCACCTGCAGGGGCCTCCGATGATCACCAGCAAGCTGCCGAATGTCGGCACCACCATTTTTACTACAATGTCGCAATTGGCTGCCGAAACCGGCGCGCTTAACCTGTCCCAGGGCTTTCCCGATTTTAATGGCCCTCAAGGGTTGCTCGATGCCGTGGGCAAGCATATCGCCCTCGGCCATAACCAATATGCACCGATGACCGGCCTGCCCGTGTTGCGCCAACAAGTGGCGGCCAAGATCGCCCGCAGTTATGGCGCTACAGTGGATGTCGACAGCGAAGTGACCATCACCCCAGGCGCGACCGAGGCGATCTTTTGCGCGATCCAGGCGGTCATCCGCAACGGCGATGAAGTCATCGTGTTCGACCCCAGCTACGACAGTTACGAGCCGTCGGTCGAGCTGGCCGGTGGCCGTTGCGTGCATGTGCAATTGAGCCTGCAAGGCTTCGCGCTCGACTTTGACAAGATCAAGGCTGCGCTCTCGCCGCGCACGCGCATGATCATCCTCAACTCGCCGCACAACCCCACCGGCGCGTTGATCAGTCGGGCCGAGCTGGACCAGTTGGCCGAGCTTATCCGCGACCGCGATATCTACCTGATCAGCGATGAGGTCTACGAACACCTGGTGTTCGACGGCGTGCCCCATGTCAGCGTGCTGGCCCACGAAGAGTTGTATCAGCGGGCGTTTGTGGTCAGCTCCTTCGGCAAGACCTACCACGTCACTGGCTGGAAAACCGGCTACGTGGTCGCACCCCCGGCCCTGACCGCCGAGCTGCGCAAGGTGCATCAATATGTCAACTTTTGCGGCGTGACCCCTTTGCAGTACGCTTTGGCTGACTTCATGGCCGAACACCCGGAACACGTCGAGCAATTGCCGGCCTTTTATCAGGCCAAGCGCGACCTGTTCTGCGACCTGCTGGCGCCGTCGCGTTTCAGCTTTACCCGGGTGGCCGGCACTTACTTCCAACTGGTGGATTACTCGCAGATTCGCCCCGACCTGGATGACGTCGCCATGTCACTGTGGATGACCCGCGAACACGGCGTGGCGACCATCCCCGTCTCGGTGTTCTATCAGAGCCCGCCGCAAGGCCAGCGCCTGGTGCGCCTGTGCTTTGCCAAACGCGAGGAGACGCTGCAACACGCGGCGGAGAAACTATGCGTGATTTGACTGCATTGCCCGACCTGAATATCGCCTTGGTCCAGACCAGCCTGGTATGGCATGACCGTCAGGCCAACCTCGAACATTTCGAACTGTTGCTGGAGCAGGCCAAAGGCGCCGACCTGATTGTACTGCCGGAGATGTTCACCACCGGTTTCTCCATGGAGTCGCAAACCCTTGCCGAGCCGCAACATGGCCCGACTCATCATTGGCTGCAAGCCCAGGCGGCGAAGTACAACGCGGTGATCACCGGCAGCGTGATCATCCAGGCAGCCGACGGCAGCCACCGTAACCGTCTGCTATGGGCACGCCCGGACGGGGAAGTGTTGCACTATGACAAGCGTCACCTGTTCCGTATGGCTGGCGAGCACGACCATTACACGCCCGGCGAGCGCCAGGTACAGTTCGAGTTGAAGGGTTGGCGTATACGCCCGTTGATTTGCTACGACTTGCGCTTCCCGGTGTGGAGCCGTGATGCCCAGGACACTGACCTGCTGCTGTACACCGCGAACTGGCCGGGTGCGCGCCGTCAGCACTGGAACCGCTTGCTGCCGGCGCGTGCTATTGAGAACCTGTGTTACGTGGCGGCAGTCAATCGGGTGGGTACCGATGGCAAAGGCTTCGCCTACACCGGAGACAGCCAGGTGCTGGATTTCCAGGGTGAGACCCTGCTGAGTGCCGGGGAGGCGGATGGGGTGTTTCAGGTGTGCCTGAATGCGGCAGAGTTGGCAGCGTATCGCACCAGGTTTCCGGCAAATCTGGATGCCGATGACTTTCAGTTTGTCTGACAGACCGCTATCGCGGGCAAGCCCGCTCCCACAGGTGAATGCATTCCAAATGTGGGAGCCGGGCTTGCCCGCGATGAGGCCCTAGCAGACACCACAAATAAAAAGGCCCCTGGATTCTCGCCCAGGGGCCTTTTGCATTACCGCGACAGCGCTTACGCCGCCTTCGCTTCCAGCTGGCTCAACGAGCGGTTCAGCGCACTGAACACCGCCTTGAAGCTCGCCGTGGTGATGTTTTCATCGATCCCCACACCATGCACCGGGCGTTCGCCGTTCACACGCAACTCGATGTAGGCCGCCGCCTTGGCATGGGTACCGGCGCCGATCGCGTGTTCGTTGTAGTCCATGATCTCAACCTTGATCGGCAGCGCCGCAACCAGCGCTTCCAAAGTGCCGTAGCCCTTGCCGTTCCAGCGCAGGTTGGTTTCGCCCTGGCCCTTGCCCGAGACTTCCACTTCCACGGTGCTATTGCCGTTTTCTTCCTGCAGGCGATGGCTGACCAGCGCGTACGGGGTGTTGGCTTGCAGGTATTCACGCTGCAACAAGGCGTAGATCTGTGGTGCAGTCATCTCCAGGCCCACGCGGTCGGTCTCGGCCTGTACCACTTGGCTGAACTCGATTTGCATGCGGCGTGGCAAGCTGATGTCGTACTCCTGCTCCAGCAGGTAGGCGATGCCGCCTTTGCCCGACTGGCTGTTTACGCGGATCACCGCCTCGTAGCTGCGGCCGATATCCGCCGGGTCGATCGGCAAGTACGGCACTTCCCACAGCGCGTCGGCTTTCTGCTGGGTAAAGCCCTTGCGGATTGCGTCCTGGTGGGAGCCGGAGAAAGCGGTGTGCACCAGGTCGCCGACGTACGGGTGACGTGGGTGCACCTGAATCTGGTTGCACTCCTCGACGACTTTGCGCACGCCATCGATATCGGAAAAGTCCAGCTGCGGGTCGAGGCCTTGGGTGTACATGTTCAAGGCTACGGTCACGAGATCGACGTTACCGGTACGCTCGCCGTTGCCGAACAGGCAGCCTTCGACACGGTCAGCGCCGGCCATCAGGCCCAGCTCGGTAGCAGCCACGCCGGTGCCGCGGTCGTTGTGGGTGTGCAGGCTGATGATCACGCTGTCACGACGGTTGATATGGCGGCCGAACCACTCGATCTGGTCGGCATAGATGTTGGGTGTCGCGCATTCAACCGTGGCCGGCAGGTTGAGGATCATCTTGTGCTCTGGCGTCGGGTTCCATACCTCGATCACCGCATCACACACTTCCTTGGCGAACTCCAGCTCCGTGGCGCTGAAGGTCTCTGGGGAGTACTCGAAAGTCCACTGGGTTTCCGGCTGCTGGGCGGCGTATTTGACGAACAGCTTGGCCGCGTTGACCGCGATGGCCTTGATGCCATCTTTGTCCTGGTTGAACACGATGCGGCGGAACGACGGCGATGTGGCGTTGTACAAGTGCACGATGGCCTTTTTAGCGCCGCGCAGGGATTCGAAAGTACGTGCGATCAGGTCTTCACGGCCCTGGGTCAGCACCTGGATGGTGGTGTCCGCGGGGATGTGGTTGTCTTCGATCAAGGTGCGCACGAAGTCGAAGTCGGTTTGCGACGCGGCTGGGAACGAGGCCTCGATTTCCTTCACGCCTACAGACACCAGGGTCTTCCAGAAACGCAGCTTTTTCGCGGCGTCCATCGGCTCGATCAGCGACTGGTTGCCATCACGCAGGTCGGAGCTGCACCAGATCGGCGCTTCAGTGATGGTCTTCGACGGCCACGTGCGGTCCGGGATATCGATGGTCGGGAACGCGCGGTACTTCGAAGACGGGTCTTTGAGCATGCTCATCGGGAAATCCTTTGTAGTAGGGGCCGAGAAAAGGCGGCCTGCCGTAAAACTGTTATTGGGGGCGAAGCTTGGGACGAGGCAGATCGATTCAGCCTGGCAGTCGTGCGCTGACGAGGCACAGGCTACGGTGCTGGCGGAGCTGAATGAGGGTGTGAGAGGTTTTCATAAGCTCAACCCTAACCGCAGGGGTGAAAGATGGCAAGCAGTCGGGAAAAATTGAGATAAGTTCTGCTATTTGGCTGGGATTCGATATTTTGTGTCGGTTATTGAATGTGGGGTTTCTTTTTATTGCGCGGTACTTATCGGGCGCGCAATTGGGCTGGCAGGCTTGGCGTCATCGCGGGCAAGCCCGGCTCCCACAGGGAATCGCGTTCACCTGTGGGAGCCAGGCTTGCCCGCGATGAGCATAGGTATCTACACAACCGGTTAACACGAAGTCTGTGGCAGGTGGGCTGTTGTGGCGAGCAGGCTTGTCCTGCGTTGGGCTGCGAAGCGGCCCCAGTACAGGCACGGCAATTTTGCTGAAAGTACTCAGCGTCTGTTTTTGGGGCCGCTTCGCAGCCCAACGCAGGACAAGCCTGCTCGCCACAGGAGAAATAGGCTGCTTTTAAAAGTTGTGTAGATACCTATGCCACGATGAGGCCGGTAGGTTGAATATTTTTATCAGGGCTGGAACGCGCCAATAAAGATCGCCGGGTCAACCCGCGCATCGTTAAGGCTGATGTTCCAATGCATATGCGGCCCGGTTGCACGGCCAGTGGAACCGACCTTGCCCACCACTGCGCCGCGTGCCAGTTGGTCGCCGACTTTGACGTCGATCTTCGACATATGGCAGAACATGCTGATAAAGCCCTGGCCATGGTCGACGAACACGGTGTTGCCGTTGAAGAAGTAATTGCCGGTGAGGATCACCTTGCCCGCCGCCGGCGTCTTGATCGGCGTGCCCGCGCCCACGGCAAAGTCCAGGCCCGAATGCGGGTTGCGTTCCTCGCCATTAAAGAAGCGGCGCACGCCGAATTTGCTCGACAGTGGCCCGTTGACCGGTTTGTCCAGCAGCAGGTTGCTCGGTGTGTTCGGGCTGAAGCTGCGGTAAGCCTTGAGCTGCACGGCCAGTTCGCCCTCGATGCGCTTGAGTTGCGCCGGGGCCGGGTTCACCTGGCTTTTGTTCTTCAAGGTGATGTGCTGTTCGGGGTATTTCTTGAAGCCCACCACAAACGGCAAGTTCTGCCCGCCGCTGGTGATGCGCTCGGTACCGGGTTTGACGGTCAGCGGGATCCCGACAATCGCCAGCCAGTTGTTCTGTTCCTTGACCACAAGCACCGGCCGGTTCAGGTAGGTGGCTTTGGGCGCGCTGGCCGAAGTGCCGAGGTCGACCACCGCCACGCCACCCGGCACCGGCTTGTTCAGCAACCGCGTGATGTAGCTGTCGGCGTGGGCGTTGAAGGTCAGGCACAAGAGCATCAGCAGGCTAAATAAACGTGGCATCAATCAATCCAGTAACGAAAGGGTGACGGGCGTCAGGTGGTTATCTTCCACCCGCACCTGCAATTGGCCTTCGCCGAGCCGCGCGGTCAGGCGTTGGCCGGTGTGGGTTTGCGCGGCGTTGCGGATCGCCTGGCCGCGCTCGTCCAGCAGGATGCTGTAGCCACGGCCCAGAGTCGCAAGCGGACTGACCACCTGCAACGTCTGCACCTGGCTTTGCAGTTGCAGGCGGCGTGCCTTAAGGCCTTCGCGCATGGCGCGGGGCAGGCGTTCTGCGAGGCTATCGAGGCGCTGGCGCAGCAACGCCAGTTGACGGCCGGGGTGTTGGCCTGCGAGGCGGGTTTCGAGGCGGATCAGGCGTTCGCGACGGGTATTGAGGCTGCGCTCGAAGGCGCGGCGCAGGCGCATGTCCAGGTCGTCCAAACGCTGGGCTTGCTGGCGCAGACGTTCGCCAGGGTGACGCAGGCGGCGGGCCATGCCTTCCAGGCGCAGGCGATCATGGCTCAGGCGGTTGCGCATCAGCATCACCAGGCGGCGGTGCAGGTTTTCGACTTGGCGCACCAAGTGGCTGGCATCTGGCGCGAGCAATTCGGCGGCGGCGGAGGGCGTGGGGGCGCGCACGTCGGCCACAAAGTCGCAGATCGACACGTCGGTTTCATGGCCGACGGCGCTGACGATGGGCGTCACGCAGGCATCCACCGCGCGGGCCACGGCTTCTTCGTTGAAGCACCACAGGTCTTCGAGCGAACCGCCGCCTCGGGCCAGGATCAACGCGTCGAAACCGCGCGCATCCGCCATTTTCAGCGCGCGCACAATCTGCGGGATGGCTTCGCGGCCCTGTACGGCGGTGGGGATCAGTGTCAGTTCAACGTTCGGCGCACGACGACGGAACACGCTGATGATGTCGCGAATCACCGCGCCCGTCGGCGAGCTGATAATCCCAATGCGCCGAGGGTGCGCCGGCAGCGGCACCTTGCGCTCGGCGCTGAACAGGCCTTCGGCGCTGAGCTTTTCCTTCAACGCGTCAAAGGCCAAACGCAGCGCGCCATCGCCAGCAGGTTCCACGGTGTCGAGGATCAGTTGGTAGTCGCCCCGGCCTTCGAACAGCGAGACCTTGCCGCGCACCTTCACCGCCAGGCCGTCCTTCAACGCCTGGCGCACCCGTGCGGCGTTGTTGCGAAACAGCGCGCAACGCACTTGGGCGCCGCTGTCCTTGAGGGTGAAATACACATGGCCGGAAGCCGGGCGGGCGAGGTTGGAGATCTCGCCTTCGACCCAGATATTGGTGAACACGTCTTCCAGCAACACCCGCGCGCGGCCGTTGAGCTGGCTGACAGTCAGGACTTCGCGGTCCAGGCCCAAGCGGGCAAACGGATCTTTAATCATGAGGAGCGATCTTTAATCATGGGCGGCAGTTTATAGGCATTCGTGCAAGGTTTGGCAGAATTGCTCCACCAGTGCGCTCGGCGCCTGCGTGCAGGCAAGGGCCACGGTACTCAAGCAGTCCGGGTCCGCCAGGGACAAAAAGTGCAGGTTGGCCGGCGCTATGTCCTGCATGGATTTTGGTAACAAGGCAATTCCGAAGCCGGCCTGGATCAGCTGCAATTGCGTGGTTTTGCGCGACATCACCCGCGCTGCCTTGGGGAAAAATCCTGCGCGCATGCACAGTTCGGCTGACAGATAACTCAAGCCGCCACGTTGGGGGTGCGGAACTGAAATAAACGCTTCGTCCTTGAGCTGTGCCAGTTCGACAGGTGTATCACTGCCTGCCAGCGGGTGATTGGGCGGCACCGCCAACACCAGTTGTTCGCTATATAAAGGCACCACGCGCACGCCTTCGCGCTGTCGCAGCACCGGTAACCGTAAAAGGCCGACTTCCAGGCGCCCGTCGGCAATTTCTTCAAGTTGCGCCTCGGAAGACAGTTTGACGATATCCATCGATACGCCGGGGCAACGCTGCAGCCAGGTGCTGATGCCGTGCAGCAATGGCCCGCTCATCGGCACGGTGCTCGAATGGCTCAGGCGCAGGGTGCCAAGCTGACCCTTGCCAACCAGGGTGGCCATCTCGCTGGCCTTGAGCAGCTCGCTCAGCAGGTTGCGCGCCCTCGGGTAAAAGGCTTCGCCCGCCGCCGTCAGCCGGGGCTGGCGCGCGGTGCGTTCGAACAGTGAAGTTTGCAGCTGGGTTTCCAGCGCCTTGATCTGGCGGCTCAGGGCCGATTGCGCCACGAACAAACGCTCGGCGGCGGCGCTGAAGCTGCCGCTGTCGGCGATCTCTACGAAGTAGCGCAGTTGGCGGGTCGAGATCACTTGTCATGCCTTTTCAAGATAAGTGGAGGGCTTTGAAGATATTAGTCGCAACACTCGGCGATGGCTAAAGTGTTGGTTATCTCTTTCAAGGAATACGACATGAGCCCGGTTGAGCTGATGAGCCAGTGGTCGTTCAGTGGTGTCGATTGGCTGGTCATCGGCCTGGGTGTGGTGCTGGCCTATATCGTCTTCGGTATTGCAGGCTTTGGCACGGCGCTGGTGGCGGGGCCGATCCTGATTGTGTTTATGCCGCTGTCGAAGATCATCCCGCTGCTGGTGCTGCTGGATTTTGTCGCGGCCTTTGGCAATCTGCTGCAATCGCGGCGAGACGTGAACAAGCCCGAGCTGCTGCGGTTGCTGCCATGCATGGCCATCGGTTGTACGCTGGGTGTGATCTTTCTGCTCAACCTGCATTCGGATCTGCTGTTGCTGCTGATGGGGGTGTTTATCAGCGCCTATGCGATCTACAGCTTGTCGGTGAAGGCGCGGCCCACTCAGCTTTCCAAAGGTTGGTCGATTCCAATGGGCACCGTCGGCGGCCTGTTTGGTGCGCTGTTCGGCAGCGGCGGCTTTTTATATGCGATCTACCTCAACAGCCGTTTGCCCAAGGATGCGGCGCGGGCCACGCAAAGTGCGTTGATCAGTTGCAGCACGGTGGTGCGCTTGAGTCTGTTCCTGATTGCCGGGGTGTATGCGGACTTGCCGTTGCTGTTGTTGGCGCTGTGCCTGTTGCCGGCGATGGCCCTGGGGCTGTGGTGTGGGCGCAGGTTGACGATGCGGATGTCCCGCGAAGCCTTTGTGCGCTTGGTGACTTGGTTGGTGTTGGCCAGTGGGATTGCATTGATTGGGCGGTATTTGAGCGCTTGACCTGTGTGGGGCAGGGATTAAGCTGCCAGGCTTCAAGGCCTCATCGCAGGCAAGCCAGCTCCCACAGGTGAATGCATTCCAAATGTGGGAGCCGGGCTTGCCCGCGATGTCGGCAGTCGCCACACCGCAGGGCTCCCAAGCACCATGAACTCCCAAAGCATCCTTGTCCCCAAAATCTCCACCTTGCCCGTCCACGAACCCCGCGCCCGGGCCATCGTGCGTTGGCTGGTGCGCAAGAACATCATCAAGGAAGAGCTGACCACCTGCGGGCGCACCGGCAACCGCATGGCCTACGCCCTGGCCGACGGCGCCCGCGCCGTGGTGCTGCACCCCGAAGCGCTGCCGTTCAACGAGCCGATCAATGGCCTGGAGATCATCTACAAGCGCTGCATCTACACGCCGGCCAAGGGCTTTCTCGAAGAGGCCGGCTGCCCGGAGTGCCTTAAAGAAGTCGGCGAGGCGCTGTTCGAAAGCCTGGAAGACTGGATGCCCGGCCACACCGATAACTTCACTTGCCCGTTGTGTGGGCATGAAGATGACATCAATGGGTTTCTATTCCTGCAGGAATGCGGGTTTTCCAACCTGGGGTTTATCTTCAACAACTGGGCGGAGGCGGGGTTCAAGCAGAGCTTTATCGACGAATTTGCCGACTGGTTGGACCAGAAGATGAGTTGGGTCAAAGTCGAGCTTTAACCTGATCGTTCCCACGCTCCTGCGTGGGAATGTATCCCGTGACGCTCCGCGTCACCATTGCGCAAGGTTGAAGCCTTGCGCTGACCCCGGACGCGGAGCGTCCAACGAGGCATTCCCACGCGGAGCGTAGGAACGATCAAGCCGTGAGTTTTATCCATCTATCAGTATTACCAAGTTTGTCAGAGTTTTACATTGAGCCCGACAGGGTGCATGTATATAATGGCGCGCTTCCATTTTCCCGCTCGGGAGCCCCCGCGATGCTGCGTATCAGCCAAGAAGCTCTGACATTCGACGACATTCTCCTAGTGCCCGGTTATTCCGAGGTGCTTCCTAACGAAGTCAGTCTCAAGACCCGCCTAACCCGTGGCATCGAGCTGAATATTCCTCTGGTTTCCGCTGCCATGGACACCGTCACTGAAGCCCGTTTGGCAATTGCCATGGCTCAGGAAGGCGGCATTGGCATCATCCACAAGAACATGACCATCGAGCAGCAAGCTGCCGAAGTGCGCAAGGTCAAGCGTTACGAAGCCGGTGTGGTGAAAGATCCAATCACCATCGAAGCCGACGCCACCGTGCGTGATCTGTTCGACCTGACCCGCCTGCACAACATCTCCGGCGTTCCGGTACTGCACGATGGCGACCTGGTCGGCATCGTCACTTCCCGTGACGTGCGTTTCGAGAACCGTCTTGAAGTCACCGTCCGTGAAGTGATGACGCCTAAAGAGCGCCTCGTTACTGTCAAGGAAGGCGCCGACAAGAACGATGTGCGCGAATTGCTGCACAAGCACCGCATCGAGCGCGTGCTGATCGTCGACGACAAATTCGCCCTCAAAGGCATGATGACCGTCAACGACATCGAAAAAGCCAAGGCATACCCGCTGGCCAGCAAGGATGACCAAGGTCGTCTGCGCGTCGGCGCTGCGGTCGGCACCGGTAAAGACACCGGTGATCGCGTTTCGGCCCTCGTGGCTGCCGGTGTTGACGTGGTGGTGGTCGACACTGCCCACGGCCACTCCAAAGGCGTGATCGACCGCGTTCGCTGGGTCAAACAGAATTTCCCTGACGTACAGGTTATCGGCGGCAACATCGCCACCGGCGCAGCCGCCAAGGCCCTGGCCGAAGCCGGCGCCGATGCGGTCAAGGTCGGTATCGGCCCTGGCTCCATCTGCACCACGCGTATCGTCGCCGGTGTAGGCGTGCCGCAAATCAGCGCCATCGCCAACGTTGCTGCTGCCCTTGAAGGCACGGGCGTTCCGTTGATCGCCGACGGCGGCATCCGTTTCTCCGGTGACCTGTCCAAGGCCATCGTTGCCGGTGCTTCCTGCGTGATGATGGGCTCGATGTTCGCCGGTACCGAAGAAGCACCAGGCGAAATCGAACTGTTCCAGGGCCGTTCGTACAAGGCTTATCGCGGCATGGGTTCGCTGGGCGCCATGTCCCAGGCGCAGGGCTCTTCCGACCGTTACTTCCAGGACTCCTCGGCAGGCGCCGAGAAGCTCGTACCGGAAGGCATCGAAGGCCGTGTGCCGTACAAAGGCACCCTGAGCGCGATCATCCATCAATTGATGGGCGGCCTGCGTTCCTCGATGGGCTACACCGGCAGCGCCGACATCGAAGAAATGCGCACCAAGCCAGAGTTCGTACGGATCACCGGCGCCGGCATGGCTGAATCCCATGTCCACGACGTGCAGATCACCAAGGAAGCGCCGAACTACCGCGTAGGTTGAGGCTTCCAGCAAAACGTTAAGTAACCGGGGCTGTTCTTTCAGCCCCGAGTTGTTTCTGATTCATTAGACGAGACTGACTTCATGGCCCTCGACATTCACGCCCACCGCATCCTGATCCTCGACTTCGGTTCCCAGTACACCCAACTGATCGCCCGCCGCGTGCGTGAAATCGGCGTGTACTGCGAACTGCACCCGTTCGACATGGACGACGAAGCGATCCGCGAATTCGCACCGAAAGGCGTCATCCTTGCCGGTGGCCCCGAGTCCGTGCACGAAGCCAACAGCCCGCGTTGCCCGCAAGCCGTATTCGACCTGGGCGTGCCCGTCTTCGGTATCTGCTACGGCATGCAGACCATGGCCGAGCAACTGGGCGGCAAGGTTGAAGGTTCCGAACTGCGTGAATTCGGTTATGCCCGTGTCGACGTGGTCGGCAAGAGCCGCCTGCTGGACGGCATCGAAGACCACATCGACGCCGACGGCCTGTTCGGCCTCGACGTGTGGATGAGCCACGGTGACAAGGTCACCAAGATGCCGGAAGACTTCCACATCCTGGCCAGCACCCCGAGCTGCCCGATTGCCGGCATGTTCAACGACGAGCGCGGCTATTACGGCGTGCAGTTCCACCCGGAAGTGACCCACACCAAGCAAGGCGGCCGTATCCTGTCGCGTTTCATCCTCGACATCTGCCAATGCGAAGCCCTGTGGACTCCGTCGAAAATCGCTGAAGACGCCATCGCCAACGTGCGTGCCCAGGTCGGTACCGACAACGTATTGCTCGGCCTGTCCGGCGGCGTTGACTCCTCCGTGGTTGCCGCGCTGCTGCACAAAGCCATCGGCGACCAGCTGACTTGCGTGTTCGTCGACAATGGCCTGCTGCGCCTGCACGAAGGCGAGCAAGTGATGGCCATGTTCGCTGAGAACATGGGCGTCAAGGTGATCCGCGCCAACGCCGAGGACCAGTTCCTCAACAACCTGGCGGGCGAAAGCGACCCAGAGAAGAAGCGCAAGATCATCGGCCGCACCTTCATCGACGTGTTTGATGCCCAGTCCAACAAACTGGACAACATCAAGTACCTCGCCCAGGGCACCATCTACCCTGACGTGATCGAGTCGGCTGGCGCCAAGAGCGGCAAGGCCCACGTGATCAAGTCCCACCACAACGTGGGTGGCCTGCCGGAGGAGATGAACCTCAAGCTGGTAGAACCACTGCGCGAACTGTTCAAGGACGAAGTCCGCCGCCTGGGCCTGGAACTCGGCCTGCCGTACGACATGGTCTACCGCCACCCATTCCCAGGCCCGGGCCTGGGCGTGCGCATCCTGGGTGAAGTGAAAAAGGAATACGCCGACCTGCTGCGTCGCGCCGACCACATCTTCATCGAAGAACTGCGCAAAGCCGACTGGTACCACAAGGTCAGCCAGGCATTCGTGGTGTTCCAGCCGGTGAAATCGGTGGGCGTTGTGGGCGATGGCCGTCGTTATGCGTGGGTTGTTGCACTGCGTGCCGTCGAGACTATCGACTTCATGACCGCGCGTTGGGCACACCTGCCGTACGAGCTGCTGGAGACTGTCAGCGGCCGTATCATCAATGAAATCGAGGGTATTTCGCGCGTTACTTATGACGTGTCGAGCAAGCCGCCGGCGACGATTGAGTGGGAGTAGGGCTGGATCATAACTATTTGATTTTATTTAATAAAATAAAATTGAATAGTTATGTTTGATACGTCATCAATGGCGTTTTTAATGGCGCACATCGTACGTATGTGAGGGAGCTACATCGATACCATGTCCCGGAGAAGGAATACCGACATGGTATCGAGAACGCTTAGCCCCGCAGATGTCAGCAGTAACTGTTTGCCAGTCTCCACTTCGAGTAACTCTCGGCCCGGAAACATTGGTCATCGATCTATTTGGTCACGGTACTGTTGCGCCTGACAACGGCGAGCACCTTTTGATAGCTGTCCCCATGTTCACCCCAGGCTCGCCGGTGATAGCGGCCTAGGAGGTGCAACCACCCAGCGTTGCTGCTGCCAACACTAGTGGGGTGCCGTACAGTCCGTTGTGTAGATCGTCCATTCCCTGCTTGGCCTCCGGGTTATTAGTCAGTTAGCTAAGGCCGCTAAGCCCTTCGATGAGATGCGCGACGAATTCGGCGAGGTTCTTGACGTCATTCCAGCCTGACTGGGCCAACCCCCCCTCACCACTGGTTACGGCGCACTTGAGCGGGGGTATCGCCGCCGCCGGCTCGTAGCGAACCCTAACTGAAGTCGATGCCGACGTTGGCACTTCTCGGCGGGTGCGTGCCTTGCGATAGCCGTGTCTTGCTTGATCACACCGGCGCTTATCTATCACTGGACCGGGTGAAAATTCGGGCCCAAAAGCCGGCTTTCTTTGCTGAAGCCAACGGTGGATGTGGCTCTGTTGTCTCTCTTGCCGGGTGAGTGCTAGGGCCATCAGGTCTCAAAAGGTCTCCCGGATAATGCTCTTGACCTAGACATGGCGAGTCATCCATTCCAAACGCCTTCACGGCAGCGACGGCTTCTACACACCAACGACCAAAATAAGCCCCGCCTTCAAAGTTCTGGTCGCCATAGGTATACCAATAAGGATGCCGATAGCTGACCGCTTGCGGGTCTGATCCGGATTTCGCGCCAGTGCGCACTTCCAGATACCAGTGCTCGACAAAGGCTTTGAGCAGCGGCGGCTGAGAGTCTGCGGGTGCATCCACGGCCTTCAACAAACGACCATACGGCTTGGGATATAGAAGCACGGCTCCTATCTTGCGGTCTGGACTGCGGCTGGCAATGATCCGATCAAGAAGTACGTCTTCGCCATCATTGCCGATCAAGGCCAGCAAGCGATGCCATTGCTCGTCTGGAATGTCGAGTGCGAGTGCCAAGCCGACCAGCCAGAAGCAAATGATGTAGTGGTCGTAGTTGACGCGCCAGTGGTGCCGGGTGAATTGCTGCTCCGTAGTCCACACGGTGGTGCCGAGGTGTTCCGCCTGTTCCCATGCTGCTAGCAGACCGGGGAAGTAGTGGGCCAAGTGAGTTATTGGATCTCCGGCGGAATATCTGCGCAAAATTTGGTGCAAATGGTCCTGTCCGATTTCAAACGCATACTGGGGGGCGTAATCGGGGTCAGCGGTTGGCGCCAAGAGAAGCTTTTGAGACTTCGCGATATAGCTGTCGCTGTCGTTAACGACCTTATCCCAATAGCTGGCATGGCCGAGTGGTGCGCGAATCATTCACTTTCTCCCTATGAGCTTCGATGTCGCAATAGGATCCTCAACAAACTTCCCACCTTTATCCAAGACGCCAACCGTAACATTGCCAAATGGATCAGTATGCACTAGCCACTTCTCAACTCTCCCTGATAGCAGAGAGTCACGGATATTCCTTGCCATTGATGCATCTCCCCCTACAGATTCAAGAATACGATTGTAATTAGTGGTCGCCCCCGTCATCCAATCATCACTCATCTGCAGCCCATCTCGGGTGGGCTTCAGCTTGGACGAGCCAAATTTGTACTCAACAATCAGGTAGTCGACACCAGGCTTATCTACCTTGTACAAATCGTCAATGCCTGTCTGGCCAATATCGGGAGCCCGGCCAATTTTTTCAGCACCGGGCACCAACGTCTTGATTTGCTCTCCACCCATGATGTCCCCGACGATGCTCTTCTGCGCGTTGGTCATGGCGCGGAAGTCCATCAGCGGGGTGCCGTTAGGGTTGAACTGCCCGCCGCGTGCTACAAGCTTGTCGAATTTGGCGAGGCTCGCCACCTCAGCCATCTTTTCAA
>NZ_JACAQL010000037.1:0-304 GCF_013385245.1 Pseudomonas sp. IPO3747
CAACGGTCACGCTGCCGTTCGACTGATTAACGCCGATGGTGATGGTCTGGCCATTATCGAGAGTGACGGTTAACGGGTTGGTGATGTTAGTCACCGGCGCGCCGTTTTTATCCACAAGGCTGGCGGTATAGACGATGTTGCCGCCTTCACCAACGGTAGTGGTGGCAGTCAGAACTACATCCACTTTGTCGATGGTGTCGTTTATCGTGGTGGTTGCGCCGTTACCTGCAACTTCCAGTTTCTCGAAGTTGCCGCCAGCAGTGTCGGTGATCTTGACCGTCTGGGTGCTCTTGTCGATGAACAC
>NZ_JACAQL010000004.1:0-324559 GCF_013385245.1 Pseudomonas sp. IPO3747
AAGACAGTTGCTCCCACATTGACTGTGCCCACTCTAGATGGAGTGGGTGAACGATCAGATCCGCACGTTACCGCGCGGCCCGGCAATGGCCCAGATAATCAGACCCAGTACCGGCAGCAACAGGATCAGCAGGATCCACAGCACTTTGGCGCCGGTGCTGGCGCCACTTTTGAACACGTTGATGATCGCCCAGATATCCAGCGCCAGGATGATCAGGCCGATAAGACCGTTGAAAGTGGAACCCATGGTGTCGCTCCTAAGTGAGGGCATGCACTTGTAGGATAGTCAGCGTTTGCCTGGGTTCCGTTTTATTTCAGACGTGCACAGCGACTTTCAAGGCTTCCAGTGACGGCTCGGCCTTGATCCCCACTTCGGCGCACAGTTGCAACACGCGCGGCAGGTCATTGCCGTACACCAGCACCGCCTGGATCTCGTCATCGAGCAATTGGCTGAAGTTAAGCAACACATAGCCGCCATCTTCGGGGCTCAACGCGCTCATCTGGATCTGGATGCGGTTCAGCGCGGTGAGGTCTTCGGTCTTGGCCAACTGCTTGGGCTTGAGGTTGAACGCCACGCCCGGGCCGAACGAGGCGACGATCTGCGCGAACAGATCGCCATAGGTGTCGGCCTGGAACAGCACCGTGTCCGGCAGGCTGCCAACCACTACCCACTCACCCAGAGGGATAGGGAACGTGTCGTCGTAGTTGATATCCGGGTTCGCCGCCAGAAACGCCACCGGGTCCGCGTAGGCTTGGGCGGCTTCTGTGGCGATGCGCGCCACCTCGTCCTCGCCCATGACGCCGGCGCTGATTTTGCTGATAAGTTCGACGAGGGCGGTTTGCATGGGAAGGTCCTGTGGCGGGCTGGTTTTTGAGGGCGCGTAGCCTACACTAGTTTCTGCAACCGTGCCGCCGTATCCGCCGCGCCCATGGTTTGCGCGGCAGCCAGCGCGGTCGCGCCCTGGGCATCGACGGCCTTGGGGTTGGCGCCCTGGCCGAGCAGGTAGTCGACCATTTCAACGCGGTTGAACATAGCGGCCAGCATCAGCGCTGTGCGCCCGTCCGGGGAGGTTGCATCCACCGGCGCGCCGCCGTCGATCAACGCCTTCACCACCGGCAGGTTGCCTTTGAAAGCTGCACCGGCGATCGGCAGCTGATTTTTGTCGTTGGCAATCAGTGGGTCGGCTTTGAACTCGAGCAACACTTTTACCGCTTCGACATGGCCGTGGTAGGCAGCGAGCATCAATAAGGTGTCGCCGTTGTGATTACGAAAATTGGCCGGCAAGCCTTTGGCCAGCAGCGCAGCCAGCATCGCTGCATCGCCTTTGCGGGCCACATCAAAAACCTGCTCGGCGAATTCGGCGGCTTCATCGTCGGTCATTTGTTTGGGCTGGTCTGACATGCGGGGGCTCCTTGTCTGCGAATGTGTATAAGGCGCTCAGTGTCGCGAGGGAGTTCCCCGCTGTCATGGCTTTTTTGTCAAAAGCATTCATAGCCAGAATCAATAACGGAACTGCCCGCCCTGGATCTGCGCCAGTAATAGCCCGGTGACCGGTACATAACTGTCGGAGCCGGGCAGCCACGCGTACACCGGGTCGTTACCGGCCTTGTCCGGGTCGAAGGCTTCCTCCTTGAGCTTGACCTTCTGGTATTTGAAGGTGCCGGTGGTTTCCATCTTGACCTTGATGCGCAAAAACAACGGCACCGCATAGTGCGGCAACTGGCCGTGGGCAAACTGCAACAGCTCACGCATGTCCAGGGCCGCCAAGGACTCGCTTGGCGTGATGGCGACCATGCCTGCGCGGCCATTGGTGTTCTCGATCTCGACGCCATAGGCCACCACTTCGGCGATCTGCGGGTGCTGCAGCAACACGTTTTCCACTTCGGTGGTGGAGACGTTTTCGCCCTTCCAACGGTACGTATCGCCCAGTCGGTCGACAAATTGCGCATGGCCAAAGCCAATACTGCGTAGCAAGTCGCCAGTATTGAAGTAGCGGTCACCCTTCTCGAACACGTCCGTGAGCACCACCTTGCGGTTCTTTTCCGGGTCGGTGTAGCCGTCGAACGGCGACTTTTCATCGATCCTGGCCAGCAGCAAGCCCTGCCCGCCAGTTTGCACCTTACGCAGGAAACCATCGCTGCCACGCAGCGGCTCACCGGTTTCGTGGGAGTACTCCACCAGCGCCCAATGCTGCAGGCAAAAGCCGATGGTGTTATCGAAATTCAGCACATTGGTAAAACCGATGTTGCCGTCGCTGGCGGCATACAGCTCGCAGATGTGCTCGACGCCATAACGCTGCTTGAACTGCGCCCAGACACCGGGACGCAAGCCATTGCCGACCATCTTGGTGACTTTATTGTCGCGATCCTGCGCACTGGGCGGCTGGTCCAGCAGGTAGCGGCACAGTTCACCGACATACCCCAGGGTGGTTGCGTTGAATTTGCGCGCATCGTCCCAGAACTGGCTGGCGCTGAATTTACGCCGGATGGCGAAACCCGATGCGCCGATAATCGCCGAACCCCAGCACACGCACAGGCCCGTGGCGTGGTACAGCGGCAAAGTGCAATACAGAACGTCGTGCGGCCCCATGTCGAGGGCGATGCTGCCGAAACTCACCGCCGTCTTGGTCCAGCGCCCGTGCTTCATGATGCCGGCCTTGGGCAAACCGGTAGTGCCGGAGGTGTAGATATAGAAGCACGGGTCGTTGAAGAAGATTTGTCCGCTGCTGGCCGGGTTGTCCACCGGGCTGTCAGCGCTGGCGGCCATCAGGTCGGTGTAGCCCAGCGGCACCGCGTTTGAGGACTGATCCGCCACAAACCAGCTGCGCTCGGCCGCAATCGACACTTGCTCGCGCACCACCGCATAGGCGTCTACCAATTCTGCACCTGCCACGATCGCCGCCGGGTTCACCAGGTGAAGGCTGTGCACCAGCGCCGCCTGGGTTTGCGCGGTGTTGAGCATGGCGCAGATACCGCCCAGCTTGGCCACGGCCAGTACGCTGAGGAGCAGTTCCGGGCGATTTTCAATAAACAGCGCGACCACATCACCTTTGCCGATGCCCTGCTCATGCAGGTAATGCGCGATACGATTGGCGCGCTGGTTGGCTTCGCGGTAGCTGAGCACGCTGTCGCCGTACAACAACGCCGCGCCGTCGGGGTTGCGCAACGCAGCCTGTTCAAAGTGCCAACCGAGGCCACAAGGCTGCGCGGGGTCGGTGACATTCGCGGCGCGCATGCCACGCACTACGCGTGGCAAAGCTCGAACAATCGCAGGCACCTTACGTAAGAGCTTGCCCCACGTGATCATGTCGTCTTGCTGATGGCTCATGGCGGAACGTCCTTTTTCTTATTCTTCGTATGATCCAGACATAGCGGCAGCCCTATAGGCAGATGCCGAATGCCATGCGGGAAAATACGCCTGCCATTCTTTGACTGTACATGCGGGATTTGAAAAGTTTTGTATCCCGAGTCGGCTTCCACCGAAAAGGAATTTTGCCCAACCGAGGCGGTCTTTATCTTCGAGGCTGACCTGAAACAGCTGGCGCGAATAACGCAAAATGCAGGATGCACGATGGCCATTCATGCAAATTGCACGAAACCGAAAATCTGTAAAATTTTTAACTAATTGATTTATAACGACTTTTTCAGATATCCAATACTGGCACAATCACTGCACCTATCTCTCCATGCTTGCCAACTTGAGCCAACGGAGCTGATAGACATGAGCCTGATCCAAGATAAATTCGCTTCTGTATTCTCCCAATACGACGTCACCACTCAGCCACGTCCAGACGGCGGTATCCTGCTGACCCTGCGCAACAGCGAAGGCAAACAGGTCAAGCGTTCGATCTCGTATCAACAGCTGCACACCGCTGACCAACTGACCTGGGTGATCAGCGCCATCCGCCGCGACCTGGCCGAACAAGCCAGTGAGCTGCCACAGATTTCGATGCTGCAAAGCCAGAACCGCTTTGCCCTGCCGACCTACCACTCGGCATAAACCACCGATAACCAAAAAGGGCCGCGACGCTTACAGGCGTCGCGGCCCTTTTTTGTGTGGCTTCAGCACAAGCCTTGTCGGCTGGCCTCATTCATCGCCTGTACGCGGTTGGTGACTTCCAGCTTGCCGTAGATATTGCGCAGATGGAATTTCACCGTGGCTTCAGAGGTTGCCCGGATCTGACTGATTTCCCAGACGGTCTTGCCTTCCGAGGCCCAGCGCAAAATTTCCAGCTCTGTCGGGGTGAGGGGCTTGCCGCCCAGGCTCAGACGTCTTCTAACGGTCATCGGCGCGTCCACCGGCGTGCGACACGACTGTTCTGGGCCACTCATTGTGCTCTCTCCTTTTGTAGTGGATGCCCTATCACCTTTCGGATTCCTGCTATTGACAGGTGATATAAACATCGAGTCTGCAGAGAGTTACATAACGAATGGATTGAAAGCACAGGGCGCAGCAGAAACAGCTACGCCTTACAGATAATCAGGCTTATTCCCACAACAACTTCCAACTTGCCTGGGTTGAACATTTAAATATCTGTGCTTAGTCGTCCAAGCCCGGGAAGCCATCGGCAATAGCATCGCCGGTGAGTTGAGGCTCACAGCCTTTAGCTGTGTTGAACAAACGCAAGGTGACAAAGTGCGGGTTCTCGCCCATGTCAAACCAATGCGGCACGCCGGCCGGAATCACCAGCAGGTCATTTTTCTCACAACGTACGGCATACACATAGTCGCCCACGTGCACGTTGAACAGGCCTTGGCCTGCGACGAAGAAACGCACTTCGTCTTCGCTGTAGCGGCGTTCACTGAGGAATTGCGCACGCAGTTCAATGTTCTGTGCCAGATCGCCCGCCGCCCTAAGCACCTCCACGGCGGCGTAGCCAAGGGCGTCGATCTGCGGCTGGTACGCGGCGATCATGTCTGCGTCGCTGGCGCCCTTCTCAATCGGCGCCGGCTGCCAGCGCGCAAAACGCACACCGTGGTCGGCCAGCGTCGAGACGATATCGTCGAAATGGGTCAGGACCTTGTTCGGGGTATCCGGTGTGGCGGCAGCGTAAACAGCGACATAACTCATTGCTCGGTTCCTGTAGTCGGTTCTTGCAATCGAAGGCCAATGATAATGGCGGCGGCCAGGGCGGCGACGCTGGCGATGCTGAAGGTCAGGGTCGGCCCCAACAGGTTCCAGCTGTAGCCGGCGTAAAGGGCGCCCAACGCGCCCCCGGTGCCGGCCAGCGCGGCATACAGCGCCTGGCCCTGGCCTTGTTGTCTGGCGCCGAAACTGCGTTGTACAAAGGCGATGGCGGCCGCATGAAAGCTGGCGAACGTGGCGGCGTGCAGCACTTGCGCCAGCAGCAATACCCAGAAGATTTCAGCGAATGACCCCAGCAGCAACCAGCGGATAGCCGCCAACACGAAACTGGCCAGCAGCACCCGCCGCACCGAAAAACGCGTCAGGATCCGGCTCATGGCCAGGAACATCAGCACCTCCGCGACCACACCCAGCGCCCACAGCATGCCGATCACGCCACGGCTATAACCCAAATGTTCAAGGTGCAGGGTCAGGAACGTGTAATACGGGCCATGGCTCATTTGCATCAAGGCCACGCAGGCATAAAACGCCAGTACGCCGGGGCTGCGCAATTGCTTGAGGAAACCGTCACCGGCCAGGCGATTGCCCTGGACGGCGGGCTGCGCGTTCGGCACCCACAGGCTGGCGCCAATAATGCCGGCCATGATCACCACGACCACCACCGGGTAAATGTCCAGGCTCAGCCCGTCGAACAGGCGGCCCATGATCACCACGGTGAGGATAAAACCGATGGAGCCCCACAGGCGGATCTGGCTGTAGCGCGCGGTTTGCTTTTGCAGGTGCGCAAGCGTGATCACTTCAAACTGCGGCAACACCGCGTGCCAGAAGAACGCATGCAGTGCCATCACCAGGGCCAGCCAGGCGTAGGTTTTGCTGAAGAAGATCAGCGAGAAACTCGCCAGGGTACACACCGCGCCAAAACGCACGATGGCCAGGCGCCGGCCGGTGTAGTCGCCGAGCCAGCCCCACAGGTTGGGCGCCACGCAGCGCATCAGCATGGGGATGGCCACCAGCTCGCCGATACGCGCGCTGGAGAACCCCAGGTGGTCGAAGTACAGCGCCAGGAACGGCGCCGTCGCCCCGAGCAGGGCGAAGTAGAAGAGGTAGAAGCTGGAGAGGCGCCAGTATGGGAGGCTTTGCGTCATATTGTGGGGGGCTGCTGCGCAGCCCAGCGGGAGCAAGCTCCCTCGCCACAGCAAGCTCGCTCGCCACACACCGTCACAGCTGGCCCAACACCGGCGTACTCACCTGCACATCGGCGTTTTGCCCACGGTTGCGCAGCAGGTGGTCCATCAACACGATGGCCATCATCGCCTCGGCAATCGGCGTGGCGCGGATGCCCACGCACGGGTCGTGGCGGCCCTTGGTGATCACGTCCACCGGGTTGCCATGCACATCGATCGAACGGCCCGGCGTGGTGATGCTCGACGTGGCCTTGAGCGCCAGGTGCGCAACAATCGGCTGGCCGGAGGAAATACCGCCGAGGATGCCGCCCGCGTTATTGCTGAGGAAACCTTGCGGCGTCATTTCATCGCGATGCTCGGTGCCGCGCTGGGCGACACAGGCAAAACCGGCGCCGATCTCCACGCCCTTGACCGCATTGATGCTCATCAGCGCGTGGGCCAGCTCGGCGTCGAGGCGGTCGAAGATCGGCTCGCCCAGGCCCGGTTTGACGCCTTCGGCGACCACGGTAATCCTGGCACCCACCGAATCCTGATCGCGGCGCAACTGGTCCATATAGGCTTCCAGTTCCGGCACCTTGTCCGGGTCGGGGCTGAAGAAGGCGTTGTCGTCGACGCTGTCCCAGGTCTTGAACGGGATCTCAATCGGGCCCAATTGGCTCATGTAGCCACGGATCACGATGCCCTGGGTGGCCAGGTATTTCTTGGCGATGGCACCGGCGGCCACGCGCATGGCGGTTTCACGCGCCGAGCTGCGGCCACCGCCACGGTAGTCGCGCTCACCGTATTTGTGGTGGTAGGTGTAGTCGGCGTGGGCCGGGCGGAACAGGTCCTTGATCGCCGAGTAGTCCTTGGACTTCTGGTCGGTGTTGCGGATCAACAGGCCAATGGCGCAGCCGGTGGTGCGACCTTCGAACACGCCGGAAAGAATCTCGACTTCGTCGGGCTCCTGGCGCTGGGT
The DNA here is from genome assembly GCF_013385245.1 of Pseudomonas sp. IPO3747. Classification (NCBI taxonomy): domain Bacteria; kingdom Pseudomonadati; phylum Pseudomonadota; class Gammaproteobacteria; order Pseudomonadales; family Pseudomonadaceae; genus Pseudomonas; species Pseudomonas sp. IPO3747. Next base: position 7,228 of record NZ_JACAQL010000004.1, read on the forward strand.
AGTATGGCGGCTGGTGCCGGGCTTGCGGCGGTCGAGGTCACGCTGCAGGTCTTCCAGAGACAACTCGAGGCCTGGCGGGCAGCCGTCGACAATGGCGACCAACGCCGGGCCATGGCTTTCGCCCGCGGTGGTGACAGTGAACAGCTTGCCGAAGGTATTGCCGGACATGCAGGGCGCTCCGTGAAATCAGTTGAATCAACTCAACCGTAATAACTTAAGGCAGCCAGTATACGCAGGCTAACCGAGTAGTTCATCCTCGAAACCTTACCGGTAGACGTTGGTCCAACCGGCACCTTCCTGATGATGGCGTGATGATGCTGCGAGTTTTGCTTTTGACCCTTACCCTGTTTTCCAGCCTTGGCTTCGCCGCCTCCCCCGTCGTGCTGCAACGGCCGATCAGCCTGGACACCGGCAGCGGCGAGCTGTTTGGTTCGCTGCTGCTGCCAAAATCCGACAAGCCCGTGCCCGTGGTGCTGATCATCGCCGGCTCCGGCCCCACCGACCGCAACGGCAACAGCGCCGATGGTGCGCGCAACGACAGCCTCAAGCGCCTGGCCTGGGTGCTGGCGCGCAATAACATCGCCAGCGTGCGCTACGACAAACGCGGCGTGGCCGCGAGCCTGGCCGCCACCCCCGACGAACGCAACCTCACCCTGGACGCCTATGTGGCCGATGCGGTGGCCTGGGGCAAGCTGCTCAAGGCCGACAGCCGCATGGGCCAGTTGATCGTGCTGGGCCATAGCGAAGGTGCGCTGGTCGCCACCCTCGCCGCGCCGCAACTCGACCCGGCCGGGGTTATTTCGCTGTCCGGCAGCGCCCGGCCGGTGGACCAGGTGATCCGCCAGCAACTGGCCGATCATCTGCCCCCTGCCCTGTTGCTGCGCAGCAATGAAATTCTCGACCACCTTAAGGCCGGCCAAGTGGATGCCGATGTACCGCGCCCGCTGGAAGGCATTTTCCGCCCCAGTGTGCAGCCGTACCTGATCAGCCTGTTTCGTGCCGACCCGTCGGCCGCCTTCGCCAAACTGAACATGCCGGCTCTGATCATCCAGGGCACCAACGATATCCAGGTCGGCGTGGCGGATGCCCAGCAGTTGCAAGCGGCCAAGCCCGACGCGCAACTGAGCGTGATTCAAGGCATGAACCACGTGATGCGCATCGTGCCCAAGGATGTAAAGGAACAGCTTGAGTCGTACAACGACCCCAAACTGCCCCTCGCCGCCGAGCTGGGCCAACGCATCGTGCGCTTTATCGACGGACTTCAACCCCGTTAAGCGATTATTTGCCTCCAGTCCTGAATAAAACGGCCGATAAGCCCAGAGTCGACAGTAAAAAGACTGTCGGCTCGCCGGGCTTGGACAGGATCGCGCCGCATGACTACCACCGAAGCAACACCCGAATCTACCGCCGACACCCCGGCCGAAAAACCCGAGGCTGTCGAGGCCGCGGCCCTGCCGTGGGCGGACGTTCAGGCCGAACACTTCAAGATGCTGCGCCTGGCGCCCCTGGCCACTGATCGTGCCACCGGCGCACGGCCGCTGCGGTTCGTACAGTTTGGCTATACCGAACGCCATGACAAGAAACACAGCCTGTTACGCATGGTGATCCAGTTGCCCGGCCAACGTGTGCGCCGCGAGCAGAACCACCTGGATATCTGGGTCGATCACGAGACGCACCGTGTGCACTTCGGCCCGGGTAACAGCCTGGAAATTGAACCGGCCAACCGTGGCCTGGGACGCTTTCTGGTGGCACAGGCCGCCGCGTGGGCGAAAAAGAAGTGGTCACATTACCGCGTAGACGGCGTGGACCTCGCCAACAAGGATGCACTCAACGAAGCCACGCGCCTGCGTCGCGATCATTTCCTGCGCATCCAGGGTTTTGATGTGGCCTACGCCGATGTGCAGCACCTCAAAGGAACCGTGCAACCCGGCAAAGTCAGCGAAGTGCTGGACAGCTGGAACACCGAGAAGGTGCAGTACGTGGAGATCCTCGAAGCTGCGCAAATGCTGCAGCAGGCCGAGCAGAACCTGGCCGAGCATGAAGTGAAGCTGCGCAAGGAAGAAGAAAAGGTCACCAAGTTCAAGCGCGAGGACAGTGGGCTGCGCTTTACCATTACGTGCCTGGTGGCGTTTACGGTGTTTCAGGCGGGGCTGTTGATCTGGATTGCCACACACCGCTGAAAGGTTGGAATGCATTCCAAATGTGGGAGCTGGCTTGTCGGCTCCCACACTGATCGCGTTCCTATTGCGGAATGAAGTTAAACCCGCGCCGCAAACACCGCCTGATGCGCCCGGCACTGCTCAGCCGTCAGCATGAACACACCGTGCCCGCCGCGCTGGAAGTCCAGCCAGGCAAAGTCGACTTCCGGGTACAGCGCTTCGACGTGCACTTGGCTGTTGCCGACTTCAACAATCAGCAAGCCCTTCTCGGTCAGGTGGTCGGCGGCCTCGGCCAGCATGCGTCGCACCAGGTTCAGACCATCGTCGCCGCAGGCCAGGCCCAGTTCCGGCTCGTGCTGGTACTCATCCGGCATGTCGGCGAAGTCTTCGGCATCCACGTACGGCGGGTTGGACACGATCAAGTCAAAACGCTGGCCCGGCAGGCCATCGAAGCCGTCGCCCTGCACGGTGTAGACGCGTTCATCGACACCATGACGCTCAATGTTCTGGTTAGCCACTTCCAAGGCTTCGAAGGACAAGTCGCCCAGCACCACTTCGGCGTCCTGGAACTCGTAGGCACAGGCGATGCCGATGCAACCGGAGCCGGTGCACAGGTCGAGAATGCGCGCCGGCGGCTGGGCCAGCCATGGCTCGAAGCGGTTTTCGATCAACTCGCCAATCGGTGAACGCGGGATCAACACGCGCTCATCGACAATAAACGACATGCCGCAGAACCAGGCTTCCTTCAACAGGTAGGCGGTAGGGACACGCTCGTGGATACGCTTGTGCAGCAAGCGCTGCACATGGGCGACTTCCTCTTCTTCGAGGTTGCAGTCCAGGTAGCTGTCGGCAATTTCCCAAGGCAGGTGCAAGGCGCCGAGCACCAATTGCCGGGCTTCGTCCCAGGCATTGTCGGTGCCATGCCCGAAAAACAGGTCTTCCCCATGGAAACGGCTGACAGCCCAACGGATGTGGTCGCGCAACGTGCGCAGGCGGGAGGTAATCACGGGGGCAAGCTCCTGGAAAAAACGACTGGCGATTCTAACAGCCTTCGCCTGTACCGACGATGTACGAAAACCCTTCACCATCTGTCGGAAATCATTCAAATTGCCATCATTGCGCTGATCAAGCCCACCTCTTGACATGGCTGCACGTCAACAACGGCGTACCTTACGATGGTAGCGATTCACAGAACCGCTCAGCCAGTGGACAATGTGACAAAAGCCCCCCTCACAGGAGCCCCAGAATGTCCGTTCCAAAGACGATGTTTCAACTCAGCGGTCGCGGTTACGCAGCAGCCAACCTGAACCATGCGACCCTCGTGATCATCGACGCCCAGAAGGAATACCTCAGCGGCCCACTCGCCCTGTCCGGCATGGACGCGGCGGTCGACAACATCAAGCAGCTTGTGACAGCCGCGCGTAATGCCGGGCGCCCGATCGTGCATGTACGTCACCTTGGCACCGTCGGGGGCCTGTTCGACCCGCAGGGCGAGCGCGGCGAGTTTATTCCTGGCCTGGAACCCCAAGGCGATGAAACCATCATCGGCAAACTGCTGCCCAGCGCGTTCCATGGCACCGGCCTGGAGAAACACCTGCAAGACCTCGGCTCCCTGGATTTGATCGTCTGCGGTTTCATGAGCCACTCCAGTGTCAGCACCAGCGTGCGCGCCGCCAAGAACCTGGGCTTTCGCTGCACCCTGGTGGAAGACGCCTGCGCCACCCGTGACCTGCCTTACAAAGGTGGCATCCTGAGCGCCGAGCACGTACAGCAAACTGAAATGGCCATCATGGCTGACAACTTCGCCACCCTCGCGTTGACCAAAGATCTGATCTGATCGCCCTTGAGATGAGCGGCGTATTTATTGCCCCGCTCATCCGCAAAGCCCTCTCATTTGGCGCATTTACCGCTGCTGTCGGAACAACCTGTGTATCTTCCGGTCGAAGGGCCGATACCCTGGAGGAAAGGTCGGAATGAAGATATCCGATGGTTTTGACGCTCGTCGCTTGCGCCCCAAAGGCCCGAGCAATTGGCGTCTGCGCCTGGTAGCCGGCTTTGCCGCGTTGCTGGCCATTGTAGGTTTGCTGTTGGCCGGCGCTGGTGGCGCCGGCCTGTTTGGTCATTCGCCGGCCCTTGGCGAGTTGAATGCCAGCCCCGGCGGTTCGACTATCCTGTTGGTAATCGGACTGCTGGTGCTGTGGTTGGGTGTGTGGTTATGGCGTCGTAGCCGTCGGAAAATGCGTCAGCCGCTGTCACTGAACATCGCTTCGCACTTGATGAAAAAGCACGGCTGATGGCGTTTGGATAGCGTTTCCTGCGCCCTGGCCGCCGCGATTTAGGTAAACTGCCCGCCCTTCGCGGAGGCTCACATGCAAGACGACGATTTTTCCCTGTTCAAAAACGAGCTGCGCGGCGTCAAGCCGATCAAGCATGATCGTGCCGACACCGGTAAACCCAAGGCCGACCGGGCGCAGATCGCCAAGTTGCGCCAGGCCGCGACCGTGCGCACCGACGCCACCACGGTGGATGGCCTGTCCGACCAGTTCGTGATCGATGTAGGCCCCGAAGACGAGCTGATGTGGGCTCGCGACGGCGTGCAGGAAAGCCAGATGCGCAAGCTCAAGATCGGCCAGATCCCGTTCGAAGGCAGCCTCGACCTGCACGGCATGAACGTGGAAAAAGCCCGCGAAACCCTTTGGGCCTTCCTGGCCGAAGCGACCAAATTCGAAATCCGCTGCGTGCGCGTCACCCACGGCAAGGCCGTGCGCCTGGACGGCAAGCGTCCCATGATCAAGAGCCACGTCAATACCTGGCTGCGCCAGCATGCCCAGGTACTCGGTTTTACCTCCTGCCAGGCCCGCCACGGCGGCGCCGGTGCGGTGTATGTGATGCTCAAGCGCACCATGATGGAAGGGCGCGACGAGTAACAAGTGCCATCGTCAGGCTTGCAGCGATGTGCCCGCCACCGTAACCTTGCGCTTTGCGAAAATCCCACAGGTAGTTTCATGTCCCTGGAACAGAATTACACCGCGATCCTCGGCCAGCTCGGCGAGGACGTTTCCCGCGAGGGCCTGCTCGACACGCCAAAGCGTGCCGCCAAGGCGATGCAGTACCTTTGCCGCGGCTATGAACAGACGCTGGAAGAAGTCACCAACGGTGCCTTGTTCAGCTCCGACAACAGCGAAATGGTGCTGGTCAAGGACATCGAGTTGTACTCGCTGTGCGAACACCACCTGCTGCCGTTTATCGGCAAGGCGCATGTGGCGTATATCCCAAGCGGCAAAGTGCTGGGCCTGTCGAAGGTTGCGCGGATTGTCGACATGTATGCGCGCCGCCTGCAGATCCAGGAAAACCTCAGCCGCCAGATCGCCGATGCAGTGATGCAAGTGACTGGCGCCCTGGGCGTGGCGGTGGTGATCGAAGCCAAGCACATGTGCATGATGATGCGCGGTGTGGAGAAACAGAATTCGTCGATGATCACTTCGGTGATGCTGGGTGAGTTCCGCGAAAACGCGGCCACCCGCAGCGAATTCCTCAGCCTGATCAAGTAACAGGCTGCGTAAGGAAAAGCCGGCGTTCATCGCCGGTTTTTTTCCGCCCGCGAAATTCAGGTAAGCTGCGGCCCCTTCTTCATGGGCAAGAGGTTTTCAGCCATGTTCGTCAAAGCACTTCGAGTGGGTCTCGGCCAAATCATCATCGCGGGCGACTTCCTGACCCGCCCGCGCAAAAAGCAGCGTTCTGCCGAGCAACAGGCACAGGTCAACGCGGCGGCCAAGGAACTGACGCTGTATCAGTTTCACGCCTGCCCGTTTTGCGTGAAGACTCGCCGCACCCTGCACCGCCTGAATGTGCCGGTGGCGCTCAAGGACGCGAAAAACAACGAACAGGATCGCCAGACCCTGCTGGAGCAAGGCGGCAAGATCAAAGTGCCGTGCCTGCGTATCGAAGAGAATGGCCAGACCACCTGGATGTATGATTCCAAGGTAATCATTGATTACCTCGACAAGCGGTTTGCCGCGGTCTGACAGCCGCTGAAGACCCCAAGTGGGAGCTGGCTTGTGTGGGAGCTGGCTTGCCTGCGATACAGGCACCTCGGTGATTCAGGTAGACTGAGTTGATGCTATCGCAGGCAAGCCAGCTCCCACATTTGTTTGGCTGTGTAATTAAGTCAGTATTACCAGATCCAATAAGGCCGAGCCCAGGCACTTGCCATGGGCGTCCAGCGCCAGCGAGCGGGTCACGCCGCCGCGCAGGATCCCCGGCAGCACGAAGTTCAGCGCCTGCACGTTGGGCAATTCATAACGCCGCACCGGCGCTGCGCCCGGCTCACGCAAGCCGGCAAAAAACGTGGCGACGCGCTCGGGCGTGAGCTGTTCGCACAGCAACGGATAATCCTCGGCGCGGTAGGCGATGATCGAGATGTTCGAAGTGTCGCCCTTATCGCCGGTACGGGAATGGGCCAGTGTGTGAAGTTTCATGCTTCGATCCTCGGGTTGACCACGCTGCGGGGCAGCAATAACGACGCTACTGCCACCACCTGGCGCACACTTTTACTCGCGCCGCCGCCGCCCGACGGACCATTGGTGTAGAGGGTCTCCACTTCATTGCCAACCCGCACCGCTTCGCTGCGATTTTCACAACGGGCGGCCACGCGCAGACGCACTTCCCAGGGCTCGACGCTGCTGCGTGGGCCGTGCAATGAATCCATGCCAATCAGCTCGGCGCGTAGCTCTTGCATCTTTACGCCCATCAGTTCCAGGCGCTTGAGTACGATATCCCGCGCCAACTCAGCCCGTGCGACCGCGCCTGGGCCGCCGTAGGACATCTGCCCTTCACCGATCCATCCGTCCAGGTAACCCACGCTGACCTTTAACTGTTCAGGCCGAGCGCGACCACTGGCGTTTTGGACACGGACGCGATCCACGCCCTCCTCCACAAAGCTCACTTGGGAAAAGTCTGCCGTCACGTCCGGCGTCAAGTAAGCCGCCGGGTCGTGTACTTCGTAGATCATCTGCTCGGTGCAGGTCGCACGGCTGACCCGCCCGCCGGTGCCTGCCACCTTGGTGATCACAGCTTCGCCATCGGCATCGATTTCAGCCAACGGGAAACCCAGGCGTGCCAGCTCATCCACATCCTTGAAGCCGGGATCGGCAAAATAACCGCCGCTGACCTGGCCCGCACATTCCAGCAAATGCCCGACCAACGTGCCGCGCCCCAGCCGCTGCCAGTCGTCCGCAGCCCAGCCGAACTCAAACATCTGCGGCGCCAAAAACAGCGACGGGTCGGCCACGCGCCCGGTGATCACCACATCGGCATCGGCGCGCAAGGCTTCAAGGATGCCGTCGACGCCCAGGTAGGCGTTAGCGGATATCAGCCGCTCGCCCAAAGAGCCAACGGTCTGGCCGTTATCCAGGCGTTGCTCGGGCTGTAAAACATCCAGCACGTCATCGCCTACCACCGCCACGACCTTGAGGTCCTGGCCCAACTCGTTGGCAATGCGCCGCACTTCAACGGCCGCCGCCACGGGGTTGGCCGCGCCCATATTGGTAATTACCCGCAGGCGACGGTGGCCCTTCAAGCCAACAAATGGCAACACCCGGCGCATACGCTCGCTCAGCAGTGGGTCGTAACCGCCCTGCGGGTCGCTGATACGCGCCTGTTGCGCCAGGGCAATGGTGCGTTCGGCCAGGCATTCGAACACCAGGTAATCCAGGTCGCCCTGTTCGGCCAGTTCCACGGCAGGCTCGATACGGTCGCCGGAGTAGCCGGCGCCGGAACCGATGCGCAAGGTTTTCATCTCAAATCACTCCCAGGAGCAATGCGGTCAGGGTCATCAACACCGACGCAGCAAACAGAAACGGAATAGTGAAGCGCTGGTGATCGGCCAGTTCGATCTTGCACAGGCCCACCAGCAGGAAGGTCGCAGGCGTCAGCGGGCTGACCGGGAAACCGGTGGTGTGTACGCCCAGCAACGAGGCCTGGGCCACTTGCAGCGGGTCGACGCCCAGGGCTTTGCCGACCTCGGCGATCACCGGCATCACGCCGAAATAGTAGGAATCGGGGTCAAACAACATGCTCAACGGCATGGAAATAAAGCCCACCACCGCCGGGATCAACTTGCCGTGGCCGGCGGGAATCTGTGCGACCGCCACCTCGGCAATCGCCTTGAGCATGCCAGTGCCTTGCATGATGCCGGTGAACACGCCAGCGGCGAGCAGGATACTGGCCATGGTCAGGGCGGTTTTCGCATGGGCATCGATGCGCGCCCGTTGGGCATCCACATTCGGGTAGTTGATGCACAGCGCCACCACGGTGCCGAGCATAAACATCACCACCGGGTCGACCCAGCCGGCAATCATCACCACCATTACCAGCACGGTCAGCAACAGGTTGACCCAGAACAGCCGTGGGCGCCGCAGCTTGATGTCCTCGTCGCTGAGCACCCGTTGCGGTACCGCCTCCACCGAGGAACCGGCGCCCAGGCCCAGGCGTTTTTCTTCACGACAGCCCAGCCACCAGGCGCAGGCAAACACGAAGACCAGGCCGACAATCTGCACCGGGATCAGCGGCTGGAACAGGTCGGCCACCGGCACATGCAAGGCCGCCGACGAGCGCAGCACCGGGCCGGTCCACGGCAGGAAATTGACCCCGGCGGCCATGGCACAGACACACGCAAGGATGCGCTTGTCGATGCCCAGCCGCGTATACAGCGGCAGCATCGCCGGCACCGTCACCAGAAACGTCACCGCCCCGGAGCCGTCCAGGTGCACCAGCAGCGCGAGGGTCGCGGTGCCGACCACAATCCGCGTAGGACGCGTACCTACGGTGCGCAGGATGCGATCAATGATGGGATCGAGCATGCCGGCGTCGGTCATGATCCCGAAAAACAGAATCGCGAACACAAACATGCCCACCACTGGGGCGACGTTCTTGATTCCGGTAATGATGAAGGCGCTGGTTTGCAGGCCGAAACCGCCGAGCAGTGCGGCGATGATCGGCAAGGCGATCAGCGCCACCAGTGGCGACAGGCGTTTGCTCATGACGGCAGCGAGCAGGCACAGGATGGTGATGACACCCAGGGTTGCGAGCATGGGTTACTCCAGAGCGGCCTTGGTGGCCGGTTATTGTTTTCCCTGGAGTATTGGAAGCAGGTTAGTCTTTGTAAATTGGAATATTCGGCCTGGCACGTTCGGAAAAACAAAATGAAGAACAGTATCCAACACATACAAGCCTTTTTAGCCGTAGCCCGTACCGGCAGTTTCACCAAGGCCGCCAACGAGTTGCACTTATCGCCCTCAGCCCTGACGGTGCAGGTGCAACAACTCGAAGACTGGCTTGGTGTCGCCCTGCTCGACCGCAGCCCTCGTCATGTGAGCATTACCGCCGCCGGCGAGGACGCACGCGGCCCCATGGAAAAACTGTTGCTGGACCTGGACAACATCGTCACTGGCTCGCGCGACCTCGCCGCCCTGCGCCGCGGCGTGGTCACCATCGCCGCACTGCCCTCGGTGTGCGCCGGCGCCCTGCCGCCGGCCTTGCGCCTGTTTCGCGAACGCTTTGCCGGCATCGAAGTACGTTTGCATGACCTGGTCGCCCATCGCATTCATGCACAGGTGCGCGAAGGCGTGGTGGACTTTGGCATTGGTGTGCGCGCACGGCTGAGCCACGGCCTGGTGTTTTTGCCGGTACTCAATGATCGGTTGTGTGCGTTTGTGCCACTGGAACATCCCCTCGCCCACCATCGCCAACTGACCTTGGAGCAATTGGCGGACCAGCCGATCATCCTCACCGGGCGCGACAGCAGTGTGCGTGAGCAGGTGGACGCGTTGTTTGATCAGACACGGCTGACAATGAATGCCGGCATGGAAGCCAACTACATGTCGACGGTGCTGGCGTTGGTGCGCCAGGGGCTGGGCATCAGCGTGTTGCCGGAGTCGGCGGCGGACAGTTTGCAGGGGTTGAAGCGCATCAATATTGACCATCCCGGCGTGAACCGCGAGATCGGGTTGATCAGTCGCAGCGGGATGGGCCTCAGCCCGGCGGCGCAGCGTTGCTTTGAGCTGCTGAGTGATGAGCTGTCTGGCACAACATCGAACTGAAACTGGACACTATCAATGTCGGAGCCAGCTCCCACACAAGCCAGCTCCCACATTTTTGACCGCGTGAACTCAATCAAGCATCGCTACATGTTTTGGATGGCTCGCCACCCGCGCCAGCCACGCCTGCACACCCGGATAAGCGTCCAGCTCAAACCCACCCTCCTCGGCCACATGGGTATAGGCATACAACGCCACATCGGCGATGGAGAATTGATCGCCCACCAGATACGGGGTCAGTTGCAGTTGGCGCTCCATGACCTTGAGGGCCTTGTAGCCACCTTTGTGCAGCTTCTTGTATTCCTCAAGACGGTCTGCGGGCAAGCCCAGGTAAAACTGGATAAACCGCGCCACCGCAATATACGGTTCATGGCTGTACTGCTCGAAAAACTGCCACTGCAACACTTGCGTGCGCAGGCGTGGCTCGGACGGCAAAAATTCGCTGCCATCGGCCAGGAAGTTGAGAATCGCGTTGGACTCCCACAGGCAAGTGCCGTCTTCAAGTTCCAGCACCGGGATCTTGCCATTGGGGTTCTTGGCCAGGAACTCGGCAGTCTGGGTGTCGCCCTTGAGGATGTCGACATCGATCCATTGGTACGGGATGCCCAGCAGGTTGAGCATCAATTTGACCTTGTAGCAGTTGCCCGACTTGTAATCGCCATAAACCTTGTACATGGGGCTCCCCTTATGCCGCTTGCGCGTGCTGTGCTTGACGGACCACCGCAGCCAGGCGTTTGAGACCTTCGTCCAGACGGGCCGGGTCGATATGGCTGAAATTGAGGCGCAACGAACCCAAGTGTTGATCGGGCTCGGAAAAGAACGGTTCACCGGGCATGAACGCCACGTCCTGATCCAATGCTTGCGCCAACAAGGTGCGGGTGTCGAGGGGTTGTTTCAAGGTCAGCCAGAAGAATAATCCACCTTGAGGCACTTGCCAGTCGGCCAGGTCGCCAAAGTGGCGCTCCAGAGCCGACTGAAAGGCATCGCGACGTTCGCGGTAAAAGTCGCGTAACTGCGCCAGGTGTTGCTGGTATTTTTGCGTGCCGATCCACTGCATCGCTTGCCACTGGCCGATGCGGTTGGTGTGCAGGTCGGCCGATTGCTTGAGCTTGAGCAGGTGCGGGAACAAATCCTCGCTGGCGATCAGGTAACCGACGCGCAACCCCGGCAACAGGGTCTTGGAGACGGTGCCGGTGTAGATCCAGCTGGCTTTTTTCAACCGCCCGGCGATGGGCTGCGCACTGGCGCCGTCGAATGTCAGCTCGCGGTAGGGCTCGTCTTCGATCAGGGTTACGCCGAATTCATCGAGCAAGGCGGCCACGGCTGCGCGCTTGGTCTCGCTGTAGCGCACGGCCGAGGGGTTCTGGAAGGTCGGGATGAGGTAGATGAACGCCGGGCGATGGCGTTCGAGGCTGGCGCGCAGCGCGGCCAGGTTCGGGCCGTCGGCCTCCAGTTGCACGGTGAGGCAATCGGCGCCGAACAATTGGAAAATTTGCAGTGCAGCCAGGTAGGTCGGGCCTTCCAGCAAGACTTCAGTGCCCTTGTCGATGTACAGCTTGGCCGCCAGGTCGAGGGTTTGCTGGGAACCGCTGACCACCAGCACCTGACTGGCCTGGCACGGTAAGCCCAAGGCGCGGGCCTCGGCGGCGAGCAGTTCACGCAATTGCGGCTCGCCTTCGCTCATACCGTATTGGCCGATGTTCAGTGGCAGTTCATCCCAATTCAGTACCGGCAACATGGCTTCGGCGGGCAGGCCACCGGCGAACGACATCACTTGCGGGCGCTGGGCCGCCGCAAGAATTTCACGGATCAAGGAGCTTTTGAGGCGCGTAACACGTTCAGAGAAGGCCATAGGGTCACCGGTAGCGAAGTCGGGGGCAAATACGTCAAACTGGTTGACCGAAATTACGACGACTCGCGTGGATACGTCAATATGCTTGACCTTAAAAACCAGGGCAGCCAACAACAAGCCATGGAAGCCTTTTTCTTCGGCTACCAGGCTTTTACCGCCAAGGCCGACGAAATGCTCGAGCGCCGCGGCCTGAGCCGCGTGCATCAGCGCATCGTATTTTTTATCGCGCGTTACCCCGCCTTGAGCGTGAAGCAGCTGCTGGAGTTGCTTGGGGTGAGCAAGCAGGCGCTGAACATTCCATTGCGCCAATTGCAGGAAATGCACCTGGTCGACAGCGTTGCCTCCGAGGCCGACAAGCGCAAACGCCTGCTGGAACTGACGGAAGAAGGCCAGCGTTTTGAGCAGTCGTTGCGCCGCGAACAGGTGAAGCTGTTGCAGCGTGCTTTCAGTGAAGCCGGTGAAGACGCCGTGGCAGGCTGGCTAGCCGTGAACCAGGCCCTCGCCGGCCAACCTTAACCCTATGCCACAACAAGCCGAAGAAACGCCCGCGCATCAGCCTTTCATCCCCTTTCGCAAACAAAATAGAAAACATTATTTGCTTTATTTGTATACAAAAGCATAATTCGCTTCGTGCGAGTTCCTGACCTATTGGTCAACAAAACCCGCCAGTACCTCAAAGCGCTGCTGCCCACCTCTGTGACCGGCGCTGGAAATAACAATAAAACTCTTGAGGAGTACTTGCTGTGGATAGCCAAAAAACCGAAGCCCCTACGCTGGACCTCGCCCCACCGCAAGGCGGCTGGCTGGAACGCCTGTTCAAACTGCGCTTGCATGGCACCACAGTGAGAACCGAACTGATTGCCGGCCTCACCACCTTTATCACCATGGCCTATATCATCTTCGTCAACCCCAACATCATGGCCGACGCCGGTATCGATCACGGTGCGGCGTTCGTCGCCACCTGCATCGCCGCCGCGCTGGGCTGCCTGCTGATGGGGCTGTACGCCAACTGGCCGGTAGGTTTGGCACCGGGTATGGGCCTGAATGCGTTTTTCACCTACACCGTGGTCGGCACCATGGGCTACCACTGGGAAACCGCGCTGGGCGCAGTGTTTATTTCCGGCGTGCTGTTCATGGGCCTGACACTGTCGCGCGTGCGTGAATGGCTGCTCAACAGCATCCCTGTGAGCTTGCGTCATGCCATGGGCGCAGGCGTCGGTTTGTTCCTTGGGGTGATCGGCCTGAAGACCGCCGGCATTATCGTCGACAGCCCGGCCACCTTGATCAAGCTCGGTTCGCTGCACGAGCCTGCGCCATTGCTGGCGGCCGTGTGCTTCCTGTTGATTGCGATCCTCAGCTATCACCGGGTATTCGGCGCGATCCTGATCAGCATCATCGCCGTGACCCTCGCCGGTTGGGGCCTGGGCCTGGTGCACTACAACGGCATTCTCTCAACCCCACCGAGCCTGGCGCCGACATGGATGGCCATGGACATAAAAGGTGTATTCAATGTAAGTATGATAAGCGTGGTATTTGCTTTTCTCTTTGTACACATGTTCGACACCGCGGGTACACTGATGGGCGTCGCGCAACGGGCCGGACTGGTCAACGCCGATGGCAAGATCGATAACCTGTCCCGTGCGCTGAAGGCCGACAGTGCCTCCAGCGTATTTGGCGCCATGGTCGGTGTGCCGCCGGTGACCAGCTATGTGGAAAGCGCGGCGGGTGTGGCCGCAGGTGGTCGCACCGGGCTGACCGCCGTAACCGTGGGCATCCTGTTCGTGGCCGCGATGTTTTTTGCGCCACTGGCGGGAATGATTCCGGCGTATGCCACCGCCGGTGCGCTGATTTACGTGGCGATGCTGATGATGGCGAGCATGGCCCATATCAACTGGGATGAGGCCACCGACAGCATTCCGGCGATTGTCACCGCGATCATGATGCCGTTGACCTTCTCGGTCGCCGACGGGATTGCCTTGGGCTTTATCACTTACGTGGCGCTCAAGGCAGGCACCGGCAAGTACCGTGAGATTTCTGTCAGCCTGTGGGTGCTGTGCGCGATCTTTATCGCCAAGTTCATCTTCCTGTAGTTCGGGAACGGCTGAAAAACCGCCTCACCTTCGGGTGGGGCTTTTGCATAGAGGGAGAAATGTAGATGAACCTGGATACCTGGCTGTTGTTCAGTGGTGCGGCACTGGTGGTGATCCTGATCCCCGGGCCGTTGTCGCTGTTGATGATCAGCAATAGCCTCAACTACGGCCTGCGCCGTTCGTACCCGGCGTTCCTGGGCGGAGTGTTTGCCTCGATCTGCCTGTTGAGCGCCTCGGCTCTGGGCCTGGGCGCATTGTTGCTGGCCTCCGAGCAGTTGTTCAGCGCCTTGAAAATCATCGGCGCGCTGTACCTGTTCTATCTGGCCTGGCAGAGCTGGCAGCAATCGCGGCTGCCGACCCATGGCGCGCAAGTGCCACAGACACCGGCGGTGCCGCGTTTTCGCGCGCTGTTTGGCCGGGCCTTTGTGCTGGGTGCCAGTAACCCCAAGGACATCCTGTTCTTCGCCGCCTTCCTGCCGCAGTTTCTCAGCAGCCAACAGCCGTTTCTGCCGCAACTGCTGATCATGATCGCGACCTGGACCGTACTCGACTTGCTCTGCAAGCTGGCTTACGGCCTCGGCGCCCACGGTGCCGCGCGTTACCTGCGCAGCGGCGCGGGCCAGAGCTGGTTCAATCGCGTCAGTGCCACGCTATTTGGCGGGGCGGCAACCGCAGCGCTGCTCAAGGGTTAAACGGCGCGACTTTGGCAAAATACACACTGGCAGGCTCTCCATAACGAACTTGCCACTGAATGCCTGCAACGATCCGAACCAGACGGTTTTGTGTCATGGCTTGATCAATGGCGGCAAACTCCGCCGAGAATGGCGACTGCGAACCGATACGCTCGCGAAACCAAGCCTCGGAGAGCTGCGGGGCCACCCTGGAACGCAGGCTGACGTTGCGATTATCGACCCAATTATTCAGCACAAAGTAAACCGAACTCGAATGCGGATGGGTGCAGTAAAAGTCCCTCGTACTGGCCCCGCCATGCCGCCTTGGAATGCTCCTGACGGTGAATCCATATCTTTCGAGTATCTGCCTGACAGCTGTGTGAACAGCTCGCGAACGAAGTACGCCGTTGCCGCGGCTGCGCCTGAGCAACGAGGGATCAAGGTGTAAGGGCGGCGTGAAATCCAGCCGCGTGCCTCCCGGCGCTACCCCATCGATCCCTATGTTAATGGTGAGGGCACCCGGCTCGCCCGCAGGCCGTAGCATTCTCAGCAGATCGGGCAGGCGGTCCGGGTTTCCCGGGGCCGTCCAACGGTCGAGTGTCGCCCTGATATTGAGTAAGTGCGTGGCCGTCACCCTGGGGCCGGTGTCCGCCAACTCAGTGAGCCGGTCGGCGACAAACCGCCTGCTGCCCGGGGTCATAGCAGGAAAAGCCCGCCCCACCGTGACGTCCAGGCGTTCATTAAACAGCACTTGATGGGGCGTCCACAGCCCATTGGCACCCAGGGTCGCCGGTATCGGCTGCTCAGCAGCAGCCACGCCCAGCCAGCGCTCTATATCCACGGATGCCCTGAACGAAACATCCTGGTTTCTCATTATAAAGACGATGCTCGAAGACGACGCGCTTGTACCCTGGGGCAACAACCGATAGTAATCAGGCCCTAGTCGCAAGAGATCAAAGGCCGCCGCACCCGGCGTTGCAGCCACCCGGTATATATTGCGGCCCAGGGGCGGTACTTCGATCAGTGAGTCACTGCGCCGAAAACCCCACGCCTGCCAGGAACTGGTGGGCACAGGCAACGCGCGCAAGTTCGCTTCCAGGCCCGTACGCGAAGGCGGTGACCAATCCGCTGCGCTCCTGGTGGGTGCCCAAGGTTGCCATACGCCTGAACTCGGCCCGGGCACCGGTGCATCGGCCCCTAACTGCCACTCGTGGGGCTGCTCGATGTTTAAAATCAGTTCATCTTGCCCTTCTCCCTGGCTATTTTTCAGTCGCAGTCCCCATTCGTTCTCACGCTGATATACCGGGTAAATATCTTTACCCTCACGAATAAACTGCCGGCCATCTTTCGCGTACCGCCCTTTAGCGCCCGGCCCCGCCAATTCAATGGCCCCATCCAGTCCATCAGGGGACTGGAAGTGCTCCAGCAGGTGACGTGGCTTGATCGGTGACGGTTTCAGGCCTGCGCGGGTACCGAGCGTGACCCCTTGATGGCGATGCAAGCGGCCTAAAGCGACACGCGACACGCGCGCGCCTTTCGCGGAAGGGCCAAAGGATGTCAGCACGTCGAAGAACGCAAGCATCGTCAAGAACGCCACATCCACAGCATCATGGGCAGACCCGCTGTGATGATAGCGCCGCGCTGCAAGCAGCATTTCATACAGGCTGATGCCAACACCCAGTACCGGGACAAAGCCCAGCAGCCCGCGAATCGTCGCGTCGTGCTGCTCGCCCAAACGCTGCTCGCGGTATTGCTCCAGCGCCTGGGAAGACTGGGATTGGGCTTGGGTACGCCGTTGCAGATCGAACACCTTGGCGTGGGCCAACAACGCCATGGCATTGCCACAGGTGGTGGGCGCAGCCGCTAACCAATGTTCAGGCTGCGACTCGATTTGCTCCTTGATCAATGCCTCGATGCTTTCATTGTCCACCGCCGGTTTTTTGTGCGGGGCCAAAAAAAACTCCACAAGCATGGCAACAAAACGATATAGAACGGGTTGACCCGGCTCAAGCGAATGAGGCCTGCGGGGTTGCACCTCTAGGTCTTGACCGGGGTAGCCGGCCAGCGCCTGCGCCTCCCAGCCTGGCGCCACCTGGCGCGCCAACGCCTTCTGGTTTTCGGGGAGTGCGCCGATAAGATTCAACGCCTTTTCTGCTTCGTCCAGACTGGCATACGCAACAATCACCCGGCTTGCCGCAGCCATGGGCCAATACACCACACAGAGCTTTGATAACCTGTCATGAATGAACAATAAGCCAGCAATGTGCCGATCATGTTCTGGGGTTGCGTCCATCAGGCGCAGAACCGCCAACTCTACGTCGAACCCATCTTTTTTCAGGTCACTTGCCGACCCAGCGGCCATCGCCAGGGTAAACAGACGCTGCGCTTTATCACTCAAACCTTGCTGGACCGCAGAGTACAGCTGCATCTGAGCGCGTTGTCGCAAAGCCCTATAGACCAAAGCCTGTGAGAGCCCAGGAGACGTGGCCGGAGTAGACGTCGGCGGATAAAATGCCTTGAGGATCCGCTTGTCGTACTCGCCCCCAAGATCGAGCGATGACAGGGTGTTGATCAGGTAACGCACGCTCAAGCGCTCTTTCCAGGCGGGGTCCAGCCAGCGTGCGCGATTTAATCGCCAGCGGGTCCAGGGTGCCTTGGGGTCAAGGTTATGCAACGCTAATTGCAGCAGGCTGAAAGTGGTGCGCTGCGAGCTGACGACCTTTTTTGTATCGCGATCGCCCACTGCGCACTGACTCGACCAGCCACACAATTGGGAGCTGACATCATCGGGCAAATCTATCACGGGTTTGTCGATATCCAGTCGCGGGTAAAACCCGTCCCGAGTCAATCGCGCAATCAAGCCATTACGGGCGAATGACTCCAAGTCCGGTAAATCCCGCCACAGTTTGTTCTCCACCGCAAAGGCATTCATCAGGTAACGGCGTAACAATCGTTTGTAGTGTCTTCGACTACCGGTTGAGGCAATGCCCAACCACGAGGGGAGTTTTTTCGCCTGAGTGGCTGCCATCTGCAACAGGTTGATATTGGCCAAGGCCAGTGTGCGAGCATCATTGGCGGGTACTTGCAGGCACTCGAACAACTCCTGGGCCAGTAACATTCGGCTCAACTGCGGATCGCTCACCTCACTGAACAACCGAACACCCCTGCCCACACGTTTGTTCAACGCCGCGTAACGTTGCATTAGCTTAATGAACAAGTCTTTGAGCATCGTGCGCTTGATGGCCTCATAACTCACTACCAATGGCGCATCCTTGGGCAACGCCTGGATCCAGCCCCGCGCAGCCACACGGTGATCACGCTCGATGCAGCGCCACAACACGGAGCCATCGCGGCTTTTCAGGCTGGCTTGAAGCCCCTTGGCGAACGCGTTCACGTTGTCAAAGGGCACAAGCCCGCCATACAGACCCGTCACGTATAACAATACTGAGTGTGGGCCACTCGGGTGAGCCAGGGCCTGGAGGGTGGTCACGAGCAGAGCCCCCAGCAGCGGGTACAACTGGCCGGACTCACTGCCGACCGTTACTTGC
This sequence comes from Pseudomonas sp. IPO3747, assembly GCF_013385245.1. Classification (NCBI taxonomy): domain Bacteria; kingdom Pseudomonadati; phylum Pseudomonadota; class Gammaproteobacteria; order Pseudomonadales; family Pseudomonadaceae; genus Pseudomonas; species Pseudomonas sp. IPO3747. The sequence continues at coordinate 25,644 of NZ_JACAQL010000004.1, forward strand.
AATACACAGGTATCAGCAGCACTGTCGCCAGGCACCCAAGACTCACTCAATACCGTATTCAATCGCTCCAGATGCACGGAAGGCATCAGGTTCAACTGTTGCTGCATCTGGGCTTCCAGAAGCAAAGCCCGGCGCAGGGCAGTCCCCACCAATGAGCCGCGATTAGACGTGCCCAAAGGCTGTTCAAGCCAGAACGCCTTTTCAAACATGCGCTCGTGCGGGGCACGGGCCAATTGACTCACGGTGCTCACTTGTTCCTGCCATCGCTGATCGAGGTTCAAAAAGTCTTGATAGGGTGCAGTGCTTTTGCCCACATCCGTCGGATCCAGCAGGGCCATCAAGCCTTTTTCGTAACGTTTGAGTTGCGCTTCACGGGTCTTGAGGGCGAGGTCCGGCGTCAAACTTGCACACACAATCTCACCGCTGCGGCGCTGATGATCCCACTCCGGCAAGGCGTCCAGGCTGTTTCCCAGCAGGAGGCTGCATGCCAGCCGGCGACGGCCTTTTTCGATGAATTTGAGGAAGCGTTTCACCTCAGGAGCGTTGAATTGCCCCACACCTTGAACGCCCACAGCCGCAGGGTTGATTGACAAGGCACAGGCCACCTCGTTATCCCACTGCGCCTCCAGCAGCTCGGTCGCACTGGCAAGCAACACGTCTTCCTGGTGTACACCCATAAGCTGAAGGGTAAACGCCTGAGGCGTAACACTGGGTGTGTTACACAGCTCATGCCAACGGCGCAGTGGCAAACACTGCCATAGCACCTGGCTCAAAGGGCCGTTGACCAGCGCAGGCAGATCACATTGCATTCGATACCAGGAACTGAACTCGTAAAACTCCCGAATCAGACCCGGCAGATAAATCACATGGGGCGTGTCCCCCGCGATGCCTTCACGATAAATATGCAAAGCGCCCGGCACAGGAACCAGTGCCCGATTTGTGCCAGGCCACGCCACCCTGCTCACTTGAATATTCGCCCACTCACCTGCGGCGCGACGGCGCGCATCGGCGCCGGGGATCTCCATGACTTTACGGACCATGGCATAGCCGCGGTCCGAGAGCTGGTAAACGCGATGGGCCAGCAGTGCATGCTCGGCGAACAAGGATTTTCGTAACTGGACCCAACGCTGCTTGCGCGTCAGCCAGGAGCCATAGGCCAGTTGCTGCCAATAGTCTCGTTCAGCCTTCTCAACCTGACCGAGCAGCGCCAACCCCTTCACACGTACCAACGCATCCCAAGCGGTAAACGGCAACGTCCGTGCCGGTTCGTCCTTGATACGCAATGTAGTGAACTGGTTAATGTCCAGCGGCACATCCGGATCAATGAGAAGTGCCAAGCCTTTTTCGGTCAGGCTGTAGACCTTCTGGGGCAAAGGCGGCGGCCGGAACTCGGTGAACAACAGCGTATCGGGGTCCAGCGCAAAGGCCTTGCGTAATACGCCCCGGATAATGCCCAAGACTCTCGGCGCACGCCCAATCAAGTCTTTTAGGAGTTTTACCGCCTCTCTGGCCCTGGCTTGGGCTTCGTACAGGCGATTGATTTCAAGACTGGGCTGCGTGACCGCGTTTAGCCGTCGGGTCAGGAGTGTGCGAATCGCCGCATCACGCTGCGCGTCCGAGGTTTGCGGGTCATCAAAATTAAGCGTTTGCGCCGCAGCAGCCTCAGCGGCCAACCAGGCGGTGGTGTCGGTACTCATGGCGGACTGTTCCATACAGAAAAGCCGAGCCTAGGTACCTCGACCGCCCCAGGTGCGTTACATACTTGGGCGGCCCGTGAGCCATTCAGAATAAAAAAAGCCCGCAGTGTGGGCGGGCAAAAAACCAACGAAGAGCTTTGGGGGTGTGAAGCGAGGTGACGACTCAGCTACCGCGATAGGTGGAGTAGCTGTAAGGCGAAATCAGTAAAGGCACATGGTAGTGATCCTGTTCGGCGCTGATGCCAAAACGCAGCACGACGACGTCGAGAAACGCCGGTTCCGGCAATTGCACACCACGGGCGCGGTAGTAGTCGCCGGCGCTGAATTGCAGTTGGTAAACACCACTGCGGTAGTCGTCACCTTGCAGCAGCGGCGCATCGCAACGGCCGTCGCTGTTGGTGGTGGCAGTGGCAACCCGTTCCAGCTGCGCGCCGTCGACGCGGTACAGCTCGACCTTGATATTGCTACCGGGGCAGCCGTGTGCGGCGTCCAAAACGTGTGTGGTCAAACGTCCCATGGCGTCTTCGCGCCTCCTGAAGTCAGTAAAAGAGAAACCTGCACTTTTTCAGGGCATCGAAAAAGCCGGCGATGGCTGATTAAGACACTTTTTAAAAAAATTGTACACAATAAAAATCACAAAGCTTTGGATCTTCCCGTCGGTGTTGCTCGATGAGTCAATTCGTGAGTAAACCTTGCTTTTAAACGACCTTTTGTCCATTAACTGACCAGTCAGGCAAGTTTCTTGCTACAGCATCTGAACCCGGCGATACAGAAAAAATGCAGAAATGTAGGCTTACAAAGTGACAGATAAGTTGTATACAATCACTCATCGCTGTGACGCCACCCAGTCTTTTCACTGCCCGGCCGCCACACACACTTGCTATCACGAACAAGAAGGAAGACTGCAGTGAGCGCTGACTACCCACGCGACCTGATCGGTTACGGCAGTAACCCTCCTCACCCCCACTGGCCGGGCAAGGCACGCATTGCGCTGTCGTTCGTACTCAACTACGAAGAAGGCGGTGAGCGCAACATTTTGCACGGTGATAAAGAGTCCGAAGCCTTCCTCTCGGAAATGGTCTCGGCCCAGCCGCTGCAAGGCGCCCGCAACATGAGCATGGAGTCGCTGTACGAGTACGGCAGCCGTGCGGGTGTGTGGCGCATCCTCAAGCTGTTTAAAGAATTCGATATCCCGCTGACCATCTTCGCCGTCGCCATGGCCGCCCAGCGCCACCCGGATGTGATCCGCGCAATGGTCGACGCCGGCCACGAGATCTGCAGCCACGGCTACCGCTGGATCGACTACCAGTACATGGACGAGGCCCAGGAGCGCGAGCACATGCTCGAAGCCATCCGCATCCTCACCGAACTCACCGGCGAGCGCCCACTGGGCTGGTACACCGGCCGCACTGGCCCCAATACTCGCCGGCTGGTGATGGAGGAAGGCGGTTTCCTGTACGACTGCGACACCTATGACGACGACCTGCCCTACTGGGAGCCGAACAACCCGACCGGCAAGCCGCATTTGGTGATCCCTTATACCCTGGACACCAACGACATGCGCTTCACCCAGGTGCAGGGTTTCAACAAGGGCGATGACTTTTTCGAGTACCTCAAGGACGCGTTCGACGTGTTGTATGCCGAAGGGGCCGAGGCGCCGAAGATGCTTTCCATCGGCCTGCACTGCCGCCTGATCGGCCGCCCTGCACGCCTGGCTTCGTTGAAACGGTTTATCGAATACGCCAAAGGCCATGAACAGGTGTGGTTCACCCGCCGCGTTGACATCGCCCGTCACTGGCACGAAACCCACCCGTACACGGGAGCGGCGAAATGACTGCGTTCCAGACCCTGAAGCCATCGACCCTGAGCCGCGATGAATTTGTCGCCGCTTTCGCCGATATCTACGAACACTCGCCATGGGTGGCCGAAAAGGCCTTCGACCTGGGCCAGGACAGCTCGGTCGACCAGATCGAAACCCTGCACCAGCGCATGAGCGATATCCTGTTAAGCGCCGATCATGCCAGCCAATTGGCCCTGATCAACGCTCACCCGGACCTGGCCGGCAAAGCTGCCGTCCAGGGCCAACTGACCCAAGCCAGCACCGATGAGCAAGCTGGCGCGGGGATTCACCAATGCACGGCCGAAGAGTTCTCGCGCTTCACCGAGCTGAACGACGCCTACAAGGCCAAGTTCAAGTTTCCCTTCATCATGGCGGTAAAAGGCAGCAACCGGCATCAGATCCTCGCTGCGTTCGAAACGCGCATTCACAATTCGGCAGACGCCGAGTTCAAATGCGCGCTGGCCGAGATCAACAAGATCGCGTTGTTCCGTTTACTGACCCTCTAACAGACCATCCCCAGCCACTCTATCTAAGGCAGACAAGAAGAATGAAAGCTTACGCCGTACCTTTCGAAAAGTTCGTCAACCTGGCCGATGCCCGCCTGGGCACCAAGATCATCTCGGTGACCGATGACTGGTTCGCTGACGCCAACCGCCTGTTCCAGCCGACCCCGGCCGTGTGGAAGGAGGGCGTTTTCGATGACAACGGCAAGTGGATGGACGGCTGGGAGTCACGCCGCAAGCGCTTCGAAGGCTACGACAGCGCGGTGATCCGCCTCGGCGTACCCGGCTCGATCAAGGGCGTGGACATCGACACTTCATTCTTCACCGGCAACTTCCCGCCATCGGCCTCCCTGGAAGCCTGCTTCCTGGCCTCGGGCGAGCCGGACGCCAACACCCAGTGGGTGGAAGTGCTGTCGGCCGTGGAGCTGCAAGGCAACAGCCACCACTACCACGAGATCAACAACGACCAGGCGTTCAGCCACCTGCGTTTCAACATCTACCCGGACGGCGGTGTGGCCCGTCTGCGTGTGTACGGCGTGCCGTTCCGCGACTGGTCCTCGGTGGGCGACAACGAACAGGTCGACCTGGCAGCGGCCCTCAACGGCGGTCGCGCCCTGGCGTGCTCCGACGAACACTTCGGCCGCATGAGCAACATCCTCAACCCGGGCCGTGGCATCAACATGGGCGACGGCTGGGAAACCGCCCGTCGTCGTACGCCAGGCAATGACTGGGTGATCGTCGCCCTGGGCCACCCCGGCGAGATCGAGAAAATCGTGGTCGACACCCTGCACTTCAAGGGCAACTACCCGGACACTTGCTCGATCCAGGGCGCGTTCGTGAAGGGCGGCACCGACAGCCAGATCGAAACCCAATCGCTGTTCTGGCGCGAGCTGCTGCCGGCGCAGAAACTGGAAATGCACGCTGAACACACGTTTGCCGAGCAGATCAAGGCACTGGGGCCGATTACCCACATCCGCCTGAACGTGTTCCCGGATGGTGGTGTGAGCCGCCTGCGGGTCCTCGGTAAAGTCGCTAAATAAGCGGTGAGCCCATCGCAGGCAAGCCAGCTCCCACATTTGAATGTATTCACAGATCAAAATGTGGGAGCCGGGCTTGCCCGCGATAGCAATAGAACAAACAACACAGAATCCGGATAAGAAGACAGCCATGCGCACACTAGTGATCGAACCCCTGACCAAAGAAGCCTTCGCCCCTTTCGGAGACGTTATCGAAACCGATGGCAGCGATCACTTCATGATCAATAACGGGTCGACCATGCGCTTTCACAAGCTGGCCACGGTAGAAACCGCCCAGCCTGAAGACAACGCAATCATTAGCATCTTCCGCGCCGATGCGCAGGACATGCCGCTGACCGTGTGTATGCTGGAAAGACACCCGCTGGGCAGCCAGGCTTTCATCCCGCTGCTCGGCAACCCCTTTCTGATCGTGGTCGCGCCACTTGGCGATGAACCTGTATCGGGCTTGGTCCGCGCCTTCGTCACCAACGGCAGGCAGGGCATTAATTACCATCGCGGCGTCTGGCACCACCCGGTGCTGACGATCGAAAAGCGGGATGACTTCCTGGTGGTTGATCGCAGTGGCACAGGCAATAACTGCGATGAGCATTTTTTCAAAGAGGATGAGCGGTTGATCCTCGCCCCCCACCAATAAGAGAAGGTCTGATCACCCGACAACAAGGGTGACAGGCGAGAGGTAAAGACTGTGGAAGCACATTTGATGGAATGGCTGAACCTTAGCGTGCGCTGGGTTCACATGATCACTGGCGTCGCGTGGATCGGCGCTTCCTTCTATTTTGTCTGGCTGGAAAACAACCTTAATCGCGTCAACCCCAAAGACGGCCTGGCCGGTGACTTATGGGCGATTCACGGTGGCGGTATCTACCACCTGGAAAAATACAAACTGGCCCCGCCGACCATGCCGGACAACCTGCATTGGTTCAAATGGGAAGCCTATTTCACCTGGATGTCGGGCATCGCGCTGCTGTGCGTAGTGTTCTACGCCAACCCGACCTTGTACCTGCTGGCCCCGGGCAGCAGCCTCAGTGGCCCCGAAGGCGTACTGCTGGGCATTGGCTCACTGTTCGTCGGCTGGTTCATCTATTCCTTTCTGTGCGATTCGGCGCTGGGCAAACGCCCTGCCCTGCTCGGCTTTATCCTGTTTGTACTGTTGATTGCGGCCGCTTACGGCTTCAGCAAGGTCTTCAGCGGTCGCGGTGCTTACCTGCACGTAGGTGCGGTGATCGGCACCATCATGGTCGGTAACGTATTCCGCATCATCATGCCCGCCCAGCGCGCGCTGGTAGCGGCCATCGCCGAGAACCGCACACCTGACCCGGCGCTGCCGGCCAAGGGTCTGCTGCGTTCGCGTCACAACAACTACTTCACCTTGCCGGTGCTGTTCATCATGATCAGCAACCACTTCCCGAGCACCTACGGCAGCCAATACAACTGGCTGATCCTGGCGGGTATCGCGGTGGCAGCGGTGTTGGTGCGTCACTACTTCAACACACGGCATAACAGCCAGAAGTATGCGTGGACGTTGCCGGTGGGCGCATTGGCGATGATTTGCCTGGCGTATGTGACCGGTCCTAAACCTGTTTCGACTGCGCCTGACGTGGCCAAGGCACCCGCGGCCATCGAGTACCAGCCATTGCCGGAAACCGCATTGGGCGGTGGCTTGAAACCTGCTGCGCCAGCCGCACCCGCTGCAGAACCTGCTGCGGCACCGGCCCAGGCGACGATTGATTTCGACAAGGTGCATGGCGTGATCCAGGAACGCTGCGCCGTGTGCCATTCGGCCAAGCCCACCAGCCCGCTGTTCAGCACCGCACCGGCAGGCGTGATGTTCGATACCCCGGCGCAGATTCAGCAGCAGGCGGCGCGTATTCAAGCGCAGGCCGTGGCCAGCCAGATCATGCCGCTGGGCAACATCACCCAGATGACCCAGCAGGAGCGGGATTTGATTGGCACCTGGATCAACCAGGGGGCGCGCACTAACTGACAGCCCGAGTAACACAAATCCAAAATGTGGGAGCTGGCTTGCCTGCGATGGCGGTGCATCAGCCACCAGATGAGTTGCTGAGCCACCGCCATCGCAGGCAAGCCAGCTCCCACAAGGATTTGTGGTGATTTACAGAGTGCGTTCCAAACAACACAAAAATAAAAAAGATCCGAGGTGTTGCATGACCGAGTTAGCCGAACCGCAGATTCCCGCCGCACCCGCCATGGTGCGGCTGCCCCTCTTGCAACTGATTCTGGTAGGCCTGCAACACGTCTTGCTGATGTACGGCGGCGCCGTCGCCGTACCCCTGATCATTGGCCAGGCCGCAGGCTTGAGCCGTGAAGAAATCGCCTTTCTGATCAACGCCGATCTGCTCGTGGCTGGCATTGCCACCATGGTGCAGTCATTCGGCATCGGCCCGGTGGGCATTCGCATGCCGGTGATGATGGGCGCCAGTTTCGCCGCCGTCGGCAGCATGGTGGCCATGGCCGGCATGCCTGGCATCGGCCTGCAGGGCATCTTCGGCGCGACCATCGCTGCCGGTTTTTTTGGCATGCTGATCGCGCCGTTCATGTCCAAGGTCGTGCGGTTTTTCCCGCCCTTGGTGACCGGCACCGTGATCACTGCCATCGGCCTGTCGCTGTTCCCCGTGGCCGTGAACTGGGCCGGTGGCGGCAGTGCCGCCGCCACCTTCGGCTCGCCGGTTTACCTGGCGATTGCCGCGCTGGTACTGGCCACCATCTTGCTGATCAACCGTTTCATGCGCGGCTTCTGGGTAAATATCTCGGTGCTGATCGGCATGGCGCTCGGCTATGGCTTGTGCGGCCTGCTCGGCATGGTCGACCTCGGCGGCCTGTCCCAGGCACCGTGGGTGCAAGTGGTGACGCCACTGCATTTCGGCATGCCCAAGTTCGAGTTGGCACCGATCCTGTCGATGTGCCTGGTGGTGGTGATCATCTTCGTCGAGTCCACCGGGATGTTTCTTGCGCTGGGCAAAATCACCGGCCAGGAGGTCACGCCAAGGATGCTGCGCCGTGGCCTGTTGTGTGACGCTGGCGCCTCATTTTTCGCCGGTTTCTTCAATACGTTTACCCACTCCTCATTCGCCCAGAATATCGGCCTGGTGCAGATGACCGGCGTGCGTTGCCGCTCGGTGACGATCATGGCCGGGGCGTTCCTGATTGTGCTGAGCCTGCTGCCCAAAGCCGCCTTTTTGGTGGCATCGATTCCACCGGCAGTATTGGGCGGCGCCGCCATTGCCATGTTCGGCATGGTCGCGGCGACCGGCATCAAGATCCTGCAGGAGGCCGACATTGCCGACCGCCGCAACCAGTTGCTGGTGGCAGTCAGCATCGGCATGGGCCTGATCCCGGTGGTGCGCCCGGAATTTTTCGCGCAGTTGCCCCTGTGGATGAGCCCGATTACCCACAGTGGAATCGCCATGGCCACCCTCAGCGCCTTGTCGCTGAACATCCTGTTCAACATCCTCGGCGGTTCGGAACGCCCCGCGGTCGCCCACACGCATTGATTTGGCCTGTTAGCAAAAAACAACAAAAATAATAACCAACAGGAAATACCCACATGCACCCTATTCACCTGGGGCCGGCCACAAGCCGCGCCCCATTCTCGCCCCCTGCGCTCTCTAACAGCGCACTTGAGCCAAGGCCTGGGAGCCAGTATTCTCCGCGCCCGCTCGAATCGACTCAAAAAAAAACAGCGAATGTAAAAGCTGACTGCAGGGCCAACTTATCCTGGCCCAATGTCTGCGGCCAACGTGCAGAAAAAAACCTCCGGATTCGACTGCATCAAGTGCAGCCGAAGGCCTTTTATTGGCTTTTTAAACACCTTGGCGCAGCTCTTGCTAAAAGCATTAAAGCTGACCAAACAGACGATTTTTGCAGCGAACCAAAAGGCGCCACACCAGAGCGCCTGCGTAGAAAAACAACCATAAAACTTTGACTCGGGAGCAACCGAATGAAACCTATGTTCAAAGGCCTGATGCTGGCAGGATCCCTGCTGGCCGGCGGCCAAGCCGTGGCAGGCGATTTGTTGCAGTGGCAGAACAACAGCCTGACGTACCTGTGGGGCAAGAACTTCACCGTTAACCCGCAGATCCAGCAAACCGTCACCTTCGAGCACGCCGATGCGTGGAAGTACGGCGACAACTTCCTGTTCGTCGACCGCATCTTTTACAACGGCAAGGAAGACGGCAACGTCGGCCCAAGCACTTACTACGGCGAGTTCAGCCCACGCTTGTCGTTCGGCAAGATCTTCGACAAAGACCTCTCGTTCGGCCCGATCAAAGATGTGCTGCTGGCCTTCACTTACGAGTTCGGCGAAGGCGATAACGAGTCGTACCTGCTGGGCCCGGGCTTTGACCTGAACATCCCTGGCTTCGACTACTTCCAGTTGAACTTCTACCAGCGCCAGACCGAAGGCAACCGCCCGGGCGATGGCGTGTGGCAGATCACGCCGGTGTGGTCGTACACCATTCCCGTGGGCAACTCCAACGTGCTGATCGACGGCTTCATGGACTGGGTGGTGGACAACGACAGGAACGCCCGTGGCACTTACCACGCCAACCTGCACTTCAACCCACAGGTCAAGTACGACTTGGGCAAGGCGCTGCATTGGGGCGAGAAGCAGCTGTATGTCGGCTTCGAATATGACTACTGGAAGAACAAGTACGGGATCGAAGATTCCGGCGCGTTCAAGACTAACCAGGACACGGCGAGCTTCCTGGTCAAGTATCACTTCTGATTGAGCAACACCAATCCCCTGTGGGAGCTGGCTTGCCTGCGATAGCGATCTGTCAGCCAACATAATTGGCACAGGAATACCGCTATCGCAGGCAAGCCAGCTCCCACATTTAGTTCACTGTCAGCCCAAGGAATTTGGACAATTCCTCGCGCTTGGCAAGTGCGTCCTTGCGCCCCAGCTCAATCAACTCGCTGCAATACCCCGCCTCGAACAACAAGTAACTCAACACCCCCGCCCCACTGGTCTTGGTCGCCCCCGGACCGCGCAAGAACAGACGCAACGCCGCCGGCAATTCCTGCCGATGCCGCGCCGCGATTTCATCGATCGGCTGGCTGGGCGCAATCACCAGCACCTCTACCGGCGCCAGCCCAGGCGCAACATGGCTGAATTGGTTCAGACGCTCCAACAGCTCAATATCGCTTTCCAGGCTGTCAATAAACGTGCTGTTAAGCATATGCCCACCAATCTGCGCCAAGGTCGGCTCCTGGCCAGTGTAAGTACGTTGCACCGAAGGTTCATTGCCACGCGGGTTGCCGCTCACGCCCACCACCAGCACCCGGCTGGCCCCCAGGTGCAAGGCCGGGCTGATGGGCGCGGATTGGCGCACGGCACCGTCACCAAAATATTCCTGGTCGAGTTTGACCGGCGCAAACAGCAAGGGGATCGCGGAGCTGGCCAGCAAGTGCTCAACCGTCAGTTGGGTCGGCACACCGATGCGCCGATGGCGCAGCCAGGCATCGATCTTGCCGCCGCCCTGATAGAAGGTCACCGCTTGCCCGGACTCATAACCAAAGGCCGTGACCGCGACTGCATGCAGATGCTTGTTGCGGATCGCCTCATCAATGCCGTGCAGGTGCAGTTTGTCGTTGAGCAAGTCGCGCAACGGCGCACTGTTGAGCAACGCCACCGGCACCTGGGCACCCAGGCCCAACAGGCTATGGATAAAGAAACGGCTGGCCTGGTGCACCACGCCCGGCCAATCGCTGCGCAGCACCAGATGGCTGCGAAAGCCCTGCCAAAAGGCGGTAAGGCGTTGGATGGCCGCAGTGAAATCCGTGGCGCCACTGGCCAGGCTCACCGCATTGATTGCGCCGGCGGAGGTGCCGACAATCACCGGAAAAGGATTCGGCGCCCCCGGCGGCAGCAACTCGGCAATCGCCGCCAGTACGCCCACCTGATACGCCGCTCGCGCCCCGCCACCGGAAAGAATCAAGCCTGTGACCGGTTCAGCTGGGCGCATTGCGTCACTCCCTGGAAGAAAAGTAGCGGTTACCGGCGGCGCGGTTCGTACAGCTTAGCCTCGCCGGGCGGGCGGCTCTTGAAGCGCCGGTGCGTCCACAGGTACTGCTCGGGGCATTCGCGCACCGAGGCTTCGACCCACTGGTTGATGCGCAGGCAGTCAACCTCGTCGCTCTCACCGGGGAAGTCGGTCAGCGGCGGGTGGATCACCAGGCGGTAACCGCTGCCATCGGCCAGGCGCTCCTGGGTGAAGGGCATCACCAACGCCTTGCCCAGCCGCGCAAACTTGCTGGTGGCGGTCACTGTAGCGGCCTGGATGCCGAACAGCGGAACAAAAATGCTTTGCTTGGCGCCGTAGTCCTGATCCGGCGCATACCAGATGGCGCGGCCCGAGCGCAGCAGCTTGAGCATGCCGCGCACGTCGTCGCGCTCTACCGCCAGGGAATCGAGGTTGTGCCGCTCACGGCCACGGCGCTGAATGAAGTCGAACAGCGGGTTGCCGTGCTCGCGGTACATGCCATCAATGGTGTGCTTCTGCCCGAGCAGGGCCGCGCCAATTTCCAGGGTGGTGAAGTGCAACGCCATCAGGATCACACCCTTGCCATCCAGATGCGCCTGCTTCAAATGCTCAAGCCCTTCGACATGGGCCAGGCGTGCCAGGCGCGATTTGGGCCACCACCAGCTCATGGCCATCTCGAAGAAGGCGATGCCGGTGGACGCGAAGTTTTCCTTGAGCAGCCGTTTACGCTCCTTGGCGGATTTTTCCGGGAAGCACAGCTCGAGGTTGCGCGCGGCGATGCGGCGGCGATCAGCGGCCACACGGTACATGCCGGCACCAAGTAATCGACCAATGGTCAGCAAGGCACGGTAGGGCAACTGGGTAATCAGCCACAGCAGGCCGAGTCCCAGCCATAACAGCCAAAAGCGCGGGTGAAAAAATACAGCTCGAAAACGCGGGCGATCCATTACAGATTCCGGTAAAGACAAGGGCCGCGCATTCTACAACGTTCGACTCGGCTTGCGGCCCGTGGTTGTTATCGTTATAAGTCTCGACACTTTTCGTGACAAGCCGCTTTTGCCGACCATGAGCCAAACCGAACCGCTAGACCAAGATCCCGTGTTCCAGCTGAAAGGCAGCATGCTCGCCATCACCGTGCTGGAACTGGCCCGCAACGACCTCGACGCCCTGGACCGCCAGCTCGCCGCCAAGGTCGCCCTGGCGCCGAACTTCTTCAACAATGCCCCGCTGGTACTGGCCCTGGACAAACTCCCGGCCGGCCAAGGCGCGATTGATTTGCCCGGCTTGATGCGCGTCTGCCGCTCCCACGGTTTGCGCACCCTGGCCATACGCGCCAGCCGTATCGAAGACATTGCCGCGGCCATCGCAATTGAACTGCCCGTATTGCCACCCTCCGGTGCCCGCGAGCGCCCGCTCGAACCGCTGGAAGGTGAAGTGAAGAAAAAACCGGAAAAACCGCCGGAACCTGCGGTCAAGCCTACAAAGATCATCACCTCCCCCGTACGCGGCGGGCAGCAGATTTACGCCCAGGGTGGCGATCTGGTGGTGATCTCCTCGGTTAGCCCCGGGGCGGAACTTCTGGCCGATGGCAACATCCATGTATACGGCCCCATGCGCGGACGTGCCCTCGCCGGCATCAAGGGCGATACCAAGGCGCGGATTTTTTGCCAGCAGTTGAGCGCTGAGCTAGTGTCCATCGCAGGCCAGTACAAGGTTTCAGAAGATTTGCGCCGTGATCCGCTGTGGGGGGCCGGGGTGCAGGTCAGCCTGTCGGGCGATGTGTTGAACATCATCCGTCTTTAACGGATACTGCCGCATTTTCCAAGCATCTCTAGACTCTGATAGCAAAGCGAAACCGGCAAGACTTGTGTAGGAATAATTGGAAGTTGGCGTTTCCCTGCGGAAATCACATCTTTTTCCTACAAAGGCTGTCCGCCTGCAGCGAGTTCCAAGAGATGTTTTTCAGGGGCTGAAAAGTCCTTTTTCCTTAGGGGTGAAACACCTTGGCCAAGATTCTCGTGGTTACATCCGGCAAGGGTGGTGTGGGTAAGACCACCACCAGCGCCGCTATCGGTACCGGCCTCGCTCTGCGCGGCCACAAAACAGTCATCGTCGACTTCGACGTCGGTTTGCGTAACCTCGACCTGATCATGGGCTGCGAACGCCGCGTGGTGTACGACTTCGTCAACGTGGTGAACGGCGAAGCCAACCTGCAACAGGCCCTGATCAAGGACAAGCGCCTTGAGAACCTGTACGTGCTGGCCGCCAGCCAGACCCGTGACAAAGACGCGCTGACCAAAGAAGGCGTAGGCAAAGTCCTGGCCGAGCTTAAAGAAACCTTCGAATACGTGGTGTGCGACTCACCGGCCGGTATCGAAACCGGTGCTCACCTGGCGATGTACTTCGCCGATGAAGCCATCGTCGTCACCAACCCGGAAGTCTCCTCGGTACGTGACTCGGACCGCATGCTCGGCCTGTTGGCCAGCAAGTCCCAGCGTGCCGAAAAAGGTGAAGACCCGATCAAGGAGCACTTGCTGCTCACCCGTTACAACCCTGAGCGCGTCAGCAACGGCGAAATGCTCGGCGTTGAAGACGTGAAGGAAATCCTCGCAGTGACCCTGCTGGGCGTGATCCCCGAATCCCAGGCGGTCCTCAAGGCTTCCAACCAAGGTGTTCCGGTGATTCTTGATGACCAGAGCGACGCCGGCCAGGCGTACAGCGATGCAGTTGATCGCTTGCTGGGCAAGACCGTGGAACATCGCTTCCTCGATGTTAAGAAGAAGGGATTCTTCGAGCGTATCTTTGGAGGCAACTAAATAATGAAATTTCTCGACTTCTTTCGCGCCAACAAAAAGCCAAGTACCGCGTCGGTAGCGAAAGAGCGTCTACAGATCATCGTGGCGCACGAACGCGGCCAACGCAGTACCCCGGACTACCTGCCAGCCTTGCAGAAGGAACTGGTCGAGGTGATCCGCAAGTACGTCAATATCGGCAACGATGACGTGCATGTCGCCCTGGAAAACGACGGCAGCTGCTCGATTCTGGAACTCAATATCACCCTGCCTGATCGTTAATCGAAAAGGCGGCCGCCACGGCGGCTCGATCACCTTGATCCCGTTTGGGAACCGGGTGGCCGAGCCGCCGTTGGCGTTTGTTACGAGGCTGTTTAATGCCGCTGTCCACTATTCATATCCTGCATCAGGACGCCGCCGTCCTGGTGGTGAACAAGCCGACCCTGTTGCTCTCGGTGCCTGGCCGCGCCGATGACAACAAAGACTGCCTGATCACCCGCCTGCAGGAAAACGGCTACCCCGAAGCCCGCATCGTGCATCGCCTGGACTGGGAAACCTCGGGGATCATCCTGCTCGCGCGGGACGCCGACAGTCACCGCGAACTGTCGCGCCAGTTTCATGACCGCGAAACCGAAAAAGCCTACACCGCCTTGGCCTGGGGTCAGCCGGAGCTGGACAGCGGCAGCATTGACCTGCCTTTGCGCTACGACCCGCCGACCAAGCCGCGCCACGTAGTCGACTATGAGTTTGGCAAAAACGCACTGACCTTCTGGAAAGTGCTGGAGCGTTGTGGCGATTGGTGCCGCGTGGAACTCACGCCGATCACCGGGCGTTCGCACCAGTTGCGGGTGCATATGCTGTCGATCGGCCATCCGCTGCTCGGTGATGGCTTGTACGCCCATGAACAAGCCCTGGCCGCCTGGCCACGCCTGTGCCTGCATGCGAGCATGTTGAGCTTTACGCACCCGCAAAGCGGCGAGCGGCTGCGCTTTGAGTGCCCCGCCCCCTTCTAAACTGAAAACACAGTCAAATGTGGGAGCTGGCTTGCCTGCGATAGCGATCTGTCTGTGCCAAATATATTGGCTTACACACCGCTATCGCAGGCAAGCCAGCTCCCACATTGGCCTTGCAGGGTTTTCAAGCGAGTAGCTTCACTTCAAATGTGGAGCCAATACGGTAAACTCCGCGCATTGCTGTCTGGAGCTATTTATGCGCGAAGCGTTGAATCAAGGCCTGATCGACTTCCTCAAGGCCTCCCCTACTCCTTTTCATGCCACTGCCGCCCTCGCCCAGCGCCTGGAAGCGGCCGGTTACCAGCGTCTCGACGAGCGTGAAACCTGGGCCACCGAGGCCAACGGGCGCTATTACGTCACCCGTAACGATTCCTCGATCATCGCCTTCAAGCTCGGTAAGCATTCGCCGCTGCAAGACGGTATCCGCATGGTCGGCGCCCACACCGACAGCCCGTGCCTGCGGGTCAAACCCCAGCCGGAGCTGCAACGCCAGGGCTTCTGGCAGTTGGGCGTGGAAGTCTACGGCGGCGCGCTGCTGGCGCCGTGGTTCGACCGCGACCTGTCGCTGGCCGGCCGCGTGACCTTCCGCCGCGACGGCAAGGTCGAGAGCCAACTGATCGACTTCAAGTTGCCGATTGCCATCATCCCCAACCTGGCTATTCACCTGAACCGTGAAGCCAACCAGGGCTGGGCGATCAATGCACAGACCGAGCTGCCGCCGATCCTTGCGCAGTTTGCCGGTGACGAGCGGGTGGACTTCCGCGCCGTGCTCACTGAGCAACTCGCCCGCGAACACGGCCTGAACGCCGATGTGGTGCTCGACTACGAGCTGAGTTTCTACGACACGCAAAGCGCTGCGGTGATCGGCCTCAATGGCGATTTCATCGCCGGTGCGCGCCTCGACAACCTGTTGTCGTGCTACGCCGGCCTGCAAGCCTTGCTCACCAGCGAAAACGACGAAACCTGCGTGCTGGTGTGCAACGACCACGAAGAAGTCGGCTCCTGTTCGGCCTGCGGCGCGGATGGCCCGATGCTGGAACAGACCCTGCGCCGTCTTCTACCGGAAGGTGAGGAATTCGTACGCACCATTCAAAAATCACTGTTGGTCTCGGCAGACAATGCCCACGGCGTGCACCCTAACTACGCCGAGAAACACGACGCCAACCACGGCCCCAAACTCAACGCCGGCCCGGTGATCAAGGTCAACAGCAACCAGCGCTACGCCACCAACAGCGAAACCGCCGGGTTCTTCCGCCACCTGTGCATGGCCCAGGAAGTGCCGGTGCAGAGCTTTGTAGTGCGCAGCGACATGGGTTGCGGCTCGACCATCGGCCCGATCACCGCCAGCCACTTGGGCGTGCGCACCGTGGATATCGGCTTGCCGACGTTTGCCATGCACTCGATTCGTGAGCTGTGTGGCAGCCATGATCTGGCGCACCTGGTGAAGGTGTTGGGTGCGTTTTATGCGAGCCGCGATTTGCCCTGACCTCAGGGGCTGAATGCGGTCAAAACTGTGGGAGCGGGCTTGCTCGCGAAAGCGGAGTGTCAGTCAATTCATCTGTAACTGGCACACCGCATTCGCGAGCAAGCCCGCTCCCACAGTTGGTTTTGCATAAACCTGACCCATATCACTCCAACTTCCCACAATCCGGCCTAGACTTGTCAGTATTCCCACTCCGACAAGGCCGTCGCCCCATGATCTCCATGTCTTCGTTCCACGCCATGCTCATTCCCATCATCATCGGCATGATCCTGCTCGCGACCGGCTTCAACTTTCGCGACAAGCCGGTGGGTGTGTTTGGTATGTGGGTCGGTATGCTGTTGATCCTCGGCACTGTGGTTTACAAGATCCTTGCCAAACTGGCGGAATAACAAATGCACTCGCATTGGGCATAGCGGCCTCGTACACTCGGTCAATTCGTCGTTTTCAAGGTTGACCGCCTCGTGCTTTCCCGTCTCTTTGCCCTGCCCTGCTATTTTCTGATCGCCCTGCTCACGCTGCTGCCCCTTGCGCCAGCGCAAGCCGTGAGCCTGCCCGGCCTGCTGGGCAGCACCAACAAGACCCAGCCTCAGGCCGATGTGCCGCTGGGCCAGTCGCTGGACGAGGTGATCAAGACCCTGGAAAACGATCAGCAGCGCACCCAACTGCTGAGCGACCTGAAGAAGCTGCGCGAAGCCACGCAAAAAGCCCAGCCCGCTGCCGAACAAGGCGTGCTCGGCTTGATCGGCAGCACCCTGGCCGAGCTTGAAGCCCAGTTTTCCGGGGCCGACAGCCCGTTGGGGCGCTGGTCCAACGAGATCGACCTGGCCCAGGAAGAACTCACGGCGCTGATGCTGCCGGCCACCGAATGGCTGCCGATCATTTTCGGTTTTGCCGTGATCCTGGCAGTGTGGAGCCTGCTGGCCGCCGCGCTGATCTGGCTCAGCCACCGTGTGCGTGAACGTTTCGGCCTGCCCGAAGAACTGCCGCAACACCCGCGTACCTGGGACATGGTGCGCTTCGCCCTGCGTAAACTGGGGCCGTGGCTGATTGCGTTGATCATCACGGTTTACCTCAGCTATGCACTGCCTTCGTCCCTGGGCAAATCCCTGGCGATGGTGCTGGCTTATGCGTTGGTGATCGGCACGTGTTTCTCGGCGATCTGCGTGATTGCCTTCTCGGTTCTCGACGGCCCACACCGTCACCGGGCCTTGTATATCCTGCGCCACCAGGCCTTCCGTCCGCTGTGGTGGATCGGCAGTTTTGCCGCCTTCGGTGAAGCCTTGAGCGACCCAAGGCTGGTTGCGGCGCTTGGCCAGCATCTGGCCCACACCGCCGCGACCGTCGCCAATGTGATGGCCGCGCTGTCCACCGGCGTGTTTATCCTGCGCTTCCGCCGCCCGATCGCGCACCTGATCCGCAACCAACCGCTGTCGCGCCGCCTTACACGCCGTGCCCTCACCGACACGCTCTCGATCATCGGCTCCTTCTGGTACATCCCGGCGTTGTTGCTGGTGGGCATCTCGCTGTTCGCCACCTTCCTGTCGGCCGGCGACACCAGCACCGCGCTGCGTCAATCGCTGCTGTGCACGGTATTGCTGGTGTTGTGCATGGTGATCAACGGGCTGGTGCGCCGCCATGCGCTCAAGCCGCAACGTGGGCATAAGCGCCACGCGCTGTACTCCGAGCGCCTGAAAAGCTTCGTCTACACCCTGGCCCATCTGGTGGTGTGGCTGGTATTCATCGAGCTGGGCCTGCGCGTGTGGGGCTTGTCGATGATTCGCTTCACCGAAGGTGACGGCCATGAAGTCAGCGTCAAGCTGTTCGGCCTGGGCGGCACGCTGCTGTTTGCCTGGCTGATCTGGATCCTCAGCGACACCGCGATCCACCATGCCCTCACCCGCTCGCGCAAAGGCCTGGCCAATGCGCGTGCGCAGACCATGATGCCGCTGATCCGCAACGTGCTGTTCGTGACCATTTTTATCATCGCCGCCATCGTCGCCCTGGCGAACATGGGCATGAACGTCACGCCGCTGCTGGCCGGTGCCGGTGTGATCGGTATCGCCATCGGTTTTGGCGCACAGTCGCTGGTCGCGGACTTGATCACCGGCCTGTTCATCATCATCGAAGACTCCCTGGCGATTGATGACTACGTGGATGTCGGCGGCCACCTCGGCACTGTCGAAGGCCTGACCATCCGCACCGTGCGCCTGCGCGACATCGACGGCATCGTGCACACCATCCCGTTCAGTGAAATCAAGAGCATCAAGAACTACTCGCGGGAGTTCGGCTACGCGATCTTCCGGGTGGCGATCCCCTTCAACATGGAGATCGACGACGCCATCAAGCTGATGCGTGATGTCGGCCAGAAAATGCGCAACGACCCGCTGCAACGCCGCAACATCTGGTCGCCGCTGGAGATTCAAGGTGTGGAAAGCTTTGAGTCCGGCAGCGCGATCCTGCGGGCGCGCTTCAAGACCGCGCCGATCAAGCAGTGGGAAGTGTCGCGGGCGTTCAACCTGTCACTCAAGCGTCATCTGGATGAAGCCGGGCTGGACCTGGCAACACCGCGCTTGAGCGTGCAGGTGGTGACCGCCGGTACGGTGCAGGAGAAAGATCAACAACAATAAACAAGGAGAGGTCTGTATGCGTTTAAACGGTCTGACACACCAATGGGTTTTCGGCATGCTGTGCGGGCTCGCCAGCAGCGCGGTGATTGCCGCCAGCAGTGGCCAGGGCAATGACCTGGAGAGTGCCCGGGAAGAAATCGCCGCCCAGGCCAAAATCCTCGAACCGGCGTTGCTGCAAACCCGCCGCGATATTCACGCCCACCCCGAGTTGGGCAATACCGAAACCCGCACCGCCGAACTGGTCGCCAAACAACTGCGCGACCTGGGCCTTGACGTCAAAACCGGCGTGGCCCGCACCGGCGTGGTCGCCATCTTGAAAGGCGCGCTGCCCGGCCCGACCGTGGCCCTGCGTGCCGACATGGATGCGCTGCCGGTCAAGGAAGTCGCCGACCTGCCCTTCGCCTCCAAAGCCAAAGGCACTTACCTGGGCAAGGAAGTCGACGTGATGCACGCCTGCGGCCACGATGCTCACACGGCAATCCTACTGAGCACCGCGAAAATCCTCAGCGGCATGCGTGAGCGCCTGCCCGGCACCGTGGTGTTTTATTTCCAGCCGGCCGAAGAAGGCCCGAGCGACTTTATCCCCGACGGCAAAAACACCTGGGGCGCGAAAATGATGGTGCAGGAAGGTGTGATGAAAGCGCCCAAGCCGGACGCGGTGTTCGGCCTGCATGTCTGGGCCGGTGTGCCTGCCGGGCAGATCGCCTATCGCCCCGGCCCGACCCTGGCCAGCTCCGATGACCTGCGCATCAAGATCCTCGGCAAACAGACCCACGCCGGCCGCCCGTGGGACGGCATCGACCCGATCACCGTCGGCGCACAGACCATTGTCGGTTTGCAGACCGTGGTGAGTCGGCGCACCGACATCTCGTCGTTTCCGTCGGTGGTGAGCATCGGCACCATCAACGGCGGCACCCGCTACAACATCATCCCCGAGTCGGTGGACATGAGCGGCACCATTCGCTCCTACGACTACGGCATCCGCCAGAAACTGCACGCGGACGTGCGCCAGACGGTGGAGAAAATCGCCGAAAGCGGTGGCGCCAAGGCCGAAGTCACGATCATCGAAAAATACGACCCGACCATCAACAACCCGGCACTCACCGAAAAAATGCTGCCAAGCCTGCGTTGGGCAGCCAAGGATGATGTGGTGCAAGGCCCACTGGTGGGTGGCGCCGAGGACTTCTCGTTTTACGCCAAGGAAGCGCCGGGGTTGTTTGTGTTTCTGGGGGTGACGCCGAGGGATCAGGATATGAGCAAAGCGGCGCCGAACCATAATCCGGGGTTCTTTGTGGATGAGTCGGCGTTGGTGGTGGGGGTGCGGACGCTGGCGTCGTTGGCGACGGATTATCTGTATACCAACACAAAGCAGTAGCGAAGCGCTTACTGTGGCGAGCGAGCTTGCTCGCGCTGGACCGGGCTGGCGCTCCAGTGCGAAGCACTCCCGTTTTTGGGGCTGCTCCGCAGCCCAGCGGGAGCAAGCTCCCTCGCCACAGGAAGCCCGCTCACAGTGCTCCGACGCATCAGCCAGCCAGCGCAGCGCCATCCATCTTCTGACGCAGGCTCAACGGGCGCATGTCAGTCCAGACTTCCTCAATGTAAGCCAGGCATTCTTTCTTCAGGCCGCTCTTGCCCACGGTGCGCCAGCCTTCGGGCACCACTTTGTAGTCGGGCCAGATGGAATACTGTTCTTCGTGGTTGACCACTACCTGAAACAGGATGTCGTCGCGGTCAAATACTGAGGTCATTGCTGTTCTCCATCGCTAAAAAACTGGCTGCGCACCACGCGCAGCACTGATATCTGTAGAAACGTACCAGGCCCGCTAAAAATTAGAGGCTGGCGACGGCTGCCACCAGCGCGCGCCCGAAGATCTCGGCCACGCGGTCGACTTCGGCGGCGGTGATCACCAGCGGCGGCAGGAAGCGCACCACGCTGCCGTGCCGGCCGCCCAGCTCCAGGATCAGGCCACGCTTGAGGCATTCGCGCTGCACCAGCGGTGCCAGTTGGCGATGCACCGGCGGGTGGCCCTGGATATCGGGCGTGCCGTTGGGGTCGACCAGCTCAACGCCCAGCATCAGCCCACGCCCACGAATATCGCCCAGGTGCGGGAAGTCGCGCTGCAGGATGCGCAGGTGCTCAGCCAGGCGCTCGCCCATGGCCGCCGCGTGGCCGGCCAGGTCGTGTTCCTTGAGGTAGCGCATCACCGCCGAGCCCGCCGCCATCGCCATTTGATTACCCCGGAACGTTCCGGCATGCGCGCCCGGCAACCAGGTGTCGAGCCAGTCGCGATACACCACCACCGCCAGCGGCAAGCTGCCGCCAATGGCCTTGGACATCACCACAACATCCGGGATGATGCCGGCGTGTTCAAAGGCAAACATCTTGCCGGTACGACCGAAACCGCTCTGGATTTCATCCACGATCAAGGCCACACCGGCCTGCTCGGTGATGCGTCGCAGGCCGCGCAACCAGTCGAGATCGGCCGGGATCACACCGCCCTCGCCCTGCACCACCTCGACAATCACCGCCGCCGGCAACAGCACGCCGGCTTCCGGGTCGTTGAGCAGGTTTTCCAGGTAATGCAGGTTGACCCGCACGCCTTCTGCGCCGCCCAGCCCGAATGGGCAGCGGTAGTCATAGGGGTACGGCAAGAATTGCACGCCATTACCCAGCAGAGCGCCCAAGGGCTTTTTCGGCCCCAGGCTGCCCATCAGGCTCAGCGCGCCCTGGCTCATGCCGTGGTAACCGCCCTGGAACGACAGCACCGTGCTGCGACCCGTGGCAGTGCGCACCAGCTTCAGCGCGGCTTCCACCGCGTCAGTGCCGGTGGGGCCGCAAAACTGGATTTTCGCTTCTTGCGCAAGCTTTGCCGGCAGCAGGCCGAACAGGTCTTGGACGAACTGGTCCTTGACCGGCGTAGTGAGGTCGAGCGTATGCAGTGGCAGCTCGTCACTCAGCACCTGCTGGATGGCTGCGATCACCACCGGATGGTTGTGACCCAATGCCAAGGTGCCAGCACCGGCCAGGCAGTCGATAAAGCTACGGCCTTCGACGTCTTCCACGTAGATGCCCTTGGCCCGCTTGAGCGCCAGCGGGATACGCCGAGGGTAGCTGCGGGCATTGGATTCCTGCTGACGCTGGCGGGCCAGCAGTGGGGTTTCTTCGAAGTGGTAGAGCGTTTCCACCGGTGGTGCGTCTTCGATACGGCTGGTAGCGACTGACATCTCTCGATCCCTCAATACGCGGGTGGGGTGACCAAACGGGCGATCCGCGTATGTGCGGATTTCATGTTCTGGAGACGCACCAGCGCTGGGGGGATTTAGGGGGGTTGTGGTTTTTTGATGGGGGGCATATCCGTTTTTAGGTAACGGCGGCCTAGGGTTCCGCCCTTACGGCGGGTCACTTTTGCAAGGACCGGAATGCCGGCCCAGTCAAAAGTAACCAAAAGGTCCTCGCCCCAACACTCGGTGCCTCGCTATGGCTCGGCATGCCCGCAATCCGCCAGTGATTTGGGGGGCCGCCGCGATGGGCCATCCTTGGCCCAGCGCGGCTAAACCGGCATCCCTGCCGGTTTACCCCCCAAATCCCTGTCAGATTCCGGCCATCGTGTTTNNGCCAGAGCAACAGCAACAGCAAAGCCATGCTCGGTCTAATGTGGGAGCTGGCTTGCCTGCGATGGCATCAACTCGGTGTGCCTGATGTACCGAGGTGTCTGAATCGCAGGCAAGCCAGCTCCCACAGAAAAGCAGCTCTTCAGTGTATGCGGACCCGCTTTTGCTTTTGATTCAACCACTCAGGTCGGCTTTCAGGCCGCCGTGCTGTAGATCTTGATCTTGATCTGAGACGCCCCGTTAACCACGATGGCCGAACGCAGGCTTGAATCCGTGGGTAACCCGGCAGGACGCCGGGTTACCCACGGATTCAAGCCGGAGTGAGGGCACACCGAGCCCAAGCGAGGTGCCGAGTGGTGGGGCACAGACCTTTTGGTTACTTTTGCCTGGGCCGGCATTCCGGGCGTTTGCCAAAAGTGACCCGCTGTAAGAGCGGAACCATAAGCGGCCGTTACCGCAGCAACGGATATGTACCCCACCAAACAACCACTCAAATCCCTCGATAGCGATCATTCAACGCATACAAAATCGCACACGTCTCCCCATCCAGCACCCCGCAATAATCGCGCGGCCGAAAGTGCATCTGAAACGCCCGCGTCCTCCATTCAAACGCCTGCCGGTTCCAGGCCGGTTTATACCCGCACCGCTGAAATGCCCGCTCCACCTCTACTTCCGGCGGCAACCCAAGACAAAACCGTCGCTGGTACATCCTGCGCGTAGTCTCATCAAACCAGGCGCCGATCCCGGCCTCGAACAAGTACCGCCAAGGCAACCGAGGCCCCGGATCACTCTTGCGCCAATACGCCACATCCGAATGCCCGAGCACATCCAGAGGCCCCACCTGCGGATAACGCCCAAGCATGTCGCGAACCAACGCGATCAACGTATCAACCTGCTCCCGGCCATATTCGGGGAAGGTAAAGACCCCGGCATCATCGCGCGCCAAATTGACGATCTCGATGCCGATCGCACGGCTGTTGAGGTTATCCAGCCCGCCCCAATGGCTAACCCCGGCATGCCAGGCCCGTTTGTCCTCGTCCACCAGGCGAAACACCCGCAGTTCGTCATAACCGGCAGCGCCATAGCTGGGCTCATCAGGGTCAGGAAGCAAATAGTGAGCGCTGACGCCACCTTGTGTCAGGGTACGCAAAGACGACGCAAAGGGCGCCGCGGTGTAATGCAGGATCACCTGCCGCACAGCCTCGCCATTGCGTTGATTAAAATCTTTAGCGGGGAAACTGCTGTCGATCACCAACATAAGAACCGTCCTTTTCAATACAGGCTGAGTCATTCAGCCCGTTCAAACGCAAAAAAATTACCGCCATCCTGAAGGGATCAATGTCAGGCTGGCGGTAATTATTCAGTGCTTGAAGAAAAGTCCTCAGCGTCGCAACGGCATCCCCAGATCGACCCGCAGGCCATCCGGTTGGCTGTCGAATTTCAGCGAGCAGGAGCAGCGCTGCACGATGGCCTGCACGATCGCCAGGCCCAAGCCACAACCCTCGCTGCTGCCATTGCGCCAGAAACGTTGGGTCAGGTATTGCAAGTCTTCGGCAGAAATCTGCTTGCCATGGTCGCGCACGCGAAATACCACGGTGTCGGCGCTGGTGAACACGCTCAGCTCAACGCGAGTGTCACCCGGCGTATGGCGCAGCGCGTTATCCAACAGGTTACGCAAGGCCGCTACCGCCAGGGCCACCGGCATTTCCACCGGCGCTTGCGTGAGGTTGTCCGCCAGGATCAGGTCGATGCGGCGGTTATCGCCGGCATTGGCATCCTGAATCGCCAGCCGCGCCACTTGTTCGGCACTTGATTGCAAGCCATCGTCAAACGACAAGCTGCCCTCGACCCGCGCCAGCAGCAGCAATTGCTCCAGGGTGCGATGCAAGCGGTCGGCGCCCTCTTCGGCGTGGGCCAGGGACTGGTCGCGGGCGGCGCCGTCGGTCATGCGGGCCACTTGCAGGTGGGTCTTGATCGCCGTCAGCGGGCTGCGCAGTTCGTGGGCGGCATCGCCGGTGAGTCGGCGCTCGCGCTCGATGGTCTTGGCAATGCGCTGCAACAGTTGGTTCTGGGTGTCGAGCAGCGGCTTCAACTCGCTGGGCAGTGGGTGAATCTGCAGCGGTTCGAGGGAGTCGGCACTGCGGCGCATCAGGGCATCGCGCATGCGGTTAAGTGGCAACAGGCTTTGGCCGATGCCCAGCCACAGCAGGCACAGGCAGCCCAGCAGGGCTACGCCCACCGGCACCGAGGCCGCCAACAGGATCGACAGGTTCAGCGCCTCACGCTCCACCTGGCGGTCAGCGGTGGTGATCAGCAGGTCGCCACGGGACAACGTGAAGCTGCGCCAGCCCACACCGTCGATAATCTGGTCGCGAAAGCCACTTTTGCGCGACTCCAGGCCTTCATCCGGGGTCATGTGGCTGCGCGCCAGGATTTCCCCGCGCAGGGAGCTGACCTGGCAGGCCATGCCGCCTGGCACGTTCAGTTGTTCAGTGCGCAAATGCGTAGGCGCGCCGCTCACACTGGCCAGGCCCGGCATCTGCTCGGTCAGCCCGGCCACCATGCGCGCCGATGCCACCAGACGCTGGTCGAGGGAAAACATCATCTGGTTGCGCAGATCGTTGAGCATCCAGGCGGCTGCCAGAATCCAGATCAGCACAAAAGCGGCGCCCAACTTGAACGTCAGGCGCAGGCGCAAACTCATCACGACGCGTCCTCTCCCCCATCCGCCGTGCCCAGGCGATAACCCAGGCCGCGCACGGTTTCGACGATGCCGTTGCCCAATTTGCGCCGCAGGTGGTGGATATGCACGTTGAGAGCGTTGCTTTCCAGTTCGTCGTTGAAGCCGTAGACGCTGTCTTTAAGCTGTTCGCTGGACAGCACACGGCCCTTGTTATGCAACAGGGCTTGCAACAAGGCTTGCTCGCGGCGCGACAGGTCGACCGGCTGGCCGGCCAGGAAGGTCTCGCGGCTGCTGGGGTCGTAGGCCAGTTGGCCATGTTCGATCAGGTTGACCCGGCGCCCCGCCACGCGGCGCAACAGGGTTTGCAGGCGTGCGGCAAGTTCACGCAGGTCGAAGGGTTTGAGCAGGTAGTCGTCGGCACCGGCTTGCAGGCCGTCGACACGGTTGGTGACTGAATCGCGCGCGGTAAGGATCAGCACCGGGATTTCCAGGCCCTGGCTGCGCTGTTGTTGCAACAACTTGAGGCCGTCTTCATCGGGCAGGCCAAGGTCGAGCACCATGATGTCGAACGTGGCGGCCTTGAGCATCGCGCGTGCAGCGGCGGCCGAGGCCACGCGCTCGACGGTAAAACCCTGGGCGCCAAGCCCGGCCACGATGCCGCTGGCGATCAGTTCGTCGTCTTCACAGACCAGTACGTGCATGGTTAACCCTTCATGAAAGATGGGGGAATTAAAGGTTGGGCGGATTAAGCGCCGATTATGCCGTGAAAACCGGCAGGCTCAGTTTAGAATAGCGCCCGGTTAATCATCGGTTAATCAACGCCACACATTGTGTGCCTAACTTGCATCAAACTAAGGCTTGACCATGCGGTATCTGTTTACCTTTCTGCTGGTGTTATTCGCAGGGTTCGCCCAGGCCGCGCCGGGCAATCCATTCGAGAGCAAACCCGACTTCCTGCCGGTGGGCAAAGCGTTCACCTTTACCTCCGAGCGCCTTGAAAGCGGCGAAACCCAGCTGTATTGGCAGATTGCCGATGGTTATTACCTTTATCAGCAACGCATGAAGTTCGACGGGCTGGCGGAAAAACCCGTGCTGCCGCAAGGCGAAGCCCACAGCGATGAATTCTTCGGCGAACAGCAAGTGTACCGCCAGGGCCTGGAAGTGAAGATCCCGGCGGGCGCCACCGGCCAGCTCAAGCTCGGCTGGCAGGGCTGCGCCGATGCCGGCCTGTGCTACCCGCCGCAATCGATCACTGTAGACCTGGGCGGCAACCCGGCTGTTGCGGCGACCGCACAAGCCCAGGACCAAAGCCTGGCCAGCGGCCTGCAACAGCGCAGCCTGGGTTGGAGCCTGCTGGTGTTCTTCGGCCTGGGCCTGCTGCTGGCATTTGCCCCGTGCTCGCTGCCGATGCTGCCGATCCTCGCGGGTTTGGTGGTCGGCAGCGGCGCCAGCCCCCGCCGTGGCTTTGCCCTGGCCAGCAGCTATGTGGTGTGCATGGCGCTGGTGTATGCGGCGCTCGGCGTACTGGCCGCGCTGCTGGGCGGCAACCTTGCCGCCCTCCTGCAAACGCCGTGGATCCTTGGCAGCTTCGCCGCGCTGTTTGTGATCCTGGCCCTACCGATGTTCGGCTTCTTTGAACTGCAACTGCCGACCTTCCTGCGTGATCGCCTGGACAACGTCAGCCGCCAGCAAAGCGGTGGCAGCCTGGTCGGCGCCGGTATTCTCGGTGCGCTGTCCGGCCTGTTGGTCGGCCCGTGCATGACCGCGCCACTGGCGGGTGCCCTGCTGTATATCGCCCAGAGCGGCAACGCGCTGCACGGCGGCCTGATCCTGTTCGCCATGGGCATCGGCATCGGTATTCCGCTGTTGCTGCTGGTGACCGTAGGCAACCGTTTCCTGCCCAAGCCGGGCACCTGGATGAACGTGCTCAAGGGCATCTTCGGCTTCCTGTTCCTCGGCACTGCCGTGCTGATGATCCGCCCGGTGGTCGGCGAAAGCCTGTGGCTCGGCCTGTGGGGCGCCTTGGCGCTGGTGATGGCCTACTGCGGCTGGACACTTGCCCGCGAATACGGGCTGGCGGCCAAGGTATTCGGCGCAGGCTCGCTGGTGCTGGGCCTGTGGGGTGCGCTGCTGGTAGTGGGCGCGGCCGGTGGCAGTGACGACCTGTGGCAACCGTTGAAGGTTTACAGCGGCTCCAAGGTTGGCGCTGCACCCAGCGCCCACGATGCGTTCATGACCATCAACGACCCAGCCGTGCTGCAAAGCCAGCTCGACAGCGCCAAGGCCCAGGGCCAGTGGGTGCTGGTGGACTACTACGCCGACTGGTGCGTGTCATGCAAGATCATGGAAAAACAAGTTTTCGGCCAACCCCAGGTGATGGACGCGCTTAAAGACGTGCGCCTGTTGCGCCTGGACGTCACCGCCGACAACGCCGCCAGCCGCGAGCTGCTCGGGCGCTACAAGGTGCCGGGGCCACCGAGCTTCGTGTGGATCGGCCCGGACGGTGAAGAACGTCGCGCCCAACGCATCACCGGCGAAGTGGATGCCGCCGCCTTCCTGCAACGCTGGACGCAAACCCGAGACGCGCGCTGATGCTGACCCTGACCATCGGTACGTTCGCCATCGCCCTGAATCACATCCTGCTGATCAGCGCGCTGATTCTCGCCACGCTGGTGGGTTGGCGCGTGGCCAAGCGTGGCGGTGAAAACCCCGAATCGGTGCTGTTCAGCCTGTTTTTGCTGGGCATGCTGGTGGCACGCTTAAGCTTTGTACTGATGTACTGGAGCGACTACAGCCACGACCCATTGCAGATAGTCGACCTGCGCGACGGCGGCTTCCTGCCCTGGCCCGGCGTGATTGCACTGGTGCTGGGCGCCGTGTTCTACGGCTGGCGCCGCCCGGCCATGCGCACACCGCTGAGTGCCGGGGTAGTCACGGGCCTGGTGTTCTGGGGCCTGACCAGTGTGTCCCTGAGCCTCTACGACAAGGGCGCACAATTGCCGGACATTACCTTGCGCAACGCCAATGGCGACGTGGTGCAACTGGCCGACTACAAAGGCGGGCCGCTGGTGATCAACCTCTGGGCCACCTGGTGCCCGCCGTGCCGCCGTGAAATGCCGGTGCTGGAGCGTGCGCAACACCAACGCCCGGACGTGACCTTCCTGTTCGTCAACCAGGCCGAAAGCATGCAAAGCGTCAGCACCTTTCTCGCCACCCAGGGCCTGACCCTCGACAACGTGCTGTTTGATGCGAGTGGCCGCCTTGGCCAGGCCGTGGGTTCGATGGCCTTGCCGACTACCCTGTTCTACCAAGCCGATGGGCGTCTGATCAACAGCCACCTGGGCGAGTTGTCCCAGGCCAGCCTGGCCCGAGCCATGGAACCCTTCGACACTGCCCCTGCTGCCACAAGGAAACCGACATGCCAAGACTCCGCCACCTGCTGACCCTGCTGCCGCTGACGCTTGCGGCCACACTGGCCCAGGCCGAAGACT
This sequence comes from Pseudomonas sp. IPO3747, assembly GCF_013385245.1. NCBI lineage: Bacteria > Pseudomonadati > Pseudomonadota > Gammaproteobacteria > Pseudomonadales > Pseudomonadaceae > Pseudomonas > Pseudomonas sp. IPO3747. The sequence goes on from NZ_JACAQL010000004.1 coordinate 54,424, forward strand.
GGCCGGCGCCGATCAAACAGATCGAAGCCAAGGGTGCCAAGATCCTCGGCAAGTTCGACGCGCCCAGCGGCCTCACCGGCTACGCCGCGCAATACCAGAACCGTGGCATGGCGCTGTACCTGACCGCGGACGGCAAAAGTGTGCTGGCCGGCAACCTGTACGACGCCCAGGGCAATGACCTGAGCAACGCGCCACTGGAGAAACTGGTGTACGCGCCGATGGCCAAGGAAGTCTGGGCCAAGATGGAACACAGCAACTGGATCCAGGACGGCGACAAAAACGCGCCGCGCACCGTCTACCTGTTCAGTGACCCCAACTGCCCGTACTGCAACATGTTCTGGGAACAGGCACGCCCGTGGGTCAAGGCCGGCAAGGTGCAATTGCGCCACATCATGGTCGGCATCATTCGCGAAGACAGCCCAGGCAAATCCGCCGCGCTGCTGGCCGCCAAAGACCCGCAAAAAGCCCTGGAAGAACACGAAGCCGCCGGCAAGGGCAGCAAATTGCAGGCATTGGACAAGATTCCGGCGGATATCGAAGCCAAGCTCGATGCCAACATGAAGTTGATGGAAGAGCTGGAACTGTCGGCAACGCCAGCGATTTTCTATCTGGATGACAAGGGTGGCTTGCAGCAACAGCAAGGCGCGCCGTCGCCGGACAAGCTGGTGAAGATTCTCGGCCCTAAATAGCCCATCAGATCGTTCCCTACGCTCTGCGTGGGAATGCCTCAGGTGACGCTCTGCGTCACGCTTTGGGACGCAGAGCGTCCTGGGCTGCATTCACACGCAGAGCGTGGGAACGATCAGTTACAAACCCTCCAGCTCCGCCATCAGATCACTCAACCGATCGACCTTCTCTGCACTGATCTCATTGGCCGCCAGGCCGTCGATATACTCGGCCAACTCCGCCACCGTGCCGCATTCGAACATCGCCCGCAGCGGCACATCCCGTTGCAGGGTTTTCTGCACCCGCGAAGCAATCTGCGTGGCCAGCAATGAATGCCCCCCCAGCTCGAAGAAGTTGTCCTGCACGCCTACCCTTTCGACCTTCAACACCTCAGCCCAAATCGCTGCCAGGGTAGCTTCCAGTTCGTTGCGTGGCGCCAGGTAATCCTGACTGTGCAACTGGCCAATCTCCAGGGCCGGCAGAGCGTTGCGGTCCAGCTTGCCGTTGGCGTTCAGCGGCAGGCGGTCAAGCCATAACCAGTGCAGCGGCACCATGTATTCCGGCAGCTCCGCGCGCAGGCGTTGCTTGATGCGGTCCAGGCGCTCGCCTGGATTCAGCGCTGCATCCGTCGCCACCAGGTAACCCACCAAATGCTTGCCGTTGACGCCTTCCTGCACACTCACCGCCGCATCCCGCACATCCGGCTGCTCATGCAGGCGCGCTTCGATTTCACCCAGTTCGATGCGGTAACCACGAATCTTCACCTGATGGTCGATACGCCCGACATATTCCAGCACACCATCACTGCGCCGACGCGCCAGGTCGCCGGTGCGGTATAGCCGCTCGCCCGGCGCGCCGAACGGGTTCGGTACAAACACCTGGGCGGTGCGCAATGGGTCGCTGACATAACCACGCCCTACGCCCGTGCCTGCCACACACAACTCGCCCACCGCACCTTGCGGCACCAGCGCCAGCGCACCATCAAGCAGATACAAGCGGTTGTTATCGGTTGGCGTGCCAATCGGCAGGTACGTGCCACGGGTCGACGCCAGGTCAACACGGAAGAACGCCACATCATCCGAGCACTCCGCCGGGCCATAAGCGTTGACCAAGCCGATCTCGGGGTAACGCAGCAACCACTGGTGCGCCAGCTCCGGCGGCATGGCTTCACCCGTCGGCAGCATCCAGCGCAAGTCGTCCAGGCTCATGCGTTCTTGAGCGAGCATGCCCTGGATCAGCGACGGCACGCTCTCCAGCACGGTAATACCTTGGGCCTGCACGTGCGCCAACAAACCCTGCGGGTCATGGGCGATGGTGTTCGGCACAATATCCACCCGCGCGCCAAACAGCGGCGCGGTGAGGAACTGCCACACAGAAATATCGAAACTCTGCGAAGCGGTCTGCGCGATCACATCTGTCTCGCTCAGTTGCAGATACGGCACCTTGCTCAACTGGTTATTGAGCATGCCGCGCTGTTCCACCATCACACCTTTGGGCAACCCCGTGGAGCCGGAGGTGTAGATCACATAGGCGAGGTTATCCGGCGTGCTGTAGATGCCGGGGTTTTCGCCACGGCCGGGCACTTCTTCCCATACCAGCAACTGGCAGTCAGTGCCGTCCAGCAATTCAATCGCCTGCTCGCGGCACGCCTCGGTGCACACCAGCAACGGTGTGCGGCTCAGGTCGATGATGCGGTTCAGCCGCTGGCTTGGCAGGCCTGGGTCCAGCGGCAGGTAACCGGCACCGGCCTTGAAGCTGCCGATGATCATGCCGAGCAAATCCAGGTTACGCTCGGCCAGCAGCGCCACCGGCTGATCCAGCCCGACACCGGCCTCGATCAGCGCGTAGCCCAGGCCGTTGCTGCGGCGGTTCAATTCATCGTAGGTCCATTGCTGGTCGAGGCAACTGGCGGCGATGCGCTGCGGATGTTGCGCCACCTGCACTTCGAACAACTCGACATAGCTGCGTTCCAGCGGGTAGTCATGCTCACTCTGGTTACAGCCGTCGACCAGAAACGCCCGCTCCTGCTCGCCGATCAGCGGCAAGTCCGCCATGTCGCCATGGAAGCCCTGCACCAACGCCAGCAGCAGGCGCTTGAACTCGCCCAGCATGCCTTGCACGGTGGTTTCATCGAAATAACGCTGGTCGTAGGACAGGTGCAAGCCGAGGTCATCGCCCGGATAACACACGGCCGTCAGCGGGAAGTTGGTGTGGGTGCGGCCGGAGTCCGAGGTGGCATTCAGGCTTTGCGCACGGTCCAGCACCGAGACTTCCACCGGTGCGTTTTCAAACACGAACAGGCTGTCGAACAGCGGCTGGCCTTTAGGCAATTCGCTGTGTTCCTGGATAGTCACCAGCGGCAGGTATTCGTATTCGCGCAGTTGCATATTGCTGTCGAGCAAGCCGCTCAGCCACTGACGCACACTGCAAGTCTGGTCGTCTTCCGGCAGTTTCACCCGCAGCGCGATGCTGTTGATGAACAGGCCGACAGTGCGTTGCATCTCGGGCATCTCCACCGGCCGCCCGGCGACGGTGACGCCAAACAGCACGTCACGATCACCGCTCAAACGCCGCAGCACCAAGGCCCACGCCGCTTGGGCGAAGGTGTTGACGGTGAGTTGATGGGCCTGGGCCAATTCGCGCAATTGCGCACCGTCGCGGGCATCCAGGCGGGTGTAGCAATCGCCTACCACCATGCCGCCGCTGTGGCCTGCGTGTTCACGCAGGAATGGCCGGTCGCTCGGGATCGGCGTGGTGCGCTCGAACCCTTGCAGGTTCTGTTGCCACCACTGGCGCGCTTCATTGAGGTTCTGGCGTTGCAGCCAGGCGATGTAATCGCGGTAGCGCGGCGGCGTGGCCAATTGCGCATCGCGGCCCTCGCCCAGGGCCATGTAGATGTCGAAGAAATCATTCATCAGCAACGAGCGGCACCAGGCATCGATCAGGATGTGGTGGTTGCTCATCATGAACCAGTAGCGCGCCTCGCCCACGCGGATCAGCCGCAGGTGGAACGGCGCCTGGTTGAGCAGATCAAAACCGGCCTCGCGTTCGGCCTTCAGTAAGGCTTGCAGGCGCGGCTCCTGCTCGGCTTCGGGGTCATGGCTCCAATCCAGATACTCAATCGGCGTGCTGCCCGGCTTGTGGATCACCTGCAGCATGTCCTCGCCGACGTTCCAGCAGAACGACGCACGCAAGGCTTCATGCCGGGCGATCACCGCCTGCCAGGCCTGGGCGAAACGCTCGGGGTCGAGGGCGCTGTTGATGCGGTAGCGGTCCTGCATGTAGTAGAGGCCGGTGCCCGGCTCCAGCAAGGTGTGCAGCAGCAGGCCTTCCTGCATTGGCGTCAGCGGGTAGACGTCTTCGATGACGTTTGCCGGCACCGGCAGGCTGTCGAGCTGCGATTGAGTCAGGTGCGCCAACGGGAAGTCGGACGGCGTAAGGCCACCCGCCTCGTCGTTGAGGCAATGCGCGATCAGGCTTTGCAGCTCGCTCAAGTACCCATCCGCCAGTTCACGGATGGTCTGTGGCTCATGGCGCTCACGGCTGAAGGTCCAGCGCAGCACCAATTCGCCGCCGTACACTTGGCTGTCGACACTCAGCTCGTTGGGCAGCGGCGCATCCGGGTCATGGGCCAGGCCCGCCGATTCATCCAGCGGGTGGAACAGTGCATCGGCGCCGAAACTCTGGTCGAACTGGCCGAGGTAGTTGAAGGTGATCTGCGCCGTTGGCAATGCGGCCATGGCCTGCTTGCACTGATCGTCCGCCAGGTAACGCAGCACGCCATAACCCAGGCCTTTGTGCGGCACGCCGCGCAGTTGTTCCTTGATGGCCTTGATCGAGTCGCCCTGCCCGGCTTGCGGTGTCAGGCGCAACGGGTAAGCACTGGTGAACCAGCCGACGCTGCGGGTCAGGTCGATTTCATCGAACAGGGTTTCACGGCCATGGCCTTCCAGTTGGATCAAGGTCGAGGCGTGCCCCGTCCAGCGGCACAGCACGCGGGCCAAGGCGGTCAGCAGCAGGTCGTTGACTTGGGTGCGATACGCGCTCGGCGCCTGTTGCAGCAACTGTCGGGTATGGTCGGCACCCAGGCGCACGCTGACGGTCTCAGCCTCGCCATTGCGCAGTGAACCCTGTGGACGCGCCACTGGCAATTCCACCGCAGGACCGGCCAGTTGGTCTTGCCACAGGCTCAACTCTTCGCGCAGGGATTCGCTGCCGGCATAAGCGCGCAGACGCGCGGCCCAATCGCGCAATGCGCTGGTCTTGGCGGGCAGGCTGACGGACTGGCCGTCGCTCAACTGGCGGTAAACCGTTTGCAGGTCCTCCAGCAGTACGCGCCACGACACGCCGTCTACCACCAGGTGATGAATCACAATCAGCAGGCGTTGCTGGCCTTGCGGGCCGTCCACCAGCAAGGCGCGCAACAGCGGGCCATGCTCAAGGTCGAGGCTGCGTTGGGTGTCAGTGAACAGCTCAGTGCAGGCCTGCATATCGCGCACTTGCGCCTGCATCAGCACACCGCCTTGGGGCACGGCCAGGTGCTCGGCATGCCAGTGTGCGTCGCGCGTGGAGAAGCTCAGGCGCAAGGCGTCGTGATGCTCCAGCACCGCCAGCAGTGCTTGCTCCAGGCGATGGGGCTCCAGCAATTGCAGCGGCTTGAGCAGCAATGCCTGGTTCCAGTGCTGACGGTTGGGGATCTCGGTATCAAAGAACCAATGCTGGATCGGCGTCAGGCCCGAGCTGCCGGTGAGCAGCCCCTGCTCGGCTGTCACTTGCTCGGAGCGCGTAGCCACGGCGGCCAGGGTTTGCACGGTCTGGTGCTGGAACAAATCCCGTGGGCTGAAATGAATCCCGGCCTGCCGCGCACGGCTGACCACCTGGATCGACAGGATCGAGTCACCGCCCAGCTCAAAGAAGTTATCGTCCAGGCCGACTTGCTGCACGTTCAACACCGCGCACCAAATGGCCGCCAGGCTTTGCTCCAACTCATTGCGTGGCGCCACGTAGGTTTGGCGATTGGCCGTAGGATCCGGCTGCGGCAAGGCGCGGCGGTCGAGCTTGCCGTTGGCGGTCAGCGGCATGCTGTCGAGCACGATCAGGTGCGCGGGCACCATGTAGTCCGGCAGTTGCGCCTTGAGGTGCGCCTTGAGTGCATCACGCAAGGCGGCAGGGTCGGCGTCGCTGACCAGATACGCCGCCAGCTGTTTACCACTGGGTGAATCCAGCGCCAGCACCACTGCTTCGCGCACGGCTGCGTGCTCCAGCAGGCGCGTTTCGATTTCACCCAGCTCGATGCGGAAACCGCGAATCTTCACTTGATGGTCGATACGGCCCAGGTACTCCACCAGGCCGTCGGCGCGTTGGCGCACCAGGTCGCCGGTGCGGTACAAACGGCCGCCATCGGCAGCAAACGGATCGGCGACAAACCGCTCGGCCGTCATGCCAGGACGTTCGTGATAACCCTGGGCCAGACCGGCGCCGCCCACATACAACTCACCGGTCGCGCCTTGGGGCACCAGCGCCAGGTCGGCATCGAGGATATAGGCCACGCGAGCGCCGATGATGCTGCCGATCGGCACGCTGGCGGCGCCTTCTTCCAACACGTGCGGCGCCAGGCTGGCCAGCGGCATCACCACGGTTTCGGTCGGGCCATAGGCGTTGAAAAATAGCTCGGGCTGGAACACCGCACGAATCCGCTGCAAGTGTTCGCCGGTCAGCGCCTCGCCGCCGGTGATGCACATGCGCACCGGCAAAGTCTGTTGCCGGGTCGCCAGCCATTGCGCCAATTGGCTGCCGTAGCTTGGGGTAAAGCCGAGGATAGTGATGCCATGGGCACGGATCAGTGCGCAGATTTCTTCGGCATCCCATTGGCCTTGGGCGCGCAATACCACCTGCGCACCGCTGAGCAGCGGCACCAGTAGACGCTCGGTGGCGGCGTCGAAGTTGATGGAGTAGAAGTGCAGCTCGCAATCATCCGCGCGCATGCCAAAGCGCTCGATCACCGCCTGGCAATGCATGGCGATTTCGCCGTGGGACACCACCACGCCCTTCGGCTTGCCAGTGGAGCCGGAGGTGTAGATCAGGTACGCCTGATGTTGCGGCAGGCTGATAAAGGGCGGCTCGGCGGCAGGGTAATTGGCCAACACCGGCAAGTCATCTTCCAGGCACCAGCACGCGACCGTCGCCGGCAATTCGCCGAGGGCTTCGAACATCGCCGCATCACTGAGCAGCAGGCCGATGCCACTGTCTTCAATCATGTAGTGCAGGCGGTCGAGCGGGTATTCCGGGTCCAGCGGCACATAAGCGCCGCCGGCCTTGAGGATCGCCAGCAGGCCGATGACCATTTCCAGCGAGCGCGGCAGCGCCAGGCCGACCCGCACCTGCGGGCCAACGCCGCGCTCACGCAGCATCCAGGCCAGGCGGTTGGCGCGCTCATCCAGTTCGCGATAACTGAGCGTGACCCCGGCAAAGGTCAACGCCGCTGCATCGGGGCGGGCCAATGCTTGTTGGCTGAACAGCGGGTGAATGCACTGATCCAGGCGGTGTTCACCCGCCTCGATACCCAGGCTGCTCTGCAAGGCGCGCTGCTCAGTGGCCGTCAGCAAGGGCAACTCGCTCAGACGCTGTTGCGGGTTGGCGATCAACGCTTCCAACAGGTTTTTCCAATGTGCGGCCATCCGCGCAATACGCGTCTCGTCGAACAGATCGGTGCTGTAGGTCAGGCAGCAACCCAGCCGATGGTCGAGGTCGGTGACTTCCAGGTTGAGATCGAACTTGGTCGCCCGCGCATCGTTGACCAGGTATTCGACGGTCATGCCCGCCAGTTGGCGGCTCTGCTGGAATTCCCAGCGCTGCACGTTGCACATCACCTGGAACAGCGGGTTATATGCCGCGCTGCGCGATGGTTGCAGGGCTTCCACCAGATGATCGAATGGCAGGTCCTGGTGAGACTGGCCTTCGATCACGGTATGGCGCACCTGCTCTAACAACTCGGCCACATTCATCTGCCCATTGAGCTGGCAACGCAGCACCTGGGTGTTGAGGAATGCGCCGATCAGCCCTTCGCTTTCCGGGCGAATGCGGTTGGCCACCGGCGCGCCGATGCGCAGGTCGGTCTGGCCGCTGTAGCGGTAGAGCAGCACCGCCAGGGTGGCGGTCATGGTCATGAACAACGTCAGGCCACGTTCGGCGTTAAAGGCGCGCACGCGAGCGGCCAAGTCATCGCTCAGATCAAAACGGTACAACTCGCCCTGATGGCTTTGCACCGGTGGCCGTGGGCGGTCGGCGGGCAGTTCGAGCAAAGGATGCTCATGGCCCAGTTGCGCAGTCCAGTAGTCCAGTTGGCGTTGGCGCTCGCCAGCCTCCAGCCACTGGCGCTGCCACACGCTGTAGTCGAGGTATTGCACCGCCAGCGGCGCCAGCGGCGAGTCGCGTTCGTCGATAAACGCCTCGTACAGCGCGCCGAGCTCACGGGCGAAGATGTCCATGGCCCAGCCTTCGGTGACGATATGGTGCAGGGTCAGCACGAAGTAGTGCTCTTGCTCGCCGGCCTTGACCACGCAGGCCCGCAACAGCGGCCCGGTTTCCAGGTTGAACGGCGTGTGAGCTTCCTGATCGGCGAAATCTTGCAGGCGCTGCTGACGCTCGGTTTCATTGAGCGCGGAGAAATCCTGCCAGCCCATGCGCATACCGGTTTGCGGTGAGACCTTTTGGTACGCCACGCCATCGACGCTCGGGAAGGTGGTGCGCAGGGTTTCGTGACGCATGATCAAGGCTTGCAACGCCGCCTCAAAACGCCCTACATCCAGTATGCCGCACAGACGCGCCATGCCACCGACGTTGTAGGCCGGGCTGTCGGGCTCCATCTGCCAGAGGAACCACATGCGCTGCTGGGAATAAGACAGCGGCACCCGCGCGCTGCGGTCGACCCGGGCGATAGCGGTTTGCTGATTGCGTTGGCCCGAAGCCTGGATCGCGCCCACTTGCTCGGCAAACGCACCCAGCTCGCTGGCTTCGAACAGGCTGCGCAACGGCAACTCGACGTCGCAGGCCTGACGGGTGCGGGAGATGATTTGCGTGGCCAGCAACGAGTGGCCGCCGAGGGCAAAAAAGTCGTCGCGCAGGCCGATACGTGGCAAGCCCAGCACTTCGCGCCAGATCGCGGCAATCTGCTGCTGCAACGGCGTTGCAGGCTCGATGTGCTCGCGGGTTTGCCACACAGGCTCTGGTAATGCGCGGCGGTCGAGTTTGCCGCTGGGGCTCAGGGGCATGGCGTCCAGACGCATCAGCAAGGTGGGCACCATGTACTCCGGCAGCTCGGCGGCCAGGGCGGTTTTTACCTCCTGCTCGGTAAGCTTCGCAGGCGCGGTGTAGTAACCGATCAACTGCGCATCACGCACCAGCACCACGGCTTGGGCGATGCCGTCCAGCGCCAGCATCCGTGCTTCGATTTCTTCAGGCTCCACACGGAACCCACGCAGCTTGACCTGCTGATCAAGGCGGCCCAGGTATTCGAGCACGCCATCTGCGCCCCAACGCACACGGTCACCGGTGCGATACAGGCGTGTGCCGGGTGCGCCCAACGGGTCAGCCACAAATCGCTCGGCGGTCAGCCCGGCGCGACCAAGATAACCGCGCGCCAGGCCGATGCCGCCGATGCACAGTTCGCCCGGCACACCGGCCGGTAATGGGTTGAGTTGCTCATCCAGCACGCGGCAGATCACATTGCCCAGCGGCCGGCCGATGGGCGAGCGTTCGCCATCCGCAACCTGGCAATGCCAGTGGGTCACGTTGATCGCGGTTTCAGTCGGGCCATACCGGTTGTGCAGTTGCACCGCCGGCAGCTGCGCCAATACGCGGTTACGCAGCTCGGCAGGCAAGGCTTCACCGCCGGAGAACAGACGCCGCAGGCTGGTGCACTCAGTCACCAACGGCTCATCGATAAACAGCTGCAGCAGCGGCGGCACAAAGTGCAGCGTGGTCACGCCGTGTTCCTGTACCAGCTGCGCAATGCGGTGCGGATCGCGATGTTCGCCAGGGCCGGCCAGCACCAGGCGGCAGCCGCTGATCAGTGGCCAGAAGCACTCCCACACCGATACGTCAAAGCTGATCGGCGCCTTTTGCATCAGCACATCGGTGTCGTTGAGTTGATAGGTGGCCTGCATCCACTGCAAGCGCTCGGCCAGGGCCGCATGGGTATTGCCCACGCCTTTGGGCTGGCCGGTGGAGCCGGAGGTGTAGATCACGTAGGCGAGGTTGTCTCCATTCAAGTGCAGGCCCGGCGCCTGGGTCGGCCAGCTGTCCAGGTGCAGGCTGTCCATGGCGATCACGCACACGCCCTCGGTGGCCGGCAGCAGTTCAAGCACTGCGGTTTGGCTCAGCAACAGGTGTACGCCGCTGTCCTTGAGCATGTAGGCCAGGCGGTCGGCGGGGTAATCCGGATCGAGCGGCACATAGGCGCCACCGGCCTTGATGATTGCCAGCAGACCGATCAGCAGCTGCGGCGAACGCTCGGCGGCGATGGCCACGCACACATCCGGGCCGACGCCCTTGTCACGCAGGTAGTGGGCCAGGCGGTTGGCCTGGGTGTGCAGTTGGGCGAAGGTCAGGCTGCCGCCTTGCCAGACCAGTGCGGTGTTGTCAGAGATCTGTTGGCTGAGCAGCTCGGGCAGCCACTGCCGGGCCGGGGCACACGGGGCTTCGCTCCATGGCTGCTGCTCGTCTGTGTGCATCAGCTTGAGGTCGCCGATGGCGTGCTCCGGCTGCTCGCACACCGCGTGCAGCAGGTTGATGAAGTGCTCGGCGAGGCGCTGGATGGTCGCGCTGTCGAACAGCTCATCGGCGTAGTCGAACGCCAGGCTCAAACGCCCGTTGCGGTCTTCTTCAGTGTGCAGTTGCAGGTCGAACTTGGCTTCGCGACTGTGCCATGGCAGCTCATCGGCAAGCATGCCCGGCAAGCGGCGCAAGGCGCTCAAGTCGCGCTGCTGGTGGTTGAACATAACCTGGAACAGGCCTTGTTCGCGGGCCTGGGGGAAGGCTTCCAGCAATTGTTCGAAGGGCAGGTCCTGGTGAGCCTGAGCGCCCAGCGCAGCCTGGCGCGTGGCAGCCAACAGCTGATTGAATGGCAGGCGCCCGTCCAGCTCAACGCGCAACACCAAGGTGTTGATGAAGAAGCCAATCAGGCCTTGGGTTTCCTGGCGTGGGCGATTGGCGTTGGGCACGCCGATACGGATATCGCGCTGGCCGCTGTAGCGGTAGAGCAGGCTCTGGAACGCCGCCAGCAACAACATGAACGGTGTGGACTCATGGGCTTGAGCGGCATGGCAAATGGCTTCGCTGAGCGCTGCGTTCAAGCGCACGCTATGGCGCGAGGCACTGTGGGTGTGCTGCGCAGCGCGTGGATGGTCGGTGGCCAGGCTCAGGGCCGGGTGCTCATCACCCAATTGCGCCTGCCAATAGGCCAATTGCCGCTGGCCTTCGCCTTCGGCCAGCCATTGACGCTGCCAACTGCCGTAGTCGGCGTATTGCAGGGCCAGTGGCGGCAGTTCCAGGGTTTGGCCTTGGGTTGCGGCGGCATACAGACGCGAGAATTCGTCGATCAGAATGTTCAGCGACCAACCGTCGGCGATGATGTGATGCAAGGTCACCAGCAGTTGGTGATCTTCATCGTCCAGGCGCACCAGCGTCACCCACAGCAACGGGCCTTTTTCCAGGTCGAACCGGGTGCGCGCTTCGTCTTCGCGGATCTGCTGCGCGCGGGCTTCGCGTTCGGCGCTTGGCAGGTCGCTGAGGTCGATCACTTGCAGCTCGAAACCGGTGTTGGCCTCGACGCGCTGGAAGGCTTGGCCATCGCGTTCATAGAAGCGCGTGCGCAGGGCTTCGTGGCGCTGGATCAACTGCTGGAAGCTCGTGCGCACGGCATCTTCGTCCAGCTCGCCGCGCAACCGCAGGGCGCCGGGGATGGTGTAGGCGCTGCTGTGCGGGTCCAGTTGCCAGGTGATCCACAGGCGGTTCTGTGCCAGGGATTGCGGCAAGTCTGCCTGGCGTGACAAGGCCTGGATCGCGCCTTGGGCAACGCCGCCGTCTTGCTGCAATTGCGCCACATTGGCGGCGAACGCCGAAAGCGTCGGCGCCTCGAACAGCAGGCGCAGGTTCAGCTCCAGGCCCAGGCTTTCACGCAGGCGCGCGACCACCTGGGTGGCGGTGATGGAGTTGCCGCCGAGCAGGAAGAAGTGGTCATCGGCCGCCACGGTTGCGACCTGCAACTGCTCGCACCAGATCGCTGCAATCTGTTTTTGCAGCTCGGATTCAAGCAGCGCATCACTGGCCTGGGCTTGCAGACTCGGGAACTGCGCATAGCTGTCGAGGCTGCCATCGGCATAACGAAGCGCGCACGCCGAACGCTGCACCTTGCCGCTGGAGGTCTTGGGCAAGCCACCGGGGTTGAGCAGTACCACCACGCTCGGGGCTTCTTGATAAGCCTCGGCCACCGCCTGGCGAATCGCCTTGATCAAGGCCTCCGGCGGCAGGATTTTCTGCACGCTGCGGCTGATTTCTGCGGCGATGCCGATGCCTTCCAGGCCTTGGTGATTCACGGCAAACGCCGCTACCCGACCCTTGCGCACCACTTCGACTTCGCGCTCGACGGTCTGCTCGATGTCCTGCGGATACAGGTTGTGGCCGCGCACGATCAGCAGGTCTTTGAGGCGACCGGTGATGTACACCTCGCCGTCGCGGATAAAGCCCAGGTCGCCGGTGCGCAGCCAGGTGCGCCCCGCGTGTTGTACAAAGGTTTTGGCGCTGGCCTCGGGGTTGCGCCAGTAGCCGTGGGCGATGCTGGGGCCGGCGGCCCAGAGTTCGCCGACACGGTTGTCGGGCAATTCGGTGAGGGTGTGCGGATCGGCGATCAGCACCGCGTGTTCCGGCTGGCTCGTGCCGCAACTCATGATCGCGCTGCCCTGCCCCGGTTCAGCGCGGTTGGCGGCCAGCGCCTGTTCATCCACACGCAACGCGGGGATGCCTTGACCACGGGTGCCACCGGCGACAAACAACGTCGCCTCGGCCAGCCCGTAGGAGGCGAAGAAATTATTCGAGGTGAAACCACAAACGGCAAACTTCTCGGCGAAACGTTCCAGGGTGTCGAGGCGGATCGGCTCGGAGCCCGAATACGCCACGCGCCACTTGCTCAAATCCAGGCGTTCCAGCGCGGTTTCACTGACCCGCTCGCTGCACAGGCGATAGGCGAAATCCGGCCCGCCGCTGATGGTGCCACCGTATTCGCTGATCGCTTCCAGCCAGCGCAATGGGCGGCCGAGGAAGTACGCCGGCGACATCAACACACAGGGCACGCCACTGAAGATCGGTTGCAGCAAGCCGCCGATCAGGCCCATGTCGTGGTACAGCGGCAGCCAGCTGACGATTACATCATCCGGGTGCAGATCAATGCCGAAGCCGCGACGGATCAGCACTTCGTTGGCCACCAGGTTGCCGTGGCTGACTTGCACGCCCTTGGGTAGCGCGGTGGAGCCGGAGGTGTATTGCAGGAAGGCGATGTCGTCCGCTTGCAGCGCGGGCTCGACCCAATTGCCAGCGCTCTGCAGGGTATCGACGCTCAATACCGGCGGCGCGTTCTCGATCTGCGCCAGGCCGTCGGCGAGGCAGGCGATGGTCAGCAGCAGGCGCGGCTCGGCATCGCTGATGATCGACAGCAGCCGCTCCTGATGATGGCGCTTGGTCGACTCCGGCGGATAGGCCGGCACCGCGATGACCCCAGCGTACAGGCAACCAAAGAACGCCGCGACGTAATCCGGGCCGCTGGGGAACAACAGCACCGCACGGTCGCCCAATGCCGCATTGGCCTGCAAGGCGGCGGCGATGGTGCGGGCGCGCTGGTCTAGGTCGCGGTAACTGAGCACAACGCTGTCGGCGGCGGATTCGGCCAGGAAGCGCAGGGCCACCTGGTCCGGGGTCTGCGCGGCGCGGTGTTGAAGGGACTGGACCAGGGTGCGGGGAAGTTCGAAGGCGTCCATCATGGGGTTCCTGCCTGAAATCGGCTTACGGGAAAATCGGGAATTAGGGCCGTGCTAAACGGCAGCCAGTTGGCGCGCCGCATCATTGCGCCAGCGGGCCAAGTGCTCGTCGGCATAGCGGCGCAAGCAGCGCAGCACCGCGCTTTCGTGCTGCACGAGGAAGAAGTGGTGGCCGTCGAACATATCCAGGGAGAAGCCGCTGGCGGCATCCAGTTGCCAGTCGAGCAACTGGTCGGCGCGCACACTGTCCTGCTTGCCGCCAAACACATGGATCGGCATGCCCAGTGGCGCGCGCTCGCCATAGGTGAAGCTGCCGCACAGCAGGAAGTCGGCGCGCAGAATCGGCAGCATCAACTGCATCAATTCCGGGTTGGCCAGCGCCTCTTCGGCGGTGCCCTGCAGTTCGCGCAGGCGGGCGATCAGTTGTTCATCGGTCTTTTCGATGGCGTATTCGCTCACATCGCGGCGCGCCGGGCCGGCGGTACCCGAAGCAAATAACGCCAGCGGCGCAGGCAGATTGCGTGCCTTCAGTGCATGCGCCAGTTCAAATGCCAGCAGGCCGCCCAGGCTGTGGCCGAACAAGGCATAGGGGCTGCCCAGGTCACGACCGATCTCGTCGGCAAGCTGCGCGGCCAAGGTTTTGATATCGCGCTGCAACGGCTCATCCATGCGCATGCCGCGACCCGGCAATTCCAGCGGGCACACCTGCAACCAGTCAGGCAGAGCCCGGCGCCAGCGTGCATAGACCATCGCGCTGGCCCCCGAATAGGGCAGGCAGAACAGGCGCAATCGCGTGGAAACGCTCATTGATCGCGGTCTCCAAACTGAAAAACGCTGCCTGCACGATAAAAACCCATTTCGCCCTCCTGCGGGTGCTGATCCTTGGCCGTTGGCTAACGGGCCTGTCACCCAGAAGAACGGACGGCCCGGGCAAATAATTAGTCGCCGGGAGCGAGGGAGGCGTAGTTCACAGCGAACAAGAAAGCATAAGATTAGTTCGTCTTCTCATTTGACAATCATTATCATTAAGCATAATTTGTTGCCCGATGTGTAGGAGGCCTCAGCAAGGACGCCCTCCCCTAACTCTTTCGCGACAAGGTGATTTCCATGACGGAACAAGTATCCACAGGCAGGTGCGACTCACCCCTTTTGCAGGCATTCGTCGACAATCGACTTATTTTGGTGAAGATCGCCGCCCGGATTACCGGTTGCCGCTCGCGCGCCGAAGACGTCGTGCAGGACGCCTACTTTCGGCTGCAATCAGCGCCGACCATCACCTCGTCGTTCAAGGCTCAATTGAGTTATCTGTTCCAGATCGTGCGCAACCTGGCGATCGACCACTACCGCAAGCAGGCCCTGGAGCTCAAATATTCGGGGACGGAAGAGGAAGGCTTGAATGTGGTCATTCACGGCGCTTCACCGGAAACTTCGCATATCAACTTCAACACCCTGGAAAACATCGCTGACGCCCTGACGGAGTTGCCCCAGCGCACCCGCTATGCGTTCGAGATGTACCGTCTGCACGGCGTGCCGCAAAAGGACATCGCCAAGGAGTTGGGCGTATCGCCAACCCTGGTGAACTTCATGATTCGTGATGCGCTGGTGCATTGCCGCAAGGTGTCGGGCAGCCATAGCGATACGTTTGCACGCAGGGTGTGAAGCTGTAGAGATATGTGGCGAGCAGGCTTGCCCTGCGTTGGGGCGCGAAGCGGCCCTAAAACCGGACACTCGGTACTAATTGGAAGAGCGCGGTGGCCTTACTGGGGCCGCTTCGCAGCCCAACGCAGGGCAAGCCTGCTCGCCACAACAAGCCTGCTCGCCACAGCAAGCCTGCTTGCCACAACAAGCCAGGTGGCCACAACAGGCCTGCTCAACGCAGATAATCAGGGCACCGGCCTCACATCAATGCGATACGGCTCGAAGATCTTCAACATCTCCCCGCTCTCACGCAGGTGCTTGAGCAGCTCGGCGAACGCCGCGCCGGTGATCGGCGCTTTGGGCCGTACCAGCGCGTAGTGGTGATACACCTGGTCAATCCGCTCCGAGACCAGGAACTGCCCGGCCATGTCCGCATTACGCACCATGAAGTCGCTCAGGTACGAACGCGTGACCAGCGCAATATCGGCACGCCCGCGCGCCACCATCAGCAGGTTGCTGTCATGGGAGTAGGTCAATGTGGCGTTGAAGTGTTCGGCCATGTTCTTGGGGTCGGGGTTGAAACCGGCAAAGGCGTAGTGATAACCGCTGAACACTGCCAGGCGCTTACCGGCGAGGTCGGTGAAATAGCTTTGGTCCCGGCCGGGCTTACGTTGGGCGACGAAGATTTCTGCATCTTCCAACCCCATGTCGACACTGGTGTGGGGAATATCCTGCCAACCCCAGTCGGGGTTTTCGAAGATGGCCATGTCGACCCGACCTTGCTCGAAATCACGAAAGCGCCGTGGAATCGAAGTCGGCACCAACACAAACTGGTAGTCGGTTTGCGCAGCGTTCAGGGCTTCGACCAGTTGCGGCAACAAACCGGTATCGGCGCCCTGCTCGGGCCGAACGGTGTAGGGCGGGAAGTGCGCGGCGCCGATCCTGACCAATTGCGCGGCCGACGCCGGCAGCCACCACGCGGTGCCCAGTGCCCATATAGTCAGTCCTGCAGCCAGCCGCCATGGCGAAAACATTGAGGCACACACCGTTTAACACTCTGATGGCAATAAGCTAGGCGTTTTTGTCAGGGGAGACAACTTTCCGTCGGCAAATTAATAGCTTGCGCCTCAATCAGCTTTAAGCACCATCAACAGCGCCTCCTCGGCCAACTGCTCGAGGGTCAGGCTGCCTTCGGCGCGAAACCAGGTGGTGGTCCAGGACAAGGCGCCGGTCAGGAAGCGTCGAGTGATAAACACATCGCCCCGGATGTAACCCGCCGCCTTGGCCTCGCCCAGCACCTGCAGCCAGATGTCCTCATACACATCGCGCAGCGCCAGCACCTGAGCCTGGCCCTCGGCCGACAGCGAACGCCACTCGTAAACCAACACCGCCATCGCCTCGCCACTGCCGCCCATGATCGACTGCAACTCGCAGCGGATCAGCGCCAGCACGCGCTCACGCACGTTGCTGGCCTCTTCAAGTGAAGCGCGCATCATCGCGGTGTTGTAGTGGATGGTTTCCTCCATCACGGCACGCAGGATCTCGTCCTTGCTCTTGAAGTGATGAAAGATGCTGCCGGACTGAATGCCCACGGCACTGGCCAAATCACGCACGGTCGTGCGCTCGAAACCCTTGTTGCGAAACAGGTGAGCCGCGGTTTGCAGCAACTTGCCCCGGGCACTGTCGGGGTCGGTCAACTGGCCGCCGTCGACCATGGTGCGCATCACCCGCAGGGCTTTTTGCTCATCCATGCTGCTCTCCTTCATCTCTACTGACGTCTTGGGCGGCAATTTAGGCCGTGGCCGCCAGCCAAGCAAGCGCTTGGGCAAAACTTATATCAACCGTTTACAAACCAAGCGCTTGCTTGGTAGTCTCGACACCAGCCATCGGAGGAAGGATTTCTCATGAGCAAGACGGTTCGTATTGGCTGCGCCAGCGCCTTCTGGGGCGACACCTGCACGGCCGCCGCCCAATTGGTGCACGGCGGCGCCCTGGATTACCTGGTGTTCGACTACCTGGCGGAAGTCACCATGTCGATCCTCGCCGGTGCGCGGATGAAAGATCCCCAGGCCGGTTACGCCACGGATTTTGTCGAGGTGCTCACGCCGTTGCTGGGGGAGATCCAGCGCCAGGGCATCCGTGTGATCAGCAACGCCGGAGGCATCCACCCGCACGCCTGCGCCGCCGCCCTGCAAGCGGCCTGCGACAAGGCCAGTGTGCCGCTGAAAATCGCCGTACTGCTGGGCGACGACCTGCAACCTCAACTCAAGCAATTGCACAACATTACCGATATGTTCAACGGCGCGCCCCTGCCGCCGATGTGCGTTTCGGCCAACGCCTACCTCGGTGCACCCGGCATTGCCCAGGCACTGGCGCTGGGCGCCGATATTGTGATTACCGGGCGCGTGGTCGACAGCGCCGTGGTCAGCGCCGCGTTGGTGCATGAGTTCAACTGGTCGTGGCAGGACTACGACCGCCTCGCTCAAGCTGCGCTCGCCGGTCATATCATCGAATGCGGCGCGCAGTGCAGCGGCGGTAACTTCACTGATTGGCGTGATGTACCGGACTACGAGCACATCGGCTTTCCCATCGTCGAAGTCAGCGCCGACGGCCAATTTACCGTGAATAAAGTCGCCGGCACCGGTGGGCTGATCAGCGAACTCAGCGTAGCCGAACAGTTGCTGTATGAAATCGGCGACCCGCGCGCGTATTTACTGCCCGATGTGATCTGCGATTTCAGCCAGGTCAAGCTGCAGCAGCAAGGCCAAAACTGCGTGCGCCTGCACGGCGCCAAGGGTTTACCGCCCACCGACCAGTACAAGGTCAGCGCCACTTACCCCGACGGTTTCCGCTGCACCGCCAGCTGCCTGATCGCCGGGATCGACGCGGTGGCCAAGGCCGAGCGAGTCAGCCAGGCGATCATCAACAAGACCTCGGAACTGTTCAGCCAACGCGGCTGGGCGCCTTACACCGAGGTAAACATTGAACTGCTCGGCAGCGAAGCCACCTACGGTGCCCACGCCCAGCGCCAGGATTGCCGCGAGGTGGTGGTGAAATTGGCGGTACGCCACCCCAGCAAGCAGGCCTTGGTGCTGTTCGCCCGCGAGATCGCCCAGGCGGCGACCGGCATGGCACCCGGCTTGACCGGCATTGTCGGCGGGCGACCGACCGTGTACCCGCTGATCCGGCTGTTTTCATTCCTGATCGACAAATCATCCTGCGCACCGCAGGTCGACTTCCAAGGCGCGCGTCACGCCGTTGCATTGCCTTCATCAGCGCCGATGCGCACACCCGCCGCGCCGATTGATCCACCCAAACCCGAAGGCCGCGCGGACGCCAGTGTGCCCCTGGTGAAACTGGCCGTGGCGCGCTCCGGCGACAAGGGCAACCACAGCAATATCGGCGTAATCGCCCGCCACCCCGACTACCTGCCTTGGATCGCCGAAGCGCTGACCCCGGAGGTGATCGTCGACTGGATGAGCCACGTGCTCGACCCACTTCACGGCCGTGTCGAGCGCTGGTACTTGCCCGGCAGCCACAGCTTGAATTTCCTGCTGGAAAACGCCTTGGGCGGCGGCGGCATCGCCAGCCTGCGCATCGACCCGCAAGGCAAGGCCTTCGCCCAACAGTTGCTGGAAATCCCCATCGCCGTGCCGCAACACATAGCCGATCAACTCTCCTAAAGGACCGTCGCCGTGGCCTTCGACTCGATCTTCAAAGCCGACCTGTTCCAGGGGCAAACCGTGATAGTCACCGGCGGCGGCAGTGGCATTGGCCGCTGCACCGCCCATGAACTGGCGGCCCTTGGTGCCAGTGTGATACTGGTGGGGCGCAAGCCGCAAAAGCTGCAACAGGTGGCCGCCGAAATCGCCGAAGACGGCGGCACCGCGCATTGGCAGGCCTGTGATATTCGCGATGAAGAAGCAGTGACAGCGCTGGTCACGCAGATCATCCGCGAGCATGGGCCGATCCATGGGTTGGTGAACAACGCCGGCGGTCAATACCCGTCGCCACTGGCTTCGATCAATCAAAAAGGCTTTGAAACCGTACTGCGCACCAACCTGGTCGGCGGTTTCCTGATGGCCCGTGAAGTGTTCAACCAGTCGATGAACAAGCACGGCGGCGCCATCGTCAACATGCTCGCCGACATGTGGGGCGGCATGCCCGGCATGGGCCACTCGGGTGCTGCACGCTCAGGCATGGACAACTTTACCAAGACCGCCGCTTTCGAATGGGGTTACGCCGGTGTACGCGTCAACGCCGTGGCGCCGGGCTGGATTGCGTCCAGCGGCATGGACACCTACGAAGGCGCGTTCAAGGCAGTGATCCCCACCCTGCGTGAGCACGTGCCGCTCAAGCGCATCGGCACCGAATCGGAAGTCAGCGCGGCCATCGTGTTTTTGCTCAGCCCCGCCGCCGCGTTTATCAGCGGTAGCACCTTGCGCATCGACGGCGCTGCCAGCCTGGGCAGCCGCGCCTGGCCGCTGCACAAGGCGCAGCCGCCGAGCGAGCCGTTCAACGGTTTCCACCGCGCCTATTTACCCGATGTGCTGAAGACGGAGCACTGAACCATGCCGGTGATTGAAAGCCTGATCGACGCCCACAGCCCACAGTTCGCGCACAACCGTGAAGCCATGCTGGCAAGCATCCAACAGTTGCGCCAACTGGAGCACAACCTGCTCGCCAAAGCACAGGAAGCCAAACCCAAGTTCGACAAACGCGGCCAGTTGTTGCCCCGCGAGCGCCTCAACCTGCTGCTGGACCCCGGCGCGCCGTTTCTGGAATTGGCCAGCCTGGCCGGCTACAAACTCCACGATGACAAAGACGGCAGCGCGGCCGGAGGCGGCTTGATCGCCGGTATCGGCTACGTCAGCGGCGTACGCATGCTGGTGGTGGCCAACAACAGCGCGATCAAGGGCGGCACCATTTCGCCGTCCGGCCTGAAAAAATCCCTGCGTCTGCAACAGATCGCCATGGAAAACAAACTGCCGGTGGTGACCCTGGCGGAAAGCGGCGGTGCCAACCTCAATTACGCCGCCGAGATTTTCGTCGAAGGCGCACGCAGCTTCGCCAACCAGGCGCGCATGTCGGCCATGGGCTTGCCGCAGATCACCGTGGTACACGGCTCGGCCACGGCGGGCGGCGCGTATCAACCGGGGCTGTCGGATTACGTGGTGGTGGTGCGCGGCAAGGCCAAGCTGTTTTTGGCCGGGCCGCCGCTGCTCAAGGCCGCCACCGGCGAAGTCGCGACTGATGAAGAGCTGGGCGGCGCCGAGATGCACGCGCAAACCGCCGGCACGGCCGAGTACCTGGCGGAAAACGATGCCGATGGCGTGCGCATCGTGCGCGAAATCGTCAGCCTGCTGCCGTGGGATGATCGCCTGCCACCCGCTCCACAACGGGCTTACAAGGAGCCGCTGTATCCTATCGACGAGTTGCTGGGGTTGATCCCCGATGACCCGAAAAAACCCTACGACGTGCGCGAAATCCTCGCACGCCTGGCCGACGGCTCGCACTTTCTGGAGTTCAAAGGCGAGTTCGACGCCCACACCGTCTGCGGCCACTTGCATATCCAGGGCCGCGCCGTCGGTGTGATCGGCAACAACGGCCCCATCACCCCCAAGGGTGCGAGCAAGGCGGCGCAATTTATCCAACTGTGCGACCAGAGCCGCACGCCGCTGCTGTTCCTGCACAACACCACCGGCTTTATGGTCGGCACCGAGTCGGAGCAACAAGGCGTGATCAAGCACGGCGCGAAGATGATCCAGGCGGTGGCCAATGCGCGGGTGCCTAAACTCACGGTGGTGGTCGGCGGCTCTTATGGCGCGGGCAACTATGCAATGTGCGGCCGTGGCCTGGACCCGCGTTTTATCTTCGCCTGGCCCAACAGCCGCACGGCGGTGATGGGCGGCGCGCAGGCGGGCAAGGTGCTGCGCATCGTGACTGAGGCCAAGCAATTGAAGGACGGTCTGGTGCCCGACCCCAAGGTGCTGGACATGCTCGAACAGGTCACCGCGCAGAAACTCGACAGCCAGTCCATCGCCCTCTATGGCAGCGCCAACCTGTGGGACGACGGGCTGATAGATCCACGCGATACCCGCACGCTATTGGGGTTCTTGCTGGATATCTGCCACGAGGCCGAGGTGCGCCAACTGCAGCCCAACAGCTTTGGTGTAGCGCGCTGATCGTTCCCACGCTCCGCGTGGTAACGCAGCCAAGGACGCTCCGCGTCCCAACAAGGAGAACAACAACAATGATCTTCACCCAGGAACACCAGGAACTGCGCCGCACCGTGCGTGCCTTCGTCGACCGCGAGATCAACCCGCACGTGGACGAGTGGGAAAAAGCCGGGCGCTTCCCCATTCACGAAATTTTCCGCAAGGCCGGCGACCTCGGCCTGCTGGGCATTTCCAAGCCGGAACAATTCGGCGGCATGGGCCTGGACTACAGCTACTCCATTGTCGCCGCTGAAGAATTCGGCACCATCCGCTGCGGCGGCATCCCCATGTCCATCGGCGTGCAAACCGACATGTGCACGCCCGCCCTCGCCCGCTTCGGCTCCGATGAACTGCGCGACGAATTCCTGCGCCCGGCCATCAGCGGCGAGCAAGTGGGTTGCATCGGCGTCTCGGAAACCGGCGCCGGCTCCGACGTGGCGGGGCTTAAAACCCACGCGCGCAAGGACGGCGGCGACTACGTGATCAACGGCAGCAAAATGTGGATCACCAACTCGCCCAGCGCCGACTTTATCTGCCTGCTGGCCAACACCTCCGACGACAAGCCGCATATCAACAAATCACTGATCATGGTGCCAATGACCACCCCTGGCATCAGCGTCAGCCCGCCGCTGGAAAAGCTCGGCATGCACAGCTCCGAGACCGCCCAAGTATTTTTCGACGGTGTGCGCGTGCCGCAACGCAACCGCATCGGCCACGAAGGCGCAGGGTTCATGATGCAAATGCTGCAGTTCCAGGAAGAACGCCTGTTCGGCGCGGCCAATATGATCAAGGGCCTGGAGCACTGTATCGACAGCACCATCGAATACTGCAAAGAGCGCCAGACCTTCGGCAAGGCGCTGATCGACAACCAGGTGATCCACTTTCGCCTGGCCGAGCTGTCCACCGAAATCGAATGCCTGCGCGCGCTGGTCTACCAGGCCACCGAGCAATACATCAAAGGCCAGGATGTGACCCGCCTGGCCTCCATGGCCAAACTCAAGGCCGGGCGCCTGGGCCGTGAGGTCAGCGACAGCTGCCTGCAATACTGGGGCGGCATGGGCTTTATGTGGGACAACCCGGTGGCCCGCGCCTACCGTGATGTGCGGCTGGTGTCGATTGGCGGCGGCGCCGACGAAATCATGCTGGGCATCATCTGCAAATTGATGGGCACCCTGCCCGGGAAAAAATCATGAACACCCTGCTGCTCGAGCCGCACAACGGCGTGCTGCACATCACCCTTAACCGCCCCGCCAGCCGCAATGCGATGAGCCTGGAGATGGTCAACGAACTGCGGTCGGTATTGGCACAATTGGACAGCCAGGTGCGCGCCGTGGTGATCAGCGGCGCCGGTGGGCACTTCTGTGCCGGGGCGGATGTGAAAGACATGGTCATGGCGGGCGGGCAGTTGCCGGCGCTGAACCGCGCCTTCGGCACCCTGCTGCAAGCTGTCGAAGCCGTGCCGCAAGTGGTGATCGTGGTGCTGCAAGGCGCGGTGCTGGGCGGCGGCTTTGGGCTGGCGTGCGTGAGTGATATCGCGATTGCCGACCACCAGGCGCAGTTCGGGCTACCTGAGACCAGCCTGGGCTTGTTGCCGGCGCAGATTGCGCCGTTTGTGGTCAAGCGCATTGGCTTGACCCAGGCACGCCGACTGGCGCTGACGGCGGCGCGGTTTGATGGGGTTGAGGCTGAGCGGTTGGGCGTGGTGCATTACGTCGAGCGCGATGCACAAGCATTGGCGGAACGATTGGATGAGGTGCTGGGGCAGGTGTTGCGCTGTGCGCCGGGGGCGAATGCGCGGACTAAAGCGCTGTTGCTCGCCAGTGTGGAACAACCGGTGGGCCCGCTGTTGGATCAGGCCGCAGAATGGTTTGCCGAGGCGGTGACGAGTGAAGAAGGGATTGAGGGGACGCAGGCGTTTGTGCAGAAGCGTAAGCCTGGGTGGTCTCGATGACGCCATCGCAGGCAAGCCAGCTCCCACAAGGGGAATGCATTTCAAACTGTGGGAGCTGGCTTGTCGGGTCGCCGCATCGCTGCGATAGGGGCCGAACATTCACCCAATGTGCCAAGGGATAAACCCATGCCTGCATTCACCAAAATCCTGATCGCCAACCGCGGCGAAATCGCCTGCCGCATCCAACGCACCGCCCAAGCCCTGGGCTACCGCACCGTCGCCGTCTACAGCGACGCCGACGCCCAGGCCCTGCACGTGCAAATGGCCGACGAAGCCGTCCACATCGGCCCCGCGCCGGTTAACCAGTCGTACCTCAACATCCCGGCCATCCTCGACGCCGCCAGACGCACAGGCGCCGACGCCATCCACCCCGGCTACGGCTTCCTCTCCGAAAACGCTGGATTCGCCCAAGCCTGCCTGGACGCCCGCCTCACCTTCATCGGCCCCAGCGTTGCCGCCATCGAGCTGATGGGCAGCAAACGCCAGTCCAAACTCGCCATGCTCGACGCGGGTGTGCCGTGCATCGCCGGTTACCAAGGCAATGCCCAGGATGACGCGACCTTGCAGCAAGAAGCCAACCGTATCGGCTACCCGCTGATGATCAAAGCCAGTGCCGGCGGTGGCGGGCGTGGCATGCGCCTGGTCCACGACGGCAGCCAACTGCTCGATCAACTGCGTACCGCACGCTCCGAAGCCCTCAACGCGTTTGGCAGCGACGAACTGATCCTCGAACAAGCTTTGATCGACCCGCGCCACGTTGAAATCCAACTGTTCGGCGACAGCCACAACAACCTCATTTACCTGGGCGAACGCGACTGCTCGATCCAGCGCCGCCACCAGAAAGTCATCGAAGAAGCGCCCTGCCCGGTGATGACACCTGCGCTGCGCCAAGCCATGGGCGAAGCTGCGCTGAAGGCTGGGCGTGCGGTCAATTACGTCGGCGCCGGCACCGTCGAATTTCTGCTCGACCGCAACGGCCACTTCTACTTCCTGGAGATGAACACCCGCCTGCAAGTGGAGCACCCGGTCACCGAACTGATCACGGGGTTGGACTTGGTTGAGTTGCAACTGAACATCGCCGCTGGCGAACCGCTGCCCTTGCAACAGGCCGACGTGACCCTGACCGGCCACGCCATGGAAGTGCGCCTGTACGCCGAAGACCCGGCCCAGGGCTTTTTGCCGCAAACCGGCGACGTGCTGCGCTGGGAGCCGGCTGCCCGGGTACGCATCGACCACGGCGTGCTTGAGGGCCAGCGCATCAGCCCGTTCTATGACGCCATGCTGGGCAAAATCATCGCCCACGGCGCCACCCGCGAAGAGGCCCGGCGCAAATTGCTGCGCGCAGTGCAAGACACCGTGTTACTGGGCGTCACCACCAACCAGGGTTTGCTGGTGGACCTGCTCGGGCAAGCGGACTTTATCGCAGGCGAGTTCAGTACCGGGTTTATCGCCAAACACTTCAATGACATCCCACGTCACGCCGCGACAAAGGAGCAGGTCGCGCTGGCCGCCGCACTGTTTTACCAACACAGCGCCAACACCCACCGCCAAGGCTTGTCGGGATGGCGCAACAAGGCCGCCTGGCGCTATCGCCTGGCGGTGAACGACGAGGTGCAGGACCTCGACGTCAACGTATTGGACGGCAACCATCTGCAAGCCAACGGCATCGAGATCCATGACCTGACCACCGACGGCCGCTGGGCCACACTGGTGATCGACGGCATTCGCCGTCGCCTGCCCTACCATCTGGACGACACTCAGCTCTGGCTGCCGGGCGTGAAGATCATCAACCGCACCCAACACGTCGCCAGCCGCCAGGCCGACGCCAGCACCGGCATCGTCAAGGCACCGATGGACGGCGCGATTGTCGATATCCGCGTGAGCGCCGGTGAAAGCGTCAGCAAAGGCCAACTGCTGCTGGTGCTCGAAGCCATGAAAATGGAACATCCGCTGACGGCCGGCATCGACGGTGTGATCAAGGGTGTGCAGGTCGTCGCAGGTGATCAAGTGCGCAATCGCCAGGTTTTGCTGGAGATCGAATAACACCCTAGGCGGAACTACACGGCCCAGCTACGCTCTATCCCCATCAGGAAAGGACGAGTACGGGAACCTGCACGATGCCCCATTGGCTGATTATTGACCTTGAAGCCACAACGGATGAAGGCGGCTGGCCCGTGACGGAGATGGAAGTCATCGAGATCGGCGCCAGCCTCGTGAACCGCCAGGGCCGCGAACTGGATCACTTCCAGCGCTTTGTGCGGCCGCTGCGTCGCCCCTTGCTGACGCCGTTCTGTCGCCAACTCACGCATATCACCCAGGCCAACATCGACGCGGCGGCGCCGATCACCGAGGTGTGGCCCTTGTTTGAGCGTTGGCTGGGCCAACATCAAGCGCGCCTGGAAGGCTGGGCCAGCTGGGGCGACTACGACCGCGCGCAGCTTGAACTTGAATGGCAACGCCATGGCCTGACCAGCGCGCTCGCCCAGACCGCGCATGTGAACCTCAAGCAGCGTTTCGCCAAGGCCCGGCGGCTGGACAAGCCCTTGGGGCTCAACGGTGCGCTGCAATTGGCGGGGATGCAGTTCCATGGCCAGCAACATCGGGCATTGGAAGACGCGCGCAACACCGCACGCCTGCTGCCGTTGATTTTGCCGGTCTAGGCAGCACCCCCGGCCTTGGGCATACTGGCCGACCTTTCCAGACCCTTTTCCGAGGATTCACCCATGTTCAAAGTCAACGAGTACTTCGACGGCACCGTCAAGTCGATCGCTTTCGGCACCGCAGAGGGCCCTGCGACCATCGGCGTGATGGCACCGGGTGAATACGAATTCGGCACCGCCCAGCGTGAAATCATGCACGTGGTGTCCGGCGCCCTGTCCGTCAAGCTGCCAGATGCCAACGCCTGGGAAACCTTCGCGGCCGGCAGCCAGTTCAACGTGCCGGCCAACAGCAAGTTCCAACTGAAGGTTGCCGTAGACACCGCTTACCTGTGCGAATACCGCGGCTAAGGGTTACAGCGCAAAAAAATGCCCGTCTCGCAGGAGACGGGCATTTTTTATTCCAGGATCGTCACGGGCATTCCGACGGCTAATTCACCGCTGCCATCGTTGACCAGGTTCTGGCCGAACATCACGTCACCGCCCTGCTCACGGTAGGTCTTGAGTGTCGCCAGCGGCTCACGGTCGGCGCTGCGCTCGCCGCTGGCCGGGTCGATGGTGGTGAGGATGCAGCGCGAGCACGACTTGACCACGCGAAACTCCACGTCGCCGATACGCACGCGCTTCCAACCGTCTTCGGCGAAGGCCTCGCTGCCTTCAATCACTAGATTGGGACGGAAACGCAGCATTTCCATCGGCCGGCCGATGCGCTGGGACAGGTCGTCCAACGAGGCCTGGCCGATCAGCAGCAAGGGGAAACCATCGGCAAAACCGACCTGATCGTCGTCCTTGCCATAACCGGCCTCGGTAGTACGTGCACGTGCCAGCGGCACCTGCACCAGCCGCGTGGGCTTGCCGATAAAGTCGCTGACCCAGGCCGCCGCCGCATCGCCGGCATCCGGCACACGCAGTGTGTCGCGCCATATCGTCACGCCGCGCAACTCGGCATCGCTGCCCGGCAGCGCCACGTCCAGCGTGGCAAAGCCAGGCGAATTAAGGGTCAGGCCACCGGCGCTGTTCCACAACGCCGACAACTGGCTCATCTTCGCCACCGCCCGCTGGGTCAGGAATCGGCCACTGGCTTCGTCCACCAGCATCCAGCGTCGATCCCCATCCAGCCCGAGTTTATCCAGGCCGATGTGCTGCAAGGCTTCGGCCTTGCCAGACTTCAAGGGGTAACGGTACAGCGCGCTGAGACGAAGCATGGGCCTGCATTCCTGAGGGGGACAAAGCGCCACCCTATAGGACGGGACTTCCAGAATCAAAGGTCGCTGGAGCTCTTGTGACCGGTAAGCTTACTGTGGCGAACAGGCTTGCCCGGCGTTGGGGGGCGAAGCGGCCCTGAAACCAGGCGCTTTGGTTTTGCCTGGAAGTACGCGGCGCCTTTATAGGGGCTGCTTCGCAGCCCAACGCAGGGCAAGCCTGCTCGCCACAACAAGCCTGCTTGCCACAGCAAGCCTGCCTGCCATCACGAGACTGCCTGCCACAATAGGCCGCCTGCTCAGGCGGGCACTTCGTCCAACATCAAGCGTTGGCGCACCACATCCACCAGCTTGTCGGGCTGGAATTTGGACAGGAAGTTGTCGCAACCGACCTTCTTGACCATTGAGTCGTTGAAGCTGCCCGACAGCGAGGTGTGCAGCACCACATAAAGGCCACGCAGGCGCGGGTCGTTGCGGATTTCGGTGGTCAGGCGGTAGCCGTCCATCTCGGGCATTTCGGCGTCGGTGAAGATCATCAGCAATTTGTCGGTCATGACCTGGCCGCTGTCGGCCCAGGCCTTGAGCATGTTCAGCGCCTTGAGGCCGTCGCTGGCAATGTGCATCTTCACGCCGAGTTGCCCCAGGGTGTCGCGCAGTTGCGAGAGGGCCACGTTGGAATCGTCCACCAGCAGCACTTCGCGGCCACGGGCACGTTCCAGCACCGGGTCTTCGAGTTTTTCGCGGGAGACTTTGGCGTTATAGGGCACGATTTCGGCGAGGACTTTTTCCACGTCGATGATTTCCACCAACTGGTCATCGACCTTGCTGATGGCCGTGAGGTAATGCTGGCGCCCGGCGCTGGCCGGTGGCGGCAGGATGGCTTCCCAGTTCATGTTGACGATACGGTCCACACCGCCCACCAGGAAGGCCTGCACCGAGCGGTTGTACTCGGTGACGATAATCGTGCTGTTCGGCCCCGGCACCAGCGGGCGCATGCCGATGGCCTGTGACAGGTCGATGACCGGCAGGGTCTGGCCACGCAGGTTGACCACGCCGCATACAAACGGGTGACGCTGGGGCATCAGGGTCAACTTGGGCAGTTGCAGGACTTCCTGAACCTTGAACACGTTGATCGCAAACAATTGCCGCCCGGCCAGGCGAAACATGAGGATCTCCAGGCGATTCTCACCCACCAGTTGCGTGCGTTGATCTACCGTGTCGAGAATGCCGGCCATTAAAAGCTCCTGATGTGGGATTGTGCAGCTCACTTAAGGGTGGTTATCGGCGGCAAGCGCCAGACCTTGACCCCGGTAAAATGCCATGTAAATACATTGATGTCACACTGACATCATGGTTTACTGCAATCCGCTCTCCAGACGGCAGTACAGCGACCTTGCGCGACATTCAAATCGACGTAGGGTTCCGCTGTGTAAGGGATTCCCCTATGCACAATCAGGCCCGACCTGATATTCGCGATATCTAATAGCCATTAATGTGACGCCATTCTCATTGCATGAATGGAGTCAGGCTTTTGTTTGCCATCCCAAGCCCTCGGCCCACGGGTCTTCCAGACTTATACGTGGCGGCAACCAAAGTTGTGCAAATGACCCGAATGACCAGGGCCTTCCACGGCTACTCTGATCATTCAAGTAACGGTCCTACTGAAATTTCAGAAGCAGGCTACAGATCTCAGTCATATTTCAGCGGTAGTTTTACGCCATTCACCCGGTGCGACATCTCATCACCCGACCTTATGTTGCGGAGACTTGCATGATGAATAGCGCAAACGAATGGCAGACTGCACTTCCCGAGTTTCTGCTGGAAGCCGAAAAGCTTTTGGCCAAGTCAGAAGAGTGCCTGCACCATTTACATCTGATTCGCAACGACAGCGATGCCATCGACTGCATGAAAACCAGCCTGGCCAAGCTGGCGGAAAAAGCCGAAGGCCTGGCCCTGCAGGCGATCAGCGAGTTTTCCCGACATATCCAATACCTGATCGCCAACGCCGCAAGCCCCATGGAGCTGCACGACCAGGCGCTGAGTGCCCTGCATGACTGCCTGACGCTGCTGGCCTGGCAACTGGAGCTGATCGACATCCGCACCGGCGAACTGACGCTGGACGACAGCGAACAAACCACACTGATCGCGACCGTCACTTTGCACATCCCGCAGAAAGACTTCACGCATAAACCACAACAGCGCGTACATCACGCGTCCTGAGTACTGACAGGTCGTATTTGATCGTCGAGTTATCTAAAAACGACCGTACATTAAACGGTCGACAATGATGCGTGGGCGATATATATCAATTAGCCATCAACGCAATATCGATACAAACAAACCAAATTAATATAACTATGCTGAGTAAACCGCTGGCTCTTTGAACTACGGAGTCAGGTTCCTCGGCGTTTGGCGCAGATTAGGCGGCACCGGGTAAGGCGCCAGGCGACCGACGGTAATAGTGGTGGTACTATGCCCCGTTCGAAGTGACTCAACTTCATCATGTATAAAAAAACGTTCCAGCACCGTATTCTACACAGAGCCCTGTCAGCCGCAGTGACCGGTCTTCCCGCAGCGAACCTTCATTGGCTCCATCCGCTATGTACGCCAGCCTAAAGTCACTCATCGCAAGGTCCGTGTCCCGCAGCAATGCTCGCCGCCTGGCCCTCGCCCTGTGCCTTTGCTCGCTGTTGGTCAGTCTGTGGGCCTACACACGCTCAGCTCCCCTGCCTTTGTTGATAGTGCTGCTCAACCTGGCCACCCTGGTGGTGGTGGGGCTGCAGCAGTGGCGCTCGCGCAAGTCGATAAAATTCCAGCCGCAGGAACTGGCCGACCGCCTGCTACAGGTCCAGGAAAACGAACGCCACCGCCTCAGCCGCGAACTGCATGACGATATCGGCCAACTGCTGACCGCCGCCAAACTGCAAAGCGAATGGCTCAAGCGTCGCCTGCCCGACGACCTGCAAAGCCAATGCACGGTGTTATGCAATACCTTGAACGAAACCCTGGCCAAAGTGCGCGACGTGTCCGCCATCCTCAACCCCCGCCAGTTGGCCAGCCTGGGCCTTGAGGCGAGCCTGCGCGCGCACTTGCTCAAGACCCTGGAAAACACCTCGGTGCACTGGAGCCTGGAATGCCAGCAGCGCCTGACCGGCATCCCGGAAGAAATGGCCGTGGCCGCCTTTCGCATCACCCAGGAAGCGGTGACCAATATGTTGCGCCATGCCCAGGCGCAGAATTTGCTGGTACGCCTGCAACGCCTGCCCGAAGGCCTGTCGCTGATGATCTGCGA
This sequence comes from Pseudomonas sp. IPO3747, assembly GCF_013385245.1. Lineage (NCBI taxonomy): Bacteria > Pseudomonadati > Pseudomonadota > Gammaproteobacteria > Pseudomonadales > Pseudomonadaceae > Pseudomonas > Pseudomonas sp. IPO3747. The sequence goes on from NZ_JACAQL010000004.1 coordinate 85,076, forward strand.
TGACGGCCTGGGCTTTTCACCGGCGACCAACCCAGGCCTTGAAGGCCAACGAGGCATGGCCGGCATGACCGAGCGCATCGACCAACTGGGCGGTGCATTGTCTGTCAGCAGCCAGCCAGGCAAAGGCACGCGCATCGACGCGCTTTTTCCCTGGGCGCCCCGCGCCCTCGAACGGGCCAATTCCCCTAAGGTTCTCGAGTGACTTGCAACTTACTCCTGGTGGATGACCACGCACTGATCCGGGCCGGCGTACGCGCGCTGATCCAGGATATCCAAGGCTACAGCGTGATCGGCGAGGCCAGCGATGGCGCGCAATTGCTGGAGACATTCAGCGCGCTGCAGCCAGATATCGTGCTGCTCGACCTGTCGATGAAATACACCGGCGGCCTCGACGCCCTTCAGCAACTCAAGGCGGCCTACCCCAAAAGCAAGGTGCTGATCCTGTCGATGCACACCGACCCGGAGCTGATCATGCGCGCGCTGGAGTCCGGCGCCCATGGCTACCTGCTCAAGGACACCACCGCCAGCGAGCTGGAACATGCCCTGCTGGCCTTGCGTAACAACGAGCGCTACCTGAGCCCTGCGATTGCCCACACGGTGATCAACCAGGCGCTGATCCGCAGCCAGGGGCCTGTCTCCTCCGCCGCCGACAGCCATAACCTTACGGCGCGCCAGCTGGAGATCCTGCGTTTGATCGTGCGCGGCAAGTCCACCCGGGAAATCGCCCATGGCCTGGGCTTGAGTATCAAGACAGTGGAAGCGCATCGCTCGCAGATCATGAAACGCCTGCAGATCTTCGACGTGGCGGGCCTGGTGTTATTCGCCGTTCGCGAGCAGATCATCAGCCTGGACGACTAACGGCGAGCCCGCCGGCAAGTGCACGCGCAGGGCCTTGGGCAGCGCGGAAAAACGCAGGTCATCGCCTTTCAATGGCTCGCCATCAAGGTTGATATACAGCCCTTCGGCCACTTTGATCTCGACCCATGGCAGGCGCGCGCGGACAAACATATTGTCCAGGCCCCAGCCGTCACTCATCAGGGTCATCAGCGTGCCGACCACTTCCTGGGGCGCCGGCAAAATACTGATATCAAGCAAGCCATCATCGGCCAGCGCGCCAGGGCACAGCACATGCCCACCGCCCGCCTGGCGGCCGTTGCCGATGCCCAGTGCAAGCAAATCGCCCTTCCAGTGAAAGCCAGGCCCTTCCAGCTCGCCATACGCCGCCTTCAACTCGCTGAAACGCGACAGCCCGGTGAACAGATACGCCGCGCCGCCCAGCACTTTTTTCAGGTCTTCAGAGGTATTTGCGGTGACCTGGCTGCCAAAGCCGCCGGTGGCCATATTGAGGAACATCTGCCCACCGGCCTGACCGAGGTCGATGGCCCTGGGCGGCACATCCAGCAGCGCCAGCGCGCGTTCAGGCTCCAGCGGCACACCGGCGGCGCGGGCAAAGTCGTTGGCGGTGCCCAGCGGCATCAACACCAGGCTGGCGTCGGTCTTGGCCAAGGCCATGGCCTCGGCTACATCACGCAACGTGCCGTCGCCACCACCGGCGATCAAGTGGGTATAACCGTCGGCCAAGGCTTCATTGACCAGGCGCTGGGCATCGCCGCCCTCCCACGTCACCCGTACCGCCAGCTCCCAACCCTGCTCGCGCCGGGCCTGCACGGCAGCGCGCACGTCCTCATTGAGGGCTTGCTTGCCGTGCAGGATCAACAGTGCTTTGGGGGTGGTCATGGGGGCATTCTCCTGGGTTCAAGGGTTCCTGAAGGATGTGGACCTTTGAGGAGGAGAAAAAAGCCATCCGCTTGAAAATTAATTCGTCGCCGGGTTACATCAATTTCAAAGCCTGCGATTAAAAACCGACTACATTAAAACCCATGGTGCAGCGTTAACCGCTGGTGAGTCGCCAAAATTTTTGCTCAGGAGAGCCAGAATGAAAGACGACTCAACAGACGATAAACCCGCAATCGCCGCGCCCCTGGCTCGCCGGGACTTCCTCGGCAAAACCAGCCTGCTGGTTGGCAGCGCCGCGCTCGGGGTTGCTTTTGGCCCGTTGGCGCGCGCGGCACAGTCTCCCGGATCAGCCGATGAACAACTGGAAGTGCCGGCCTGGACAAAAACCTTGGGCGGTCCCACCGGTGTGCCCTACGGTAAACCGTCCAGCTTTGAGACGGATGCGGTGCGCAATCTCTACCCCGGGCTTACCGAGCGCATGTCGGCCTACAGTACTTCGCCCCTGCAGGAACTGGACGGCATCATTACGCCCAACGGGCTGTTTTTTGAACGCCATCACGCCGGCGTGCCAGCGATTGATCCGGCCAGGCACTTCCTGGTGATTCATGGGCTGACCGACACAGCCTTGCTATTCACCCTCGATGAGCTACGCCAGTTTCCCGCCGTCTCGCGCATCCACTTCATCGAATGCTCGGGCAACCCTTCATTCCTGCCGCCCTGGGGCAAAACCGCCGCTGAAGTCGCGGGCCTGGTCAGCTGTGCCGAGTGGATCGGCGTGCCGCTGAAAACCTTGCTGCACGCGGCTGGCCTTAAGCCAGGGGCGAAATGGGTTGTGGCTGAAGGCGCCGATGGCGCCGCCATGACCCGCAGCCTGCCGCTCGAAAAATGCCTGGATGACGTGTTGGTCGCCTACAGCCAAAACGGCGAAAGGCTGCGCCCCGAGCAAGGTTACCCCCTGCGTCTTATCGTTCCGGGTTATGAAGGCAATACCCACATCAAGTGGCTGCGCCGCCTGCATGTCACCGATGCCCCGGCGTACAGCCGTGAAGAAACGGCCAAATACACCGACTTGATGCCAGATGGGCGAGCCAGGAAGTTCTCCTTCGTGATGGAGTGCAAGTCACTCATCACGGCCCCGTCCGGCACCCAGACACTCACCCGCAAAGGCCCGCATGAAATACGCGGGATCGCCTGGAGCGGCAACGGCAAAATCACCCGCGTGGACGTGTCCGTCGACGGCGGGAACAACTGGTATGCGGCCACGCTGCAGGAGCCGGTGCTGAACAAATGCCTGACGGTGTTTCGCGCGCCCTTCCAATGGCAGGGCAAAGAAATGCTCATCATGAGCCGCGCCATCGACGAGACCGGCTACGTGCAACCCAGCCTGGAACAACTGAAAGCCGTGCGCGGGGACTTCTCGTTCTACCACAACAATGCAGTCCAGCCCTGGCGCATCAACGCCAATGGGGAGGTGAGCAATGGCCGTGCATAACCTTACCGCCATGGCATTGGGGCTACTGAGCATGGGCGTGGTCGCATGCGCATCGACGGCTGCGCAATCCGGCTTGGGGCAGCCGGTGACAGAGCACTACATCGCCCGCTGGAACATCGACGTCGCTCCCGATGGCAAGAGCCTGCCCGCCGGACAAGGCACGGTCATGGAAGGCGAAAAGGTCTATCAAACCAGCTGCCTTGGCTGCCACGGCGCCAACCTGGAGGGCGGCACCGGCCCGGCACTAATGGGCGGCGCAGGCTCGCTCCCCACATCCAAACCGGTCAAAACTGTCGGCAGTTATTGGCCCTACGCAACCACCCTGTTCGACTATGTCAGGCGCACCATGCCCTTCCAGCAACCACAGTCGTTGAGCAATGATCAGGTGTACGCAGTGGTGGGTTATATCCTGAACAAAAACGAGATAGTGGAAGCGAACGCCACGGTGGATGCTGCCACCCTCACTCATCTGAAAATGCCCAATCGCGACGGCTTCTACGTCGACGACAGGCCGGATGTGCGTGTGGAGCCTTGCTATAAGGAATGTATCGGCAGCCCGAAAGCACATTGATGCGCTTTTGATCCAACCACTCCGGTCGGCTTTCGATCTCAAGCGCAGATCAAAAGACCGCTGATTTTGCCAGCGAAAAGGATGTAATGGCCAGAGCAACAGAACAATACTCGGTCAACTGTGGGAGCTGGCTTGCCTGCGATGCAGGCACTTGGGTACATCAGGTACACCGAGTTGATGCCATCGCAGGCAAGCCAGCTCCCACATTTCGACCGCGGTGTCTCAGAGGATCGCCGCAATCAGCTCTTGTGCAACTTGCTCATCAACTGCGCCTCAGCCTGGGTCAACCCACACGACTGCGTCAGCTCATCCACCGTCGCCCCCATGCCGACCAATTTGGCCGCCTGGGCAAACGACAGGCTTGAAGGATCACGCTGCTCAATCTGCGCCAACTTATCCGGCAACGGCCCAAGAATCGCGCGCAGTTCATGCACTTCATCCCCGACCTTCACCGCACTCTGCTGGAAGTGATCCACACGCTTGACCAAATCCAGAATCCGTCGGTCACGCACAGCATCGCGCTCGGCCTGCTGCACGGCCAGTTCCCGTTGCTGGCGCATATAGCGCAGCAGGAATGCCAACGTCCCGGCCCACAACAGGGCCAGGACAATCACCGCCGCATCAAGGAACAATCAGATGCTCTCCAGTTCCGACCATTCTTCTTCGCTCATCATCTTGTCCAGCTCAACCAGAATCAACAGCTCGTTGTTCTTGTTGCACACGCCCTGGATGAACTTGGCCGACTCTTCGTTACCGACGTTCGGCGCGGTTTCCACTTCCGATTGGCGCAGGTAAACCACTTCAGCCACGCTGTCGACCATGATACCGACCACTTGCTTGTCGGCTTCGATGATCACGATACGCGTGTTGTCGTTGACTTCAGTAGGCATCAGGCCAAAACGCTGGCGGGTATCGATCACCGTCACCACGTTGCCACGCAGGTTGATGATGCCCAGCACGTAGCTCGGCGCGCCTGGAACCGGGGCGATTTCGGTGTAGCGCAGCACTTCCTGCACGCGCATCACGTTAATGCCGTAGGTTTCATTGTCCAGTTTGAAGGTAACCCATTGCAGGATCGGATCATCCAAACCTTGTGCGGATGCTGACTTGTTCATACCCCTGACCCCTTCAGTGTGTGCTTCTTCGACCGCGCAACCGCACGGCCCTTATTGTTCAATCAACTGCGTTTGTTCTGTGGCATCGTCTTGACCGCCCCACTGGCGATCAACTCGGCCAGTTCGGCGACGTCGAGCAACGCGCACATATGTTCAATCACGGTGCCCGCCAGCCAAGGCCGCTGGCCCCGGTGGCTGCGCCACTTGATTTCATTCGGGTCCAGGCGCAACGAGCGGCTGACTTGATGCACCGCCAGCCCCCACTCGTAGCCCTGCACCGAGATCACGTATTGCAAGCCCTGGCGAAAATCATCGCGGTAGCGGTCGGGCATCACCCAGCGCGCCGTATCCAGCACCTTGAGGTTGCCGGCCTGGCTGGGCAGGATGCCGAGGAACCACTCCGGTTGCCCGAACAGCGGCGTCAGCTCCTGGCCTTCCAGCGAGTAGATCGACCCCAGGCACACCAGCGGCACCGCCAGGGTCAACCCGGCGACGTCGAACAGCAGGCACTCGAACGGCTCGGCCGCCCACGATGGGCGACCGTCACCCGTGACCGGCGGCGGCGTGATGCTCGGCGGCAGGTGCACATCGACCACCGGTTCAACCACCACGGGCGTGACCACCACGGGCGCAGGCACAATCGGCACCACCACGTGGGCATCACGAGCCTGTTCTTCCAGCACCGCTAACTGAAATTCATCCAGGGTGCTTTCGGGTTCGACTACGACCGGTTCAAGGACCAGAATCGGCTCGGGCAATTCTTCTGCCGTCGCATCCTGCAACAAGGCGTCCAGGTAGGATTCCAGTGCCAGTTGCGGCCGGGTCTTAAGCTCAACGGGACGGTTCATCACGCCACCTGCGCCACAAGTTGCTGGGACAGCAGATGTTTAAGCAACGCACGGTAAGCCAGTACGCCACGGCTCTTGCCGTCGAACTGCGACGGCGTGAGCCCGGCGCGGCTGGCGTCACGCAAGCGCGTGTCCACCGGAATGTAGCCGTTCCAGATCGTTTCCGGGTAAGCATCGCGCAACACCCGCAAGGTGCCCAGCGACGCTTGGGTACGACGGTCGAACAGTGTAGGCACGATGCTGAACGGCAGCGCCTGTTTGCGCGAACGGTTGATCATCGCCAAGGTGCTGACCATACGCTCCAGGCCTTTGACCGCCAGGTGTTCGGTCTGTACCGGGATCACCAACTGCTGGCTGGCCGCCAAGGCATTGACCATCAGCACGCCCAGCAACGGTGGGCTGTCGATGATCGCGTAGTCGAAGTCCTGCCACAGTTGCGCCAGGGTCTTGGCGATCACCAGGCCCAGGCCGCTCTGCCCCGGCGACTGGCGCTCAAGGGTCGCCAGCGCGGTACTCGACGGCAACAGCGAAATGCTCTCGTTGCTGGTGGGCAGCAGCAATTGCCCGGGCAAATCTGCCGGTACGCTGCCCTTGTGCAGGAACAGGTCGTAACAGCTGTGCTCCAGCGCATCCGGGTCATAGCCGAAATAACTGGTCATCGAGCCGTGCGGGTCCAGGTCGACCACGACCACACGCTTGCCCGCCTCGGCCAGCAAGCCGGCCAAGGCGATGGACGTGGTGGTCTTGCCGACTCCACCCTTTTGATTGGCAACTGCCCAGACTCTCATTCAGTTGGTTCCTCCCGGTAGGCTAAGGCGCGACCGAGACATTACATAACATTATTGAGCCGGTGACGGAGAATTGACGGCGCTCTGACGAACCGGCGGCTTAACGGTTGGCGGTGCAGTTTGTGTGCCAGCCCGCTTCAAGGCTGCATCCGGTGTTGCGTTGGCAGTACCGGTGCCGGTCAGGCTGCGGCGCACATCCAGGTTACGTGACACCACCAGCACCACACGGCGGTTGCGCGCGCGGCCTTCGGCAGTGGCGTTATTGGCCACCGGTTGGAACTCACCGTAACCCACCGACGCCAGGCGCCCAGGGTTCACGCCCTGCATCGCGAGCATGCGCACGATGCTTGAGGCCCGTGCCGATGACAGCTCCCAATTGGTCGGGTATTGCGCGGTGCTGATCGGGAAATTATCGGTAAAGCCTTCGACGTGGATCGGGTTCTCAAACGGTTTGAGAATCGCCGCCACCTTGTCGATGATGGTGAACGCCTGATCGCTCGGCAACGCATCGGCGCTGGCGAACAGCAGGCTGGAATTAAGCTCGATCTCCACCCACAACTCATTGCCGCGCACGGTCATCTGGTTGGATTTGATCAAGTCGCCAAACGCGGCACTGATGTCATCGGCGATGCTTTTGAGCGGGTCGCTGGTGCCACCGATGCCGGCGGCGGTTTCGTCACTGTCATTGACCAGCGGCTTGGCCGGCGTCACGGTCTTGGGCCGCTCCTCGCCAATCGGGATCGGCTTGAGCGAGCGGTCGGTGTCGTTGAATACGCCCACCAGCGCCTGGGAAATAATCTTGTACTTGCCCTCGTTGATCGACGAGATGGAGTACATCACCACAAAAAACGCGAACAGCAAGGTGATGAAGTCGGCGTAAGACACCAGCCAGCGTTCATGGTTGACGTGCTCTTCAGGCTCGCGGCGGCGACGGCTCACAGGCAGATACCTCCCTGACCCCTATTGAGCGCTTCACGGTGGGCCACTTCACGGGTGCCCGCTTCACTGTGGCGAGCGAGCTTGCTCGCGCTGGGGCGTGAAGCGGCCCCACTCCGGGCAATGCGTTTGTTCAGGCAGGTTGCGGTGTATGGTTTTGGGGCTGCTTCGCAGCCCAGCGTGAGCAAGCTCACTCGCCACAACAAGCTCGCTCGCCACATCGAGTTCGCTCGCCACATAACGCTCACTGGCCACAGGTCGATGTGCATGGGCATTAATCCATGAAGCCCTGGAGCTTCAATTCGATGGAGCGCGGGTTCTCGCCCTCGGCAATCGACAAGATGCCCTCCAGCAGCATTTCGCGGTAACGCGATTGGCGCATGGCGATCGACTTGAGCTTGCTGGCCACCGGCAACAACACCAGGTTGGCACTCGCCACGCCGTAAATGGTGGCGACAAACGCCACGGCAATGCCGCTGCCCAGCTGCGACGGGTCGGCCAGGTTGCCCATCACGTGGATCAGGCCCATCACGGCACCGATGATGCCGATGGTCGGCGCGTAGCCGCCCATGCTTTCAAAGACTTTGGCGGCGTTGATGTCGCGGCTTTCCTGGGTGTAGAAATCCACCTCAAGGATGCTGCGAATCGCCTCGGGTTCGGCGCCGTCGACCAGCAATTGCAGGCCTTTGCGTGCGTAACTGTCGGGCTCGGCATCGGCCACGCCTTCCAGGCCCAGCAGGCCTTCCTTGCGCGCGGTGAGGCTCCAGTTGACCACACGGTCGATGCCGCCGGGCAGGTCCACGCGCGGCGGGAAGATAATCCACACCAGAATCTGCATGGCGCGCTTGAACGAACTCAGCGGCGACTGCAACAGCGCCGCGCCCACAGTACCGCCAATCACGATCAGCGCCGCCGGGCCATTGGCCAAGGCGCCGAGGTGGCCGCCTTCCAGGTAGTTGCCGCCGATAATCGCGACAAACGCCATGGTGATGCCAATCAGGCTCAAGACATCCATCAGAGGCAGGCCTCCACCAGATGTTTGCCAATGTCGTCCAGGCTATAAACCGCGTCAGCCAGGTCCGCCTTGACGATGGCCATGGGCATGCCATAAATCACGCAGCTGGCTTCGTCCTGCGCCCAGATCGCGCTGCCACCCTGCTTGAGCAGGCGTGCGCCTTCACGGCCGTCGGCGCCCATGCCGGTGAGTACCACCGCCAGAACTTTGTCGCCGTAGGACTTGGCCGCCGAGCCGAAGGTGATATCCACGCACGGCTTGTAGTTCAAGCGCTCGTCGCCCGGCAGGATTTTGATCGCGCCACGGCCGTCGACCATCATCTGCTTGCCGCCCGGTGCCAGCAGTGCCAGGCCAGGACGCAGGATGTCACCATCCTCGGCTTCCTTGACGCTGATGCGGCACAGCTTGTCCAGGCGCTCGGCAAAGGCCTTGGTGAAGGCGGCGGGCATGTGCTGGATCAACACGATCGGCGCCGGAAAGTTGGCCGGCAGTTGGGTCAATACGCGCTGCAAGGCCACCGGGCCGCCGGTAGACGTACCAATGGCGACCAGCTTGTAGGCTTTGCGCTTGGGCGCAGGCGAATGCGCGCTCGGTGCCGGGGCCCGCACCGGCGCCACTGCGGGCCGGGCTATCGGGGCCGGGGCCGGGCGAGCAAACGTCGAGGTGCTAGGCGTCGGCGCGGCAACTGGCGCAGGCGCAGGCGCACTGAACAGGCTGCGACGGTTACTGCGCGAAATGCTGTGCACCTTCTCGCACAGCATCTGCTTGACCTTGTCGGGGTTGCGCGAGATGTCTTCGAAATTCTTCGGCAGGAAGTCCACCGCACCCGCGTCCAGCGCGTCGAGGGTCACCCGGGCGCCTTCGTGGGTCAGCGAGGAGAACATCAACACCGGGGTCGGGCAGCGCTGCATGATGTGCCGGACTGCGGTGATGCCATCCATCATCGGCATCTCGTAGTCCATGGTGATCACGTCCGGTTTCAACGCAATGGCTTGATCAATCGCCTCTTTACCGTTGGTGGCCGTGCCGACCACCTGGATGGTTGGATCGGCGGAAAGAATTTCCGAGACGCGGCGGCGGAAGAAACCCGAATCGTCCACCACCAGGACCTTGACTGCCATAAACACTCCGTTAGGCGGGGCGGGCACTACCGCCCTGCCCCACCAGAATCAAATACGCCGAGCGGCGTAACGCTTGAGCATGCTCGGAACATCAAGAATCAGCGCGATCCGACCGTCACCGGTGATGGTCGCACCCGACATGCCTGGGGTTCCCTGCAGCATTTTGCCCAAAGGCTTGATGACCACTTCTTCCTGGCCCACCAGTTGATCGACCACAAAGCCGATGCGCTGGGTGCCCACGGACAGAATCACCACATGGCCCTCGCGCTGCTCTTCATGCTTGGCCGAAGCCACCAGCCAGCGCTTGAGGTAGAACAGTGGCAACGCCTTGTCGCGCACGATCACCACTTCCTGGCCGTCCACCACGTTGGTGCGTGACAGGTCGAGGTGGAAGATCTCGTTGACGTTGACCAGCGGGAAGGCGAACGCCTGGTTGCCCAGCATCACCATCAGGGTCGGCATGATCGCCAAGGTCAACGGCACCTTGATCACGATCTTGGAGCCCTGGCCCTTGGTCGAGTAAATATTGATCGAGCCGTTGAGCTGGCTGATCTTGGTCTTCACCACGTCCATGCCCACGCCACGGCCGGACACATCGGAAATCTCGGTTTTGGTCGAGAAGCCCGGCGCGAAGATCAGGTTGTAGCATTCGGTGTCGGTCAGGCGGTCGGCGGCGTCCTTGTCCATCACGCCGCGCTTGACCGCGATATTACGCAGAATCGCCGGGTCCATGCCTTTGCCGTCATCGGTGATCGACAGCAGGATATGGTCGCCTTCCTGCTCGGCCGCCAGAATCACCTTGCCGTTACGCGACTTGCCCGAGGCTTCGCGTTCTTCCGGGGTTTCGACGCCATGGTCGACGGCGTTGCGCACCAAGTGGACCAGCGGGTCGGCCAGGGCCTCGACAAGGTTTTTGTCGAGGTCGGTTTCTTCACCCACCAGTTCCAGGTTGATTTCTTTCTTGAGCTGGCGCGCGAGGTCGCGAACCAGGCGCGGGAAACGGCCGAAGACTTTCTTGATCGGCTGCATGCGCGTTTTCATTACGGCGGTCTGCAAGTCTGCGGTGACCACGTCGAGGTTCGACACGGCCTTTTGCATGGCTTCATCGCCGCTGTTCAGGCCCAGGCGCACCAGGCGGTTACGCACCAGCACCAGTTCGCCGACCATGTTCATGATGTCGTCCAGGCGCGCGGTATCAACCCGCACGGTGGTTTCGGCTTCACTGGCAGGCTTTTCGGCTACCGGCGCCGCTGCGGCACGCGCAGGTGCGGCAGCCGGTGCCGGTGCGGGCTTGGCAGCCACAGGCGCGGCGGCTTTGGCTGGCGCAGGTTTGGCAGCCACAGGCGTTGCAGTCGCTGCTGCAGCCGGGGCCACTTCAGAGAACTTGCCTTTGCCATGCAACTCGTCGAGCAGCGCTTCGAATTCGTGATCGGAGATCAGGCCGTCAGCGCCAGGCTCAACGCTGGCAGGCGCGGCGCTGGCGGCAGGTGCGGCCGCGATGGCGGCGACTTCCGGCAAGGCTTCGGCGGCAAACGTGCCCTTGCCATGCAGTTGGTCGAGCAGTGCTTCGAATTCGTCGTCGGTAATGTCGGTGGCGCTTGTAGATGTGGCAGACGCAGCAGGCGCTGCCGACTCAGCAGCAGGTGCCACGGCGTCCGGCGCAAACTGGCCTTTACCGTGCAACTGGTCGAGCAGGGATTCGAACTCTGCGTCGGTAATGTCTTCGCTGGTCGGCACGGCAGGCGCAGCCACCGCTTGCGGTGCTTCAGCTTCGGCTTTCACCGCGCTCAGGGAGTTGAGCAGCTGTTCGAACTCGCTGTCGGTCACATCCGGCTCGGCTTCAACCTCAGGCTCAGGCGCGGCGACCGGCGCAACCGAGGTATCGGCAGGTTCGGCCAGGCGTGCCAGCGCAGCCAGCAACTCCGGCGTGGCAGCCGTGATCGGCGCACGTTCACGCACCTCGCTGAACATGCCGTTGACCGCATCCAATGCTTCGAGAATCACGTCCATCAGTTCCGAGTCGACGTGACGCTCACCCTTGCGCAGGATGTCGAACACGTTCTCGGCGATGTGACAGCACTCCACCAGCTCATGGAGCTGGAGGAAGCCGGCGCCCCCTTTTACAGTGTGAAAACCGCGAAAAATTGCATTGAGCAGGTTCGCATCATCCGGTCGGCTTTCCAGCTCGACCAGTTGTTCGGACAGTTGCTCTAAAATTTCGCCGGCCTCTACAAGGAAATCCTGAAGGATTTCTTCATCGGCGCCGAAGCTCATGTGGGTGCTCCTTAGAAGCCTAAACTGGATAACAGGTCATCTACGTCATCCTGACCTGACACAACGTCTTCACGTTTATCGGCATGAATCTGCGGACCTTCACCCTTGGCGAGATGTTTTTGTGGATCTTTTTCCGAGAGGATCGCTGCGCGGTCATGTTCGATGCCGGCAAAACGGTCGACCTGGCCGGCCATCAGCACCAATTTGAGCAAGTTGCTTTCCACTTCGGTGACCAATTGGGTCACGCGCTTGATCACTTGACCGGTGAGGTCCTGGTAATCCTGGGCCAGCAGAATGTCATTGAGGTTGCTGGCCACCGTGCGGTTTTCCTGTTCGGTGCGCGACAGAAAAGCCTCGACCCGACGCGCCAACTCACGAAACTCCTCAGCCCCCACTTCCCGGCGCATGAAGCGGCCCCAGTCAACGCTGAGCGCCTGAGCTTCGGTGGCCATGCCATTGACCAAGGGCGTGGCGTTTTCCACCAGATCCATGGTGCGGTTGGCCGCCGCCTCAGTCAGCCGGACCACATAGGACAGGCGTTCGGTGGCATCGGTGATCTGCGAGATTTCTTCGGCCTGGGGCATGTGCGGGTCAATCTGAAAATTGACGATTGCACTGTGCAGCTCGCGTGTGAGCTTGCCCACTTCCTGATACAGGCCGCGGTCACGGGTCTGGTTAAGCTCATGGATCAACTGCACCGCGTCGCCGAACTGGCCTTTTTCAAGGCTGTCGACCAACTGGTGAGCATGCTTTTTCAGGGTCGATTCAAAATCGCCCTGTGACGTTTCTTTATGCTCCATAGCTCCCCCGTGGTGACATCAGCCGTGGATGCGTTCGAAGATTTTTTCGATCTTCTCTTTCAAGGCCAATGCAGTGAATGGCTTGACCACGTAACCGTTAACCCCGGCCTGGGCGGCTTCGATGATCTGTTCACGCTTGGCTTCGGCGGTCACCATCAACACAGGCAAGCTGCGCAGTTTTTCATCGGCGCGCACGTGACGCAGCAAGTCGATACCGGTCATGCCCGGCATGTTCCAGTCGGTTACCAGAAAGTCGATGCTCCCGCTGTTGAGGATCGGAATCGCCGTCAGGCCGTCATCCGCCTCGACCGTGTTGGTGAACCCAAGGTCACGCAACAGGTTTTTTATGATCCGCCGCATCGTTGAGAAGTCATCAACGATGAGGATTTTCATGTTCTTGTCCAATTCGACCTCCAAGCAGTCTTAAACGCGCCCAGCACCTGGACGCGCCATTTCAATCAACAGGCGTTACACAAAAAGGACTGCCCAGGGCACCACGGCACGAACCCGCAAAAGCGTAGAGCCTTTGCGGTAGCGTCTGCAGTGTCCCCACACTGCCTGTCAGCGCGCGCGCCACTCTCCCAATCGCCCCCGCAAGCGGGCGGCGCACTGGCTATGCAGCTGGCTGACACGCGATTCGCTGACCCCCAGGACCTCACCGATTTCCTTGAGGTTCAGCTCTTCGTCGTAGTACAGCGCCAACACCAGTCGCTCACGCTCCGGCAAATTGGCAATCGCCTCCGCCAACGCGCTCTGGAAACGTTCGTCTTCCAGGTCGCGCGACGGTTCCAGATGTGCACTCGCGCCGTCCTCGTGCAGCCCTTCGTGTTCGCCGTCCTGCAAAAGGTCGTCGAAACTGAACAGGCGGCTGCCCAAGGTATCGTTCAAAATCCCGTAGTAATCGTCGAGACTCAATTGGAGTTCGGCCGCAACTTCATGATCTTTAGCGTCACGACCGGTTTTTGCTTCAATTGCACGAATTGCGTCACTGACCATACGCGTATTGCGGTGTACCGAACGCGGCGCCCAATCCCCTTTACGCACTTCATCGAGCATCGCACCGCGTATGCGAATACCCGCATACGTCTCGAAACTCGCGCCCTTGCTCGCGTCGTATTTGGTCGACACTTCGAGCAGGCCGATCATGCCGGCCTGGATCAAGTCCTCAACCTGCACACTGGCAGGCAGGCGTGCCAGCAAGTGATAGGCAATGCGCTTGACCAAGGGCGCATAGCGCTCGATCAGTTCGCCCTGACTGTCACGTGCCGACTTTTTGTAAAGGTTGTAGCCGCTGGATGTCATAGCACAGGTCCCGCGCTCGTCTGATGCACCAATCGCTCGACGAAAAACTCCAGATGCCCCCGAGGGTTGGCAGGCAACGGCCAAGTATCGACCTTCTGAGCAATAGCCTTGAACGCCAATGCGCACTTCGAACGAGGGAACGCTTCATAGACTGCACGCTGCTTTTGCACAGCCTTGCGCACACACTCGTCATAAGGAACTGCGCCCACGTATTGTAAGGCGACATCGAGGAAGCGATCCGTGACCTTGGTCAACTTGGCAAACAGATTTCGCCCTTCCTGCGGGCTTTGGGCCATGTTGGCCAGCACGCGGAAGCGGTTCATGCCGTAGTCACGGTTAAGCAGTTTGATCAGGGCATAGGCGTCGGTGATCGACGTGGGTTCGTCGCACACCACCAGCAGCACTTCTTGCGCGGCGCGCACGAAGCTGACCACGGACTCGCCGATCCCGGCGGCGGTGTCGATCACCAGCACATCGAGGTTGTCGCCGATGTCGCTGAACGCCTGAATCAGGCCGGCATGCTGCGCCGGGCTCAGGTGCACCATGCTCTGGGTGCCTGAGGCAGCCGGCACGATGCGAATGCCACCGGGACCTTGCAGCAGCACATCGCGCAGCTCACAACGGCCTTCGATCACATCGGCAAGGGTGTGTTTGGGTGTCAGCCCCAGCAGAACGTCCACGTTCGCCAGGCCCAGGTCAGCATCCAGCAGCATGACGCGACGGCCAAGCTCTGCCAGGGCCAGGGACAAATTCACTGACACGTTAGTTTTCCCGACGCCACCTTTGCCGCCGGTCACCGCGATCACCTGTACGGGATGCATGCTGCCCATTTTATTTCTTTACCTTGTCTTGCTTAGACGCAGGCTACATGGCTTGGCCGCGTGAATCGCTTGCAGACCATCGATGTAGATACATTTCACGGTGTTCATCCTGCCTCACCCCACCCGCTTAGCCGGGTTGTGGTAAAGGTCGGCGAACATATCGGCCATCGCTTCCTCGCTAGGCTCTTCTTGCATTTGCACGCTGACAGCACGGCTGACCAACTGATGACGGCGCGGCAGATGCAAATCATCCGGGATCCGCGGCCCGTCGGTCAGGTAGGCAACCGGTAACTCATGACTGATAGCCAGGCTCAACACCTCGCCCAGGCTCGCAGTTTCGTCGAGCTTGGTGAGGATGCAACCGGCCAGGCCACAGCGTTTGTAGCTGTGGTAGGCAGCGGTAAGAACCTGTTTCTGGCTGGTGGTTGCAAGCACCAGGTAATTTTTCGACTTGATGCCACGCCCGGCCAGGCTTTCAAGCTGCATGCGCAGTGCCGGGTCGCTGGCTTGCAGGCCGGCCGTGTCGATCAACACCACGCGCTTGCGCAGCAGTGGGTCGAGTGCATTGGCCAGCGACTGGCCCGGGTCGACGTGGGTCACCGTCACATTGAGGATGCGCCCCAAGGTCTTGAGCTGCTCCTGGGCGCCGATGCGATAGCTGTCCATGCTCACCAGCGCGATGTTCTGCGCGCCGTACTTGAGCACATAACGCGCGGCCAGCTTGGCCAGGGTGGTGGTCTTGCCCATGCCGGCGGGGCCGACCATGGCAATCACACCGCCCTCTTCCAGCGGTTCGATTTCCGGCGTGGCGATCATGCGCGCCAGGTGCGCCAGCAACATGCGCCAGGCTTGGCGCGGTTCTTCGACTTCAGCCGTCAGTGCAAGCAAATCGCGCGACAACGGGCCGGACAGGCCGATGCGTTGCAGGCGACGCCACAGGTTGGCCTGGTGCGGTTTACTGCCTTGCAGCTGCGTCCACGCCAACGAGCCCAACTGCACTTCGAGCAACTCACGCAGGCCATTGAGTTCAAAACGCATCGAGTCGAGCGCGCGCTGGTCGACAGCGGCGGCCGGGGCTGGCGCTGCAGGGCGTGGCGGTTCTTTGAAGGTCGGTTCTACCAACGGCTCGGCGGCGGTCAGCGGCAAGCCGGCGAACAATTGGCGATTGGTGCTGGCATCGCTGTCGCCACGCATGCTCAATTCAGCCTGGGCCGAGACAATGCGCGAAGCGGTCTTGCGCAGTTCGTCTTCGAGTTCCATGTTCGGCACGCGCGGCGCCAGCGCCGACGGGGTGTAATCCAGGGCAGCCGTCAGCTCGACACCGCCGGCAATGCGACGGTTTCCAATAATCGCGGCATCGGCGCCCAGCTCATCACGTACCAGTTTCATGGCCTGACGCATATCGGCGGCGAAAAAACGCTTAACTTGCATAACCCACTACCTCAGCCGTTGGGCCCTACTGTCGCGACGATAGTCACTTGCTTATTGTCAGGAATTTCCTGATAAGCCAAAACGTGCAAATTCGGAACTGCCAGGCGACCAAACCGCGACAACATCGCTCGAACCGGGCCTGCCACCAGCAGAATCACCGGGTGGCCCGCCATTTCCTGACGCTGGGCGGCTTCGATCAACGAACGCTGCAGTTTCTCAGCCATGCTTGGCTCCAGCAGAACGCCCTCTTCCTGGCCAAGTCCGGCCTTCTGAATACTATTGAGCAATATTTGTTCCAACCTTGGTTCCAAGGTGATCACAGGCAGCTCAGACTCAATACCTACAATGCTTTGCACGATGGCGCGGGACAACCCGACACGCACCGCGGCCACCAAAGCGGCAGTATCTTGACTCTTGGCGGCATTGTTGGCGATGGCCTCGGCAATGCTGCGAATGTCGCGCACCGGCACCTGTTCGGCGAGCAAGGCTTGCAGCACCTTGAGCAACTGCGACAGCGACAGCACGCCGGGTACCAGTTCTTCGGCCAGTTTCGGCGAGGCTTTGGCCAGCAAACCCATCAATTGCTGGACTTCCTCGTGGCCGATCAGCTCATGGGAGTGCTTGTAGAGGATCTGGTTGAGGTGGGTGGCGACCACGGTGCTGGCGTCGACCACGGTGTAACCGAGCGATTGTGCCTGGCTGCGCTGGCTGACTTCGATCCATACCGCTTCCAGGCCAAAAGCCGGATCTTTGGCGGTAATGCCATTAAGCGTGCCGAACACCTGGCCAGGGTTGATCGCCAACTCACGATCCGGGTAGATCTCGGCTTCGGCCAGGATCACGCCCATCAGGGTCAGGCGGTAGGCGCTGGGGGCCAAATCAAGGTTGTCGCGGATGTGCACGGTGGGCATCAAGAAGCCCAGGTCCTGGGACAGCTTCTTGCGCACACCCTTGATCCGCGCGAGCAGTTGGCCACCCTGGTTGCGGTCCACCAGCGGAATCAGGCGGTAGCCGACTTCCAGGCCGATCATGTCGATCGGGGTCACGTCATCCCAGCCCAGCTCCTTGGTTTCCTGGGCGCGGGCCGGGGATGGCAGCAAGTCTTGCTGGCGGGCGATTTCCTGCTGGGCCTGGACCTTGACCGCATTTTGCTTGCGCCAGAACAGGTAGGCACCACCGGCGGCCATGGCCGCCATGCTCAGGAACGACACGTGCGGCATGCCCGGCACGATGCCCATGATCGCCATGATGCCGGCGGCTACGGCCAGCGCCTTGGGCGAGGCGAACATCTGGCGGCTGATCTGCTTGCCCATGTCTTCGGAGCCCGAAGCACGGGTGACCATGATGGCTGCAGCTGTGGATAACAACAGTGATGGCAATTGCGCCACTAAACCGTCACCAATGGTCAGCAAAGCGTAGACCTTGCCCGCATCGCCGAAGGTCATGCCGTGCTGGAAGATCCCGACCGCGATGCCACCGATCAGGTTGATAAACAGGATCAACAGGCCAGCGATGGCGTCGCCGCGCACGAATTTACTCGCGCCGTCCATGGAGCCATAGAATTCGGCTTCCTGGGCGACTTCCAGGCGGCGGGATTTAGCTTGGTTCTGGTCGATCAGGCCGGCGTTGAGGTCAGCGTCGATCGCCATTTGCTTGCCGGGCATGGCGTCGAGGGTAAACCGCGCGCTCACCTCGGAAATCCGCCCGGCGCCCTTGGTCACCACCACGAAGTTGATGATCATCAAAATCGCGAACACCACGATACCGACCACATAGTTACCGCCGATCACCACCTCACCAAAGGCCTGGATCACCTTACCGGCGGCGGCGTGGCCGTCCTGGCCGTGGAGCATCACCACTCGTGTGGATGCCACGTTCAGCGCCAGGCGCAGCAGGGTCGCGATCAGCAAAATGGTCGGGAATACGGCGAAATCCAGCGGCCGCAGGGCATACACGCAGACCAGCAGCACCACCACCGACAGCGCAATGTTGAAGGTGAAAAACACGTCGAGCAGGAACGGCGGCATTGGCAACATCATCATTGCCAGCATCACCAGCAACAACAACGGCACACCCAGGTTGCCCCGCGACAAATCAGTCAGGGTGCCACGGGCCGTGTTGAGCATTTGAGAGCGATCTACCACCGGTATTCCTCGTGTTCCTTGAAGCAAAGTTTTGACGCGGGAGAGCGTCCTGGAGGCGGTATTGCAAGAAGCCTTCCAACTTTGGTTTCAGGGCGACGATCGTCGAGCGGTCACCGGTTCAACTGTGGGAGCTGGATGGGGGTGTGATGATCGTTCCCACGCGCAGCAAAGGAATGCAGCCAGGGACGCTCCGCGCCCCGACTTGAGCCTTGCGCAACGGTGACGCAGAGCGTCACGGGAGGCATTCCCACGCGGGAGCGTGGGAACGATCTTCAGCGGGCTTGCTCGCGAAGGCGGTGGTTCAGTTAGAACAGTTTTGGCTGACACACCGCTTTCGCGAGCAAGCCCGCTCCCACAGCTGGATGGGGGTGTACCTGTTGTAAAGATCGTTCCCACGCTCTGCGTGGGAATGCAGCCAGGGACGCTCCGCGTCCCGACTTGAGCCTTGCGCAACGGTGACGCAGAGCGTCACAGGAGGCATTCCCACGCGGGAGCGTGGGAACGATCTTCATAAGGGTTGGATGTTGGACGCTTGCTTGCCTTTGGGCCCTGTCGTTACGTCATAGCTGACTTTTTGGTTCTCTTGCAGAGATTTGAACCCAGCACTCTGAATCGCTGAAAAATGTGCAAAAAGATCCGGGCTACCATCATCTGGAGTAATAAAACCGAACCCTTTTGTTTCGTTAAACCACTTCACAGTACCCGTCGCCATAACCCTTCTCCTGACATTGCGCGCAAAAAATCCCGCTAGATAAGCCTGATACAAAACGCAAACACACCCTTTGGCCGGTGAATCCTGGCGAACTGTACCCGCTGGCCTTCTCTCCACCGGGTACACGCTGAACTCAAGCGGTCCAAACACACCGGTTCATCATCGCCATCCAACGCAATCAGCCCTTCACCGGTCTTGCGGTTATAAACCTTGATCGTCCCCGTCACCGCTTCCATCACCCTTCCCCTGCATCTCGTTACTACTTGCGTACAGTGCCTGGCACCATCAAACCGCGAGAACGCAGAGCTGACTACTGTCAGAGTTGACAGGTAGACGGGGATTAACGACCAGTGGTAGTGATTGTTTGCTGAGCAGGCGGGGGGTTATTTTTTTCGTTTGCGGGATTTGCGCGCCTTGGGCGGCGCATCGATTTCGCTGCAGGGATTGCCCGTTGCCTGAACGGGTACTGCATTGCCTTCGCGGTCGCGGGCGACAAAACCAATGCCCTTGACGGCGTCAAACCACCTGACCGTAGCCCTGTCCATGACCGCTCTCCCGAGCCGCGCATGACGGCGCACCTCGCCGCTCTATGTAACAGTGAAGGCGGTGCAATGGATACTGTCAAAGTTGACAGGTAACGCTGAACTTTAGACAGATGGCAGCGCTGGTTGTTATGCCGCCAAGGGCTCCGCCCGCCGTGCCTGCACCGCAGCCAGTCCGGCAAGTTCGGACAAGGGAGCAACCGAAGGGGTTGCCCAAGCAGGGTGCGGAGCTTCAAGGCTGGTGTTCAAACGTTCCGATTCTCACCTACGAGGTGTCAGCGCTTGGTAGGTCGTATCAGTTTGAAGTAGTCATGGTCTTGTTCCAGAACAGCTTTGTAACCGGCGCCTGCTTTGAGGGGAATCCTTACACTTTTGAAAATGTCATCCCATTGGGCAAATGCGGCTAGCGTTTGCTCAATGTAGTCGTTCGGCTTGAGGTACTTGTAGTCTGCGCACAGCTCCTGAATCAGCCTCCGGGTTGCCTTCCCTCGACCGTTATATGCCGTTGTGTGTTCACCCCGAGCCTCCGAGAAAGTCAGGTCGTATGCCGGCGCGAGCGTCCACCTTGCTTCGTCGCCAGGCTTCTCTGGCTCACGCCCGATGAACGCGAAGTTCTTGGTGTGATCGTCGTAGTTGTGAAACAGTGCATTGAAAACCATCACCCTGGCCATTTTTTCGACCTCTGCGGCACTACGCGTCAGCATGTTTGTGAGCTTCAGTAGCCCGCTGTAGTCCATGGATGGCAGTTTGTACGCAGCGTACATAAGCGCAGAAACCGTGATCATGTGAAGCTTTTTATCGCCCTGCCGGTCAAAGCGCTTTGTTGCGAAGAAGCCCTCGCGACTACCGTCATGCATGGTCATGTTCAGGACAGTCGACTCAGCCATTTCGACACCTGCGTCCCTGGCCATCAGGTAGTAAGCATACTCAATTGCGCCGGTTTCAACCGGCTCATCTGGTGCCCTGAATTTGACTATCCAGTGATCATAGCCCGGCAGAATTGGCCCAAAAGCGGACGTTGCATGCTGCCCATCAGGAGACATTGCGACAATCGCTTTAGGGCGGGCACCACCAGGCGATCCCCCTGCAAGCCTGAGCTTGGTAAGCACTGCCGAAGTGTCTCCTGACAGGACTTCCACGGAATTCTCGAAGAGCTCTGCAAGGTTAATTGTCCCCCTCAGCTCTCCTCTTTCCGCTTTTGGATGGTACTCAAACGCTCCCATGGCTCTGTCGCCCATGTAAGCGAGCCGATCCAGGGCAGTAACTGTGTAAGCAGTTCCCTCACCGAATGTGGCATTAAGGAATCTGTCCATCAGCAGCATGCCCCAGCCGTCTGGAAGAGAGTCCGCAAAGGGGCCGTGCAATCCTTCGAACAGTTCAGGAGCACGAGCAAGCTGGGGTTTGTCGTCAAACTTCATCGTGAACGGCGACAGGTTGAAGCCTGTAGCGAGCCATACCGGGTCGTAAGTGAAAAAAATCCCAACCCCCTCCTCCCTGTACAGATCACCGACTTTCACACCGCTTTTGGTGACCTCAAGGGATTCGAAACGCTTCAGCTTCGGATAATCCTGGCGCGGTTTCATTTAGAACCCCGTTTGCGCTTTGAGTTTTTCAGCTCTGTGAGGGAGTTCGGCTGCGAAGGTTTAAACAGAGTCGTTAGCGGAGTCAGCTCATCGAGCGCGGTGGCGAGCAGAATCATCGATTCGAGAGTAATAGAACCTGCAGTCTCGAACCGCTGGATCGACGACTCCGATACCCCTGAAAGCTCTGCCAAGGTCTTCCTCGTGAGGTTTTTCGATAGCCGTAGCTTTTTTGCATTTTTCCCCACATCGCGAGCGATCTCTGCGGGGGAGTTGAGCAAATGCATGAAGGACATGGCAGGCCTCGTTTAATTTTTCCTAATGGCTAAATCTGACTTATTAATGGCGTAAAATCAGCATTATTAGTCAGTTTTGACCATTATAGTGCTATTGGCGTGCGCGAGGAAAAATCATATACCTTGCTAACAGTCAGATATGACTATTTATATGGAAAAATTCGCTTTAATAGGTCAGTTATGACTAATTATATCTTCCATGCGCACAACTCAAACTTTGGTTGTCCGTCAGGCTCTGTATCCATTGGGGTTTAGATCATGCGCCGAACGGCGCGCTGCAAGCTCGGCGCACGGGCAGGAAAAAACGCGAGGTCGGAGCCGGGCTTGCCTGCGATGGCGTCGGTGCAGGACGACTCAGGAATCGCGGCGCAGCTCCGGCGGAATCGGCAGGTCCTTGAGCGGGTCTGGCCGCTTGCCCTTGCCCGCGCGGTATTGGCGGATCTGGTACACGTAGGCCAACACCTGCGCCACGGCCAGGTACAGGCCAGCGGGGATCTCCTGGTCGAGGTCGGTGGAGTAGAAGATCGACCGCGCCAGCTCCGGCGATTCCAGCAGCAGAATGTCGTTGGCCACGGCGATTTCGCGAATCTTCAGCGCGGTAAAGTCGCTGCCCTTGGCCAGCAACATCGGCGCGCCGCCCTTCTCCGGGTCGTACTTGAGCGCCACGGCGTAGTGGGTCGGGTTGGTGATGACCACGTCGGCATCCGGCACCGCCGCCATCATCTTGCGCTGGGACATTTCGCGTTGCAGTTGGCGAATCCGCTGTTTGACCTCGGGGCGACCTTCCTGGTCCTTGTGCTCGTCACGCACTTCCTGCTTGGTCATCAGCAGTTTCTTGTGGCTTTCCCACAGCTGAATCGGCGCGTCCACGGCGGCGATGATGATCAGCCCGCAGGCCATCCACAGCGCACTCCAGCCCACCACCTGCACGCTGTGAATAATCGCGGATTCCAGCGGTTCATGGGCGATGCGCAGCAAATCGTCGATGTCGGAGGACAACACCGTCAACGCCACAAACAGGATCAGGATAAATTTCGCCAGCGCCTTGAGCAGTTCCACCAGCGCCTTGGTGGAAAACATACGCTTAAGCCCAGGCCCAGGGTTCATGCGGCTGAACTTGGGCGCCATGCTGCCGGCGGCAAACAGCCAGCCGCCGAGGGACACCGGCCCGATCAGCGCCGCCAGCAACAGGGTGATAAGCACCGGCTGCACCGCCAGAATCGCGATCTTGCCCGAGTGCAACAGGTACTGGCCCATGGCGCCGGGGCTCAGCAGCACTTCGCGCGGCAGCGAAAAGTTGAGCTTCATCAGCTCCATCAGGTCCAGCGCCAGGCCACCGCCGTAGATCAGCAGGCCCCCGGCACCGGCGAGCATCACCGCCAGGGTATTGAGTTCTTTGGAGCGGGCAATCTCGCCCTTTTCCCTGGAGTCCTTTTTACGTTTCTCCGTGGGGTCTTCTGTTTTGTCCTGGCCACTCTCGCTCTCGGCCATGGCTCAACGCGCCCGTGCCAGATCACGTAAAAACTGCAAGGCGTCGGTGGCCAGCGGTTGATACTGATTGAGAATGTCGGCCATGCCGATCCAGAAAATCCCCATGCCCAACACCAGGGTCAGCGGGAAACCAATCGAGAAAATGTTCAGCTGCGGCGCCGCGCGAGTCATCACGCCAAACGCGATGTTGACCACCAGCAGCGCAGTAATCGCCGGCAACACCAGCAACAACGAGGCGCCCAATACCCAACTCATGCGGCCGACCAATTCCCAGAAGTGATTGACCACCAGCCCCGAGCCCACCGGCAAGGTGGTGAAGCTTTCGGTCATGACCTCGAACACCACCAGATGGCCGTTCATCGCCAGGAAAATCAAGGTCACCAGCATGGTCAGGAACTGCCCGATCACCGCCACCGACACACCATTGGTGGGGTCGACCATGGACGCGAAGCCCATGCCCATCTGGATCGAGATAATTTGCCCGGCGATCACAAAGGCCTGGAAGAACAAGGTGAGGGAAAAGCCCATCAGCGCACCGATCAGGATCTGCTCGGCAATCAGCAACAACGCACTGAGGTCCAGGGCATTCACCGGCGGCATCGGCGGCAAACCGGGCACGATGACCACGGTAATGGCGAAGGCAAAATACAGGCGGATGCGCCTCGGCACCAAGGTGGTCCCGAACACCGGCATGGTCATCAGCACTGCCGTGACGCGAAACATCGGCAAAATGAAAGACGCCACCCAGGTGCTGATCTGGGTGTCGGTCAAGGCCAGCACAGATTGCATCGGTCAGCCGATCAACTGCGGAATACTGCCGTACAGCTGCAGGATGTATTCCATAAAGGTTTGCACCAGCCACGGGCCGGCGACGATCAGGGTGATCAGCATCACCAGCAAACGCGGGAGGAAGCTCAAGGTTTGTTCGTTGATCTGGGTCGCGGCCTGGAACATCGCCACCAGCAGGCCCACCAACAGGCTCGGCACCACCAGCACGGCGACCATCATGGTGGTCAGCCACAGCGCTTCACGGAACAGGTCGACCGCTACTTCTGGCGTCATGTCACTACACCCCGCCGAAACTGCTGGCCAGGGTGCCGATAATCAGCGCCCAGCCGTCCACCAGCACAAACAGCATGATCTTGAACGGCAACGAAATAATCAGCGGCGACAGCATCATCATGCCCATGGCCATCAGCACGCTCGCCACCACCAGGTCGATGATCAGGAACGGGATAAAGATCATGAAGCCGATCTGGAACGCGGTTTTCAATTCGGAAGTGACGAAGGCCGGCACCAGGATGGTCAGCGGCGCCTGATCCGGCGTGGCAATGTCGGTGCGCTTGGACAGGCGCATAAACAGCTCCAGGTCGCTGGAACGGGTTTGCGAGAGCATGAAGTCCTTGATCGGGCCTTGGGCTTTGTCGATCGCATCCTGGGCCGTAAGTTTCTCGGCCAGATAGGGCTGCAAGGCTTGCTGGTTCACCTTGTCGAACACCGGCGCCATGATGAACAAGGTCAAAAACAGCGCCATGCCGGTGAGGATCTGGTTCGACGGCGTCTGCTGCAGGCCCAGGGCCTGACGCAAAATCGAGAACACGATGATGATCCGCGTAAAGCTGGTCATCAGCATGACAAACGCCGGGATAAAACTCAGCGCAGTCATGATCAGCAAAATCTGCAGGCTGACCGAGTATTCCTGCGCGCCGGCCGCGTTGGTGCCCAGGGTGATCGCCGGGATCGACAACGGGTCGGCTGCCAACGCCAGCGGCGCGGCCAGCAACAGCATGAGCGTCAATAAAACGCGCATTACTTCTTATCCTTCTGATCCTTGCCCAGCAACTCCATCAGGCGCTGGGCGAATTCCGGCGTGGCGGTCTCGGTCCTGGTTGCTTCCACCGGCGTCTTGAGTACGTGCAACGGGGTGATGCGGCCGGGCGTGATACCCAGCAGGATTTGCTCTTCGCCCACCTGCACCAGCACCAGCCGATCACGCGGGCCGAGGGCGCGCGAGCCGATCATCTCGATCACCTGGGCATTGCCCGGCCCGATGCGCTGCACGCGGCGCATCAGCCAGGCGAGCACGAAGATCAGACCGACTACCAGCAACAACCCAAGCACCAGCTGGGTCAACTGGCCGCCGATACCACTGCTGACCACAGGTGCCGCAGCCGCCACTTGGGCGACCGGCTCAGCCGCCAGGGCGCTCAATGGCAGCGCCAGAAACAGTCCCGCCATCGAATACTTCATCTCAGCGCAACTTCTTGATGCGTTCGCTTGGGCTGATCACGTCCGTCAGGCGGATGCCGAACTTCTCGTTGACCACCACCACCTCGCCATGGGCGATCAGAGTGCCGTTGACCAGCACGTCCAGCGGCTCACCGGCCAGGCGGTCGAGCTCGATCACCGAACCCTGGTTGAGTTGCAGCAGGTTGCGGATGTTGATTTCGGTGCTGCCGACTTCCATGGAGATCGACACCGGAATGTCGAGAATCACATCCAGGTTCGGGCCGTCGAGGGTCACCGGGTCGTTGTTTTTCGGCACGCTGCCGAATTCTTCCATCGGCAGGCGTTTGCCGGCCGGCGCCATGGCGGCGTCGGCGGCCAGCAGCGCGTCGATGTCGTCCTGGCCGACATCGCCGGTTTCTTCCAGGGCCGCAGCCCATTCGTCAGCCAGGGCCTGGTCTTCGGCGGAAGTGTTTTCGTGTTCGGTAGCCATTACATGTCCTCGGCGCAGCAAAAATTCATCGATAGAAGGGGCAGATCAGCGACGGTTGATCGGTTCGATCACTTGCAACGCCAGGTTGCCCTTGTGGGAACCGAGCTTGACCTTGAACGACGGCACGCCATTGGCGCGCATGATCAGCTCTTCCGGCAACTCCACGGGGATCACGTCCCCCGGTTGCATGTGCAAAATATCGCGCAAACGCAGCTGGCGACGGGCCACAGTGGCGCTCAAAGGCACGTCGACGTCCAGCAGGTCTTCGCGCAGGGCCTTGACCCAGCGTTCGTCCTGGTCGTCGAGGTCGGACTGGAAACCGGCGTCGAGCATTTCGCGCACCGGCTCGATCATCGAGTACGGCATGGTCACGTGCAGGTCGCCGCCACCGCCATCAAGCTCGATGTGGAAGGTGGAGACCACAATGGCTTCGCTGGGGCCGACGATGTTGGCCATGGCCGGGTTCACTTCCGAGTTGATGTACTCGAAATTGACTTCCATGATCGCCTGCCAGGCTTCCTTCAAGTCGATGAAGGCTTGCTCCAGCACCATGCGCACCACACGCAATTCGGTAGGGGTGAATTCACGCCCTTCGATCTTGGCGTGGCGGCCGTCGCCGCCGAAGAAGTTGTCCACCAGCTTGAACACCAGCTTGGCGTCGAGGATGAACAGCGCGGTACCGCGCAACGGTTTGATCTTGACCAGGTTGAGGCTGGTGGGCACATACAGCGAATGCACGTACTCGCCGAACTTCATCACCTGCACGCCGCCTACCGCTACGTCTGCCGAGCGGCGCAGCATGTTGAACATGCTGATACGGGTGTAACGGGCGAAACGCTCATTGATCATCTCCAGGGTCGGCATGCGCCCACGGACGATGCGATCCTGGCTGGTGAGGTCATAACTTTTGACGCTGCCGGGTTCGGCAGCCATTTCGGTCTGTACCAGACCATCGTCGACGCCATGCAACAGCGCGTCGATTTCATCCTGGGACAGCAGGTCTTGCACGGCCATGTCGTGATCCTACTGCAATACGAAGTTAGTGAAGAGCGCCTGCTCGACCACGACTTTGCCGAGCTCTTTCTGGGCCACTTCCTGCACGCTGGCAGTGACCTTCTGGCGCAGCATTTCCTGGCCGACCGGGGTGGCCAGACTGTCGAAGCTCTGCCCGGAGAACAGCATCACCAGGTTGTTGCGGATCACCGGCATATGCACTTTAAGCGCATCCAGGTCCGCCTGGTTACGCGCCAGCAAGGTGATGCTCACCTGCAGGTAGCGTTGGCGACCGTTCTGATTGTAGTTGGCGACAAAGGCCGGCAGCATCGGCTCGAAGATTGCCGGTTGCTTGACGTTAGTGGCGGTTTCGGCGGCGGGAGCCGGTTTGCTCGCGCTGCTGTGCATGATGTACCACGTGCCGCCAATCGAGGCGCCAATGGCCAGGAGCAGGCCCAGCACAATCAGCAGGATCAGCTTGAGCTTGCCTTTGCCTGCGGGTGGGGTTGCTGCTGCGTCGTCACTCTTCGCCATGCCAATAATCCGTCACTATTCGGGGATTCATAGATCTACGGGAAGGCAAGAGCAAGTGTTATGCCAGAGTTGTCTGACTAACCGGGGAACGGCGAACACCCAAAATCAAATGTGGGAGCTGGCTTGCCTGCGATAGCGGTGGATCAGCTCACATCTCTGTGCCTGATACAGCGCCATCGCAGGCAAGCCAGCTCCCACATTGACCGCGTTTTTTGGCTCAAGTCAGGCGTAGTAATCGACGGCGCTGGAGCCGATCACGGTCTGGCTCACCGGCGCGACCGCCGCCGCCACTTCAGCAGCGTCACCCGCATCGCCGCCATCACCACGCCCACCACTGCCGCTTATGCCGCGGGCCTGATTCTGCTGCTGTTGCTCCTGGCCCTGACCCTGCCAGCCACGCGACTGGTCGGAGACGTTGACGTCGACCTGCCCCATGCCTTGCTGGGCAAACATCTCGCGCAAACGGCCGGACTGGCTTTCCAGCGCTTCACGTACCACGGCGTGGCCGCTCATGAAGTTGACCTGGGCTTGCTGGTCGGCGGTCATATTGACCTTGATATCCAGGCGCCCCAGTTCAGCCGGCTGCAACTGAATCTCCGCCGACTTGAGGTTGGCGCTGGACAGGTACATCACGCGGTTGACCACCTCTTCGGTCCAGCCGCTCTGGTGCATGGCCAATGGCGCATTGGCCACGGGCGGCAAGGCGTTCGCGGTTTTCGGCGTGGCAGCCTGGGTCAGCGCGGCCAGGCGGTTGGCGAAATCATCCACCCGCGTGTCGCTGCCGGCGTCTTTCAAATCCTTGAGGCCACCTTCGATCAGCCCACTGAAGGCCTTGTCGCCGCCCTGGTCAGTGCTGTCTTTGGTGGCTTGCTGGTCGACCATGTTGGCAAGACCTGCGGCAAAGTTCTGCGCGGCGGTTGGCTGGTCCTGAGCGGTGGTCGGCGCGGCTTTCTGTGGCGTCTGGCTGCTGGCCGACACATGGCCGCCCTGCTCCATGGCCAAGCGCACGGCCGGCATCGAATCCAGCGGATCGGCTTCGGGGTCGAAGGCCGGTTGCTTGGCGTCATCGGTGGCTGCAAGCGGCGCCGCGACCACCGGCTGGGCCGTGTCGTCATGGGTGGCTACCGGCGCGGGCGCTGGCACCGGAACAGGCACCGGCGTAACAACGGCGACCAATGCCGGGTCGACCACCGGATCAGCCGGGGGCTGCTGCGCCACGGCCGGGTCGGCGGGCTTGTCGTCATCACTGCTGGCGCTGTCGTCAGCCTTGGCCGGCTTGGCAGGCAAGGGATTGCCGCTATCGGCAACCGCTGGCGTGCTGGCGGCAGGCTTGTCGTTGTTGGCGACCGGCTTGGTGTTGGTATCCGAAGGCTTGTCACGCGAGATTTTGACCGGAGTGTCATCGGTCTTCAGCGTGGGCTTGGGGCTTTGGTTGGCAAACACTTGAGCGAAACCAGGGCCCTTGTCCCGTGGGTCCGCGGCCGCTACAGGCGGTGTGGCGGCCGGCGCTTGAGGCTTGGGCGCAGCGGCAGCCTGAAGGAGCGAATTGGGGGCGACTGGCATAGTTAAAGGTCTCCACTGCATTGGGGGTCGGGGATGCAGTATCGGGAGATAGAGCAAGAGTCGGGCCAGGTTTGGTTTTTTGACGGTAGATCCATTGTGCTCTGTGGGAGCTGGCTTGCCTGCGATGCAGACACCTCGGTGTATCAGGCAAAACCAGTCGATGCCATCGCAGGCAAGCCAGCTCCCACATTTGGCCGAGACCGGCTTGGCGACTCAATTCAAAGCTGAAAGCGCTGCCTTTCCGACTCATACAGCGGCCGCACCAACGCAAACTCATGATCAATCTGATCAACCAGCGCACCCAAGTCCGCCGACAACTCGACGGACTCCACCTCCAGCCGCTGACACAACTGCGCCAACCGCACCGCCCCAAGGTTGCCACTGCTGCCCTTGAAGCTATGCGCAATCCGGCCCAACGCCTTGGCGTCACCACGCGACTTGCGCAACGCATCGATACGCTTTTGCGAATCGTCCAGAAAGGTATCCAGCAATTTCGGATATTCGCTTTCCATCACTTCCTGCAGGCCCGTCAGCACATCAGGGTCCAGATGAATCTCAAGCACTTGTTCGCTCCTTGATCAAGAATCGGCGGATTATGCCAGAGCCCCCCAGCAAAACTCCACGCACACACTGCGCCCGCCATCGGTCCAGCGTACATCGCTGCTCAGTTGCCGTACCAGGCTCAGCCCCCGGCCAGACAAACGGTCGATATCCAGCGGCCGCGCCAGCACCTGTTCCACGTCAAACCCTGGGCCACTGTCTTCGATGCGCAGCGTCATTTTGCCGCCCGTGGCAGTCGGCACCACCTGCACATGTACCCGCACATAACCGCTGTTCAACTGCGACAGGCGCTCGTTGCGCTGGCGGTAATACTCGGCAAATCCTTGGGCATCGCGCTTGAGTCGCGAATCCAGGCCCAGCACGCCATGCTCCAGCGCATTGGAATACAACTCGGCCATCACGCTGTACAGCGCCCCGCTTTGCCCACGCAGGCCATGAATCTCCAGCAGCAATTGCAACAGGTACGGCAACGGGTTGTAGCTTTTGAGCGTTCGCGCACGAAACTCGAAGCTCACCGACCAATCCAACGGGCACGACTGGCCACTGTCGGCATACAGCGGCTCAGCCGCCCGCGACGGCTGGCCAGGCTGCAAGGTGATCTCCACCATGCTGACATCATCGCGCGCCTCACCCCGGAACGCCGCCAGGGCCTGCTCAATCTCCTCAAACAAGCGGTCAGGCTTGCGATTGCTGGCAAATACCTGCTGCAAACGCGCCGCGCCAAATAACTGTTCACTGGCGTTGGCGGTATCCAGCACCCCATCGGACAACAAGAACACCCGGTCGCCCAAGGCCATGGGCCAGACTTCGGTGCTGTCATCAAACGCCTGTGCCGAAAGCACACCCAGCGGCAGGTGCCGGGATAACAAAGGCGTACGCTTGCCGGTGGCGATCTCATGCACATAGCCGTCGGGCATGCCGCCGTTCCATACCTCCACCACGCGCCGCTGGGTACTCAGGCACACCAGCGTGGCGCAGCAGAACATGTCCACCGGCAAGATGCGCTTGAGCTTGGCATTCATCTCGCGCAGGGTCTGCGCCAGGCCGTAACCCTTGGCGGTCATGCCGTAGAAGACTTCCGCCAGCGGCATGGCGCCCACTGCGGCCGGCAGGCCATGGCCGGTGAAGTCACCGAGCAGCACATGCATGTCGCCGGACGGCGTATACGCCGCCAACAACAGGTCGCCGTTGAACAGCGCATAGGGCGATTGCAGGTAACGAATGTTCGGCGCCGCATTGATGCAACCCGAATGCGCTACCTTGTCGAACACCGCCTTGGCCGCGCGTTGCTCATGCAACAGGTAATCGTGGTGCCGGGCGATCTGGTCGCGCTGGCGCAGCACCGTGGCCTGCAGGCGCCGCAGACGGTCCATGGCATTGATCTTGGCGGCCAGGATCAGCGGGTTGTAGGGTTTGGGCAGGAAATCATCGCCACCGGCATCCAGGCATTGGGCCAGGGCTTCGCTTTCGCGCAGCGAGGTGAGGAAGATGATCGGCACCAGCGCCTCACCCGCCAACTGTTTGATCCGCCGCGCCGCTTCAAAACCGTCCATCACCGGCATAAGGGCGTCCATCAACACCAGTTGCGGGCGCTCGCGGGTAAACACCTCGACGGCTTGCGCGCCATTGGTGGCGGTGAGCACCTGGTGGCCCTGACGCCGAATGATGGTCGACAGCAACAATAAATCGGCGGCGCTGTCTTCGGCGATCAGGATCGTCAGTGGCTCAAGGACCGGGGCCAAGGTGCTCAACTGATGTCGAACAGTTTGTCGAAGTTGGAGATGCCGAGGATCTTGCGCACATCGGAGTTGCTGTTGATGACCTGCACTTCGGCCTCATCGCCACCGGCATGGTCCCGCAGCAGCAGGAGCATGCCGAGCGCCGAGCTGTCCAGATAGGTGGCTTCTTTCAGATCTACCACGTAGATGTCGGGCACCTTGTAGAACCGCTCGTAGGCATCGCGAAAGGTCTGGTGGCTTCCGAAATCGAATCGGCCTCTTACTTTAATCGTCAACTTCGTCCCATCCAGGGATACTTCTGACTCGACTGACATGTGACTGCTTCCTTGTCATTGGCAATGTGCAACAAGGTTTAGCAGCTGAACCGGATCTGGGCAACACCGAGCACTCAATGTGGGAGCTGGCTTGCCTGCGATGCAGGCGACGAGGTGTATCAGTGATACAGCGGTGATGCTATCGCAGGCAAGCCAGCTCCCACAGTAGGCAAGTGGAAACTGTTAGTACTGTGACTGGCGGGGAAGGCGCTGTGATAGCTCATCGAGCAGCTTCTGCTCACGCTTGTCCTCAATCGCCCGCGCTTCGTCGATATAACGCTGCACCAGCTTGCGCAAGCCTTCGACCCGAGCGAACGCCGCTTGCCAAGCCTCACGGGCCTTATCGAGATTGTTCTGATGCCAGGCCAGGCTCTGGCGCTGCTGGCCCACAGCCGTCTCAAGCTGGTTAAGAAAGCCCTGGTAGCCCATCAACCACTGTCCGGACACACCCTTGCTGCCACGCTCGATCCACTGCTGCTGGTATTCGCCGCGAAAGCGCTCCAGGTCGCCCAGCTTGCTTTCCGCCAGGCGCACCTGACCCTGGAAGTAACCCAGGCGTTGCACGGCGGTTTTTTCGGCCTTTTCGGCCATGTCCACCACTGGGGCCAGGCGTGAAGAACGGGTGCTGGCCATGGCTTAACCGCCCGGCGCCGGAGCGAAGATCGATCCCAGGTGAGCTTCGCTTTCGCCCATGCTGATCTTGTCGTTGAGCCCCTGGCGCAGGTAGCTCACCAGTTGCGGTTGCAGCGCGATGGCCAGGTCGGTTTCGCGATCACCACCGGCCACGTAGGCGCCGACGCTGATCAGGTCGCGGCTCTGCTGGTAGCGCGACCACAGTTGTTTGAAGTGCTGCGCACGCGCCATGTGCTCCGGGGTGACCACCGCCGGCATCACCCGGCTGATCGAGGCTTCGATGTCGATGGCTGGGTAGTGCCCTTCCTCGGCCAGGCGCCGCGACAGCACGATGTGGCCGTCGAGCACACCCCGCGCCGAGTCGGCAATCGGGTCTTGCTGGTCATCGCCTTCGGACAACACCGTATAGAACGCGGTGATCGAACCACCACCGGCCTCGGCATTACCGGCGCGCTCCACCAGCTTGGGCAGCTTGGCGAACACTGAAGGCGGGTAGCCTTTGGTGGCGGGCGGTTCGCCGATGGCCAAGGCGATTTCCCGCTGGGCCTGGGCGAAACGTGTGAGCGAGTCCATCAGCAACAGGACGTTCTTGCCCTTGTCGCGAAAATATTCGGCGATACGCGTGCAGTACATGGCGGCGCGCAGGCGCATCAGCGGCGCATCGTCCGCAGGCGACGCGACCACCACCGAGCGTTTGAGACCTTCTTCACCGAGGCTGTGCTCGATGAACTCTTTCACTTCACGGCCGCGCTCGCCGATCAGCCCGACCACAATAATGTCGGCCTCGGTAAAGCGCGTCATCATGCCCAGCAACACTGACTTACCCACGCCGGTACCGGCAAACAGGCCCAGACGCTGGCCACGACCGACCGTCAATAAACCGTTGATGCTGCGAATACCCACGTCCAGCGGCACGCTGATGGGGTTGCGGTTGAGCGGGTTGATGGTCGGGCCGTCCATCGGCACCCAGTCTTCGGCCTTCATGCCGCCCTTGCCGTCGAGTGCGCGGCCGGCGCCATCGAGCACGCGACCGAGCATGCTCATGCCCATGGGCAGGCGGCCGGTGTCGGCCAACGGCACCACGCGGGCGCCGGGAGCGATGCCCGCCAGGCTGCCGACCGGCATGAGGAAAATTTTGCTGCCGGAAAAGCCCATCACCTCGGCCTCGACCTGCACCGGGTGGTAGCTGTCGTCGTTGATCACCAGGCAGCGGCTGCCCATGGCGGCGCGCAGGCCTTCGGCTTCGAGGGTCAGGCCGACCATGCGCAGCAGGCGCCCTTCGAGGATCGGCTGGCCGGGCAACTCCGTGGCCTCGGCGTAGCCACCCAGGCGCTTGGCGAAGCTGGTGCGATCAAGGCGCATCGGTGGCGTCCAGGTCCACACTCAGGTCAGGCTCGGCCGGGTGCAGGGCTTGTTCATGCAGTTGATCAAACAGCTTGGCCATGATCTGGCTGATGCGGGTTTCCACCGTGGCATCGATGCGGCTGTGTTCGGTTTCGACGCGGCAGCCACCGGGTTGCAGGTTGGCGTCTTCGACGATGCGCCAGGTTTCTTCATGGCGCTCGCGCAGGGCTTTGACCTGTTCGAAATCCTGCGGGTTGATGTACAGGCGCACATTGCCCACGCCCAACGGCAGCAGCTTGAGGGCTTCGCGCATGACGCTTTCGATATGGCTGGAATCGAGCACCAATTCGCGCTGGATCACCTGGCGAGCAATGTGCTCGACCAGACCGACCATGGCTTTTTCGATCTGCGTATCCTGCTCGGCAATCGGGTCGAACAGCGTACCCATCAGCCGCTCAAGGCTGGCGAGTTTGACGCCGAGCGCCTCTTCGGCTTCCTGGCGTACTTTGAGGGTAGTGCTGCGAAAGCCGTCTTTTTCGCCGGCCGCAAAGCCTTCGTTGTAGGCTTCCTGGCGGATGGCTTCCAACTCTTCAAGGGTCAGTGGCTGGACTTCATCCAGTGGCACTTCTTCCATCTCTACCGGCGTTTCAACCAACGGCTCGGGCTCAGGTTCCGGCACATGTGGATCGAAGCTGGGCAGCGACCAGATGTCGAACCCGCCGACATCCCGCGCGCGAATCAGATCGCTGGGCGTCTCATCTTTGTTCGACATGGGACGCGCCTTAGATCATTTCTTCGCCGCCCTTCCCACCGAGAACGATTTCTCCGGCTTCGGCCATACGGCGGGCAATGGTGAGGATTTCTTTCTGCGCGGTTTCGACGTCGCTGACGCGCACCGGGCCTTTGGCTTCGAGGTCGTCGCGCAACAGCTCGGACGCACGCTTGGACATGTTCTTGAAAATCTTCTCTTTGACGTTTTCGTCCGAGCCTTTGAGGGCCAGCACCAGCACGTCGGAGGAGACTTCGCGCAGCAACGCCTGGATGCCACGGTCATCAACATCGGAGAGGTTGTTGAACACGAACATGAGGTCTTCGATCTGGCCGGACAGGGTGTCGTCGATCTCGCGGATCGAGTCCATCAACTGGCCTTCGACCGAGCTGTCGAGGAAGTTCATGATGTCGGCCGCACGCTTGATGCCGCCCAAGGTGGTGCGCGAAGCGTTCGAGTTGCCAGAGAACTGCTTCTCCAGAATCGTGTTGAGTTCTTTCAGGGCTGCCGGCTGCACGGTGTTCAGCGACGACACGCGCAGGATGATATCCAGGCGTACTTTATGGTCGAAGTGGCCGAGCACTTCACCGGCCTGGTCCGGGTCGAGGTAAGCGACGACGATGGCCTGGATCTGCGGGTGCTCGTAGCGGATCACGTCGGCCACCGCGCGCGGCTCCATCCACTTGAGGCTGTCCAGGCCACTGGTGTTGCCACCCAGCAGGATGCGGTCGATCAGGCCGTTGGCCTTGTCTTCGCCGAGTGCCGAGGTGAGCATCTTGCGGATATAGCTGTCGGAGCCGACGCCCAGGCTGGTCTGGTCGCCGACGATCTCGACGAACTCACTCATCACCTGCTCGACTTGCTCGCGGTGCACATTGCGCATCTGCGCCATGGCCACGCCCACGCGCTGGACCTCTTTAGGCCCCATGTGGCGCAGCACTTGGGCAGCGTCGGTTTCACCCAGGGACAGCAACAGGACTGCGGCTTTGTCGACCTTGGTGAGCTTGGCAACAGCGGCTCGATTATCACTCATCTGCGTTGATCCACTCTTTCACGACCTGGGCCACACGGCCCGGGTCTTCTGCTACCAGACTCTTGATTGCATTCAGCTGAGCGTCATAGCCTTCGCTCGGGCTTGGCAACAGGATGCTTTGCGGGCCGCCGAGGCTGACGCGGTCGTTGGCCAGTTCGCCGTCCAGGCCGCCCATGCCACCCAACTCGACGTCGCCACCGGCCAAGGCCAGCTGTTTCTTGCCGTTGCCGGTGATGTTGTTGAGCACCGGACGCAGCACGCCGAACACCAGCACCAGAATGAACAACACACCCAGCACTTGTTTAACGATGTCCCAGAACCACGGCTGCGTGTAGAACGCCGGGTCGGCGATCACTTCGGCGCGCTCGGCGGAGAACGGCATGTTGATCACGCTGACGCTGTCACCCCGGCTGGCGTCGAAGCCGACGGCGTCCTGCACCAGGCGCGTGAAACGGGCCAATTCATCGGTGCTCCAAGGCGCACGGGTGACGGCGCCGTCAGCCGGGTTGACCTTGACCTGATCATCGACCACTACCGACACCGACAGGCGATTGATCTTGCCCTGCTGCTGCTTGGTGTGGCTGATGGAACGGTCGAGTTCGAAGTTCTTGGTCGACTGGTTACGCTTGTCCGCCGGGTACGGCGCGAGCATCGGCTGGCCGGTGGCCGGGTCCATGATCTGCTGGCCGTTGGCGTCCAACAATGGCTGCCCAGGCTGGATCGCGCCAGCCGTAGCGGCCGCGCCACCGGTGGTTTGTGGTGCAGTCGCCGGAGCCGGTGGCTGGTTGCTCAGGGCACCCGGCACACCTTGCGGGCCATTGCTGGCGGTGCGTTGTTCGCTGGTGGACTGCTCGCTGCGCAGCGCCGGTTGGTCGGGGTTGAACTGTTCGGAGGTCGACTCGACCGCGCTGAAATCCACGTCGGCGGACACTTCAGCCTTGTAGCGATCGTTGCCCAACACCGGTTGCAGGATGTTGTGCACGCGCTGGGTCAGCATGCTTTCCATGCGACGGCTGTAGTCGAACTGCTTGCCGGCCTGGGTCAGCGCGGAGTTCTCGGCCTGGTCGGACAGCAGGTTGCCCTTCTGGTCGACCACGGTGATTTGCGACTTGCTCAATTCGGGAACGCTGGTGGCCACCAGGTTGATGATCGCCAGTACCTGGCCAGGCTCCAGGGAGCGGCCGGAAAACAGTTCAACCAACACCGAAGCACTGGGCTTGCGTTCGTCACGCACGAACACCGAGCTTTTCGGGATCGCCAGGTGCACGCGGGCGCCCTTGACGTTGTTCAGGCTGCTGATGGTGCGCGCCAGCTCGCCTTCCAGGCCACGCCGATAACGGGTGGCTTCCATGAACTGGCTGGTGCCCAGGCCCTGGTCCTTGTCGAGGATTTCAAAACCGATATTGCTGTCAGACGGCGTTACGCCGGCTGCAGCCAGCTTCATGCGCGCACGGGCCACGTCATCAGCCTTGACCAGCAAGGCGCCGGAGTTGGGCTCCACGGTGTAGGCGATGTCGGCGGCGGCCAGGGTTTCCATGATCTGCTTGGAATCCATGCCGGCCAGGCTGCCGTACAGCGGGCGGTAATCAGGTTGTTGCGACCACAACACCACGGCAAAACCAATCGCCACACTGGCGGCCAGGCCGACCATCAGGCCCACCTGACGCAGCATGGTCATTTCCGAGAGGTTTTCCAGGAACGACAGGCCAAACAGCGGCGGCTTGCCGTCTGCCTTGGCGGGTACGTTGTCGGAGACTGCTTCTGCCATGACTTAAATCTCGTCCTTAAACCGGCATCTGCATGATGTCTTGATAAGCCTGAACCAGCTTGTTACGCACTTGGGTCAAGGCTTGAAAGGAAACGCTGGCCTTTTGCGAGGCGACCATCACATCGGTGAGGTCCACGCCGCTCTTGCCGATCTCGAAGGCGGTGGCCAACTGACTGGAGGCTTGCTGGGTGTCGCTGACTTTGTTGATTGCCTGACCGAGCATGTCGGCAAAACTGCTTTGGCCCAATTCCGGCGCTGGCGCGACGGATTTCGGTTGAGCCATGGCATCCATTTGCATGGAGCGCATATCCAACATCAACCGATTGAACTCAATACCCTGGCTCATGACCTTCTCTCTCCGACGACCCGCAATTTTTTGACACTACGCAGCGGTTACTACGGGTGGTAGCAACAAGGGTGCCAGCTCCGTGGCAATTCGTAAGAAAAGGCGACAAACCCTGTCAGCCCAAGAATTTTTCAGGTGGCGAAAAGGTAGGCCTCCACGTCCATCCCGGCGTCGCGCATCTGCGCCAGCTTGTAGCGCAGGGTGCGCGGGCTGATGCCCAGGCGCTCAGCGGCCTCTTTGCGGCGGCCGCGCTCGGCACGCAAGGTGTCGATGATCATCTGGAATTCGCGGCGGCGCAGGTCGTCGCCCAGGGCACCGCCGGACTCGGTTTCGGCAGCCGCCACCGGTGCGGGCGCCAGGCTCGGCAACGGCGCGCTGCCATTGCCCATGGCCAGGCAGAAGTCTTGCGACTGGATCAAGCCGCCCTGCTGCAAAATCAGCGCGCGCTGGATGGCGTTGTCCAATTCGCGCACGTTGCCGGGCCATGGGTAGCTGATCAGGCAAGCCTGGGCCTCAGCCGACAACCGCGCCTGGGCGTGCTTCATTTTTTTGACGTGGTTGTTCAGCAGGCGCTCGGCCAGCGGGATGATATCCGCCGGGCGCTCGCGCAACGGGCGCCAGGCCAGCGGGAATACGGATAGCCGGTAGAACAGGTCTTCACGAAAGCGCCCCGCCGCCACTTCGCCCGCGAGGTCGCGGTTGGTGGTGGCAACCACGCGGATATCCAGCTGGATCGGCTTGCGTGCGCCCACGCGCTCAACCTCACGCTCCTGCAATACCCGCAGCAGCTTGGCTTGCAGGCCCAGGGGCATTTCCGAGATTTCGTCGAGCAGGATGGTGCCGCCGTCGGCCTGTTCGAACTTGCCGGCCTGGGCCGCGATGGCGCCGGTGAACGAGCCTTTTTCATGGCCGAACAAGGTGGCTTCAAGCATGTTGTCGGGGATGGCCGCGCAGTTGATCGCGATAAAGGGTTGTTTGGCGCGGCTCGATTGCTGGTGGATATACCGCGCCAGCACTTCTTTACCGGTGCCGGACTCGCCGGAGATCAGCACGGTGGAATCGCTACGCGCCACACGCGCTGCCAGTTCCAGCAACTGTGCGCTGGCCGGCTCAAAGGCAATCGGGCCTTCGCCTTCGGCATTCGAAACAACGCCGAGTGCATGCCGGGCAACCAGTTCGATCAGGGCTTTGGGCTCAAAGGGTTTGACCAGGTAGTCCGCCGCGCCCTGGCGCATGGCGTCCACCGCCCGCTCCACGGCGCCATGGGCGGTCATCAGCAGCACCGGCAACTGCGGCTGGCGCGCGCGCAGCAGGCCGAGCAACTGGTGGCCGTCCATGCCGGGCATGTTGACGTCACTGACCACCAGGCTGAAAGATTCCTGCTCGACCGCCTCCAAGGCTTCCTCGGCAGAACCGACCGCCCGGTAGTCATGGCCCGCCAACAGCAGCGTGTCAGCCAATGCTTCACGCAGGGCGCGATCGTCTTCGACCAATAAAACCTTGATAGCCATAGTCCTTTTACTCCGCGCTTACCGTGCTGGAAAACAGCGGCAAGGTCATCAATGCACAGGTGCCACGCCCCAACCGGGAGTGCAGCTGCAATTCTCCCTGATGCGCGCGTGCCACGGCCTTGACCACGGTCAGGCCGAGGCCGGTGCCGTTGGTCTTGGTGGTAAAAAACGGTTCGCCCAGGCGTTGCAGCACACGCGGCTCAATGCCGCTGCCGCTGTCGCTGATACACAGGCGCAGGGTTTGCTCGCGGGTGTACAGGTGCACCTTGAGCCGCGCCCCGGGCAGGCTTGCCTGGGTGGCGTTTTCGATCAGGTTGAGCAAAGCGCCGACCAGGGTGTCGCGGTTGCACAGCAACTCGCCCTGGTGGCTGTCGCACTGCCAACGCACCTGGGCGTCCTGGATATGGGTGGCCGCCGCCGCTTGCAGCGACTGCATCAACATAGCGGGCGTAACGCGGTCGGTCAGCGGCAATTCGCCGCGGGCAAACACCAGCATGTCGCGCACCTGGTGCTCCAACTCGTGCAGACGCTCTTTGAGGCGGCCAGCAAAACGTTGGTGGGTGGCGGCCGGCAATTGCTCATCAGTCAAATGACTGGCGTAGATCAGCGCCGCCGACAACGGCGTGCGGATCTGATGCGCCAAAGAAGCAACCATCCGCCCCAACGATGACAAGCGCTCATGACGCGCCAGCTGGTCTTGCAGGTGACGGGTTTCCGTCAGGTCGTTGAGCAGCACCAGTTGGCCGGGCTCGGCGTCCAGGGAACGGGTGGCGATGGACAAACGCCGGCCGTCCTTGAGGGAGATTTCGTGGCCGTCGTCTTCACGGGGGGCGAAGCAACGGGCGATGACTTCGCGCCACAACTCGCCTTCCAGCGGCAGGCCGAGCATGTCGACGGCAGCCGGGTTGGCTTCACGCACGCGGCCCTGATCATCAATGACGATCACGCCACCGGGCAGCAGCGACAGCAGGTTTTGCAGACGGTTGGCCAGCCGCTCTTTCTCGGCCAGCTCTTGCATGCGCTGGGCACTGACCACCGCCAGCTCGCCTTTAAGCTCGGAAACCCGCGCCTCCAGCAAGCTGTAAGAGTCAGTCAGTTGGCTCGACATCTGGCTGAACTGCGAGAACGCCTGCTCAAGACCCTGCCGGGTAAGCGGCTCTGCAGACGGAACGAGCCCCGGGATAGCAGGGGCTGTAGAAAGTTGGGCGGCGTGGGGCATCATGCTCTCTCGCTTGGCTGACCGTCAGTTAAACGGAACGTTGCGAGGGCTATAGCAATACCCGTGCCGAAAAAAAACTACTGATATTTCAGTAGCTTAAAAAACAGGCGTCAATCATCCGCCTGTTCATCCCCTTCCCGGCGGCTCATACCGTACTTGCGCATCTTCTCCACCAGGGTGGTTCGACGGATACGCAAGCGCTCGGCGGCGCGGGCGACAATGCCGTTGGCATCGTCGAGCGCCTGCTGGATCAGGCCTTGTTCGAGGCTACCGAGGTAGTCCTTCAAGTCCAGGCCTTCGGGCGGCAGCATGGCGGTGGAGCCGAAGTCCGGCGTGTGGCCGTTGATGGCTACGCGTTCTTCCAGGTCGGTGCGCAGGCTGTCGACCAGTTGTTCGTCTTCGTCGTCGACGTAGCGAAATTTCTTCGGCAACTCGACCACGCCGATCACACCGTAGGGGTGCATGATCGCCATGCGCTCCACCAGGTTGGCCAACTCACGCACGTTGCCCGGCCAGCCGTGGCGGCACAGGGACATGATCGCCGCGGAGTTGAAGCGAATCGAACCGCGCTTTTCGTGCTCCATGCGCGAGATCAACTCGTTCATCAGCAACGGGATGTCTTCCACGCGTTCGCGCAGCGGGGCCATCTCGATGGGGAATACGTTGAGGCGGTAGTACAGGTCTTCGCGGAAGCTGCCGACCTCGATCATGCTTTCGAGGTTCTTGTGGGTGGCCGCGATGATGCGCACGTCGACGCTTTGGGTCTTGTTGCTACCCACGCGCTCGAAGGTGCGCTCCTGCAACACGCGCAACAGCTTGACCTGCATCGGCAGCGGCATGTCGCCGATTTCGTCGAGGAACAAGGTGCCGCCGTTGGCTAGCTCAAAACGCCCGGCACGGCTGGTGATCGCCCCGGTAAAGGCGCCCTTCTCGTGGCCGAACAGTTCGCTTTCGAGCAGCTCTGCCGGGATCGCCCCGCAGTTGACCGGCACGAAAGGCCCGTCGCGGCGCTTGGAGTGGTAGTGCAGGTTGCGGGCGACCACTTCCTTGCCGGTGCCGGATTCGCCAAGGATCAGCACGCTGGCGTCGGTGTCGGCGACTTGCTGCATCATCTGGCGCACGTGCTGGATCGCACGGCTGGTGCCGACGAGGCTGCGGAACAGGTTGGGTTCACGGTGACGGCCGCGCTCGCGGGCCTGGTCGTACATCTCGCGATAGACCTGGGCACGGTGCAGCGAATCGAGCAATTTGCTGTAGCTGGGCGGCATTTCCAGGGTTGAAAGCACGCGGCGGCGCTGGTCTTCCGGCAGGTCCACGGAAGAAATATCGCCCATCAGCAACACCGGAAGGAACTCATCCCAGGTCGACAGTGTCTTTAACAGGCCCAAAATGGCGCCAGGAGCATTTACCGTCCCGATCAGCACACAGATAACTTCACGGCTCGACGACAAAGAGCTGACCGCCTGCTGCCAGTCATGGCTGCCGCAGGGTAAATTTTCTTCACCGAGAAAATTTAAAATCACCGCTAAATCGCGGCGGCGGACGCTATCGTCATCAATCAGCAGAATTTTGGTTTCACGCCACATGCAATAGCAACTTCCCTAGTAAAACTTCCTGCCCCAGAGTGAGGGCAATCGAGACGCCTGTAGGACTTCATACCTTACTGACGCCTGAAATCTGAAAACAGCACTAGTTAAGTCAAAAATACGAGCACAGTCAAATATATGACGCGCTGTTCGGATTAACTGAGCCAGTTCAGCCGAACAGATGGTAAACCTTTGACGCACTTTGCGCGCGGTTGATCTGCGACATCTCTTCGAAAATCGCCTGGCGCTCGCCGGTCGTGACCTCCAGCAACTGCTGATACACCGCCAGCAAACTCTCCAGCTTCTCCCGCAGCGCATCCTCGTCCACCGGCGCGTTATTGAGCGCCTCGTCGATGACCGCGCGGCACCCCATGTCCAGTTCGCCGATGGCGTCCCAGTTACGTTGCGCCAATGCGTCGACCAAGGCTTCGCGGGTCTCGTCAATCCGTTGCAGGGCGTGGCTCATGACATCATCCTCAGGCCAAAGGCCTACAGTGTTGCAATACCGTCCCAGCCTTCCTTGAGCGTAATCATCAAGCCGGCCACTTCGTCAATCATGCTGACATCGCTCTTGCTGTTGGCTTCAAGCAAACGCGTGGTCATGTAGGCATACAGATTATCAAGTTGCTGCAACGCGGCCGGATCATCGGTTTTTTCCGGGTTCAGGCCATCACGCAGGCCGATCAGGATGTCGATCGCCTTGCCCAGCAGCAAACCCTTCTGCGCGATATCACCACGAGCCATGGCGCCCTTGGCCTGAGCCATACGGTCCAGCGCGCCTTCCATCAGCATCTGCACCAGACGGTGTGGGCTGGCTTCGGAGACCTGGGCATGGGAATTGACCTTCTGGTATTGGCGAAGGGCTCTCATGGGATTCATGTTTCTACCTCGTGACAGGCAACAGCT
This sequence comes from Pseudomonas sp. IPO3747, assembly GCF_013385245.1. Classification (NCBI taxonomy): domain Bacteria; kingdom Pseudomonadati; phylum Pseudomonadota; class Gammaproteobacteria; order Pseudomonadales; family Pseudomonadaceae; genus Pseudomonas; species Pseudomonas sp. IPO3747. The sequence goes on from NZ_JACAQL010000004.1 coordinate 127,630, forward strand.
AAATTAGGATGGGCTCTGACTAATATGTCGACGGGATGACAAAAAACTTTAATCCGGCGATCTGCTCAAGGCCGTGCCCGGTGCAGGAGCACCGGGCGGCGCCAGCCGGAATCAACTGTCCGAATTCGACTTGTTCAGCGCGTTGAGCGTGGTCATGACACTGGAGCGCTGGCTGGTGAGCTGGGCGACCAGGTTGTTCATGGTGGTGTACTTGGCGGTCAGGCTGGTCTTGAGGGCAGCCATACGCGCGGTCAGGGTGTCCTGCTGGTTTTGCAGGTCCTTGAGGTTGTTCGACAGCGTGGTCGAACGGGTAGCCAGTACACCGGTGTTGCTCAGGGCAAAGCTGTCGGTCGCGGTTTTCATGCGGGCGAGCAGGCCTTTGTCACCGTTGAAGATACCGCCGATGTCGGTGGGGTTAGTGGCGATGGCAGCGCTGAAGATTTTATCGTCAATGCTCAGCTTGCCGGTGGTCTGATCGGTGTTCACACCAAATTGAGCCAGGGACTTCAACGTGCCCGAGCCACCCAACGCGTTCAGCTCGCTACGCAGCGCCTGCTGCAGGGAGCGCATGGTGGCATCGCCGGTCAGCGCAGAAGGCGTGGTCGAGCCGTCGGCATTGGTGGTGACTTTGGTTTCGGTACCGATAGCGGTCATCAAGGCGTTGTAGGTGTCGACAAAGCCTTTAACCGAGCTTTTAAGGGTGTCGTTGCTGCGAGTGACCGTAATGGTCGAGGCGATACGCTTGGACGGGTCGGTGACACCAGTTGGCAACGGCGACACAGCCGTCAGCTTGATGCTCACACCACTGATTGCTTCAGTCAGGGTATTGCTCTTGGACTCTTGTGAAGTACCGTCAATGGTGTACTTCGCGTTTTGCGGTGGGTCACCCACCACCGCGGCCCCAGCTTGCAGGCCAGAGTTACCGCCCAAGGTAATGTCGGTACCAGCGCCGGTATTGGTCGAGGTCACGACCAGACGTGAACCGGTGGAGTCAGTCAGGATGTTGGCACTCAGACCCGCGCTGCTGTACTGCGCGTTGATCGAGTCACGCACCTGCTGCAAGGTTGCGCCCGGTGGAACACTCACCCCGTAACTCTGACCAGACTGGGAAATTTCCAGGGTCGTAGCGGCAGTGCCGGCATTGACGACAGTCTTGGCCCCGCCTGGGTAATTTTGGGTAGCGATCTTCGAGGCAGTCGCCAACTGGTTGACCACCAGCTGATAACTGCCGGCCGAAGCACCAGCGCCCAAAGTGACCGTGGACACGTTGGCATCCGAGGTGGTCGCCGTCAGGCCACCAATACTGGCGTCCTTGGCCATGTTGTCCATGGCGCCACGAAACGCATCCAATGCCGCTTGAATCTTGCCGATCGAGGACAGTTGGGCGGTCTGCGTCTGCGTCTGTTTGTTGATCTGCGACTGCTTGGGCGCTTGTTCAGCGTTCACCAAGGCCGTAACGATCGACTCGGTATTAATCCCCGTAACCGGGCCGCTTACCGTGATATCACCCATGACACTTCTCCTGATCGGGGCTGGCGCTTTATTGACGGACGACGCCTCAAGCAGCTACAGCAACAAAATTCATGCCAGCTCAGACTTTCGCGTCAAACAACACGTTGCTGGCGTCGTGAAGGCTTTGTGCGAGTTTCAAAGCAGTTTCCGACGGGATCTGACGAATGACTTCGCCACTGTCGGTTGCAATCACCTTGACCACCACCTGATGGGTGGAGTCATCGATGGAAAATTCCAGGTTGCGCTGGGCAGCCTGAACGAAGTTGCGAATATCCGTAACGGCCTGTTCGAGGTCGGACGGTTTCGAGTCTTGCTGGGGTTGAACCGTGGCCAGCGCGGGGTCTACCTTGGTTTTCTGCAGGCCGTTGTTCACGGGGGCAGGCGCGCTCTGCGGCGCCACTGCCGGATAAGACAGGTTCAGCTTCACACTCATGTCCATGTCCAATCTCCTCATCACGCAAAAGACGAAAGGGCACGTAAACGCGCCCTTCCGTCATTCATCTGCCGATGGCTATTACTGAAGCAGCTTCAGTACAGCGGATGGCAGTTGGTTGGCCTGGGACAGGATCGCAGTGGAAGCCTGTTGCAGGGTTTGTTGCTTGGTCAGCTGAGCAGTTTCAGCAGCGTAGTCAACGTCCTGGATCTGACCGCGAGCGGCGCTGGAGTTGTCGGCAATGCTCTGCAGGTTGGCAACGGTGTTGTCGAAACGGTTCTGAACAGCACCCAGGCCGGCACGCTGGGAGTCAATGTCGGAGATCGCTTGAGTGATCACGTCGATCGAGTTCTGTGCGTTGGCAGCAGTGGTGATGTCAGTGTTGTTAACGGTGGTTTTGGTGGAGTTGGCAGCAGTACCAGCGGCTGCGAACAGACCGGTCACACCTGCACCACTCAGCGAGTAGCTGCTGGAGGAGTTCAGGGAAACAGCACCAGTAGCGATGATCGCGGTGTTAGCCAGAGCGACGGCAGTACCGGCGGTACCAGTACCGTCCAGGGTAGCAACCTTGACACCTGCGATAGCACCGGCGTCACCAGCGTTGAAGGTCAGGTTCTCACCGGTGTCGGACTTGACCGACAAGGCTTGGGTGGTCGAATCGTAGTTGACGCTGATGCCCAGCTTGGCAGCGTTGGACTTCAGTTGGTCAGCCAGGTCGGAAGTGCTGGTCACACCAGTGAACTGCACTGCAGTACCGCTGCCCACTTGCAGGGTGAAGTTGGCGCTGGCCGGAGTAGCAGCAGCAATGGCAGTGGCGTCAACGGTGAACTGTGCAGTGGTGCTGGCAGTAGCAGCCAGGCCGCCTACAGCGCCGTTCATCTGAGCAGCGATCTGCTTGGCGGAAGCGCCGGCAGCGATGGTCAGGGCCTTGGACTGGCCACCACCGGTAACGGTGATTGCGCCGCCGGCAACGCCTGTTGCACTTGGAGCAACGCCTTGGCTTTTCAGCTGCTGCGAACCAATGTTGTTGGCTGCAACGTTACCGATGCTCATGTCGATGGTCTGGTTGGCGTTGGCGCCGACCTGGAACGACGTAGTACCGAAAGAACCGTCCAGCAGGTTCTTGCCACCGAAGGTGGTGGTGGTAGCGATACGGGTCAATTCAGCAGTCAGGGCTGCGTATTGAGCCTGGTTCGACTTACGGTCTTCAGCGCTTGGCGAGCCGTTAGCGGATTGCAGTGCCAGGGTACGCATGCTTTGCAGGATGTTGGTGGACTGCTGCATTGCGCCTTCAGCGGTCTGAGCAATCGAGCTGCCGTCGTTGGCGTTTTTGATTGCAACGCCCAGGCCGTTGATCTGGCTGGTCAGACGGTTGGAGATTTGCAGGCCGGCCGCATCGTCTTTGGCGCTGTTGATACGCAGGCCGGAGGACAGACGCTGCATGGAGGTTTGCAGGGCGCCGGAAGCCTTGTTCAGGTTGTTCTGAACGGTCAACGAAGCAAGGTTGGTGTTTACTGTTAAAGCCATGACGAAATCCTCGTGGGTGGTGTACTGCGGCTTCCGGCCCTGGCAACCGCCGGGTGTGGCCTAGAGAACCTTCGTAATAGTTATCGTCGTGAAAGCAGGTTGCTTGAGGACTTTTTTGATTTTTTTTACTAGCACGGGGCCACCCTTTGTAATTCAAGGGCTTAAAGCGGCTGAAAAGTCCTGAATTCATGGGCCGCTGACATCTTGGGGCTGCTGCGCAGCCCAACGCGGGGCAAGCCCGCTCGCCACAATAAAAAACGCCCAGGCTTTTTGAGCCTGGGCGTTTTTGTGCGCAGCCTATTAGAGCGTTACGGGCGATAGAGAATCGCCGAGCCCCACGACAGGCCCACGCCGAAACCGCTGATGGCAACGCGCTTCCAGTCGGCGTCCATCATGTGCTTTTCCAGCAGCAACGGAATGCTCGACGACACGGTGTTGCCGGTCTCGACCATGTCCTTGATGAACTTCTCTACCGGGGCCTCTTCGAAACGCCGGGCAACCGCGTCGACAATCGCCGCACTGCCCTGGTGGATGCAGAATGCGTCGATTTCGTCAGCTTTGAGGTCCGACTCATTGAGCAGCTCGTGCAAATGTGCCGGCACCTTGAGCAAGGCAAAGTTGAACACCTGGCGGCCGTTCATGAAAAACACGCCATCACTTACCTTCAAATGCGGCGCGCCGGAACCGTCGGTGCCGAACTTGGACTTGCCCAGCAACCACGGCGCGTCTTCACCCATCCAGGTGGCGGTGGCGGCATCGCCGAACAGCATGGTGGTGTTGCGATCTTCCGGGTCGACGATCTTCGAATACGGGTCGGCGGTGATCAACAGGCCATTTTTCAGGCCGGTGGCTTCCATGAAGCCCTTCATCGCATAGATGCCGTAGACGTAGCCCGAGCAGCCCAGGGAAATATCAAACGCAGCCACGTGGGTGGGCAGGCCCAGCTTGTCCTGGACGATGGCGGCGGTGTGGGGCAAACCCTCTTCGTCGCCGTTTTGCGTCACAACGATTAGCGCGTCGATGGATTCGCGCTTCAAATCCGGGTTGGCCGCAAACAAGGCGTTGACTGCCTCGACACACAGATCAGAGGTTTCCTGCGCAGCATCCTTGCGCGGCAGGAACGCCGAACCGATCTTGCCGATGATGAAATCTTCATCCTTGGCGAATTTGGCGCCCTGGGCGTAGTTATCAACCCCGTCTGCCGGCACGTAACTGGCGATGCTTTTTATGCCAATCATTGTGGCTTCCCAATACTAAATAGCTGGATAACACCCCTCGGGCTTGGCCGGGAGCGCTGACAATAAAGGGGATAACCCCATGAAAATATCGCTGAAAGCCGCCGCGTAAAGACTCGCAAGCGACTTATCCTTTTCACACGATACAGTGAAGATGCCCTTTATGACTCACAGGTCACTCAATTTTGTGCGCTTTATGCAAAACCCGGCAACATTCACGGCACCAGAAACGACAACGGCCCACCCTGTTGCCAGGGTGGGCCGTGTGTAGGACTGCCGATTACATGCGGCTGAACAGGCTCAACTGGGAGATTTTCACAAAGGCCAGTTGCGAGGCTTGCAGCATGGTTTGCTGCAAGGTCAGGTCAATGGCGGCCTGCCCCATATCGACGTTGGCCAATGAGGACATGGTCGATGTGTTGGCCAGGCCCAGGCTGGTGTTTTCCTGGCCTTGGATATCCAGGGCATTCTGGCGCGCACCGATGGAGCCGCGCACCTGGTTGATCTGTGCGTCGGCATTCGACAGGTTGCCGATGGTGGTGTTAAGCACATCCTTGAGCTTGTTCATAGCCACCGGGTCGCCATCGGCCGGGGTCTCCAGCGCCTTGCGCAGCTGGCCCAAGGTATCCAGGGCGTTCATGTTCTTGTTGCTGGTGGCACTGAGCGAAAACTGATCACCGGCCCCCGGCGTACCGCTTACATCGAAAGTTACCCCGGCGGCGGTGATCGATGTCGCGCCGGTGGCCATGGTACCTGTGGCAATCGATTTGCTGTCGGCCGTATAGGGCTGGGCATAAACCTCGTAGGCATTGCCGCTGGTGAACTTGATCACCGCCCCCGAGTTGGGAAAGGTACTGGCGTAGGCCGCCTGATCCGTGACGCGGCCACCGGTCAGCTGCGCCGTGGACGGATTGCTCGCCGTACGCGAACTGCTGAAGGTGTCCGGCTTGCTTTCCAGCGTAAACGCCTTGCCCGCCACCAACGCATCAGACGGCGCACCCGTGGCAACATCCGGCCCCAGGTTCAGGCTGATATCGAACTTCACGCCGCGCAGGTTAACGCTGGAAGCGCCTTCCTTGGTGGCATCAAAGGTGCCGTTACCGGTGATCTCCGAGGTAACGTCATTGCCGTCCTTGTCGGTCACGCTGTACTGGGTGCTGCTGGCGAAGGTCAGCTTATACGGCTGGCCGTCGGCAAAACTCTTGGTGTACGCGGTGCCGGACGTGACCAGGCCTGCCGAGATCGCGACTTTGCCGTCATTCACAGCCGGTGGCAAAATCGAGGTCTGCGTGCGACCGGTATTGGAGGAGCTCTCCAGCAGGGTCTTGCCGGTATCACCCATGGCGACCGTCAGGTTGCTCGAGACCTGCAGGCTCAGCGGTGTTTCGTCGCCCTGATAAGTGTAGGTACCATCGTTATTGCGACTGTAGGGCGGCGTATCGGTCTTGGCCCCAGAGAACATGTAGTTGCCACTGGAATCCTTGGAGTTGAGCAGGCCCAACACATGGTCCTCAAGCGCACCGACCTGGGCGGCAATCGCCTTGCGATCATCATTGCTGAGCTTAAGGTTACCGGCCTGCAACGCCAGACCGCTGGCGGTTTGCATAGCCAGGCTGATGCTGGCAAGCACGCTTTCTTCATTATTCAGCGAGTTCTGCAAAGTCGTAATGTTGCCGTTGTACTGCCCCAGCATGTCTTTCTGCTGCTGCAACATCAGCAATTGGGCGGCAGCCACCGGGTCATCGGACGCGGTTTGCACACGCACACCGGAACTCGCCTGGTCCTGGGCCTTCACCACACCCGAATAGTTGTCCTGATACTTGCTGGAGCTGGTGTCGAAATACTGCTGTGTAGAGATACGCATCGTTCCAGACTCCTTTAAAGGGCGTTGATCAGTGTGCTGAAGGTTTCCTGCGCAGCCTTGATGATCTGCGACGACGCGGTGTAGTACTGCTGGAACTTGATCATGTCGCCCGCTTCCTCATCCAGGTTGACCTGGGACACCGAGTTGCTGGCCGCCTTGTTCGCCGCCAGCAAGGCGCCGGTGGCGGTGCTGTCGGTGTTGGCCTGGGCGGCCTTGGAGCCAACCTGGGACACCAGCCGGCTGTTGGCACTGACCAGGCTGACACCCGCATTCCCGTCCACCGCACCCACCGTGGCCTTGGTCTGCAACCCCAGCAGTTCCTGGGCGTTACGGCCATCGGAGGTGGCGCCGCTGTTGAACGAAAAGGTGGTGCTGTCGCCGTTGGCCGGCGAACCGGACACAGTGGTGTCAAAACTGAAGCTTTTGCCGGGGATCAACGCACCGCCGGCATCACGCATCGGCACGTTCACACTGATCTTGTTGCCCTGGCCCGGAATGATGGTGCCGGTGCCGATCGGGTTGCCCTGGGCATCACTGATCGCATAGGACTGGGTGCCGTCCGCCGCCGGCTTGCCGAACACCATTTTCACCGGCATCGAGTTTTCGATCCCGGTGCGCAATTGCGCAGTCGCGGCGCCGCCGTCGATATCGATCGGCACGGTCAAGGTCGGCTGGGTGAACGTACCGGTGCCGGTATTGGTCTTGCTGGCATTGCCGGCCAAGGGCGCGGCGAAGGCGAGTTTGTTCGGGTCTTTGAGGTCGACACTGATGCCGCTGGCGCCATTGGCCGTCGGGCTGACCTTGAAGCTGTCGCCGGCCGCCACCGGTCCCTTGCCGTTCAAGGCCAGGGTGAAGCCGTCAATCACCGGCGGTGGCGTGGTGGTGGTGTCGAACGAGCCCATGGCTTTGCCGTCGGAGCGCACCACGTTGTATTGATTGCCGCTGGTGAAGGTCACCTTGTAGTCGAAGGTCGACAGCTTGCTGCTGTCGGCAATCGTCACGTTCAGGTTGCCCGAGCCTGCACTGTTACCGGCGGCCGCCTGGCTGCGCTGGGAAATCGCCGCAGCGCTGTTGATGTCGCCAAACAGCGAGGAGCCGAAATCGCTGTTCAGGTCCAGGCCCTGGCCCAACTGGCTGTTAACGCTGTCGGCCGTGGCAATGGCGATGCGCCCCAGGTCGTTGATGGCGGGCATCAGCGCATCACTGCGATAACGCAACAGGCCGCCAATGCTGCCGCCACTGACCACATTGCCGATGTCCATCGGCGTGTCGCCCATGTTCAGCTGAATGGTGTACTGGCTGTTGTCGTTCTTGCTCGGCACCGCCGAAATGGTATTGGCAACGCTGCCTTCTACCAGCGATTGGCCGGTGCCGGTGGTGATGCTGAACTGGCCGTTCTTTTCGGTGGCCGTCACGCCGATCAGCTCATTGAGCGAACGCACCGCCTCATTGCGCGCATCCAGCAGGTTGGCCGGCGCACTGGTCGAAGAACCCTGGGCCGTGGCAATTTGGCTGTTGAGCGAGGCAATCGACGAAGTCAGTTTGTTGACCTGGTCACTCATGGTCTGCAACTGACCGTTGATGCTTTCTTTCTGCTGGGTCAACTGCGTGGAAATCGCGTTGAAGCGGTTGCTCAACGTTTGGGCGTTGGTGATCAGCAACTGCCGCGCGGACACGTCGCTGGGCGTGGCCGCGGCGTTCTGCAAAGAGGCAAAAAACGCGCTGAGCACGGCCGACATACCCGTGGACTTGTCCGACAGGGTCTTGTCGATGGCGGCGGCCTGGCCCGCGTAGGCGTTGGCATCGCTGTTAAGAGCGGTGCTGCTCTGGTAGGCAGCGCCCAAGAAGTCGTTATAAATGCGGCGCACATCCGCAAGCGTTGTACCACTGCCGATAAACACGCCGCCATACTGGTTGCTGGCGCTGGCATTCTGGGTGGTCTGCTGGCGCGAGTATCCCGGGGTATTGACGTTGGCAATGTTGTTACTCAAGACCGACAACGAGCCTTGAGCGGCATTGAGTCCTGACATCCCGATACTGAGCAAACTCATGGTTCAGACCTTATAAATGTGTGGTTGCGCCAGCGGCAGCGAAATTCTGGTAACTGTTCATCGTTTTGGCGATCTGCGAAATCTTGCTGGCGTAGTCCGGATCGGTTGCATATCCGGCTTTTTGCAACTCGCGTACAAACTGTTCCGGGTTGTCGGCTGATTTCACAACTTCTTTATAGCGATCATTGCTTTGCAGCAATGTCACGAGGTCGTGGAAGCTGTCCTGGTAGGAGTTGTAGGAGCGAAATTGCGCCGTTTCCTTGACCATCGACCCATCACGAAACTCGCTGGTGATTGCACGCGCCTGGCCGCCCTGCCAGCTCTGCCCGGCCTTGATGCCGAACAGGTTGTGGCTGCTGCTGCCGTCCTCGGCGCGCATCACCGATTTACCCCAGCCGGTTTCCAGCGCGGCCTGGGCCACCAGGTACTTGGGATCCACGCCGATGCGCGCGGCGGCCGCCTTGGCCATCGGCAGCATGGTGGCGACAAATTCATCCTGCGAGCTGAAGGCTTTTTTCGCCGGCGCCAGCGGTGGCTGGGCAATCGCTCGGCCATAGACCTGCATGCGCCCGCTCGGCACGGCAAAGTTCCGCGCGGTGCTGTTGACCACGTTATCGGTGGCGGCGCTGTTACGCAGTGGCGCACTCGCGGCCTGCGTGGCGGGCTGAGTGCTCGGCACGATACCGGCCAGCAGGCGATCGGTCAGCTTGCTCGGCAACGCCATGCGGCGCTGGTTCATCAGTTCCATGTCGTTGGTGTGCGCACTGGCGCCTTGCGGCTCTGCAACGCGGTAAGCCCACAACGGCCGCTGGCCATTGGAGCGCCCCAACGGGCCATTAGCCAGGGTGCCGGCGCCGATTTCAGTCGGCACATCAACCTTCTTGGCCTTGACCGGCTCGGCCGCCGCCGGGCCTTGCAAGGTCGAGGACTGCGCCTCGACCGGCTTGTTCTTCTGCATCTGGCGCATCAGCACATCAGCCAAACCGATACCGCCGCCTTCGCGGGACATCGAGACCGCCAACTGCTGGTCGTACATTTCCTGGTACTGCTTGGCAGCCGGGGTGTTCAGCGGGTTGTCCTTGCCCAGCGCCTCGGTGGCCGAACGCATGGACTTGAGCATCTCGCTCAGGAACAGCGACTCGAACTCCTGCGCCACTTTGCGCATGTTGCCTTCGCTGTTCTTGTCGGCGCCGACCTTGAGCTGGTTCAGCCGGTTGAGGTCGGAGTAAGACCCCGAATCCGCCGTGCTGGTGAACCCGCTTTTGTGCATATCCATGGCCATGGCCTTAGATCACGATCAGGTCGGCTTGCAAGGCGCCGGCCTGTTTCAAAGCTTCGAGAATCGCCATCAAGTCGCCGGGCGCTGCGCCCACCTGGTTCACCGCACGGACAATCTCATCCAGGGTGGTGCCGGGGCCGAATTTGAACATCGGCTTGGCTTCTTGCTGGGCATTGACCCGCGAGCGCGGTACCACTGCCGTCTGGCCATTGGACAGCGGCCCGGGCTGGCTGACGATCGGGTCTTCGGTGATGGTCACGGTCAGGCTGCCGTGGGTGACCGCCGCTGGCGACACCTTGACGTTCTGGCCGATCACGATGGTGCCGGTGCGCGAGTTGATGATGACTTTGGCCACTGCCTGGCCCGGGTCGACTTCAAGGTTTTCCAGGATCGACAGGTAGTCGACACGCTGGCTTGGGTCGAGCGGCGCCGTCACACGGATCGAGCCGCCGTCGATGGCTTGTGCTACGCCAGGGCCGAGCATGTCGTTGATCTTGTCGACCACACGCTTGGCGGTGGTGAAGTCCGAGCGGTTGAGGTTCAGGGTCAGGCTGTTGCCCTGGTTGAAACCGCTGGGCACGGTGCGCTCAACCGTGGCGCCACCGGGAATGCGGCCGGCCGATGGTACGTTCACAGTGATTTTCGAGCCGTCACGGCCCTCGGCGTCAAAACCGCCGACCACCAGGTTGCCCTGGGCAATGGCGTAGACGTTGCCGTCGATACCTTTGAGCGGCGTCATCAGCAAGGTGCCGCCACGCAGGCTTTTCGAGTTACCGATGGAGGACACGGTGATATCCACCACCTGGCCCGGCTTGGAGAACGCCGGCAAGTCGGCACTGATCGACACGGCCGCGACGTTCTTGAGCTGCACGTTGCCCGACCCAGGCGGCACCTTGATGCCGAACTGCGAGAGCATATTGTTGAAGGTCTGCAGGGTAAACGGCGTCTGGGTGGTCTGGTCACCTGTCCCGTTGAGCCCCACTACCAGGCCGTAGCCGATCAATTGGTTGGAGCGCACGCCGGAAATACTGGCGATGTCTTTCAACCGCTCGGCGTGTGCCCCTGCGCTCAAGGCCAGCAATAACGCGGCAGCCATCAGCTGTTTGAGGTTCAAAATGGCCACCTAGAAAGGGAACAGCGGGCTAAGGAAGAAACGGTCGAACCAGCCCGGCTGACTCGCATCAGCAAACGAACCCGTACCCGAGTAGGTAATGCGTGCATCGGCAATGCGCGTGGACGGCACGGTGTTGTCGGTGGAAATATCATCGGCACGCACCATGCCCGCGATACGCACCAGCTCGTCGCCGGTGTTGAGGGTCATCCACTTTTCACCGCGTACGGCGATGATGCCGTTGGGCAATACATCCGCCACCGTTACGGTGATCGAACCGGTCAGGCTGTTGCCCTGCCCCGCCGCGCTCTTGCCATTGGTGGCACGGTCGCCGCTGTAACCGGCGTTGAGGCTCAGGTCGCCATCGCCCAAAGGGTTATTGGTGGTCAGGCCGCCACCAAACAGCGAGGTCAGGCCGATGCCGGTCTTGCTGGTCTTGCCGATCTGCGAGTTGGCATTCTTGCTGGCCTGGGTCTTCTCGTTCAACGTGATAGTGATGATGTCACCCACACGGAAGGCCTTGCGGTCGCTGTACAGGTTCTGTTCGAAACCGGCCTGGTAAATCGAGCCATTGTTGGCCGCCGCCGGCAACGGCGTGCGCGGCAACACCGGCGCGTAGTACGGGTCATTGGGTTTTGGCGTCGGGGCGACACAGCCCGCGAGCACGGCGATCCCACTCAATGCCAGAACAGAAACATAGCGATTCATGACCCTTACCTCACGGTGTTGCAGGCGCCGCAAAAGGCGCCCCATAGACTTGATTACAGATTCTGCGTTACGAACGAAAGCATCTGGTCGGCGGTGGAAATCACCTTGGAGTTCATCTCGTAGGCGCGTTGGGTGGTGATCATGTTGACCATCTCCTCAACCGTGCTGACGTTGGAGGTTTCCAGGGTTTGCTGCAGGGTGGTACCGAAGCCGTTGAGACCTGGCGTGCCGATTTGCGGCGCGCCGCTGGAGGCGGTTTCCAGGAACAGGTTGTTACCCATGGCCTGCAGGCCGGCCGGGTTGATGAAGTCGGCGGTTTGCAGGTTGCCGATCACTTGCGACGCCGGGTTGCCGGCCACGGTGATGGACACGGTGCCGTCGGTGCCGACGGTAAAGGTCTTGGCATCGGCTGGAACCACCACAGCCGGCTCCAGCGCGAAGCCGTTGGCGGTGACGATCTGGCCATTGGAGTCCAGGTGAAAAGTACCGTCACGGGTGTAGGAAGTAGTGCCATCCGGCTGCAGGATCTGGAAGAAACCCCGGCCGTTGATGGCCATGTCCAGCGGCTGGTTGGTTTGCTGCAGGTTACCGGCGCTGAAGTTCTTCTGGGTGCCGACGATCTGCACACCGGTACCCAGTTGCAGGCCCGACGGCAGTTCGCTGTCCTGGGTCGACTGGGCGCCTGGCTGGCGCTTGATCTGATAAAGCAAGTCCTGGAACTCGGCGCGATCACGTTTGAACCCCGTGGTCGACACGTTCGCCAAGTTGTTGGAGATGGTGGTCAGGTTGGTGTCCTGCGCGGCCAAACCTGTTTTGGCAACCCATAGAGCCGGAAGCATAGTGTTCTCCTTCGTGCGCCTGTTTGTTGGCGCTGTGCTGCAAAATTAGTCTTCAGTAAACCGGCAATCAGCTCATCGACAGAACGCGGGTCATGGCCTGGTCGTCTTCTTTAGCGCTGTTCATCATCTTGATGTGCAGTTCGAACTGCTTGGAGAGCGACAGCACGGCGGTCATTTCTTCCACCGCATTGACGTTGCTCGCCTGCAGGAAACCCGAGGTCAGCCGCACGTTCGCGTCGGCCTGGGCCGGTTTGCCATCCTTGGTATGGATGGCGCCATCCAGGCCCTTGGTCATGTTCTTGAGGTCGGGCTGGACCAGCTTGATGCGGTCCACTTCAGCCATCACGCGTGGGCCTTCGCCCATGGCGCGGATGCTGATGGTGCCGTCGGCGCCCACTTCGATTTTCTGCTCGGGCGGCACGGCAATCGGGCCACCGTTGCCCATCACCGGCATGCCGTTGCCGGCACGCAACACGCCCAACGCATCCACATTCATGCTGGCGCTGCGCACGTAGGCTTCGCCGCCATCCGGGGTTTGCACGGCCATCCAGCCGTCACCGCTGACCGCCACATCGAGGTCGCGACCGGTTTCAATCATGGCGCCCTGGGAGAAGTCGGTGCCCGGCCGTTCGGTCATGGCGAATGCCCGCGCCGGAAAGCTGTCACCGAACACCGGCATCGAACGCGCCTGCTCCAGGTCCCGTTGGAAACCGTTGGTGGAAATGTTCGCCAGATTGTTGGCATGGGCCTTTTGCGCCAGTGCATTCTGGCTGGCGCCGGTCATTGCCACATAAAGGTACTTGTCCACGCTCTATCCTCTTTCTGACGGACGCTTGCCGCCCACCGTTGCTCTGATGAGGCTTAAGCAATTTGCGAACCAACTTTTGAAAATAGATTGAAGTCCATGTACGGCGGGGGTTTGCGGGCAGGCTTAGAGATTAGGTGGCAGGGATAGAGTCGAAAAAACGGCGGACTACTGCCGCCTGCGGCAAGCACCGGTCTTAAGGACGACAAAGATCAACTGTGGGAGCTGGCTTGCCTGCGATAGCGGTGTATCAGCGACACATGAGCCAACTGACCCACCGTCATCGCAGGCAAGCCAGCTCCCACAGGTTTAACCGCGTTCATTCTTCAGAATTTCGTAATCACGCAACTTATTCGCGATCGTGGTGTGCGACACGCCTAGGCGCTTACCCAACTGCCGACTGCTCGGGTGCTCGGCGTACAAAGCCTCCAGCACCGCCTTTTCAAACCGCCCAACGATGTTCTCCAACCCGCCTTCCAGGGAAAAATCCCCAAGGGGCTGGCGCACCCCATAATCCGGCAGGCGAATATGCTCAGCCTTGACCATGCCGCCGTCGCACAACGACACCGCCTGAAACAACACGTTTTCCAACTGCCGCACATTGCCCGGCCAATGGTAGTGACTGAGCCGGTCCATCGCCGCCGGCGCCAGCTTGGGCAGCGGGCAACCAATCTGTCGGCTGGCCTGGTCAAGAAAGTGCTCAACCAGCGGCGCCAGGCCATCCAGGCATTCACGCAGCGGCGGGATATGCAGCGACAGCACGTTGAGCCGGTGATACAGGTCCTGACGGAATTCGCCACGGGCGCAGAGTTCCGACAGGTCCACCTGGGTGGCACAGATCACCCGCACATCGAGGTACACCTCTTCATCACTGCCCACCCGGCGAAAGCAGCCGTCCTGCAAAAAGCGCAGCAATTTCACCTGCAAGCGTGCGCTCATTTCCCCCACGCCATCGAGAAACAACGTACCGCCCGCCGTCAGCTCCAGCAGGCCCAACTTGCCCTCGGCCCGCGCCCCTTCAAATGCGCCGGGGCCGTAGCCGAACAGCTCGGTCTCGGCCATCGACTCCGGCAGGCCCGCGCAATTGAGCGCCATCAAGGGCGATTGCCCGCGCGGACTGGCCAAGTGGCAAGCGCGTGCCAGCAACTCTTTGCCGGTGCCGGTTTCGCCTTCTATTAATAGCGGCGCATCCAGCGGCGCCATGCGCCGGGCTTCGCGCACCACCGCGGCCATGACCCTGGAGCTTTGGAAAATACTGTCGAAGCCGCGCAGCTCTTGCTTGCGCACATTGTAGATACGCTCGCCCACACGGTCGGCACGGTGCAGGGTCAGCACGGCACCGGCCATGGCCTGGCTGTCGTCGTGTTCGGAAGACTGCAGCGGCGCGATGTCCGCCAAAAACACGTCACCCTTGACCTTGACCCGCAAGCCGTTGATGCGCGATTTGCTCGCACGCACCAACTCCGGCAGGTCGAAATCCTCGGCATAACGCGACAGCGGAATGCCCGGCACCTCGTCCACCCGCACCCCGAGCAACTGCGCCGCCGCGCGGTTGGCGGCGACGATGGAGCCGCCCATATCAATCGACAACACCGGAAACTCCAGGGCGCCGAGCAGCGCATTGAGCTCCATATGCCGACGTTCGCTGGGCATCAGCCCTACCCTTTTAACGCCAAATACCCCGGCAATTGCTTCGAATTGCGGGCGCAGCGCCTGGAACTGCATGTTCACAAGGTTGGGGCAAAACAGGTAAATGGCGTTGCCATGTTCACCGCCTACCTCGCCTTTGGCGACGTTGACGCCGTATTCCACCAGCAGGTTGAGAATGTCCCGCAGGATGCCGATACGGTTCTGGCAGTGCACTTTAATACGCATGAAAAAGCCCAAATGGTGGGAAAGCGCCGGGTCTTTTTGCCGCTGGGCGCAGATAGTCGTCAAGATTATGTGACAGCTTGTGACCTTTTCCCAGCCCAAGACAACGAGAGGCCGGCATACCGTAACGAAAACTTTACGAATAACGGTAACTTTTCCTACGCGCAAGCACCGGAGCCCGATGGAATCCGTCGCCTTCCGCGTTATCAATAGGCTCATCGCAGGACATAACAAGAACGAATGCCTAGCAGGAGAGCCGTATGAAGCAGACGCACTACGTGGCCCGCGAGCCCGATGCGCAAGGTTTTATCCACTACCCGCCGGAAGAACACGCGGTGTGGAACACCCTGATCACGCGCCAGTTGAAAGTGATCGAGGGGCGCGCCTGCCAGGAATACCTGGACGGCATCGACAAGCTCGGCCTGCCCCTGGACCGCATCCCGCAACTGGGTGAGATCAACAAGGTGTTGGCCGAAACCACCGGCTGGCAAGTTGCCCGCGTCCCCGCACTGATCCCCTTCCAGACCTTCTTTGAATTGCTCGCCAGCAAGCAATTTCCGGTGGCGACCTTTATTCGCACCCGCGAAGAACTGGACTATCTGCAAGAGCCGGATATTTTCCACGAGATCTTTGGCCACTGCCCGCTGCTGACCAACCCATGGTTTGCCGAGTTCACCCACACTTACGGCAAGCTCGGCCTCGCGGCCACCAAAGAGCAACGCGTGTACCTGGCGCGCCTGTACTGGATGACCATCGAATTCGGTTTGGTGGACACGCCGCAAGGTCGACGCATCTACGGTGGCGGCATCTTGTCGTCGCCTAAAGAAAGCGTGTATTGCCTGTCGGATGAACCCGAACACCAGGCCTTCGACCCGCTGGAAGCAATGCGTACGCCGTATCGCATCGACATCCTGCAACCGCTGTACTTCGTACTGCCCGAGCTTAAGCGCCTGTTTGAAGTGGCGCAGGAAGACATCATGGGCATGGTCGAGCGCGGTATGCAGTTGGGTCTGCATGCGCCGCTCTTCACCCCAAAGGCAGTGCCGCCCAAACCCGAAGCTGCTTGAACCTTACATTTTGAGGCCAGGTGAATCTGTTCCCTGGCCGCGCGTTGCTTTAGGGTAACGCCCACTGATCTCAATCTTTCGAATTCAGGACACCCCCATGACCACCTTGAACCAAGCCCACTGCGAAGCCTGCCGCGCCGATGCCCCACAAGTCAGCGACGAAGAGCTGCCGGTACTGATCAAGCAGATTCCCGACTGGAACATCGAAGTACGCGACGGCGTGATGCAGCTGGAAAAGGTTTTCCTGTTCAAGAACTTCAAGTTCGCCCTGGCCTTTACCAACGCCATGGGTGAAATCTCCGAAGCCGAAGGCCATCACCCGGGCCTGCTCACCGAGTGGGGCAAAGTCACCGTGACCTGGTGGAGCCACTCGATCAAAGGCCTGCACCGCAACGACTTCATCATGGCCGCGCGCACCGACGAAGTGGCCAAGGACGCCGAGGGCCGCAAGTAATGCATTTTGATGCCATTGGCCGCGTGCCCGGGGACCCGATCCTCGGGCTGATGGACCTGTATGCTCAGGACGCCAACCCGAACAAGTTCGACCTGGGCGTGGGTGTGTATAAGGACGACCAGGGCCTGACGCCGATTCCGCACTCGGTAAAACTGGCCGAACAGCGCCTGGTGGACACGCAAACCACCAAGACCTATATCGGCGGCCATGGCAATGCGGCCTTCGGTTCGCTGATCAGTGAGCTGGTGCTGGGCGCCGATTCAGCGCTGATTCGCGAACGTCGCGCCGGTGCTACGCAAACCCCTGGCGGCACCGGCGCGCTACGCCTGGGTGCCGACTTTATCGCGCAAAACTTGCCCGGCCGCGGCGTGTGGCTGAGCAACCCGACCTGGCCGATCCACGAAACCATCTTCGCCAAGGCCGGGCTCAAGGTCAGCCATTACCCGTATGTGGGCGCGGATAACCGCCTGGACGTGGCCGCGATGCTCGCAACGCTGGCCACCGTGCCCACAGGCGACGTGGTGTTGTTGCATGCCTGCTGCCATAACCCGACCGGTTTTGACTTGTCCCAGGACGACTGGCGCCAGGTGTTGCACATCGTGCGCGAACGGCAATTGCTGCCATTGATCGACTTCGCCTACCAGGGCTTTGGCGACGGCCTGGAGCAGGACGCCTGGGCGGTACGGTTGTTTGCCGCCGAGCTGCCGGAAGTGCTGGTCACCAGTTCCTGCTCGAAGAACTTCGGCCTGTACAGCGACCGTGTCGGCGCGCTGATCGTGTGCGCGGCAGACGCCGAGAGGCTCACGGACGTGCGCAGCCAACTGGCGAATATCGCGCGCAACCTGTGGTCGACGCCGCCGGATCATGGCGCCGCAGTGGTAGCGACCATCCTGGGCGACGCCGAGCTGAAAAAGCGCTGGAGCGATGAAGTCGAGGCCATGCGTTCACGCATTGCCCAACTGCGCTCCGGGCTGGTGGAGGCGCTGGCGCCCCACGGGCTGGCCGAGAAGTTTGCGCATATTGGTGCGCAGCGCGGGATGTTTTCCTATACCGGTTTGAGTGCTGAGCAGGTCAAGCAACTGCGCGAGAAGCACAGCGTGTACATGGTCAGTTCAGGGCGGGCGAATGTGGCGGGTATTGACGCGACACGCCTGGCATTACTGGCCGAGGCCATCGCCGACGTCTCGAAATAACTGAAGAAACGCAATCAAATTGTGGGAGCTGGCTTGCCTGCGATTACGGTGTGTCAGTCACTGAATAAGTTGACTGAACAACCGCCATCGCAGGCAAGCCAGCTCCCACATTTTTGACCGTGCGAACCTTCTAGCCCGCAACCATCTCAGCTTTGAGCAGCGCCTCTTTAGCCTGCGCATCCGCCAACCGATACAACTCGATACTGCCATCCCAGTGCTCGATCAACGCGGTGCACGACTCCACCCAATCCCCGCAATTAAGGTAGTCCACCTCGCCCACCTTGCGAATCTCGGCATGGTGAATATGCCCGCACACCACGCCATGCAACTCGCGCTTGGTCACTTCGTGGGCGATCGCTTCTTCGAAATCGCTGATAAAACTCACCGCCGTCTTGACCTTGTGTTTCAGGTACGCCGACAACGACCAGTAGCCATAGCCATACCGTGCACGCCAGTGATTGAGCCAGCGGTTGAGCGTGAGGGTGAACTCATAGGCCGAATCGCCCAGGAACGCCAGCCAACGGTGGTATCGGGTGATCACATCAAATTGATCACCATGAATCACCAGGAGATGGCGGCCATCGGCAGTGACGTGCACGGCCTCGTCCACCAGCTGGATATTGCCCAGGATCAGCTTGGAGTAGCGGCGCAGGAATTCGTCGTGGTTGCCGGTGACGTAGATCACCTCGGTGCCGCGCTTGGCCATGGTCAGCAGGCGGCGGATCACATTAGTATGAGCCTGAGGCCAGTACATGCCGCCGCGCATTTTCCAGCCGTCGATGATATCGCCGACCAGGTAGACCTTGTCGGCGTGGTAGCCCTTGAGGAACTGTGACAGGTGCTCGGCCTGGCAATCCCGGGTGCCCAAGTGCACGTCGGAGATCCACAGGGTACGAACCCGTTGTTTGCGGCTGGGTTTGGCGAACTCGGCACTGGTCATGGGCATCCCTCGACGGTGTTTTCGCGAGCTTGCGCCCAGGCGGTTAATAGCCCATGACAACTGTGCGTCATTCTGATGACAGCGATCAAAGCCCTTGAAGCGTTGTAGACTGCGGGCCTGCTGCCCAGGAGACCGCGATGAGACCGACCCTCACGCTGCGCCACTACCTCGAAGAACCGCTCGCCCACAGCCATGACCACGCCCAACTGGTGTTCGGGTTGTCGGGGCACCTGGACCTGGAAGTCGATGGCCTTGGCAGCCAGGTGCACGCCAGCAGCGTGATGGTGCTGCCCTTCTCGGCCCACCATGCCTGCGGCAGTCGCGACGGCAGCCGCTGTCTGGTGCTGGATGTGCCCGACGAGCATTGGGTGGCGCAGTCCTTGGGCGAGCACGCCGACACCAGTCGCCGCCTGCTCGATCAACCGGCGCGACTGACACTGGACGCCCGGCAAAGCCAGTTGGTGCAATGGCTGGCACACAGCCCGGTGGATGACCCGCTGATCGCCCAGCAAGGCGCGGTGTTGCTGCTGGCCAGTCTCAATCATCCGCTGGCCCAACCGCTACCGGGCAAGCGTTTGCCGTATGCCGCGTTCAATGCGCATATCGAACGCCACGCTGCGCGCCCGTTGCAGGTGGCCGATCTGGCGCGTATTGCCGACCTCTCGGTGGCGCGCTTGCATGCACGTTTTATGGCCGAGTGCGGGCAAACACCGATGGACTACCTGCGTAGCCGTCGCCTGCACATGGCGTTGAAACTTTTGCGCGAGACGCCGCTGCCTGTTGGCGAAGTTGCCGAACGCGTCGGTTACGCCTCGCAAAGTGCCTTCTCTGCCGCCATGCTGCGTGAGTTTGGCGCCTCACCGGGCACGCTGCGTCGCTCATCGTAAGCATAAACTCTGACCGCCCAGGCGGCTGATCCCAACCGCGAACACCGTCACTGTGGCGAGCGGGCTTGCCCCGCGTTGGACTGCGCAGCAGTCCCATTTTTGGGGTCGCTTCGCAACCCAACGCAGGGCAAGCCTGCTCGCCACAGGTTATTCGTTGCCTAATGGGATGATTGTGATGAGAGGCTGGCGCTAAGATTCGCGAGGTCCGCGACAGACACCGGCGCCTGCAACCCTCTAGACTGCGATTCTGTCACCCCCGTTGGTTCAAGGATCGCAATGACTCCCCGCTCAGCCCTTGGCGCCCTGCATATCGGCGCACTGATGTTTGGCCTCACTGGTGTCTTCGGCAAGCTGGCAGCCGCCTCGCCGGCCATCATTGTGTTTGGCCGCGCCGCCTTTGCCGTAATCGCCCTGGCGATCTTTGCGCGATTTGCCAGCAACACCACCTGGAAAACCCTGGAGATGCGCGACTGGCGTCGCCTCGTGGTCAGTGGCGTGCTGCTGGCGGCGCATTGGGTGACCTTCTTCATTGCCGTCAAAGTCGCCGGGGTGGCCGTCGCCACCCTTGGCTTCACCGCGTTCCCGGCCTTTACCGTGATGCTTGAAGGGCTGATCTTCCGTGAGCGCATTCGCGCCAACGAAGTGTTGCTGGTGGCGCTGGTCACGGTGGGCCTGGTGTTGGTCACGCCAGACTTCGACCTCGCCAGCCAAGCCACGGGCGGCCTGCTGTGGGGGATTCTCTCGGGCCTGTTGTTCTCGCTGCTGTCGCTGAACAACCGCGCCAGCTCCGTGCGCATTCCGGCGGTGCAGGCTGCGCTGTGCCAGAACGTGGTGGTCGCGGCGTGCCTGCTGCCAGTCGCAGCACCGGGCCTGGCGGATGTACGTGCGATTGACTGGCTGTGGATCGGTCTGCTCGGGGTGTTCTGCACCGGCCTGGCCCATAGCTTGTTTGTCGCCAGCCTCGCGGTGATCAAGGCGCGCACCGCCTCGGTGGTGTTCGCCATGGAGCCTGTCTACGGCATCACCGTGGCCTGGCTGCTGTTTGCCGAAACCCCGACCTTGCGCATGCTGCTGGGCGGCGCGCTGATCATTGTCGCCATCGTGCTCTCAGGCTTGATGGGCAGTGCCAGCCAGGCCAAACAGCCGGCAGCCACCGCGTAGCCTTCAGGCTTTGCGGTCGTTGTGCCCCAGGTCGCGCTGCGGGTCGATCTGGTCGCGCACGCGCTGCTTGAGTACCTTGGCCTCTGGAAAGCCGCCGTCGGCCTTGCGCTCCCAAATTTGCACACCGTCGCAGGTGATGCGAAACGCCCCGCCGGTGGCTGGCTCAAGCGCCACACGGCCCAAGTCATCGGCAAATGTACTCAACAATTCCTGGGCCAGCCACGCCGCGCGCAACAGCCATTGGCATTGGGTGCAATAGGTGATGACGATCTCGGGTTTGCTGGCAGACATAAGTAGAGAAGTTCCTGACATATCGGGCACGGACGATCGAGTGACTATAATACCGGCCTTTATCGCCCAGCCTCGAGATTCATGATGCGCCGCCTGTTGTCCTGCCTGTTTCTGTGCCTGCTTCCCCTGATCGCCGATGCCGTCGAAAGCCCACGCCCCAAAATCGGCCTGGTGCTGTCCGGCGGTGCCGCCCGTGGCCTTGCGCATATTGGCGTGCTCAAGGCCCTGGAGGAGCAAGGTATCCATATCGATGCTATCGCCGGCACCAGCATGGGCGCGGTGATTGGCGGCCTGTACGCCTCGGGCTACAAGATCGATGAACTGGAAAAGCTCGCGCTCAATATCGACTGGCAGCAGGCATTGTCCGACGCCCCGCCGCGCGAAGATGTGCCGTTTCGGCGCAAACAGGATGACCGCGATTTCCTCGTCAAACAAAAACTCAGCTTTCGCGATGACGGCAGCCTTGGCCTGCCGCTCGGCGTGATCCAGGGCCAGAACCTGGCGCTGCTGCTGGAAAGCATGTTCGCCCACTCCAGCAATACGCGTAACTTCGACAAGCTGCCAATCCCGTTCCGCGCTGTGGCCACCGACATCACCACCGGCGAAAAAGTGGTGTTCAGCAAGGGTCACTTGCCCCAGGTGATCCGTGCGAGCATGTCGATCCCGGCAGTGTTCGCTCCGGTGGAACTGGACGGACGGCTGTTGGTGGACGGCGGCATGACCGACAACATCCCACTGGATGTGGCGCGCGAAATGGGCGTCGACATCGCTATCGTCGTGGACATCGGCACGCCGCTGCGCTCACGCAAGCAACTGGCGACGGTCGTGGACGTGCTCAACCAGTCCATCACCCTGATGACCCGGCGCAACTCAGAAGAACAACTCAAGGCCCTGCATCCCAAGGATGTGCTGATCCAGCCACCGCTGGCCGCCTACGGCGTGACGGACTTCGGCCGCGCCAAGGACATGATCGACGCCGGCTACCGCGCCACCCGCGCCCTCGACGTGCGCCTGGCGCATTTGCGCCCCGCCGAACCGATCGACCCACAATTGGTTGAGGCCCGCACCCCGGGCGAACGCACGCCGGTGATCACCGCCATCAAGGTGGAGAACGACTCGAAAGTCAGTGACGACGTAATTCGCTACTACATTCGCCAAACCCTGGGCGAGCCGCTGAACCTGGGCCGCCTGCAAACCGACATGGGCACGTTGTACGGCCTGGATTACTTCGAGCAGGTGCAATACCGCGTGGTGAAAAAGGGCCAGGACAATACCCTGGTCATCAGCGCGCGCGGCAAACGCAGCGGCACCGACTATTTGCGCCTGGGCCTGAACCTGTCGGATGACATGCGCGGCGCCAGCGCTTACAACCTCGGCGCCAGTTACCGCATGAACGGCATCAACCGCCTTGGCGCCGAATGGCTGACGCGCGTGCAGATTGGTGATCGCCAAGAGCTGTACAGCGAGTTCTACCAGCCACTGGATGTGGGCTCGCGCTATTTCGTCGCGCCTTATATCAGTGCCCAGGCGCAGAACGTCGACCTGGTGCTGGACAGCGACCCTATCGCCGAATATCGCCTGGAGCGCTACGGTTTTGGTTTGAACGTGGGGCGCCAGATTGGCAATAGCGGCGAGATCCGCTTCGGCGTCGGTGAAGCCTGGGGCAAGGCAGATGTGCGTGTTGGCGAGCGCGACTTGCCGAGTGTGAGCTTCAATGAGGGTTTCTATGAGCTCAAGTACTCGTTCGATTCGCTGGATAACGTGTACTTCCCCCATACCGGCGAAGACATCGGCCTGGCCTTCCGAGAGTTCGAGCCCGGCCTGGGTTCGGACCAGCGCTACCGACAGTGGGAGTTCAAGCTGGACAAGGCCATGAGCCACGGCCCGGACACCTTGATACTCGGCGGTCGTTATGGGCGCACGCTGGATAAATCCGACGTGGTGGTTTCCAGCTTTCTGCTCGGCGGTGCGCGGCAATTATCAGGCTTTCGCGAAAACTCAATCTCGGGGCAGAACACCGCCCTGATGCGTGCTGTGTACTACCGCCGCCTGACGCCGCGCTCATACCTGCCGCTGGATTTCCCGCTGTACCTCGGCGCATCGGTGGAACGCGGCCGGGCGTGGAACAACGATAACCAGTTTGACAGCGGGTACATCAATGCCGCGAGTATTTTCCTCGGTTTTGATACGCCGTTAGGGCCGCTGAATTTCAGCTATGGGTTCAATGATGACAAGCAGCAGGCGGTGTACCTGAACCTGGGGCAGACGTTCTAGCTGGATGCCAGGCTACTGTGGCGAGGGAGCTTGCTCCCGCTGGGGTGCGAAGCGCCCCCAATGCGGTGAATGCGATCATTCAGGTGCAACGAGGTTGATGGCTTTGGGGCTGCTACGCAGCCCAGCGGGAGCAAGCTCCCTCGCCACACCTCAGGACTTTTCCAGGTTCGCCAGAATGTGCCCATGCACGCGCATGCACACGCGCAAATCTTCTTCATCCACGCCCACGAACAACTCATGGCGCAAGGCCGTGGCGATGGTTTCGATCTGATCAATCAACGGACGGGCGGTGTCGCACAACAGAATGCGTTTGGCGCGACGATCCTCCAGCACCGCCTGGCGCTGCACCAGGCCCTGGCCTTCAAGGCTGTCGAGCAGGCGCGCCAGGGTCGGACCTTCTACGCCGACGCTTTGCGCCAGTTCACGCTGGGTGGGCGCATCTACAAAACGGGCCAGATGCAACAGCACCAGCCAACGCGCCTGGGACAAGCCCAGCCCCGCCAAACGGCGGTCGAGTTCGGCGCGCCAGCCTCGGGACATTTGCGCCAACTGCATGCCAAAGCGGTGTTGTTCGGTTAACGGCATAAAAAACTCATGATTTAGACTGAAAATAGAATGTGGCTAATTATTAGTCAGCTAAGCATGAGCCATGCCAGGAGGCAAGTGGTGCTATGTACTGATTCGTTACATTGTCGTAATTGGCACATTAAATTTCGAATTCAGACTGCAAAGCGGCACGTACGCAATACAAAACCCCCTCAGGAACACGCCCGGTAAACAGCGGTGCGATCTCCGTGACAGGTGGCAATTCGCCTTCTCCGTCGAGGAAGGCATCCTGGATTTCACCGAGCAAATCTTCCGGTAAATCAAGGGCCTGCTCCAACGACAACTGTTGCTTGCCGATGGATTCAGCCAGCAAGGTGTAGACGTTTTTTTCCGAGCATTGCAGCTGGCCGGCGATCTGGATCGGGGTCATGCCGGCACGTGCCAGGCTGATCAGTTCATGGCGGATGTCGGCGACTTCCTTGGGCGCCTCGGCCTGGCCGCCGAGCACCTCGAGGAAGGCCTGGCCGTAGCGTTCCAGCTTGCGCGCACCCACGCCGCTGACCTTGGCCATCTCGGCCATGCTGGTCGGTTGCTCGCGCAACATCTCCAGCAACGTGGAGTCGGGAAAGATGACGTAAGGCGGCACGCTGTGTTCCTGCGCCAGTTTGCGCCGCAGGGTGCGCAAGGCTTCCCACTGTTCGCGTTCTTCGCCAC
The DNA here is from genome assembly GCF_013385245.1 of Pseudomonas sp. IPO3747. Lineage (NCBI taxonomy): Bacteria > Pseudomonadati > Pseudomonadota > Gammaproteobacteria > Pseudomonadales > Pseudomonadaceae > Pseudomonas > Pseudomonas sp. IPO3747. Next base: position 152,393 of record NZ_JACAQL010000004.1, read on the forward strand.
GCACCAATTGGCTGGCCGGGCTGGTGCTGCTGCTTTTTGCGGTGGTTTGCGGCTTAAGGTCGCGGCGCAGCTCCAGGCTCACCTCGCCCTTGAGCAATGGCCGGCAACTGTCGTTCAGGCGCAAGCCGCCGTAGCCTTCGATGTCGATGTCCACCAGGTTGCGCGCGACCATCTGCCGGAACAACGAACGCCATTCGCCTTCGGCGCGCGCCTTGCCGACGCCGTACACCGAGAGTTTTTCGTGGCCGAAGCTGCGCACTTTCTCGTTGTCCTTGCCCAGCAATACGTCCACCAGATGCCCCACGCCGTAGCGCTGGCCGGTACGGTAGATGGCCGACAACGCCTGGCGCGCCGGCTCGGTAGCGTCCCAGGTCTGTACGCCATCGGTGCAATTGTCACAGTGCCCGCATGGCTCGGGCATGTCCTCGTCGAAATACGCCAGCAGCGTCTGTCGGCGGCAGCGGGTCTCTTCGCACAGCGAGAGCATGGCATCGAGCTTGTGTTGTTCCAGGCGTTTGTGGCGCTCGTCGCCTTCGGAGTTCTGCAACATCTGCTTGAGCATCACCACGTCTTGCAGGCCGTAGACCATCCAGGCATCCGCCGGCAGGCCATCACGGCCGGCGCGACCGGTTTCCTGGTAGTAGGCCTCAAGGGACTTTGGCAGGTCCATGTGTGCAACAAAACGCACGTTGGATTTGTCGATGCCCATGCCGAACGCGATGGTGGCCACCATGATCAGGCCTTCCTCGTTGAGGAAGCGCTTCTGATGGGCAGAGCGCGTGTCATTGGGCAGCCCCGCGTGATACGGCAGCGCCGGGTAGCCTTGCTCGCAGAGAAACGCGGCCACTTCATCGACCTTCTTGCGCGACAGGCAATACACGATGCCTGCGTCGCTGCGCCGCTCGGACAGGAACGCCAGCAACTGCTTGCGCGGTTGTTCCTTGGGCACGATGCGGTAAAAAATATTTGGCCGGTCGAAGCTCGACAGAAAGCGCTCGGCGTTCTGCAGATGCAGGCGCTCGACGATTTCTTCGCGGGTGCGTTTGTCGGCGGTGGCGGTCAGGGCGATGCGCGGCACGTCGGGGAACAATTCCGCCAGTTGGCCCAGTTGCAGGTATTCGCGACGGAAATCGTGGCCCCATTGCGACACGCAGTGGGCTTCGTCGATGGCGAACAGCGCAATTTCCAGACTTTGCAGGAAGGCCAGCATGCGTGGCTGCACCAGCCGTTCTGGCGCCAGGTAGAGCATCTTCACTTCACCGCGCTTGATGCGCGCAGCCAGCTCGCGCTGCTGTTCGGCACTCAAGGTGGAGTTCAAGGCGGCGGCGGCGACACCGAGTTCTTCTAGGGTGGCGACCTGATCGTCCATCAACGCGATCAGCGGCGACACCACCACGGCCAAGCCATTGCGCAACAGCGCCGGCACCTGAAAGCACAGCGACTTGCCGCCGCCGGTAGGCATCAGGACCAGGGCATCACCGCCACTGGCCACGCGCTCAATGATCGCACCCTGGCGGCCACGAAAACTGTCGTAGCCGAAGATGTCCTTGAGGACGCGTTGAGCCTGTTCGAGCATGTAAAACTCCAAAATGGTGCCGAAATCCCTCTGTACAGGCTGGCCGAAAAAACACCGCTTCACGGGAAATAATCCGTAAGCGAAGTTTTCGCGGATTGGCGCTTGGCCTGCAGGGGCATCACAAAACGCGGCAGTATACCCGAGCGTTACCTGGCAAAGGGCGCCACTGACGAATAGTCACCCCGCTCCAGTACCCGGCAAATATGCCTTGCAGCTGGCCTGGACGCTCAAGAAAGCCTAGAATTGCGCATCGTTTATTCCCAAGGTAGCCCTTCAATGTCCTTCGCTGAGCAACTAACCCGCCTGCAAGCCTTCCTCGACGCCGATGAGCTGCATGACGAGGCGCTGGACTACGTGGCCGCTCACGGCTACCTGACCGCCCTGTCGATCTGCGCCGACGTCGTGCCCGACCGTGAATGGATCGACGCGCTGTTCGCCGAAGAACCGCACTACGCCGACGCCGCCCAACGCGAAGAAATCGAATCCACCCTGCTGGCCCTCAAGGCCCACATTGGTCGCCAACTGGCTTCCGATGAGGAATTCGAGCTGCCGTGCGAGCTGGACCTGGGCGAGGAGCCGGATGACTCCGACCTGCGCGGCTGGTGCATCGGCTTCATGGAAGGTGTGTTCCTGCGCGAAGCCGCCTGGTTCGAAACTGCCGAGGAAGAAGTCAGCGAAATGCTGCTGCCGATCATGGTCGGTTCGGGCCTGTTCGACGACCAGCCGGAATTCTCCGACATCGCCGCCGATGCCAACCTGATGGACGACATGATCGTACAGATCCCGGAAGCCCTCACCGCCTTGTACCTGCTGTGCAATGCGCCTGACGAAAAACCGGCGATCCTCAAGCCACGTCACCACTGAGTCGGTTGCCCATGACGCCCATGGGCAAGCGCTCACTGCTCCTGCGCTACGTGCTGCTGGCCATCGGCTGGCTGAGCGTAGCGCTGGGAGTGATCGGTATCTTCCTGCCGGTATTGCCGACCACGCCCTTCCTGCTACTCGCAGCCGCCTGCTTCGCCCGAAGCTCCCCGCGCTTCTACCAATGGCTGGTGGAACACCCGCGCCTGGGGCCGTGGATCAAAGACTATCTGGACGGCAATGGCATTCCGCTCAAGGGCAAGGTCTACGCCATCGGCCTGATGTGGCTGAGCATTGGTTTTTCCTGCTACCTGGTGCCGCTGCCTTGGGCACGTGGGTTTATGCTGACCAGTGCAGTGCTGGTGAGCATTTACATCTTGCGTCAGAAAACCCTGCCACCGCGTTGAACACGCGCTGCGACATTCGATCCCACACGACCTTGGTCGACACTGACTAACCCCCAGCATCATGCGAGACTGTCCCACCGGGCTCGGAATGCCCGGGTGTTCTTATGCTCGGAGTTACCATGACGCTGTCCAGCGGGCTGATCGCCGCCGTTGCCCTGGCCTATATGGCCATTATGTTTGCCATCGCCTTTTACGGTGATCGCCGCCACGCGCCGCTACCGCCACGAATACGTGCCTGGGTATACAGCCTGTCGCTGGCCGTTTACTGCACCAGTTGGACCTTCTTCGGCGCCGTAGGCCAGGCCGCCGAACAACTGTGGGCGTTTTTACCAATCTACCTGGGACCTGTCCTGCTGCTGGTGCTGGCACCTTGGGTGTTGCAGAAGATGATTCTGATCAGCAAACAGGAAAACATCACCTCCATTGCCGACTTTATCGCCGCACGCTACGGCAAATCCCAATCGTTGGCGGTGGTGGTGGCGCTGATCTGCCTGGTCGGCGTGCTGCCCTATATCGCTCTGCAACTCAAAGGCATCGTGCTGGGCGTGAACCTGTTGATCGGTTCCGGCCCCGACACCACCGGCACCCGCGCCCAGGACACCGCGTTGATCGTGTCGCTGGTATTGGCGCTGTTCACCATTGTGTTCGGTACCCGCAACCTCGATGCCACCGAACACCACCGTGGCATGGTGCTGGCGATCGCGTTTGAATCCCTGGTCAAGCTGTTCGCCTTTCTGGCGGTAGGCGCATTCGTGACCTTCGGCCTATACGATGGTTTTGGCGATCTGTTCAGCCAGGCCATGCTCGCCCCGCGCCTTGAAGAATACTGGACAGAAACCATTAACTGGCCATCGATGGTGGTGCAGACTGGCGTAGCGATGATGGCGATTATCTGCCTGCCCCGGCAGTTTCACGTCACCGTGGTAGAGAACATCGACCCGCAGGATTTACGCCTGGCCAAGTGGGTGTTCCCGGCGTACCTGATCCTCGCCGCGCTGTTCGTCATCCCTATCGCCCTCGGCGGCAAAATGCTCTTGCCCGCCTCGGTATTGCCGGACTCCTACGTGATCAGCCTGCCCATGGCCGAAGCGCACCCGGCCCTTGCAGTGCTGGCGTTTATCGGCGGCGCCTCGGCGGCCACCGGCATGGTGATTGTGGCGAGCATTGCCTTGTCGACCATGGTCTCCAACGACATGTTGCTGCCGTGGCTGTTGCGCCGCTCCAGCGCAGAGCGGCCGTTCGAAGTGTTCCGCCACTGGATGCTGTCGGTGCGCCGCGTCAGCATTGTGATCATCCTGTTGCTGGCCTACGTGAGTTACCGCCTGCTCGGCTCCAGCGCGAGCCTGGCAACCATCGGCCAGATCGCGTTCGCCGCCGTTACCCAACTGGCGCCAGCGATGCTTGGCGCGTTGTATTGGAAGCAGGCCAACCGACGAGGCGTATTTGCCGGCTTGGCGGCTGGCACTTTCTTGTGGTTCTACACCTTGGTCCTGCCGGTGACGGCGAAAAGCCTGGGGTGGTCGTTGAGCCTTTTCCCCGGCCTGACGTGGATGCATTCGCACCCCTTTGGTTTCACCGTCACCTCGTTAACCCTGGGTACTGTGTTTTCTCTTGCGGGCAATTTCACGCTGTTTGTGTGGGTCTCGATGCTGTCGCGCACACGGGTATCCGAGCATTGGCAGGCCGGGCGCTTTATCGGCCAGGAAATCAGCCAGCGCGCCAATGCGCGCTCGATGCTGTCGGTGCAAATCAGCGACCTGCTCAGCCTCGCGGCACGTTTTGTCGGCAAGGAACGCGCCGAGCAGAGCTTTATCCGATTTGCCTATCGCCAAGGCAAAGGTTTCAACCCCAACCAGAATGCCGATAACGACTGGATCGCCCACACCGAACGCCTGCTGGCCGGCGTGCTCGGCGCCTCTTCGACACGCGCAGTGGTAAAAGCCGCGATTGAAGGCCGGGAGATGCAGCTGGAGGACGTAGTACGCATCGCCGACGAAGCCTCCGAGGTGTTGCAATTCAACCGCGCATTACTGCAAGGCGCGATCGAAAACATCACCCAAGGCATCAGTGTGGTCGACCAGTCCCTCAAGCTGGTGGCCTGGAACCGCCGCTACCTGGAGCTGTTCAACTACCCTGAAGGCCTGATCAGCGTGGGCCGGCCGATTGCCGACATTATTCGCTACAACGCCGAGCGCGGCCTGTGTGGGCCGGGTGAGGCCCAGGTGCACGTAGCGCGCCGCCTGCATTGGATGCGCCAAGGCCGCGCGCACACCTCCGAACGTTTATTCCCGAATGGCCGCGTGATTGAGCTGATCGGCAACCCGATGCCCGGCGGTGGGTTTGTCATGAGTTTTACCGACATCACTGCGTTCCGGGAGGCCGAGCAGGCGCTGACCGAGGCCAACGAAGGCCTTGAGCAACGGGTGACCGAGCGTACCCATGAGCTTTCCCAGCTCAATGTCGCTTTGACCGACGCCAAGGGCGTGGCCGAATCCGCCAGCCAGTCGAAGACCCGCTTCCTTGCGGCTGTCAGCCACGACCTGATGCAACCCTTGAACGCTGCACGCCTGTTCTCCGCAGCCCTTTCCCACCAGCACGACGGCCTGTCTGCCGACGCGCGGCAATTGGTGCAACATTTGGACAGCTCGCTGCGCTCGGCCGAAGACTTGATCAGCGACTTGTTGGATATTTCACGCCTGGAAAACGGCAAGATCAACCCGCAGCGGCAGCCCTTTGTGCTCAACGAGCTGTTCGACACCCTCGGCGCCGAATTCAAGGCGCTGGCTCAGGAGCAGAACCTGCGCTTCCGCCTGCGCGGCAGCCGGTTGCGGATAGACAGTGACATCAAGTTGCTCAGGCGGATTCTGCAGAATTTTCTCACCAACGCGTTCCGCTATGCCGACGGCCCCGTGCTTTTGGGCGTGCGCAGGCGCAAGGACGAATTGTGCCTGGAAGTGTGGGACCGTGGCCCTGGCATCCCGCTGGATAAACAGAAGGTCATCTTTGAAGAGTTCAAGCGCCTGGACAGCCACCAGACCCGCGCCGAGAAGGGTCTGGGCCTGGGTTTGGCAATCGCTGACGGCCTGTGCCGCGTGCTCGGGCATACGTTGAGCGTGCGCTCGTGGCCGGGCAAAGGCAGCGTGTTCAGCGTGCGCGTGCCGCTGGCGCGTAACCAGGCCAGCCCGCAGGCCAAGATCGCGCCAGACAATGGGCTGCCATTAAGCGGCGCGCAGGTGCTGTGTGTGGATAACGAAGAAAGCATCCTGATCGGCATGCGCAGCCTGCTGACGCGCTGGGGCTGCGAAGTGTGGACGGCCACCGACCAGGCGCAGTGCGCGGCACTGCTGGCCGAGGGCGTGCGCCCGCAACTGGCGTTGGTGGATTACCACCTGGACCACGGCGAGACGGGCACGGAGCTGATGGGCTGGCTGCGGGCGCAGTTGGCAGAACCGATTCCCGGGGTGGTGATCAGTGCCGATGGGCGACCGGAGATGGTGGCCGAGGTGCATGCGGCAGGGTTGGATTACTTGGCCAAGCCGGTGAAGCCGGCGGCGTTGCGGGCGCTGTTGAGTCGGCATTTGCCGCTTTAAACAGAGTTTACTCGGCCCCACATTTTGGATTGCATTTACTCAGGCAGATGCGCCACACCGTCTGAATCGGTCATCGCCCGTTCAAGCAAATCCGCTGGCAGACTTTTACTCGCACGCGCACCCAGCAACCGCAATTGCTCGGTACGGCTGACCAGATTCCCACGCCCATCTGTCAGCTTGTTACGCGCCGCGCTGTAAGCCTTATCCAACTGTTGTAGGCGGTTGCCCACTTCATCCAGGTCCTGGATGAACAGCACGAATTTGTCGTACAGCCAGCCGGCCCGTTCGGCAATTTCCCGCGCATTCTGGCTTTGGCGCTCCTGCTTCCACAGGCTGTCGATCACTCGCAGGGTAGCCAGCAAGGTCGTGGGGCTGACAATCACGATATGGCGGTCAAACGCCTCCTGAAACAGGTTCGGCTCGGCCTGCAGGGCGGCGGAAAATGCGGCCTCGATGGGCACGAACAGCAACACGAAATCCAGGCTGTGCAGCCCTTCCAGACGCTTGTAATCCTTGCCGGCCAAGCCTTTGACGTGGTTACGCAGGGACAGCACATGCTGCTTGAGGGCCGCCTGGCCAATCACCTCATCATCTGCCGCGACGTATTGCTGATAGGCCGTGAGGCTGACCTTGGAATCGACCACCACCTGCTTGTCGCCCGGCAACATGATCAGCACGTCCGGCTGGAAGCGCTCGCCGTCCGGCCCTTTGAGGCTCACCTGGGTCTGGTACTCGCGGCCCTTCTCCAGCCCGGCATGTTCCAGTACCCGTTCAAGAATCAGCTCGCCCCAGTTGCCCTGGGTCTTCTGGCCCTTGAGGGCACGGGTCAGGTTGGTGGCTTCGTCTGACAGGCGCAGGTTCAATTGCTGCAGACGCTCAAGCTCTTTAGCCAGGGAAAAACGCTCGCGGGCTTCGTTCTGATAGCTTTCTTCCACACGCTTTTCGAAGGACTGGATGCGTTCCTTCAGTGGGTCAAGCAACTGGCCCAGGCGTTCCTGGCTGGTTTCGGCGAAACGCTGCTCACGCTCATCGAAGATCTTCCCGGCCAGCTCGGCAAACTGCGCGCGCAACTCATCGCGCGAACCTTGCAGGTCGGCGAGGCGTTGTTGATGACTGTCCTGTTGTTCACGCAATTCGGCGCGCAAGGCAGCTGACAGCGCATCGAGGCGGCGCAGCTCGGTTTCCTTGGCGCTGCGGTCGAGGTTCCAGGCATGGGCGGCATCGCGGGCGTTATCGCGGTCGATTTGCAGCAGTTCGACTTCGCGGCGCATGGCGGCCAGGTCGGCCTGTTTCGCGGCATTGGCCTGGCTGAGGTCGCTGATTTCATCGCGGCTGGCGTCCAGTTGCGCGGCTAGCCCTTCCTGGGCCAGTTGCGCGGTTGCCAGGCGCTCTTCGAGCAGCTCCCAACCGGTCATGCGCGCGGTCAGTCGACGTTGAATCTGCCAGCACAGGGCCAATAAAGGCACTGCTGCACCCGCCAGACCCAAGGCAATACTGGTCCAGTCAAAAACCATAGCCATTTCTGCCATCACCGAAAAGGAGCAAGGTTAACCAAGCATGGGGCTTGAGGACAGCTCAGTCTTCGACCTGCCCCAACTCGCGCAGGGCGCGGCGGTCGCCAGCGCGAGCCGCCAGGCGCAGCAGGTCGTGGCCTATGCGGCGGTCGCGGGCGTTGCCGCACTCGCGGCACATCAACTGGCCCAGCCGACTTTGAGCGGCGACCACGCCATCGCGGGCCGGCTGCTTGAGCAAGCGTCCGGCGAAGTGCTTGATGTTGGCGTTATGCCCCAGCCGCGGGCTGTCGAGCAGCCACAAGGCAACCTTCAACGAAAATCGCTTGGGTGTGGTAACAGTTTGAGGGGTATCGGTAACAGAGGGTGATACTGAGCGAAACTTCATAAAGCACTGTGGGACAGATTGGAAGGCGCGCCACTCTACTCTTTTTTTCGCGCAGGTAAAGCTGGATAAATCCTACACGCCCGTTCTAGAGCAAGCGCTCGGGACAATCCACAGAAGCTGTGGATAACTCAGTGGACAACCCACCTTGAACCCGCTCAAAGCCCCATGAAACGGGGGCCGCAGTCAAACTGACGATTTTTTCACCAATAAAAAAAAGCGATGTTTTTCATTGACTTAAATTTTCGTTGCAGGCAAACGACGGCACTTGCGGGCAGTTGACAGAGTGGTTACACACCGCGCAACGAATGTGCACAAGTACCCATCCACTGGTTATATCGCCGACACTTTTTGCTTCAATCTGTCCGAAAATGTTACCGCCACAGAGCAACCAGCCTGCAAAACAGAGCACTTTTCAAAACCGCCCGCGCTCGCCACACTGCTGCACCAACGATGTCACTCTCCTGTAGGCGCAGATGAAAGGAATCCTGTTGTTCGCCGTGTTGTTGCTCGCCACCTGCGCGACATCATTGGGAATCAATGCAGCTTTGCCCTCGCCTGACGGGGCGTTGTTTGCCATCGCCATCCTGTTATCAGCGGCCTTTACTGCGGTAAGCCTGTGCATCGAGCTGGGTGAAGGCCGGATCAATGACATGCGCGACGTGATGAAGGTGATCGAAACCGGCCGCTCCTGGCGCCTGACCCTCGCGGCCTACGTGCTGGGCTGCTCGCTGGCGGCCGCCGTAACAGTGCTGGTCTATCGTGGTTTTCTAGGCAGCTGATAAAAGTTTTTTGCTCAGCCGCTTCCCTTCCCGGTTTCGATCCGTTACTATCCGCGGCGTTAGTACCAAGCTGAAAGTCAATTCTGGTCGAACAACTCCCCTGAACAACACGGGACCGACCACCTCGATGGTTTCCAGGTATCACTTGCGACGACACTGCCTTTGAACATGCAAAGGGTGCCGCGAAGTCTCAATACTCTGACCGAACCAACCTGCAAATTGATCAGGATCTTCACCCCGGGCCCAGAACCTTTGCCCCTGTTGTGCTGCCTGCCCTCCTAAGTACCTACCTGCCAGCCCAAGCGCGCCAACTTAATAGCGCTTCAAACTGGCTGCTTTGTTCCAGTCGGTTCTTCGTTTGATCAATGGTGATCAACGTTACTGGAACGTTTTAACGCTGCACGGTTCTTATCCGTGTCATTTGTAGGAACACCAATAATATGAACACTCAAATCCACACTCAGGATGCCATTCGCACCCTCACCAACGCTTTTGCACCAATGAACTGCCTGATCATGGCCGCTCGCAAAGGCTGCTTCAGCTTCACCCTGGTCAACGAACACGGCATCGCTCGTCACAGCGAACGCCTGTACCCCGATCAATACTCCAGCGCAGAGCCGCTGCAGGCCGTGATCGAGCGTACCCGTCAGGCACTGACTGCCTGATCGACCCGAGTCGCTGAAACACAAAAACCCTGTTTAAAAAGCAGGGTTTTTTATTGCCTGAAATTCGGCATTGAAACATTTTCGCTAAGTTCAAATAGATATAAACGTTATAACTAAATGAAGAAGATGTTTTAAAAACAGTCCTTTACATCATAAATATGACACTACACTTCAACTCAAGCGGCTTGATCCGCTTGCGACGGGCCTGAGATCCGATTCACAGCTGCCAAGCCCCCTCTCAGGCACCGTCGACCACTTTCATGGACCGAGGCTTGTATGGGTATCGCCGCCAGCGAATTGTGTCGTTATGTGATCCGGCCGACGTTGATTTACCTCGGCCGCCATAATGCGACAGCCGAAGCCCTGCTGCTGGGCATTGCTGCCAGCCAGTCGGAACTCGGCTCGGCCCTGCACGACCGTCGTGGCCACGGCCTGTACAGCATCACCGAACCGCGCCACCGCGCCCTTTGGGACCATTACCTGGCGCGCGACCCCGAGCGCGCCAGCCTGGTACGCGGCCTGGCCAGTCAGCACGCATTCCTCAGTGCGCCCCAGCTTGAGTTAACCGTCAATCTGCGTTACGCCACCGCCATCGCCTGGCTGCTGGTGGAGCAGCACAGCCCTGCCCTGCCGCAGCCGGGCGATGTACTGGCAATGGCACGTATCTGGAAAGAAATTTTTCACCCACAAGGTCGGCTGCGGGACTTCACCCAAGCCTGGCAGACCTGTGTTTCACCCATGAATCAGGTCACTTGTTGACCAGGCGTTTTGCAAGATTCGGCTAAAAACCCCGATTTTGTTCGGATTGTCCTACAAAACCGCTCTATCTCCTGCATTACAGCCTATAGCGCTAACCTAAATTTATTGTTACTTTCCGCAGCGGTGATCACCACGGAGTTCTAATAATGAAAAAAGTAATGCTCAAGACCACACTTAGCCTCGCCGTTGCCATGGCCTCCACCCAACTGTTCGCGAGCGGCTTTGCCCTCAACGAGCAAAGCATCAGTGGGATGGGTACAGGTTTCGCCGGGCGCTCTTCATCTGCCGATGATGCAAGCACTGTCGCTGGCAACCCTGCCGGCATGTCACGCCTCAAGCGCGATCAAATCACTGCCGGTGTCGCAGCTATCGACGCCAAGACCGATATCAAAAACACCAGCGGTGGCCCACCCGGCAGCAGCAACGACGGTGACATGGTTCCTTTTACCAAAGTCCCGATGTTGTTTGCCGTGAAAAAAGCGACCGATGACCTGGCGTTCGGCCTGGGCGTGTATGCGCCGTTCGGCCTGATCACCAACTACGAAGACAGCTTCGGCGGCCGTTACTACGGCAAGAAGAGTGACGTTAAAGTCGTCACCCTCCAGCCGACTGTCAGCTACGCCTTCAACGAATACGTGTCCGTGGGTATCGGCCCGACGTTCAACAAGATCAGCGGTAACCTGACCTCGTCGACGCCGCTGGCGCAAACCTTCGGCCGCAATGATGGCCTGGTGGACATCAAGGGCGATGACACCGCATGGGGCTACAAAGTCGGTATCCTGGTGACGCCATGGGCGAGCACCAACATCGGCCTGACGTACACCTCCAAGGTTTCCTACAACCTGTCGGGTCACACCGATATTTCCGGCCGTGGTTTTGGTCCGTTCAACGGCGGGCGTTTTGACGCCAAGTTGAACATCACCACCCCAGAATCCTACGACATGTCCATCACCCACAAGCTGGATGACCAATGGACGTTGTATGCGGGTACCACATGGACCCGTTGGAGCCGCCTGAAAGAAATCACCGTCAACAACTCGGGCGTTTCGCCTGCACTGGGTGGCGCGGCTGGCCCGATCGGTCGCATCAACGAGCCACAGAACTGGCATGACACCTGGGCCTCGGCCATCGGTGCTTCGTTCCAGGTCAACAAACAGTGGGTACTGCGCACCGGCTTCTCGGTTGACCAATCGCCTACCAACAACACCGACCGTTCGGTGCGTATCCCGACTGGCGACCGTAAGGCTGTCAGCTTTGGTGCCGGCTTCAGCCCTACCGAAGACTGGACGATCGACGCTGCCGTCTCCTACCTGTGGGAAGAAGAAGTCAACGTCAACCGTACCGGCAAGGGCAACGCCTACAACGCCGAGTACAAAAACAGCGCTTGGGGTTACGGCCTGGGTGCGACTTACAAGTTCTGATTCACTGCGAGCCTGACCGGCTCGCCAGCTGAATCTAAAAAAGCCCCGCTCTCCTGCACAGGAGGCGGGGCTTTTTAATCGCCGACGATCAGGGTTTGGAAGCCAATGCTTCTTCCACTGCCTTGATCAAGTCCGGGCTGTCCGGCTTGGTCAAACTGGAGAAGTTGGCAATTACCTTGCCTTGGCGGTCGACCACGTACTTGTAGAAATTCCATTTCGGCGCGCTGGTCTGCTGCGCCAGCACCTTGAACAGGTGTACCGCGTCCGGTCCTTTGACTTTTTGCGGTTCGGTCATGGTGAAGGTCACGCCGTAATTCACGTAACAGACCTTGGCGGTCTCTTCACCGGTCTTGGCTTCCTGCTTGAAGTCATCGGACGGCACGCCAATCACTTCCAGCCCCTGGCCCTTGTAGCGCTGGTACAAGGCTTCGAGGCCTTTGAACTGTGGCGCGAACCCGCAGAAGCTGGCGGTGTTGACGATAACCAGGGGTTTGCCGGCAAAGCGCTGGCACAAATCGATGGATTCCTTGGCGCGCAGCTTGGGCAATTGGCCCTCAAGCAACGGTGGGCAATCAGCGGCCATGGCAACACTGCCAATGGCCATCAGGACGGGTACTGCAAGCCAGCGCATCTGCATGTCGTGAGTCCTTAACATTTCCAGACCACGAACTTAACAGATCGACATACCCAGTTGCATCAATGCCAGCCCACCACGCTGCCAGCCCCACCAGGCCAGCAGCATCAGCACGACCAGCGCCGCTACCGTCAAACACCGTGCCGTCACACTCATGCCGCCTCCATCTGCGCCTGCAAGCGCGCCACCGGCCGCTCGCGCACCGGCCAGTTCAGCGCGGCGGCGAGCACGCTCAGCAGAATCGCCACCTGCCAGATCAAATCGTAGTTGCCGGTTCGATCATAGACCACCCCGCCCAACCAGCCGCCGAGGAACGACCCGATTTGGTGGAACAGGAACACGATCCCACCGAGCATCGAGAGGTTTCGCACACCAAACAAGGTTGCGACGGTGCCATTAGTCAGCGGCACCGTAGACAGCCACAAAAAGCCCATGGCCATGCCAAACAGGTAGGCAGTGATTTCGGTGACCGGCGCCCACAGGAACAACACAATGACGACCGCACGCAGCAGGTACAGGCCGGTAAGCAAGCGCGGCTTGGACATGCGCCCGCCGAGCCAGCCGGCGGTGTAGGTGCCGAATACATTAAACAAACCGATCAAGGCCAGCACCGTGGTGCCCACCGTGGCCGGCAAATGCTGGTCGACCAGATACGCCGGCAGGTGCACGCCGATAAACACCACCTGGAAACCGCACACAAAAAAGCCGAATGCCAGCAACCAGAAGCCGGAATGGGAACAGGCTTCCTTCAAGGCTTCGCGCAAGGTTTGCTGGCCAGTCACCACCGGCAGCGGCTTGTCCTTGAGCATCGCCACCAGCGGCAGAATCAGCGCCACCATCAGCCCCAGCGCCAACAAGGCGGCCGACCAGCCCAGCCAGCCGATCAAGCCCAATGTGCCGGGCACCATGGCGAACTGACCAAAAGAGCCTGCGGCGCTGGCGATGCCCATGGCCATGCTGCGTTTTTCCGGCGGTACGGTGCGGCCCACCACGCCGAGAATCACCGAAAACGAGGTGCCCGACAGGCCGATACCAATCAGCAAGCCGGCACTTAGTGACAATGACCACGCCGAATCGGACATGCCCATCAACACCAGGCCCACGGCGTACAGTACGCCGCCGACGAACACCGTTTTGGTCGCGCCGAAACGGTCGGCCAGGGCGCCGGTGAACGGCTGCGCAAGGCCCCAAATCAGATTCTGCAGCGCGATGGCGAAGGCAAACGTCTCGCGCCCCCAGCCAAATTCGTTGCTCATCGGCGCCAGGAACAGGCCGAAACCGTGCCGCACGCCCAAGGACAACGCCAGGATCAGCGCACTCCCCACAAGGATCCAACCACTGGTGCGCCACATCGAGGTCATGTTCTTATTCTCCGCTCGCGGGTATATACCCGCTTGTAATCGAACAAACCCGCGCTCAGGCGAGTTCATCCAGCAAGGCCAGCAAGGTTTCGCGCTTTTCGGCGCCTAACTGATCAATCAATTTTTGCTGCGCCGCTTCCCACGCCGGCAACGCCGCAGCCAGCCGTTCTTCGCCGGCTTGCGTCAACAGCACCAGGCGGTTGCGCAAGTCATCACCCTCGACCAACTGCACCAGGCCTTCGCCTTCCAGCACCCGCAAGTTGCGCCCCAAGGTGCTGCGATCCAGGCCCATGGCGTCGGCCAGGCTGGAAATGCTCGGTTGGTCGAGACGCTGCAAGTTGCACAGCAAAGAATACTGGGCGACGTTGATCCCGAAGCCGTCGAGAGCGCCGTCGTAATGCCTGCTGACGCCACGGGCGGCACGTCGCAGGTTGGTGCATAAACATTGGGAGGCAAGCATGGAACGTGTATATACCCGCGATTAAGGAAATGCAAGAAAGTGTTACAGAGCCAAACCGATCAACACCGCGACTTCCAGCAACTCCAGGAGTGCGCCAGCTGTGTCGCCGGTGGTGCCACCCAGCCGGTTGACCATCAATTGGCGCAGGCCGATAAAACACAGCGCCGCCAGCAGAACAGCCATGCCGCCGCTGAAACCGCCGATCAGGATGCAGGCCAGGCCACTGAGGATCAGCACCTGTTGGCCGACAACCCGCGGTAAATGGTCCGACAGCGCCTGACCCAAACCGCCTGCACGCACATAGCGCGTGGTAAGGAACAGCGCCAGCATCGACGCCCGCCCGATCAATGGCGCCAGGATCAATGCCGCGCCATTACGTTGCTCGATCAACGCCACCAGCGCGGTGAACTTGAGCAACAGCACCAAGCCCAGGGTAACCACCGCAATCGGCCCGCTGCGCGGGTCTTTCATGATGGTCAGGGTGCGCTCGCGGTCGCCAAAACCACCGAGCCAGGCATCGGCGCTGTCCGCCAGGCCGTCCAGGTGCAGGCCACCGCTAAGCAACACCCACGCGGTCAGCAATAAGGCGGCATGCAGCAACAACGGCGCGCCCATCAATACGCTGTTCAGCGCCCATAACAGCACGCCGAACAACAGCCCGACCACGGGATAAAACAGCAGCGAACGCCCCAGCTCTTGAGGCTGCGGCATGCCCGGCAAACGAATCGGCAGGCTGCTGAGAAATTGCAGGGCAATCCAGAATGGCAGCATCGTCAGGTTCCTTCTTTCAACACACCATCGGCAGCCACGTGCAGGCTGAACAGCCCACCATGGCCGACCTCGACATTCAACAACTGCTCGCGCGGCAAACCTCGCGCTCGCGCCAATAGCAGACGCATCACGCCACCGTGGCTGATCAGCAACACGCGCTCACCAGCATAAGCCTGGTGCAAGCGCGAGACGGCGCTGAGGACACGGTGTGAAAAGTCGCTGACCGGCTCACCCTCAGGGGGGGTGAAGCTGTAGGGATCGGCCCAGAACAGGCCGAGCCCTTCGGCGTCGGTTTCCATCAGCGCCGCTGCGCTATGCCCTTCCCAGGCGCCGAAGTGCAATTCCTGCAGGTCTTTTTCCAGGTTCACCGGCACATCGAGGCGTGCGCCCAATTCTTGGGCGAACAGCGCGCAACGCTGCAGCGGCGAGCTGACCAGGCGGTCCCAAGGGCCATGCTCTGCTACGGCGGCGCGCATCTGTGCCCAGCCCTTGTCGGTGAGCGCGTCGTCAAGGCTGCCGCGCAGACCGCCACCCAGCTCGGTTTCGCCGTGGCGCAGCAGGTCCAGGTGCAAGGTCATGCCGGGCGGTCTGCCACGGCCGCTTCGGCGAATGTCGCCATTTGCCCGTGCAGCGCACACGCAAGGCGCAGCAACGGCACCGCCAGCGCCGCACCACTGCCCTCGCCCAGGCGCAGGCCGAGTTGCAGCAAGGGTTCGGCGTTGAGGCTTTGCAGTACGTGACGATGGCCCGGCTCGGCGCCACCATGGCCGAATACCAGCCATTCTCGACACGCCGGGTTCAGGCGCGTGGCGACCAGTGCGGCGACGGTGCAGATAAACCCGTCCACCAGCACGACGATGCCTTCTTGTGCGCAGGCCAGGTAGGCACCGACCAGCGCGGCAATTTCAAACCCGCCAAGGTTGAACAGGGTGTGCAATGCGTCATCGCGCTGTCCGGCATGCAGCGCCAGTGCGCGCTCGATGACTGCTACTTTGTGGCTGACGCCCTGGGCGTTCAAACCGGTGCCCGGGCCTGTAAGGTCGCTGACCTTGCAATCGAGCAGCGCACAGGCCAAGGCGCTGGCGGCGGTGGTATTACCGATGCCCATTTCACCGCCGATAAACAGCTGGGCGCCACCGGCCAAAGCGCGCCGAGCGCTATCGCGACCGGCTTGCAGCGCCAGGCAGCCCTGAGCTTCAGTCATGGCTGGGCCGTTGACGAAATTGGCCGTGCCCGCGCCGATGTTCAGGTGACGCACTCCGGGCAGGTTCAGCGAGGGCGTCACCGTGCCGAGGTCGACCACTTCCAGCTGCGCATCCAGTTGACGTGCCAACACACTGATGGCTGCGCCGCCAGTGACGAAGTTGTGCAGCATCTGCCCGGTCACTTCCTGGGGAAACGCCGACACGCCTTCTGCGACGACGCCATGGTCACCGGCAAAAATGGCGATCCACACTTGGTCCACCAACGGTTTGACCTGGCCTTGCAGGCCGGCCAGTTGCACCGCTACAGCTTCGAGCTGGCCGAGCGAACCGGCCGGTTTGGTCAGCTGTTGCTGGCGCGCCAGCGCTTGTTCGTACGCTGAGGCGTCGACAGCCTTACAAGGGTTGAGCCACCAGGTGTCAGTCATAACGCAGTACCTTTCAAAGTCAGGGGCAGGCCGGCAACCGTCAGGACAACACGCTGACACCGCTCGGCCAAGGCTTGATGCAGCCAACCGGCTTCATCCACATAGCGGCGAGTCAATTCGCCCAGCGGCACGACACCCATTCCGGTCTCGTTGCTGACAAAAATGATTTCACCCGGCAGTGCAGCCAGGGTTTGCAGCAATTGATCGCGCTCCAGCGCCAGGCGCGCCGGGTCTTCGAGCATCAGCAGGTTGGTGAGCCACAGGGTCAGGCAATCCACCAGCAGGCAGCGATCGGCAGCAGCGTTTTCGCGCAGTACGCGGGCCAGTTCGATGGGTTCTTCAATCAGGCCCCAATGATCGGGACGCCGCTCACGGTGATGCGCGACGCGCGCGCTCATCTCGCCGTCCAAGGGCTGGCTGGTGGCGATGTAGATGACGGGCAAGGTGCTGTCGCTGGCGAGTTTTTCGGCCAGGCGGCTTTTGCCGGAGCGGGCACCGCCGAGGATTAATTGATGCATGGAGTGGCACCTTGTTCGGCGGGTGGAGAGGTTGAGGTGTGCCGCGGCAAGTGGGGTGAGTCAGGTAGGCATGCAGTGGCTGAGCCATGGCCATCGCAGGCAAGCCAGCTCCCACTGAAAGGCAGATCTGCTTTTGATCTGGCTTTTGATTTTGATCTCAGTCGCCCCGTTAAACCACGCTGGCCGAACGCAGGTTTGAATCCGTGGGTAACCCGGCAGGACGCCGGGTTAGCCGCGCTGGGCCAAGGATGGCCCATCGCGGCGGCCCACGGATTCAAGCCTTCGTTCTGGCACACCGAGCCCAGGCGAGGTGCCGAGTGGTGGGGCGAAGACTTTCTGGTTACTTTTGTGTCTTTACAAAAGTGACCCGCTGTAAGAGCGGAACCATAAGTGGCCGTTACCCAGCTGAGGGATATGTACACCGACAAACCGCCATCGCAGGCAAGCCAGCTCCCACATTTGGACTGGGTGTACACCGTCAGAGCCCGCATAGCTTGCGCAACAACGCGGTATCCAGATGATTTTCCACCAGGTCCGCCAAACGCTCGATATCGCGCTCGCGCAAGGCGTGGTAATCCACCTCCTGCACATCCTGCAACCCAGCCCAGCGCAACAAGGCGCTGCACGCCGCGGGGCTTTCGAACAGGCCATGCAGGTAGGTGCCGAGAATCTGCCCGTCGGCACTCTGGGCGCCGTCACTGCGGCCGTCATCCAACCGCACGGCGGCGTTCGCCAGCGCTTCACCGCAAGTCACGCCGGCGTGGATCTCATAACCACTGACCTCGGCATCTTCCAGCAACAAGCGCCCACGCACATTGCGCAGCTGCTTCTCTTCCTCCAGCGTCGTACTGAACGCCAACAGCCCCAAGCCTTCACTGGAGCCAGCCGGCCCTTCCAGCCCGAGCGGGTCATGCAGCTGCTCGCCGAGCATCTGCAAGCCGCCGCAAATCCCCAGCACCTTGCCGCCATAACGCAAGTGCCGCACCACGGCAGTGTCCCAGCCGTTGGCGCGCAAATAGGCCAAGTCACTGCGCACGCTTTTGGAGCCCGGCAGGATAATCAGGTCGGCAGGCGGAATCGGCTGGCCCGGCCCGACAAACTGCAAATCCACCTGCGGGTGCAGGCGCAGCGGGTCGAAATCGGTGTGGTTGCTGATGCGCGGCAATACCGGCACCACCACCTTGAGCACTTGGGCGGCCTTGTCGATCTGGCGCTGGTCGATGCCGTCTTCGGCTTCCAGGTGCAGGTCCATCACGTAGGGCAGTACGCCCACCACTGGCTTGCCGGTGCGCGCTTCCAACCAGTCGAGGCCAGGCTGCAGCAAGGCGATGTCGCCGCGAAAACGGTTGATAATGAAGCCCTTGACCCGCGCCTGTTCGGTTGGCGAAAGCAATTCCAGAGTGCCGACCAGGTGGGCGAACACGCCGCCGCGATTGATGTCGGCAATCAGTAGCACCGGGCAATCCACAGCCTCGGCAAAACCCATATTGGCAATGTCATTGGCGCGCAGATTGATCTCGGCGGGCGACCCCGCGCCTTCCACCATCACCACCGGGTAAGCCGCGCTCAGCCGTGTGTGAGAGGCTAGCACCGCCTGCATCGCGATGGCTTTATAGTCGTGATAGGCCACGGCGTTCATGCTGGTCACGGCGCGGCCATGGATGATGACTTGGGAGCCGGTGTCGCTGTTGGGTTTGAGCAGCACCGGGTTCATGTCAGTGTGTGGCGCCAGGTTGGCGGCCTGGGCTTGCACCGCCTGGGCGCGGCCGATCTCGCCACCTTCAGCGGTCACGGCACTGTTGAGCGCCATGTTCTGCGGCTTGAACGGCGCCACCGCGATGCCTTGGCGCACCAGCCAGCGACACAGCGCGGTCACCAGGGTACTTTTGCCCGCGTCGGAGGTGGTGCCTTGCACCATCAGCGTACTCATGGTGCTTCCTTGTAGACAGCCAGGGCTTCGTCGAGTCGCAGCCAATCTGCCTCGGTATCGGGCAAGCCAAAGCGCAGGCTGCTGTCGTGGACAAACAGGCGCAGCAGAATGCCGCGCTGGGCCATGAATTCATGCATGCGTTCGGCGTGCGGGGTGATCAGCCACTGGAACAGGGCGCAGCCACCGTGGGGTTGAAAGCCGTGGCGTTCGAGCAGGTCAAACAAGCGCCGGCCCGCTTCGACACAGCGCTCACGCTGACGAACCTGCCCGGCGGTATCACGCAGGCACACTTGCCCGAGCACGCGGGTCGGCCCGCTGACGGCCCACGGCCCAACCTGCTCGGCCAACAGCCGCAGCAACCGGCGCTCAGCCAGCACGAAGCCCAGGCGCACACCGGCCAGGCCGAAAAATTTGCCGAACGAGCGCAATACAATCAGGCCGACATGATGGGTGTGGCTGGCCAGGCTGAGCTCTGGTGTGACGTCCATGAATGCCTCGTCCACCACCAGCCAACCGCCGCGTTGGGCCAGCCGCGCGTGCCAGTCCAGCAGGCGTTGCGGGCTCAGGCTAAGGCCGGTGGGGTTGTTGGGGTTAACCACCACCAGCACGTCAAGGCTGTCGAGAAAGAAGTCGACTTCCTGCTCCTGCACTTCGCGCACCACATACCCGGCGCGGCGCCAGGCTTCGGCGTGCTCGGCGTAACAGGGCGACAACACGCCAACCTTGCCGGAGCGGCGCAGACGCGGCAGCAGCTGGATCGCGGCCTGGGAGCCCGGCACCGGCAGCAGGTGGGCGGCACCGTAATAGTCGCAGGCGGCCTTTTCCAGGCCGTCGTCGGCTTCCGGCAAACGCGCCCAGGCGCGCAGCGGGATGTCCGGGATCGACCAGGGCCAGGGCGCGAGGCCGCTGGACAGGTCAAGCCAATCGGCCTCGGCAATCCCGTATTCAATCACCGCCTTACGCAGGCGCCCACCGTGCTCAAGCATACAATTGCGCCCCCGCGCAGAGGATCAACAGCCATAACCAAACGCCACGCTGCACCAGTTGCCAGCCACGGTCGATGGCGTCGGCATCGGCGGCCGGGCCTTCGCCCAACTGCGGACGCTGATGCAGCTCGCCGTGATAGATCGCCGCGCCACCCAGCTCGACGCCCAGGGCGCCCGCCCCGGCCGCCATCACCGGACCCGCGTTGGGACTGTCCCAGGTGGGGCCTTGGGTGCGCCAGCATCTGAGCGCCAAGCGAGTTTTGCCTAAAACGGCGTAGGTCAGCGCCACCAGCCGTGCAGGAATATAGTTGAGTACATCGTCGATCTTGGCGGCTGCCCAGCCGAAGCGCTCGAAGCGTTCGTTGCGATAGCCCCACATGGCGTCGAGGGTATTGCTCAGGCGGTACAGCACCACGCCCGGCACACCGGCGACCACAAACCAGAACAACGCGGCGAATACCGCGTCGCTGCCGTTCTCCAGCACTGACTCGGTGGCGGCGCGGGCGACTTCGGTGCTGTCCAGCTCGCTGGTCTGGCGACTGACCAGATAACTCACACGTTTGCGCGCTTCATCCAGGTCACCGCTGCGCAACGCCTGCGCAACCGGGATCACATGTTCACCCAGGCTGCGCATGCCGAGCGCCAGGTACAGCGCCAGGATTTCCAGGACCCAGCCGATATAGGGCGCCCACGATAACGCGGTCGCCAGCAGTGTCAGCGGCACCACGGCGATAAACCATGCGGTCACGCCGTGGCTGCGCCAGCCACGGCCACCGGTGTTGAAACGTTGCTCGATGCGCCCGGCGAAATTGCCGAACGCCACCAGCGGATGCCAGCGCCTGGGTTCACCCAGCAGCGCATCCAGCGCCACCGCAGCGACACACAGCAAGGCCACACTCATTGACTCACTCCCCACACATTCTCATACAACATGTCACTCAGCGGCCGTGGTTCGGTCCAGCCTTCGAGTTGCAACATCGGTGCCGGGTAGAACTCGGCCACCGGGCCCAGGCACAAGACGGCCAGGGGTTTGGCGCCGGGCGGCAGGCCCAGCAGGTCGGCCAGGGCTTGTGGCTCGAACAGCGAGACCCAGCCCATACCAATGCCCTCGACACGGGCGGCCAGCCAGAGATTCTGGATCGCGCAGGACAGCGACGCCATGTCCATCTCCGGCAAGGTGCGCCGGCCAAAAATATGGCGCTCGCGGTCGTCCATCAACGCGGCCACCAATACTTCGGCGCAGTCGTGGATGCCTTCGACCTTGAGCTTCATGAATTCGTCGGAGCGCTCGCCCAGGGCTTCGGCGGTGCGCACGCGTTCTTCCTCCACCAATTGCTGAATATTCCCACGCAGTTGACGGTCGCTGATGCGGATAAACCGCCAGGGTTGCATCAAGCCCACGCTGGGCGCCTGGTGTGCGGCCTGGAGCAGGCGGTGCAGCAATTCGGGCGCGACCGTGCCGCCGGTGAAGTGGCGCATGTCGCGGCGTTCGGCGATGGCGCGGTAGACGGCGTCGCGGTCGGCTTGGGGATAGGCGTTGTCCGTCATGGCCCTATCGCGGGCAAGCCCGCTCCCACATTTGCAATGCATTCCCCTGTGGGAGCTGGCTTATCGGGTCGCCGCATCGCTGCGATAGCGGTCTCAATGCTCGGCGCGAAGAGTGCGGCCACCGCCGTTGGATTCGACGGAAAATAAAAGTGCACATAAGAAGCCGTCATCCGCCCCTGCCGATACACCGCCTCCGCCCCGCGCCCGCCATTGGGGCTCAGGCCGCGGGCAATCGGCTGCCATTCGGTGCTGGTCAGGGAATGGTGATAGGTATGGCCGCGCAGCACGCCTTCGGGCAACTCGACACTTTGCAGGGCCAGGGCGGCAAGTTTCTTTTGCATCACCGCATCGCCTTGCAGCAGACCGACCAGTTCGGCACGGGCGCCGTCCACATCGGTGAGCGAATCCAGCAGGTAGAGCATGCCGCCACATTCAGCCAGCAGTGGTTTGCCAGCCGCATGATGGGTGCGAATAGCCGCAAGCATCCGGGTGTTTTCAGACAGTGCCTGGTGATGCAATTCGGGATAGCCGCCGGGCAAGTACAGGCTGTCGGCGTCGGGCAATTGGTGATCATGGATCGGCGAGAAAAACTTCAACTCAGCGCCCATTGCCCGCAACAGATCCAGGCTGGCGCCGTAGGTAAAAGCGAAGGCTTCATCACGGGCTACGGCAATACGCACACCGGCCAACAGCGGCTCAGCCTCAATCAGTTGCGGCGCGGCGAACGTCACCGGCGGCGGCAACGCCACTTCGCAGCTGCTGCCCAGCGCCTGGGCTGCGGCGTCCAGGCGCGCATCGAGGTCATTGAGTTCACTGGCTTGCACCAGGCCCAGGTGACGACTCGGTAATTCAATCCCCGTTTCACGGGACAACGCGCCATACCAGCGCAGGCCTTCGGTGAGGCTGCCCTCGAGCAGCTGCGCATGACGCAGGGTGCCGACACGGTTGGCCAGCACACCGGCGAATGGCAAGTCCGGCTGGTAGCGCGCCAGGCCCAAGGCCAAGGCACCAAAGGTCTGGGCCATGGCGGTGCCATCAATGACCCCGAGCACCGGCACACCAAAGTGCCGCGCCAGGTCGGCGCTCGACGGTGTGCCGTCAAACAGCCCCATTACGCCTTCGATGAGAATAAGGTCAGCCTCGCCGGCTGCTTCCCACAGCAAGCGGCGACTTTCTTGCTCGCCCACCATCCACATGTCCAACTGATACACCGGCGCACCGCTGGCGCGCTCGTGGATCATCGGGTCGAGAAAATCCGGCCCGCATTTGAACACGCGCACCTTGCGCCCCAGGTTGCGGTGCAAGCGGGCGAGCGCGGCGGTGACGGTGGTTTTGCCCTGGCCGGACGCCGGTGCGGCGATCAATACGGCTGGGCAATGACGGGGCTGATTCAAAGTTCGACGCCCTTCTGTGCCTTGATACCGGCTTGGAACGCGTGCTTGAGCATGCCCATTTCGGTGACGGTGTCGCCCATTTCGATCAGTTCAGGCTTGGCGCCACGGCCAGTCACCACAACGTGCTGCATGGGTGGGCGGGCCTGCAGGTCGCTGAGCACCTGGTCCAGATCGAGGTAGCCGTGCTTGAGGGCGATGTTCAACTCGTCCAGCACCACCAGGCCGATGGACGGGTCTTGCAGCAATTCGCGGGAAACTGCCCAGGCGGCTTCGGCGGCGGCGATGTCGCGCTGGCGGTCCTGGGTTTCCCAGGTGAAGCCTTCGCCCATTACATGGAAACGCACTTGCTCGGGGAAACGCCGGAAGAACAACTCTTCGCCGGTGCTGTTACGCCCCTTGATGAACTGCACCACGCCGCACTGCATGCCGTGGCCCATGGCGCGGGCGAGCATGCCGAATGCCGAGCTGCTTTTGCCTTTGCCGTTACCGGTCAGCACCAGCAGCAAGCCGCATTCGTTTGGGGAATTGGCGATACGCTCGTCGATCACGGCTTTTTTGCGCAGCATGCGCGCCAGGTGGCGTTCGTCGCGGTCGGGGGAATCAGTCATGGCAGCTCTCCGTTGGGGCTGGACAAAAACGGCGGGCAGGAAAAAGAAAAACAGACAGCCAAGCATCGCCCACCGTGATGCTGTTGGATGATCCAGGCCGGTCTCCGGGCTCATGAGTGGCGCTCTGCTGATAGCGCGAGCAGGCCAACGGCGCGCCTTCCCATATCACGCGGATACAGTGGCAAAAGGCACCGTTTTGACTCATTTACCGTTGCGGGGGCAGCGCCGGAATTGCGGCTGCGCTGTGTACAAACGCGCTCACTCACCGGCTTCCCTGTTTCACTCTGTCGGCACATGGGCCACAGAGCACCTGGAACAAGCCGCGAAGGTTAGTGGGTTGGGGGTGGAGCGTCAATTAAAGCTGGCCTTGCACTTGAACCATCCGACTGCCGCGCTTCTCTACCTTTACAGGTATTAAGGAGAAAACCATGTACAAAACCAGACTCGCCTTACTGATCATGCTGGCAGGCACCCTCGCCGCCTGCGGTGAAAGCTCTACCCTGCAGGTCTCGGACGGCACCGGGCCATCGCCCAACCTGCCGGAGCCGAACAAAACCCTGATCCCCACCGTAAACATCGCCCCGGCGATCGGCTGGCCGGAGGGTGCCAAGCCGACAGCCGCTGCCGGGACTCAAGTAGCGGCATTTGCCGAAGGCCTGGATCACCCGCGCTGGCTCTACGTTTTGCCTAACGGGGATGTGCTGGTAGCCGAAACCAATTCGCCACCCAAACCGGAAGACGCCACGGGCATTCGTGGCTGGGTGATGGAGAAGGTCATGGGCCGCGCGGGCGCGGGCGTGCCGAGCCCGAACCGCATCACACTGCTGCGCGATGCCGACCATGATGGCGTGGCCGAGACGCGCACGGTGTTTCTGGAGAACCTCAATTCACCGTTTGGCATGACCCTGGTGGGTAACGACCTGTACGTCGCCGATTCGGACAAGCTGCTGCGCTTCCCTTACCAGCCGGGTGAAACCGCGATCAAGGAGGCCGGCACCAAGGTGATCGACCTGCCGGGCGGCAGTATCAACCACCACTGGACCAAAAATGTGGTGGCCAGCAAGGACGGCAGCAGGTTGTATGTGAGTGTCGGCTCCAACAGCAATGTCGGTGAGAATGGCCTGGCGGCGGAGGAAGGCCGAGCGGCGATCTGGGAGGTCGACCGCGCCACGGGCCAGCACCGTATCTTTGCCTCCGGTTTGCGCAACCCCAATGGCATGGCCTGGGAACCGCAGAGCGGCAAGCTGTGGACGGCGGTCAACGAGCGCGACGAAATCGGCAGCGACCTGGTGCCGGACTACATCACCTCGGTCAAGGATGGCGCGTTTTATGGCTGGCCCTTCAGTTACTACGGCCAACATGTGGACGTGCGGGTCTCACCGCAAAACCCCGACCTGGTCGCCAAGGCCATCGCCCCGGACTATGCCGTGGGGCCGCATACCGCGTCCCTTGGGTTGACGTTTGCCGAGGGCAGTAAACTCCCGGCACAGTTCAGCAACGGCGCTTTTATTGGCCAGCATGGTTCGTGGAACCGCAAACCGCACAGTGGCTACAAGGTGATCTTCGTGCCGTTCGAGGGTGGGCAACCCAAGGGGCAGCCGGTGGACGTGCTGACCGGGTTTCTCAATAAAGACGAAAAAGCCATGGGCCGGCCGGTGGGCGTGGTGATTGATCAGCAAGGGGATTTGCTGGTGGCCGATGATGTGGGGAATAAGGTGTGGCGGGTGTCGGCGGTTAAGTAACTGCCTTGTATGGGGCCCATGTGGGAGCTGGCTTGCCTGCGATGGAATCGCCTCGGTTTAACTGACAGACCGAGCCGCCTGAATCGCAGGCAAGCCAGCTCCCACACAAGCCGGCTCAGACACTTGGGCCCGAGTGGCTTAAGGATTACGCGCCAGGCTTGCCGGCAACACGCGCTTGGCGCTCAGGTAGGCATTCTGCCAATAGGCCTTGGACAAGGTGTCCAGCTTCACCGTACCGCCCGTTTGCGGGGCGTGTACGAATCGCCCTTCACCCACGTAGATACCTGCGTGGCTTACTCGCGAGCCGCCGCCGGTGGCGAAGAAGATCAGGTCGCCGGTTTGCAGGTTGTTTTCGCTCACATCCTGAGCGCGCATCACGATCAGTTCGCGGGTGGTGCGCGGCAGGCTGATGCCGGCGGCGTCACGGTACACAAAGCCGATCAGGCCGCTGCAATCGAACCCGGAGTCCGGGGTGTTGCCGCCCCAACGGTAAGGCGTGCCGACCAGGCCCAGCGCACGGAAGAGCACGTCTTCGGCAGCTGGCGAGAAATTTTGGGTCGAATAGTTGAACACCGGCCTGGGCTTGACCGCGACAGGCGCAGGCGGCGGTGGACGGCTTGCGCAGGCGCTGAGGAGCGCGGCGCAAACAAGAAGAATGAGGCGGGCTGAGGTCGACATGGGCAGAACAATCCTGATCTGGATGCGGCTTTCGCTGCCGAACGCTGAAAACCAGAACGCGCAAGCAAAGCTCGCGCGAACGGATTACAACAATGTCCAGGGATTCTAGCGCTTACGCGTCAAACTTCAAGTATCACTTTAACTTTACTTACTAGCGGTAACCGTAGTCGGGGCCATGGCGAGGGCGCGCTTGGCTTCGATGAAGGTTTTGCTCCAGTAGCTGTCACCCAGGTTGTCGACTCGAACACCGCCACTGCGACGGCTGCTGGAGTGGATAAACTGGTTATCGCCCAAGTAGATACCGGCGTGACTTACACGACCACGGCCTGCCGTACTAAAGAAAAGCAGATCACCGGGCTTGAGGTTGTTGCGTGCGACCAACGGTGCATCCACGTTGATCATTTCGCGTGTCGAGCGTGGCAAATTCATGCCGGCTTCTTCACGGAACAGGTAGCCGATAAAGCCGCTGCAGTCGAAACCGGCTTCAGAGGTACCGCCGAAACGGTAACGGGTACCGATCAGGGACATGCCGCGTTCGAGGATACTGTCGGCCAGAACGGGAAGCTGGTAAGGCTTGTTGCCGGCGAAGGCAGCCAGTTCTTTCTCAGTAGCCTGCTCTTCTTTATAAAGAGCTTCTTCATAGACAGTAGAAGACTGCGCTGCAACGAACTTTGCCTGATTTTGAACCTGTGGTTTTTGCTGCTCAGCCACGTTTTGAGTGTGGGTGGCGCAACCAAACAACAGGGTAACGAGTGCGAGAGGCACGAGGGGTGCGAAGCGATTTAGCATGGGCACGACCGTGGCTGATGTGTAAAGAAGTCGAGACTATGCCCTCTATCACATCGATTTGCAAATTCAATCGTGATCTATGTGACTTCTGGTTTGGACTATGACATCTAAGCCCTTAACACCCTATTCATGCCTGTTGCGTGGCCAAACCGGCCAAAACGCAGGTTTTCTGGCGCCTGGAAGTTGCCGAAAACCCCACTGGACAAGGGCTGGCTACCAGCCGAGGGTTTCCTTGAGAAACGGAATGGTCAGCTTGCGCTGGGCCTGCAGCGAGGCCTGATCGAGCTGTTCGAGCAAATCGAACAACGCGCTCATGCTGCGGGTGCCACGGGTAAGGATAAAGTGCCCGACCTCATCGGTCAGGTGCAGGCCACGACGCGATGCACGCAATTGCAGGGCACGCAGCTTGTCTTCGTCGGAGAGTGGGCGCATTTGAAAGATGAGCGCCAGGGTCAGGCGTGACTTGAGATCAGCCAGTTTCACCGGCAGCTCACGCGGCGAGGTGGACGCAGCAATCAACAAGCGCCGGCCGCTGTCACGCAGGCGGTTGAACAGGTGAAACAGCGCCTCTTCCCAATCTGCCTTGCCGGCGATGGCCTGCAGGTCATCCAGACACACCAGTTCGTATTGCTCAAGGTGGTCGAAGATGCCGATGCCACGGTCCATCAGCTCAGCCAGCGGCAAGTAAACCGCCGGCTCGCCCATCTGCTCGAAGCGCAGGCACGCGGCCTGCAACAGGTGGGTACGCCCCACGCCGTGTTTGCCCCACAGATAGATCAGGCTTTCAGTCCACCCGGCGTCGGCTTCGCAGAGTCGCTCGACATAGCCGAGTGCAGCGGCATTGGCGCCTGGGTAGTAATTGATAAAGGTGGCGTCGTCACGCAGACGCACACCCAAGGGCAGCTGAATCGGTTTCATGCTGACTGAACGGCTCCAAACGAACCGTTAGTGGCCTCTGTGTAAAGTTTGCAAAGTTTATACCCGTGAAGCCGGGCGCACAATGCAGCAGACCACAAGCAAAATCAAAGGTTTGCGTTAACTTGGGGCGATTTGCGCAATTTGTTTGACACCCCGCCCCAGAAACAACAAACCCGGCTTAGGCCGGGTTTGTTGCGAAACGGTTACAGGTCCGGGTCTTCAACCCCGGTATACGCATCCGAATCCTTATATAGATCATGGACGTGACGCACCAACACCATGATCACCGCCGCCACCGGCAGCGCAAGCAAGATGCCAGTAAAGCCAAACAGCTCACCACCCGCCAGGATCGCAAAGATCACCGCTACCGGGTGCAAGCCAATGCGGTCACCCACCAGCAACGGCGTCAGTACCATGCCTTCCAAAGCCTGGCCGACCATGAATACCGCCACGATCCCAAGCATCGGGTACAGGTCGCCGCCAAACTGGAACAGCCCGGCCACCAGCGCGGCGCCGATGCCAATCACAAAGCCCATGTACGGCACGATGGCGGCCAAGCCGGCGATCAAGCCGATCAACAGTCCCAGCTCCAAACCAATCGCCATCAAGCCGGCGGCATAGATGATCCCCAGCGCCAGCATTACCAGCAACTGACCGCGTACAAACGCGCCGAGCACCTCATGGCACTCTTGTGCCAGGGAAACGATGCGCTCTTCGTTATTGCGTGGCAGCAGGCTGCGGATCTTGGCCATCATGATGTCCCAGTCACGCAGCAGGTAGAACGCCACCACCGGGATCAGCACCAGGTTGGTCAGCCAGCCGATCAATGCAAGGCTGGAGGCCGTGGCCTGGCTGAGCACCACACCGACAATGTCGGTGGTCTGGCCCATATGCTCACTGATCGCGGCCTTGACCTTGTCGAACTTCCAGAAGCCATCCGCCAGCCCCAGCTTGGCCTGAGCCCACGGCATCGCCGTGTGCTGCAACCAGTCGAGCATTTGCGGCGCCAGCTCATAGAGACGGAACAGCTGCTTGGCCAGCATCGGCACCAACACCAACACCAGCACCGTGATAATCAATGTGAACAGCGCAAACACCGTCACCACACCCCAGGTGCGCGACATGCCGATTTTCTCCAGTCGATCCACCACGGGATCGAACAGATAGGCGAGCAGCAACGCCACCAGGAACGGCGTCAGGATCGAATGCAGCAAGAACACAAAAACGCACAGCAGGACAACCCCACCAAGCCACACCCAACGACGCGTATCCGCCATAAACCACTCCATCTATCATTTGTTTCCTTCTATCTATATAGAAGGAAGATCACCTACCAACGAAAACGTAACTGCGCCTGGGGCTCCGGGGCAGCCGGCGGCTGCGTACCATCGGCCACCGGCGGTTGAACCGGCGCTTCGCCCGCAGGCACTTCCTGCAACTTGGCCAGGCTCAACTGAGTGCGCAACTGATCGGCACTGCCGTTGACCCGATACACAATGCGATTGCCATCCACCCGCTGTGGCTGAGCGCCAAAGGGTTCAAGCAGATGGCCCAAAGCGGCATAGCGCTCCAGATTCATGCCCTGCACTTCGAGCAACTGTTCGGTGCTCACACCTGGCTTGACGGCAAAACGCGGTGCCAGTTTTTGACTGACCGCCAACATCACGGCATCGGCCACCGCGCCAGTGTCAGCGCCCTGGGCGGTGCCCTGCTCGCTTTTGTCGCCCAGCCACAGGCGCCATTTGGCCTGCCACTGGCTGCCTTCCTGGCGCGCGTGCACGGCCAGCAACGCGTCGGCGCCGTAGCGTTCGGAGGCGGCGCGCAAGGGCGTGGCATCGGCACTTTCCAGATTCGGTGCAGTGGCGACGACCTGCTCATCCAGGTCACCCAAGGGCAAACGCAACGGCAAGCCGCGGTGTTGTGCGGCACGGCGCAGTGCACCGGCTATCGCCTGGCCATCACCGACCAGGCTGCTGCCGTCAGTGGAATCGTTGAGCCACCAGCCGAGGATCGACGGCCGATTGCTGCCCCAGATCGACAGGCCGGCCTCACGCAATGCGCGATCAGTGCTCACAGGGTCGAAGTCTACTTGCAGGCTTTCCGGCGGGCCGGCGTCGTAGCCGTATTGGCTGATGATTTGCTGCGGGTCTTTGCGAATCGCCGCCAGGCCTGGGCCGTCGGCAGCCTTGGCATCGCCGGTCAGGCGGATCACCAGGGTTTGCACCGCGCGCTGGGTGGCCTGGTCACGCTCTTGGGGCGACTGGCTGACAACCGGTTCAAGTACTTGATAAAGGCCATTGAGGGTTTCGGCATGACTCGCCAGGCTGACCAACGACAAGCAGCCTACAAAGAAGAAATTACACAGACGCATGGAAGATTCCCGAACGACAAATTTAGCGGCTGGAACAGACCGCGTGAACTCGGCTTGGCAAGGCTGTGACCACAGCAGCCGGTAAAACATTCACAGGGTCATGGCAGTTTTTGTACTGTCATAACGATAGCGGGTTAAAGGCTATACCTTAATACACGCCATTACCGGCACGTTTAGCATTTTTTTAACCGGCTTTTTTAACCTATATGGCCCTGCCCGTCGGCCCGAGGATGGCCGCTGCCCCTCAAGCCTGATAAAATCGCGCGCCTTCGCAGACCGTCAGCGGCTGGGCCTTTTACCAAAAGCGCCTGCCGGCTCGGTCGTTACCCAGAAATCCCCCCTAAAGGCCTGGATCATGAGCAAGCAACCCTCCCTGAGCTACAAGGACGCCGGTGTAGACATCGACGCCGGTGAAGCATTGGTCGAACGCATCAAGAGCGTCGCCAAGCGCACTGCGCGCCCCGAAGTCATGGGCGGCCTGGGCGGTTTTGGCGCCCTCTGCGAAATCCCGGCCGGCTACAAGCAGCCTGTGCTGGTGTCCGGCACCGACGGCGTGGGCACCAAGCTGCGCCTGGCGCTGAACTTGAACAAGCACGACACCATCGGTATTGACCTGGTTGCCATGTGCGTCAACGACCTGGTGGTGTGTGGCGCAGAGCCGCTGTTCTTCCTCGACTACTACGCCACCGGCAAGCTGAACGTGGACACCGCTGCTCAAGTGGTCACCGGCATCGGCGCCGGCTGCGAGCTGTCGGGTTGCTCTCTGGTCGGCGGCGAAACCGCTGAAATGCCAGGCATGTACGAAGGTGAAGACTACGACCTGGCCGGTTTCTGCGTCGGTGTTGTCGAAAAAGCTGAAATCATCGACGGTTCCAAAGTCGCAGCCGGTGACGCCCTGCTCGCCCTGCCATCGTCCGGCCCGCACTCCAACGGCTACTCGCTGATCCGCAAGATCATCGAAGTGTCCGGCGCCGACATCGAGAATACCCAGCTCGACGGCCAGCCGCTGACCGACCTGCTGATGGCCCCGACCCGTATCTACGTGAAGCCGTTGCTCAAGCTGATCAAAGACACCGGCGCCGTTAAAGCCATGGCCCACATCACCGGTGGCGGCCTGCTGGACAATATCCCGCGCGTGCTGCCAAAAGGCGCACAGGCGATTGTCGACGTGGCAAGCTGGACCCGTCCTGCCGTGTTCGACTGGCTGCAAGCGCAAGGCAACGTCAACGAAACCGAAATGCACCGCGTACTGAACTGCGGCGTAGGCATGGTTATCTGCGTGGCTCAAGAGCACGTTGAAACCGCGCTGAACGTACTGCGTGAAGCGGGCGAGCAGCCTTGGGTTATCGGCCAGATCGCAACCGCTCCAGAAGGCGCGGCCCAGGTTGAACTGAAGAACCTCAAGGCTCACTGATGCCTGAGACCTGTGATGTCGTGGTGCTGCTCTCCGGCACCGGCAGTAACTTGCAGGCCCTGATCGACAGCACGCGCACCGGCGATAGCCCGGTGCGCATCGCTGCGGTGATCTCCAACCGCAGCGACGCCTACGGCCTGCAACGCGCCAGGGACGCGGGTATCGACACCCGCTCCCTGGATCACAAGGCTTTCGAAGGTCGCGAGGCCTTCGACAGTGCCTTGATCGAACTGATCGACGCCTTCAACCCCAAACTCGTGGTCCTTGCCGGCTTCATGCGCATCCTCAGCGCCGATTTCGTGCGGCACTACCAAGGGCGCCTGCTCAATATCCACCCGTCCCTGCTGCCCAAATACAAAGGGTTACACACGCACCAACGCGCCCTCGAGGCCGGCGACACGGAGCATGGCTGCAGCGTGCACTTTGTCACCGAGGAACTCGATGGCGGGCCTCTGGTCGTACAGGCAGTGGTTCCGGTAGAGTCTGCAGATTCGGCGCAGACACTTGCGCAACGGGTTCACACCCAGGAACACAGGATTTACCCGCTGGCTGTTCGCTGGTTTGCCGAGGGACGATTGATTCTCGGCGAACAGGGTGCATTATTGGACGGTCAGTTACTCGCGGCCAGCGGCCACTTGATTCGAACCTAGGAGATTTTATGCGTCGCGCCCTGCTCTTCGCTTTTGCGCTGTTCGCCTTGCCCGCCGTGCAAGCAGCAGACCTTCACCCGTTCTCCGCCAGCTACACCGCCGACTGGAAACAGTTGCCCATGAGCGGTTCGGCCGAACGCAGCCTGGTCAAGAATGACAATGGCTCGTGGACCTTGAATTTCAAGGCATCCATGATGATCGCCAGCCTCACCGAAACCAGTGTGATCCGCCTCGACAAAGATGCCCTGCAGCCCGTGAGCTACAGCTTCGAACGTGGCGGCCTGGGTAAGTCGAAGAAGATCAACCTGGACTTCGACCAGACGGCCAAGAAAGTCACCGGCTTTGAAAACAAAGACCCGGTCAACGTCGCCCTGCAAAGCGGCATGCTCGACAAGTCGACTTACCAGTTGGCACTGCAACGCGATGTGGCGGCCGGCAAGAAGAGCATGAGCTACATCGTCGTTGAAGGCACCGACACCGACACCTACGACTTCCGCGTGATTGGCCCGGAAAAGGTCCAGACCAAGGTCGGCGCCATCGATGCGATCAAGGTTGAACGTGTACGTGACCCGACGCAAAGCAAGCGCATCACCCAGATGTGGTTTGCCAAGGACCTGGGCGGCATTTTGGTAGCCTTGCGCCAGGTGGAAACCGACGGCAAGGAATACAACATCATGCTGCAGGACGGTACCGTTGATGGCCAGGCTATCAAAGGTAGCTGATACCGTGATGTGATTAAAAAGAGCCTCGCTGAATGCGGGGCTTTTTTTCGCCTGGAGGTTTTGTGTTGAAACCACTACCGCTCTCGCAGGCAAGCCAGCTCCCACAGGTGAATGCATTTCAAATGTGGGAGCTGGCTTGCCTGCGAGAGGGCCAACACGGTCACCACAAGACTTTAAGCCCATCCGAACATGAAACTTTTGTCATAAAACTCAGCACCCTGCGACGCAATGTCGCGATTTGCGTGGCCTGCAGCACTGTTGCATTTCCTGCAATAAATAGTTGCGCGCAAAATCGGTTTACTTAGCAAGCTAACAAAACATATAAAAGAGGCCTGCGACGACTTGCCGCAGATCAACCAGAGATTGGAGCAAGCAGATGACTGTAAAAGTAACTGAACGCGACGATGCACACATGTCTCACGAAGCACTGGGCCATGGGATTCACATCTGGGATGTACATCAACAAGACCAACTGGTCGGCATGTTCCACAACGAGAACGAAGCCCACAATTATAAAAACGAGCTCGAATCTCTTGAGATGAAACGCCAAGCCGACGGCTCCTGAAACTCTGAAATCTGCCAGTCACCCAGCCCCACACAGCAGCTGGTGTGCCTACACACAAAAACCCCGCCTTTGAGCGGGGTTTTTCGTTTCTAACAGCCACCGTTTTCCTGTGTTCTGCCACGACCGCATGAAAGCAGATACACCCTACAGAACCTCAGGCTTCGTACTACAAGTCACCTCAAAGACACTGAACCAGCCTGACTTAGCCCCTTCAACCCTGATTCCAGACCTGCATGGTCGCTCTCTCCGGCTTCGAACCGCCCTCCTTTCGCCCCTGAATAATCGTTTCCGCAAAAAGCGTAACAACAAATAGACATTTGGTAATGATTCTCGATAGTATCCGTTCGCTTTTCACTCAGCCCTACGGATAAGGAGTTCGATTTGATGCACGGACAGGTCGCCACACCGGAAAAACTACTGCTGGAACGCTGGGGTGAAGCACTCTCCACTCGCCAATTCCTGGCTAAGCACGTCACGCTTGATGCCCTGATCGATACCCTCGCACCTGCCGCCGAACGCAGCTTCCAGCGCCTGATCCAAGCCCTCTTCCGTGAAGGCCTGCTCAACCCCACCACACGCACTTATGACGAACACAATCGCTGCTGGCTGGAGCTACCCGACCACACCCGCCTATGTTTTGATCACCTGCGCCCAGGCCGCATGGCCAGCTGGGATTTGCGCGGCACGGTGAGTGTCCTGCGCGCTGGCCAGCCCGAACAAAAAATCCGATTCCCCTCGCAGTTGCTGACATTACTCAACAGCAGCCTCGAATCATCTGCCGCCCCAGACGTCTTGAGCCGCCTCAACCGGGAGATAGACGACAGCTTTATCAACGATACGCTGTGCCTCGCCTTCCACGAGCAGTGGACCCTCGAGCTGCACGCCGCAATGGCCCCCGCGCATCAAAACAATTTGCTCAGCTACCTCAAAAACAACCCAAGCGTTTCCAACCCGACATCAGTACTCGAGCAGTGGGGCACCTTGGGCCATCCATGGCACCCCAACTACAAGACGAAGTTGGGCCTGGGTACAGAGCAGGTGATTGAATTCTCGCCGGAGTTCGAGGCGCGCTTCCCGGTATTACTCTGCGCGCTGCACCGCCAGTTCGCCCATGTCGAAAGCCTGGCCGGTACTGCAGATTACTGGCAGTGGTGGCAAAACCACTTCCCGCAGGCCGCCCGCCAACTGACAGCGCACTTAAGCGCTCAAGGCCTTGAGGCTGGCGACTACCTGCCGATGCCCGCTCACCCTTGGCAAGCTCGCCAAGAGCTGCCGCAACTGTTCGCCAATGAAATCGGTGACAGGCTGCTGGTGCTGACCGACATCGTCGCGTTCACCGCCCACCCCACCATGTCATTCAGGACCGTGTTGCCTGAAGGCCGGTGCGACGCGCCAATGGTTAAACTTCCCGTGTCGCTGCGCTTGACCAGTGTGCAGCGCACAGTGTCGCCACGCTCCGCGCGCATGGGGCCACGGATCAGCCATTTACTGCAAACCATCCTGACACGCGAACCGCAGATTCAACCTATTCTCAGCATCGTGCCCGAACGACTCGGCGTGCATTTCCAACCACAACCTGCCAATGACGAGCACTCCCGGCACCTGGCCGTCCTGTACCGTGACAACCCGCAGAGCCTGCTCGAACCGGGCGAAATGGCCATTCCGGTAGGCAGCCTGTTTGCCATTGATCAGCATGGGCAACCCTTGCTCAAGCAGTGGGTACGCCTGAGCAAAGGCGCTGATGACGCGCAGGCCATGCAGGCGTTTTTTAAAGACTATGCATCGATTGCAGTGCCGGCACTGCTGGGCATGTACTTGCGTTATGGCGTGGCCTTCGAGGCCCATCAGCAGAACTCCTTTATGGTCATGGGCACAAACGGGCAAGCAAACCGCCTGTTGCTGCGTGATTTCGGTGATATCCGCATCGACCGCAAGACCTTGCATGCCCATGGCCTCGACATCGAACTGCACGACCCGAAGATGACCTTGTACGACGATGCCGGCTTCGTGCGCGACAAGTTGCTGCACACCGTGTTCATGTGCCACTTGGGCGAACTGGTATTGCTCAGTGCGCGCCATTTCGATATTCCGGAGGGGCTGCTGTGGGACGAGCTGTCAGCCCAGGTCCGCGAGTGTTTCGATAATTTGCGCAGCCAGGTCGAACCCCAACGTTGGCAGACCGAACGTGCCGCGCTGCTGGAGCAGGACTGGCCAGCCAAGTCGTTTATGCGCATGCGCCTGATGGAAAGCCACGCCGATATCGTCGGACGCCTGCCGAACCCGCTGAGCACTGCCGCCAATGTCGGCTAACAACACTGCATTGCGTCTGTTGGTGGTGATTCAGTTGGTGTCGATGGGCGCCATGGAGATGAGCGGCCCCTTCTGGCCGTTGCAGATCCAGAAACTGCTGGGCGTTGCCAACGCCCAGTACACCGGCCTGCTGTCGTCGCTGGTATATGCCGGGCCGATGATGGCGGCGATGATCCTCACGCCAATGTGGGGGCGCCTGGGTGATCGTACCGGCCACAAGCCGATGATCATTCGCGCGCTGCTGGCCCTGGCGGTATGCCAGGCGCTGGCCGCTGTCACCACCGACCCGTGGCTGCTGGTGGTCATCCGCGTGGCGCAAGGCGCGCTGGCAGGTTTTATTGCAGCGGCCCAAGCCTATGCGCTGGCGTACTGCGCCGAAGGTGGGCGCGGGCACATTCTGGCGCGGCTGCAATCGGCCACCGCCGTGGGCTCGCTGGCCGGGCCGGTGCTGGGTGGCTGGCTGATGGATATTTCAGGTTTCGCGTTGCTGTGCTACAGCGCCACGGCGGTCTGCCTGCTGTGCGCGCTGATCAGCCTGTTTCTACCCAGCGATGCGCCGCGCTCAAGACCGGTACGCGCCTCAACGCCTACGGCACTGCCCAAAGGCTGGCTCGGCGCAATGCTCGCCATCATCGTGCTGATCCAGGCCGCCAAGATGATGCCCCAACCGTTTTATGCCCTGTACGTCGCCGATGTTCTACACGCTCCTGCCTGGCTGATCGGCGCCAGCTACGCCGCCAGCGCACTGACGCTCGCGCTGTCCGCGCCGCTGTGGGGCCGCCTGTTTGACCGACACCCCGCGGCGCAAACATTACGCATCATCGAATGGGTCACGTGGTTTTGCGCCTTGACGCTGGCCTTCACGGCGATGGCCGGTGAATGGCTGGGGTTCCTCGCCAGCCGGCTGCTGTGGGGCGTGTGGCAAGGCGCGCTGCTGCCGGTCGCCTACACGTTGATCGCCAACACCGTTGCACCCAGCCAGCAGGGGTTTGCCTTGGGCCTGGGCAATAGCGCCGCAAAAGGTGGCGCGTTGTGCGGTGCGCTGTTGGGAGGCGTCGGCATGGCAATGGTGGGCTTGGCGCACAGCTTTTGGCTGGTGGCACTGACCTATGCCTTGGCGGCCCTGGGTATCCGCGCCATCCGTTCGTTCACCCGAACACCTGAGACTACCGATTTTTCTGTCAATACTTCTAATAACTCAAAGGCAAGATCATGAACAAATCACAATGGGCCGTCCTGCTGCCCCTGCTCGGTTCGATAAGCGCGCCTGTCTGGGCCGATCAACCTGAAGACGCGCCAGCGGCGGCTACCAACCTGCAATTGCAGGCGACGGTCGTTTCGGCCACTCGCAGTGAAACCAGCATTGCCGCGATCCCAGGCTCGGTGCAGGTCATCGACGAAGCACAGATCCGCCAGCAGACAGCAGCAGGACGCCGGGTTGCCGATATCCTCGGGCAACTGGTCCCGGGCATAGCACCCTCCAGCGGTGGCATGAGCAACTTCGGCCAAACGCTGCGCGGGCGCAACACGCTGATCCTGATTGATGGCGTGTCCCAGAACGCCACGCGTGACAACTTCCGCCAGCTCAACAGCGTGGCACCGGAAAGCATCGAGCGCATCGAAGTGATTTCCGGCGCCAGCAGCGTCTACGGAGCCGGCGCCTCAGGCGGCATCATCAACATCATTACCAAGCGCAACAAAGGCGAAGACCTGGCCTTCAGCAGCAAGATCGGCATGACCGCCGGTAACAATTTCAGCCACAAGGGGTTTTCCTACGAAGCCTTCCAAAGTGCCACCGGCCGCAAAGGCCCGGTGGACTGGTATGTGTCGGGCAATACGGTGCAACGCAACGACCAGTTCGACGGTAACGGCAAACGCATTCCCCAGGACACGTCCCAGGGCAGCAACATGGACACCGACACCTACGACCTGCAAGGTCGCTTCGGCTACGAGCTGGATGACGACAAGAAGATCAGTCTGTCGCTGCAAGACTATAAAGATGAACAGGACACCCGCTACACCAAGAACCCACGCATCACCAGCACTGCCGTCGCGGTAAAAGGCCTGGACCTGGATGACCAACCCTTCACCCACAACCAGGCGGTCAACCTCAATTACGCCGACAAGGACTTCTACGGCCAGGGCTTGCAGGTCGAAAGTTACTGGCGGCGTGCCGATGCACTGTTCTTCCCGGACCTGTCTCGCGGTCGTGCCGGGGTGTCCGACAACAACAGTGTGCAAGACGTCTATGGTGTGCGGGCAGCGATTGATACACAAATGCCGGACATCGGCTCGGCGACCGGTAATCTGGTCTGGGGCGCCGACTATGACCATGAAACCTCGCGCCAACGCGGTGACCAATACCGGGTCAACGGCCTGAGCTATACCAAGACCGGCACCACCTTTGAGATGGGCCCGGACATCGCAACCAGCACCAAAGCCATTTTTGGTCAGCTGTCCTACGATATCGATGACTGGACCTTACGTGGCGGCATCCGTCGTGAGTGGATCGAAAGCGAAGTGTCCGACAGCATTGCCTACGGCGAGATCGTGCAGACCGGCAACCGCGCCACACTGCCGGGCGGCACCCTCAAATACGATGACACGCTCTATAACCTGGGTGCCGTGTACCACCTGAACGAAAACCAGGACGTGTTCGTCAATTTCAGCCAGGGGTTTTCCCTGCCGGATATCCAGCGCTTCCTGCGGGACGTCAACAGCAAATACGACATCCAGGACCTGAACGCCCAAGCCCTCAAGGTCGACAGTTACGAGCTGGGCTGGCGTGGCAACTGGGACAAGTGGCTGGCCAACGTCACCGCGTATGAGAACACTTCGGACGTCACCCAGTTCTATGATGCCAATGACCGTGTGTTGCGCCTGATCAACCAGAAAGAGCGCGTGCGCGGCATCGAAACCAGCCTGACCTACAACGTCACCGATCAATGGTCGGTAGGCGGCACGTACGCCTACGCCAAAGGCGAGACCCAGCAAAACGGCAAATGGATCGACCTGCCCGCCACACGTATCTCGCCTGCCAAGACCACCGCCTTTGTCGGCTATGACCGTGGCGACTACAGCCTGCGCCTGCAAGGCATGCAACTGGCCGACTATGATGCCGCGGCCAAAGACAACAACGGCCGCGATATCAAAGGTTATACGCTGGTCGATCTGCTCGGTTCGGTCAGGTTGCCAGTCGGTCGCCTGGAAGGCGCGATCTACAACCTCAGTAACCGCAATTACCAGAACATGTTTGCCCAGGCCAACGCCCGTGCGCCGTACCCGAACGCTGAAGGGCGTACCTTCAGCGTGAGTTATGCAGTGGATTGGTGATCGGCTGAAGCTGCAGGTTAAAAACACAAACCCCGCCTTTTGAGCGGGGTTTGTTGTTTTTAACGCCTTACCACATCAGATCATCCGGGATCTGGTAGGCCGCGTATGGATCGTCCTCATCCGGCACCTGGCTTTCGGTGAGGATATTGAGCTGCACGATACGCTCTGGTGCGCGCTCCTGGATCTTCAGCGCCGCTTCACGCGGGATCACCTCGTAGCCGCCACCGTGGTGCACGATCGCCAGGGAGCCGTTGCTCAGTTTGTTGCGCATCAACGTGTTGACCGACAGGCGCTTGACCTTCTTGTCATCCACGAAGTTGTAGTAGTCCTCGGTAGTCAGCTTGGGCAGGCGCGAGGTTTCGATCAGTTGTTTAACCTGAGCCGTGCGGGCCTTGGCCTCGGCTTTTTCCTGCTGCTGGCGGTTCAGTTCCTGGTCGCGCTTGACCTTTTCGGCATGCGCTTCGGCGGCCAGGCGCGCCTGGGTGTCATCAGCCTCGATCTGGCCTTTGTGGACCAGGCGCTGCTGCTTCTGTTTGTCTTTGCCGACCTGCTTGGCCTGCTTTTGGTTGACCAGACCTGCTTTGAGCAACTGGTCGCGAAGGGAAAGGCTCATGGTGCTTACTCACTTAGGCAACTGCTCAACCGCAGCTGGACACATTCTTTTCCTGGCGTTTGGCTTCGCCCCACAGGGCGTCCAACTCTTCGAGGGTGCAATCTTCTATGGGTTTGTGCGTATCGCGCAATGCCTGTTCGATAAATCGGAAACGTCGTTCGAACTTGGCGTTGGCGCCACGCAGCGCGGTTTCCGGGTCGACCTTGAGGTGACGGGCCAGGTTGACCGCCGCAAACAACAGGTCACCGACCTCATCGGCGATCGCCACCGAATCGTTATCAGCCATGGCTTCGAGCACTTCATCCAGCTCTTCACGCACGTTGTCGACCACCGGCAAGGCAGCCGGCCAGTCGAAACCGACCTGGCTGGCGCGCTTTTGCAATTTGGCGGCGCGGGATAACGCGGGCAAGGCCGCAGGTACGTCATCGAGCAGGGACAATTGCTCGGGTGCGTCGGATTTTTCTGCGCGCTCCTCAGCCTTGATCTGCTCCCAGCGTTCTTTAACCTGTTCTTCGCTTAACTGGGGAATATCCAGCGGCGCGTACAAATCACCCGTCGGGAATACGTGCGGATGGCGACGAACCAGCTTGCGCGTAATGCTGTCGATTACCCCGGCAAACTCAAAGCGCCCTTCTTCCCGCGCCAGCTGGCTGTAATACACCACCTGGAACAACAGGTCGCCCAACTCGCCTTGCAGATGATCAAAGTCGCCGCGCTCGATGGCATCGGCAACCTCGTAGGCTTCTTCAAGGGTGTGCGGCACGATGGTCGCGTAGGTTTGCTTGATGTCCCACGGGCACCCGTATTGCGGGTCGCGCAGGCGATTCATCAGGTGCAGCAGGTCTTCAAGTGAATACATCGGTCAATCTCTGCCCATTGTCTGGAACCGCTGAAGATCTAATGTGGGAGCTGGCTTGCCTGCGATAGCCTCGACTCGGTCTATCAGACAGACCGAGTCGCCTGCATCGCGGGCAAGCCCGGCTCCCACAGAAAGCAGCCCACAGATATTTTCAGACCGCATCAAGGTGTGCGATTACGCCGAGTCTCGATGATGTTCGGCAACTGGGAAATCCGCCCCAGCAACCGCCCCAACGCGTCCAACCCCGGGATCTCGATGGTCAGGGACATCAACGCAGTGTTGTCCTCTTTGTTCGAGCGGGTGTTGACCGCCAGCACGTTGATGCGCTCGTTGAGCAGCACTTGCGACACGTCACGCAGCAAACCGGAACGGTCGTAGGCACGGATGATGATGTCCACCGGGTAGGTGAGCACCGGCACCGGGCCCCAACTGACCTGGATGATGCGCTCGGGCTCGCGCCCGCCCAGTTGCAGCACCGAGGCGCAATCCTGGCGGTGAATGCTCACGCCACGCCCCTGGGTGATGTAGCCGACGATGGCATCGCCCGGCAATGGCTGGCAGCAGCCGGCCATTTGCGTCATCAGGTTGCCCACGCCCTGGATCTGGATATCACCGCGCTTGCCAGGCTTGTAGCCGGTGGCTTTGCGCGGAATCAGTTCCAACTGCTCGCTGCCGCGCTCCGGCTCGACCAGTTGCTGGGCCAGATTGACCAATTGCGCCAGGCGCAAGTCGCCAGCACCGAGGGCGGCGAACATGTCTTCGGCGATCTTCATGTTGGCTTTTTCGGCCAATTTGTCGAAGTCCACCTGTGGCAGGCCCAGGCGCGCCAATTCGCGTTCAAGCAAGGTCTTGCCGGCCGCGACGTTCTGGTCGCGTGCCTGCAACTTGAACCAGTGAACGATCTTCGCCCGCGCCCGCGACGTGGTGATGTAGCCCAGGTTCGGGTTCAGCCAGTCGCGGCTCGGCGTGCCGTGCTTGCTGGTGATGATCTCGACCTGTTCACCGGTTTGCAGGCTGTAGTTGAGCGGCACGATGCGCCCGTTGATCTTGGCGCCCCGGCAGTTGTGGCCGATTTCGGTGTGTACGCGATAGGCGAAGTCCAGCGGCGTGGCGCCCTTGGGCAAGTCGATGGCGTGGCCGTCGGGGGTGAAGATATAGACCCGGTCCGGCTCGATATCCACCCG
Source organism: Pseudomonas sp. IPO3747 (assembly GCF_013385245.1). NCBI lineage: Bacteria > Pseudomonadati > Pseudomonadota > Gammaproteobacteria > Pseudomonadales > Pseudomonadaceae > Pseudomonas > Pseudomonas sp. IPO3747. Next base: position 194,338 of record NZ_JACAQL010000004.1, read on the forward strand.
CAGCTGCTCGGCCAGGCCGCCGATATCGCCCAGTTCTTCGTGCCATTCCAGCACTTGGCGCAACCAGGAGATCTTCTCTTCGTACTGGTTGGACCCGGCCTTGACGTCGGTGCCCTTGTAGCGCCAATGCGCGCAAACTCCAAGCTCGGCCTCTTCGTGCATGGCGTGGGTGCGGATCTGCACTTCCAGCACCTTGCCCTCGGGACCGATCACGGCGGTGTGCAGCGAGCGATAGCCGTTTTCCTTGGGGTTGGCGATGTAGTCGTCGAATTCCTTGGGGATGTGCCGCCACAACGTGTGCACGATGCCCAGCGCGGTGTAGCAGTCGCGCATTTCCGGCACCAGTACGCGAACGGCGCGCACGTCGTAGATCTGGCTGAAGGCCAGGCCCTTGCGCTGCATTTTGCGCCAGATGGAATAGATGTGCTTGGCGCGGCCGCTGATGTCGGCGTCGACGCCAGTGGCCTGCAACTCGGAACGCAGCTGGCCCATCACGTCGGTGATAAAGCGCTCACGGTCGAGCCGCCGCTCGTGCAACAGCGTGGCAATTTGTTTGTATTGATCGGGTTCGAGGTAGCGGAAGGACAAATCCTCCAGCTCCCACTTGATATGGCCGATGCCCAGGCGGTGCGCCAGCGGCGCGTAGATGTCGAACACCTCGCGGGCCACGCGGTTGCGCTTTTCGTCGTCGGCGGTCTTGACCGCACGGATCGCGCAGGTACGTTCGGCCAGCTTGATCAGCGCGACGCGCACGTCGTCGACCATGGCCACCAGCATTTTGCGCAGGTTTTCGACCTGGCCCTGGGTGCCCAGCACCATGGACTGACGCGGGCTGAGGCTGGCGCTGATGGCGGCCATGCGCAGCACGCCGTCGATCAGCTTGGCCACCACCGCGCCGAAACGCTGGCTGACCGTCGGCAACGGGATATGCCCTTCACGCACGCCACGATAAAGCACGGCGGCGATCAGCGAATCCTGGTCCAGCTTGAGATCGGCGAGGATCTCGGCGATTTCCAACCCGGTGCGAAAGCTTGAAGTGCCTTCGGCCCACAGGTTCTTGGCCGCATTGTCTTGCTGTTCAGACTCACGAGCGAACTCGCAGGCTGCTTTCAAGGCTTCACGGTCCAGTGCCGGGTCGACACTGACGGCATGATCCAGCCATGCCTCGAGATTGATACTGCCGTCGGTGTTGATCGGCTGGTGTGCTCTCACCTGTACCATCTTGCTTACCTTCCCTACGACGCACCTTGGATGCGCCAAAAATCATCGCTGACCTGCTGCGTAACCCTAGCGGTGCAACCATTAGGCTAGGTACCACTCCCTGACAGGTCACGGCCCAGGAGACGACAGGCCAGTCGGATTAAACGGGCATCCTAGCCCGCTTCAAATAACGCCATGGCCTCGACATGCGCTGTTTGCGGAAACATGTCGAGGATCCCGGCACGTTTTAGCCGGTAGCCTTGCTTGACCAACTCAACCGTGTCCCGCGCCAGCGTGGCCGGGTTGCAGGACACATACACCAAGCGCTTGGCCCCCAGGGTGGCGAGCTTGCGCACAACCTCCAGGGCACCGTCACGGGGTGGGTCCAAGAGTACCGCAGAAAAGCCCTGTTTGGCCCACTCCGCGTCGGTCAAAGGCTGAGACAGATCGGCCTGAAAAAACTGCACATTATGCAAATTGTTGCTGACGGCGTTCTGCGCCGCCCGCTCGACCATGGCTTGCACGCCCTCTACCGCCACCACTTCGCGCACCTGTTTGGCCAGTGGCAGGGCAAAGTTGCCCAGCCCGCAAAACAGGTCCAGCACCCGCTCTTCGGCCTTTGGCGCCAACCACTCCAGGGCCTGGGCGACCATCGCATCGTTGACTCCGGCGTTGACCTGGACAAAATCTCCCGGACGGTAAGCCAGTTCCAGATCCCACGCCGCCAGTCTAAAACCAAGCGCCTGACCCGGCTCTACCGGCTCCGGCTGGCCCTCGCCATGCAGCCACAATTGGGCGTCATGGAAGGTGCAAAATTCTTTCAATACCTGCAGGTCCGCTTCGGACAGCGGCGCCATGTGCCGCAGCAACACGGCAATCGACGAACCACTGAACAACTCCACATGCCCCAACGCCTGTGGTTTGCTCAGGCGGCGCAGCATGTTCGGCAAACGCTGCATGATCGGTTGCAAGGCTTGTACCAGCACCGGGCAATCATCGACAGCGACGATATCCTGGCTGGCCACGGCGCGAAAACCCACCTCAAGCTGTTTGGCCTTGGCATCCCAGCGCACCGCCACACGGGCGCGGCGACGGTAGCCGAACTCCGGCCCGCTCAACGGTGCCGCCCACTCTTGCGGTTCGACACCGGCCACACGGGTCAGTTGCTCGGCGAGCATGCGCTGTTTCAGGGCAAGTTGTTCGTCATGGGGCAGGTGCTGCACGCTGCAACCGCCACAGCGGCCGAAGTGCGCGCACGGTGCCGGGCGACGCAGCTCGCTGGCCTTGAACACACGCTCGGTACGCGCCTCGACGATTTTGCCGTGGGCGCCCAACACCCGCGCTTCGACTTCTTCGCCGGCCAGCGCGCCATTGACGAACCAGGTGCGGCCTTCAAAGAACACAATGCCGCGGCCATCGTTAGCCAGGCGTTCGATGGTCAGGCGTTGCTTCTTGCCCACCGGAATCTGCGGGGCGCGGCTGCCGCCCGTCGGCTGAAAGCGCAGGCCTCTCTCGTGCTTGGCCATCAGTTGGGTTCGTCGAAGATGCCGGTCGACAGGTAGCGGTCGCCTCGGTCACAGATGATCGCGACGATCACCGCGTTTTCAACTTCTTTGGACAGACGCAACATACCGGCCACAGCGCCACCGGAGGACACGCCACAGAAGATGCCTTCTTCACGCGCCAGACGGCGGGTGGTGTCTTCGGCTTCACGTTGGGCCATGTCGATGATGCGGTCCACGCGCGTCGCGTTGTAGATCTTGGGCAGGTACTCTTCAGGCCAACGACGGATACCGGGAATGGCCGCGCCTTCCATCGGTTGCAGGCCGACGATCTGGATCGCCGGGTTCTGCTCCTTGAGGTAGCGCGAGTTACCCATGATGGTGCCGGTGGTGCCCATGGAACTGACGAAATGGGTGATGCTGCCTTGGGTCTGGCGCCAGATTTCCGGGCCGGTGCTGGTGTAGTGTGCCTCGGGGTTATCGCCGTTGGCGAACTGGTCGAGCACCACGCCACGGCCTTCGGCGGCCATGCGCTCAGCGAGGTCACGCGCGCCTTCCATGCCTTCTTCCTGGGTGACCAGGATGAGTTGGGCGCCATAGGCGGTCATCGCCGCCTTGCGCTCGGCACTGCCGTTGTCGGGCATGATCAAGACCATCTTGTAACCCTTGATCGCCGCGGCCATGGCCAGGGCGATGCCGGTGTTACCCGACGTGGCTTCGATCAGGGTGTCGCCCGGCTTGATCTGCCCACGCAACTCGGCGCGGGTGATCATCGACAACGCCGGGCGGTCCTTGACGGAACCGGCCGGGTTGTTGCCTTCGAGCTTGAGCAGCAAGGTATTGCTGGTTTCACCCGCCATGCGTTGCAAGCGGACCAGGGGCGTGTTGCCGACGCAATCGGCGATTGTAGGGTACTGCAAGGTCATGGCGTATTCGCAATCCAGACTGCGGGGGCGAACATCATACCGGGAAAGGCCGGCGGGCCATATCACGCAAAGTGTGGTGCTTATTCAATACAGATATAAGCGCAGTCAGTCGCTGCCGACAAATGCCGCCCATTCCTGCGCCGTCAACTGCAGAACGAGGTCATTCTTGGCTGAGAGCATTGCCACAGCAATCTCGCCCCCCTTGATAAAGTAAGCATTTTCGCTCAAATCCCCGACTTGGACTTGCTCTAAAGCCTGCTGATACCGCTCATCGTACGGGCTTCGCGCCGCCTCAAACATTAACGGGTATTTGAGCTCCAGAAACGTCACCCAATATTCTTTATCCTTGAGTAAATCCGGCCAATTGATTCGAGCCTCATCACGAATAATGGCCAGGCGATATTCATTCAACACCTGCGGATCAATTTCCACGACGGGTGTAGAAAAACGCATCGTGAGCGGCAGGGGTAGATTCAGATCCTGCGCCAAGGCGAGCCGACAACCCAGCAAGAACATACTGTGTTCAACGCCTGAATGGGCTGGAAAGTCTAAAGTGGCCCGCTGCTTGATGGACGCGATCCGATTAGATCCTCGGTAATAATTCAAAAAGTCTGCTGCCACGGCTTGACTGCCTGGTGCCAGCATCTGCAACGGCAACACTGCAAGTTCCAGATCATTCAGGCACAGCAGCCAGCCATCAGCCTGGGCCCGGATGTACTCCAAGGGCTGCTCAAACAAAACCCGTTCAATGTGTGTGTCATGGGTGGCGCAGTCAATCAATTGCCAGACTCTGCGGCTGATGTCCTCGCGCAATGCTCGATACTTGGCAGCTAAAAATGGCGGATAGGCGGCAAAAACCCCTAGCAGCACGCGAAAGTTCTGGGAATTACGATTCGCATCGATCAAAGACCAAAGCGCTCGACGTTGCGCTGTCTCGCCGGCGGGAATCGATATCAACCAGGGGTCAACGGAAGACAACACCGTGAGTGAAGCGTCCGACACGCCGAAATGAACATTCTGGTAACCCGGTCTTTGTTGGTATTGGCGGATTACCTCCAATGTGCTCGCAGCCAACTCGTTGCCCTGCAAATCCATTGCACGATGGACATTGAGGTTCAGGCCCAGATCCATTTCGGTCAGTACATGAAGCTGATTGTCGCGCAGATCGAAGGTACTCAGACGTCGCAGAGTCACCGCACCCCGGGGCAACTGATGGATGTGTGTATTCTTGAGGTTGAGGACTTCCAACGCCTTCAGACGATACAGGTTCAGCCGGCTGCCTTGCCCCAGAGGGTTATAGGACAGGTCCAGCCAGGTCAGGCGTGTCAACTCTTTCAGACCCAGAACATCCTGCAAATTGGGCCGAATACGATTGTTCGACAAATTCAGTTGCTGCAAATACCGCAGCTCTGACAACCCTTGAGGCAGATGATCCAACAGGTTGCCATCAACAGAGAGACTGCGCAGAAACCCAAAGCACCGGAGGAACTCTGTCGGCAGTGTTTGCAACTGATTGTTCCTCAAGCTCAGCAGATCGACGTGGGAAAAGCTCGCAGTCGTCTCAGGCAGGTCATTCAGGGCAAGGTCGTCGAGGTAAAGCTCATAGGGCATACCACGTACGGACTCCTGTCGGCTCCAGCAACGTCGAATACGTTCAGAGGCTTGAAGGTGTGCGCTCAAGTTCACACTATCGCCCAGCAAGCACCATCGCTCCAGGCTGGCATTCAAGGCCTCCTGTTCAGAAAAAAGTTGATTGATGGCGGACTGTCGCTCCGCGAAGGATTCCCCCAGGTTGAGGACTCTCTCACTCGCCTCTGCATCGGTCTTGGTCGGAAACAACTTGCGCCACTGCGCCACCTGCGCAGCCGCTACGCCACCTGAACCGCCATCGCCGCTCAGCGGATAACCAATACGCCCATCACTGAGCCGTTGCGGCGGGTTAAACCAGGGGCGTGGCTCCATACCGAGCAGCTTTTCAATATTAAACCGGGAGTCGCCGAGCGCTGGCTGGGTTTCCAGTCGCCGCGCAATCTCCTGTGTCAGTTCTTCAACACCCGTCACATGGGTGTAGCCCAAGGCCTGGCGCTCCGCCGTCGGCAGTGCATTTAACAAAACCACCAGAAACTCACCGTAGCCGCCTATCGGTTGGCGCCCGCCGTTGATTTGCACCGTGTACGCCTGGTACTGACCGTCCTGCACCTCCAGCACACGCTTATGCGGCGAGTCAGTGGCGCCGATGCTGTCAATCAGACGCCCTCTTTCCCACACCTCGACCCGCAGGTTCTTTGGCCATCCATTGATGTCCGACAGTGTCCGCAGGATTAATTTCGCGCTGTCTTCATCACCGGTGATAGGCATATGTACCCCCTCCAAGGCGCGCGCCTTGCGCAGAGAATGCAACCACCAACGCACGAGTGGCGTAAGCGTCAACGGCACGCGACCGGCCTCCAGACTACTTCGCTCAGCAGGCGTGGACTGACTCACCAAGTCTTGGGCAATGACCGCAGTCAAACCGGGAAAGTCGCGCTGCAGCACTTGCGCCAGAGGGTCGGACGACTGCGCGCTTTTATGACACAACGCCTTGAAAAAAAGCCGCTCCATCCTGGGTTTATTGGTCATAACCTTGGCCTCCAGCACGGACACCTGGTCCGCCCTGCTGACTCCGGCGCGCCCGACCAGTGCATCGGCATTGGCCGGCCCAATCTCTCCCAGCAGTTCATCAAGGAAATCGCGCCCCAACGCGGTGCCCTCAAGCGTCTCCATGCCTTCCAGGTGCGTCTTGAGCCGCTGATGAATCGTGAAGCGCTCGACGGTCTCTCTCAGGATAGCGGGAGGCCGTTCATTACGTGCGTGCATCCGGCGCAGGATGTCCGGCGTCACTCCACTTATCTGCTGGATCTGCACAATGGCATCCGGCGTCAACGCACGAAACGATGGCCCGAGGCGATAAAACGGCTTCTGCCCGTCCCAGGTCAGCGGGTTCTCCCATTCGTGGCGCCAGGCGCCCGCGCCATTGTGGGTCAGCACGGGTGCATAGGCCTGCTCCAGCAATGGGTGTTGAATACGCCAGGGGACCAGCCCTTGCCCCTGGATGACTTTGAAATAATTTCCCTCGATAAACACGAAGCGATCGTTGCCCGGGCTGTAAAGGCCGAGCGCGTCAGGCTCGGGCACCATATTTGACGTCTCGACAACGCTGGCGTATTGCCCGATCTCACGGCGTGCCGGATAAAACCTGCCATCGGCCGTACGGTTATTGAGCAAGGCCTGGGCGACTGTGTGCCGGAACTGAGAGGCAGCGCCCTGCTCGTCCCACCCCAACCGTAACAGGTCGGTTTCAGAGATTTGGCTCACGACCGTTTGATATAAATCATCGGTTTCGGTCGACCTTGGTTTGGGGGATTGAATGTCAAACAACGAGAACTGTCCGCGCCCGTGATCGATCACGACGATGGTTTTGTCCAGCGGTCCCCGTGAAACATAAGGTATCGCTTGCGCTTCAGGGCTGATGACGAGTACCTGGCCGGTCAGGTCGCGCAGTGCTTGGACGGCAAACTCCGTAGCCCAGTTCTGAATTTTCTGACTGAAGCGCCGAGGATGGAGTACGCCGTCAACCATGGTTTCTGCGCGTGCCACCTGACGGGCAGAGCGCAGCGCGGTGTAAAGCGCTTCGGGTTGCAGTTGCGATTGCAGGAGTTGTGCCTGCTGATGTTCCGACAACGGATTTCGGCGCAGCACTTCCAGCAACCGTGCCCGGCTCAATCCGGGGTGCAAGGTATGTAACTGCTCAATCACGGGGTGCGGCGGGGTAGCGCTGGCAACGCTGTCAGGCAGTAATCGAAGCACTGATGCTGGTGCGCCCGTGGCCGCGGATCGACTGGTATCGGCATACACCGTGAGTGCCTCAAACAGATCAATGCGCAATGCGTCGGCTTTATCGGCAAGTTGCTCGACCAACGTCGACCTGCGCGATAAAAAAACGTCGGGTAGCAAATCGACAATAGCCTGGGGCAAATGAGCGCTGATCCGGCGTGGCGTTGAATAAGCGAACAGTCCGCTTTCCAACACGGTGACCGTGACCACTGCCGTGGTCTTGTGATCCGCACGTTTGCTATAGCGCCGTACTTCCACGCCTTGCGGGTTTTGAATGCTCAAGGATGTGCTTTTCGGCCAATCCTTATGCTGGGTGAGTAGCGGAGCGAGAATCTCAACGGCACCGACCGCCTCGGGAAGGTTAGCGTCGGCCCCCTTGGCAGCCCAGTCGATCAGCTTGTCGACGTTAAACCGATTCACCGCCTCAACCAGCGATGCCGAGGGCGGTGCTCCATCCCATACCTGGTCCAGGTCGGCTCGCGAGCTATTACTGAGGCTGACGATCCGCTCTAACGTTTGTGTGGGTACGTCGGTGGCGCCCATCATTTTTTCAACCAGTTGGCCGCCTGTCTGACTCTTGCGCTCAGTGGTCGTCATCAGTCTGCTTTGCTGGGCCAGCCGGCTATACAACGCTTGATGCCGGCGCCTGACCGTCGGGGCCAAACGTCGGTGCAAAAACCTGCTGCTGAGCAAGTCAGCGATATCTATCGCCAATTGCACCAAGTTTGCGCGGCTATCCTCTTGCAGCGCCTGGAAAAATGTCAGCCCTATTGAAGTGAACAGGGCGAACGCTCTCAACCGCCCAAGGCCTTTCAAAGGCCCTGGCACCGGGATCAACAGCAGGTTGATGATTTCACCGAACAGCGTCTGGGAAAACTCAAGCAAGGTGGCCATGGCGCCCGGCGTTTCATGCGCCAATACCTTGAGGTTGGCTCGGCAACGCTCGATGTAAAAACGATAGAGGCTGACTGTCGGCGCGTTGTAAACGCTATCGCGCTTGTAGCCGATGTGGTTGACCTGGGTAAGCCTGCTTGCACGCCCGCACAACCGGTGTAAGAACTGCGCAAATGCATTGAGCTCCTCCGGCCTGCTTTCTTTCGCCGGCCTGGCGTTCAAGCGCGCGTAGTCGGACAGCGACATGGACTGATACAACCACCCCATTTCCTTTCGCGCATGAAACGCCTTGAAGCCGACATAAAATTCGTTGGCAGCCTCCGAAAACTTGTCGTAGTGCTTGAGGGCACCGCCAGGCCGGTCGGGGAAATAGCTGAACGCGCCTTTGCATCCTTTGACCGAGAAAATCACATAAGGAATGCTCAGGTAGTCACCTCTTGGCAGGTCCGTGTATACGCCAAGCAGGCCGTAGCGTTCGGTCCCATTGATATTGTTCGGGCCATAGGGAATGAACAGTTTCACTTCTTGAGTGACATCCCAAGGCGACTCGCCTGACAACGCACCCACCACAGCGTGGTATTTTTCCCGGTCAACCCGGCTTCGGTCGGTGGTCCTCAAGGCCTCTATCAACGCGAATTCAAGCTCTGCAGTTGCCAGCGCCAACACCTGCACCCCCAATAGCGTAGAGCTCTGCAGCGCGCTGTCCAGGCGCGTGCGCAATTGGGTGCCAAGATTGAGTTCGCGCACCAGCTCGATGAAATCCGCCGCGCTGATTCCGACATTCGAATCCAGATAGCTGGCCTCCTTCAGGCTGACATGCCCCGGAAAGCCCCACCCCGACAAACCGCTGTAGTTCATGCAGGCGGCCTCCCACAGGGTGACGCTGGACAGGCCCTCGCTGTCCACGCGGTCATCTATCGCGCGTGGAACTCGCAGGGTTGGGTTGTTTGGCGTCGATGTATCAGCCGGTTTCACATAGCGGGTATGGATACGCGCAACCTTGGGATCAACCTCTTTGCCGGCCAGTGCTTTCAGCCTTGCAGTCAGGCTCGCCAACAAGGTGGTTTCAAGGTCCGCGCCGAGTTGCTTGATAGCCGCTTCGAATGTGGTTTGTGCGCTGACGTAGGCCTTTTGCAAACGTATGTAGTCTTGCTGCTCTTGCTCATCAAGGCCGCCGAAAAAGCGCTCAAGTGTCTTGCGCAAAGGTAACAAGACGCGTGTTATGGACCACTCTGCGCCAGTCATCAACGGCCCTTGGGCTTGTTGTTCCTGGATATACGCAGACAACGTATCCATGGGTCGAAGTGGGAGTGTCTCTTCAGGCTCTGTCATTTTTCCCTCAAAGGGTGTGATAAATGACGAGCCTAATCAGCGGCGCTTACGCCAGGCGGTAGCTATGTAGCCTCTACGTGATTACGCTGGTAGACCGCCTCGCCCATGGCGGCAATCTGGCCTTCGATCAACGCATCGAAAGGCTTGAGCAACGCGTCAAATGAAGCCGGGGCTTCGAGTACCTGCAACGCTTGCACGATTGCTTCCACCGTCGACAAAGCGCCCGGGCCGGGTGCCTTGCGTAACCGATAACGCGACACGCGCTCGCCCGCCAGGGCCACGCGCGGCAAAGCCGCCAACAACGGGTTGAGGTGCAGCAGCTTGCGCGCCTTGCGCCAAGTGCCATCGGGCACCACCAGCAACAGCGGTTGATCGCTCGGCGTATAGGTTTGCAACGGCTCAGCATCGTCCGCCGGGAACAGCAGGCGTGCCTGATAACCCGGCGGGCTCAACAGCATGGCCAGGTCATCAAACACCTCGCCCACCACCAACTGCGCATTGTTCAAGCCCAGTGCCGCCAAGCGCGCAGTATTGAGCGCGTGATTGACCTCACTCGGGTGCTGCAACAGCAAGATGCGGGTGCGGCTGTCGAGGCTGGGGATCAGCGCGCACAGACAGTGAGTAACGGGCCTGAGGCAGCGAGGGCATTGGGGTCTGGACATGGTTTATCAGGCCTGGTTGAGCTGCGCTTTGAGCAGATCGCGGAAAGTCTGGATCAGCGGTTCGCGACTGCGGCCACGGCGCATGATCATGGAAAACGGCGCCTGGTAGCCGAAGGTTGCCGGCAACAAAACGCGCAAGTCACCCTTGTCGGCCCAGGCCTGGGCGTAGTGCTCGGGCAGGTAGCCGATATAGGCGCCGGACAGCACCAGGATCAACTGGGCTTCCATACTTTCCACGGTGGCCGCGCTGTGTTTGAAACCATGCCGCGCCAGTTCGGCCTGGCTCCAATAGCCACGGCCGACCATGCGTTGCTGGGTGATCACTTGTTCGGGGATACGCCGCTCGTTGAACAGCGGGTGGCGCGTGCTGCAATACAGCCAGTGCTGTTCGCGATACAGCGGCATGTAGATCAGCCCGCTCATGCGGTTGGAGAACGCGCCGATGGCCAGGTCCAGGCGATTGTCCTGCACGCCCAGTTGCAGCTCGTAAGGGCTCATCACCGACAGATGCAGATGCACGGCCGGGTGTTCGAGGCTGTAGGCGCCGATCACTTCGGCGAACGGCAAGGCCTTGTCGCTGACGGTGGAGTCCAGCACGCCCAGCTTGAGGGTGCCGCGCAGCTCGCCTTTGAGGGCGGCGGCGTATTGCTCGAAGCCTTCGAGTTCACCTAAGAGACGCAAGGTTTCCTGATGGAACAGCTCGCCTTTGCTGGTCAGGCTGAATCCGCCCCGGCCGCGATGGCACAGCACCAGGCCCAAGGCCGATTCGAGTTGGCTCATGTAGGTGCTGATGGCCGACGTCGACAGGTTGAGTTCGTGCTGGGCATTGGCAAAACCCTGGTGGCGCACGACGCTGACGAAGATGCGCAGGAGTTTCAGGTCGGGCAAGGCGTTGGCCATTTGTTCTCCGCGGAACACAAAAATCCTGTGGGAGCTGGCTTGCCTGCGATCGCAACAGTGAATTCAACGCCGCCATCGCAGGCAAGCCAGCGCCCACATTTGGGCCGAGTTTAACTCAAGCATTAGTTTAGAAAAATCTGAACTAAGTATTTGCCTCTGCCGATTCTTCCCGCCACGGGCTTTTCGCAGAATCGGCCCCTAATAAACAAAACAACGATGAGGCACTCCCGTGGACAAGATTTTCCACCAACCACTGGGCGGCAACGAAATGCCGCGCTTCGCCGGCATCGCCACCATGATGCGACTTCCCCACCTGCAAACGGCCAAAGGCCTGGATGCTGCCTTTATCGGCGTGCCTCTGGATATCGGCACGTCGCTGCGCGCCGGCACCCGCTTCGGGCCGCGTGAAATCCGCGCTGAATCAGTGATGATCCGCCCTTACAACATGGCCACCGGCGCCGCACCGTTCGACTCGCTGTCGGTTGCCGACATTGGCGATGTGGCGATCAACACCTTCAACCTGCTCGACGCCGTGCGCATCATCGAAGAAGCCTACGACGAGATCCTTGAGCACGACGTGATCCCGATGACATTGGGCGGTGACCACACCATCACCCTGCCGATCCTGCGTGCTATCCACAAAAAGCACGGCAAGGTCGGGCTGGTGCACATCGATGCCCACGCTGACGTCAACGACCATATGTTCGGCGAGAAAATTGCCCACGGCACCACCTTCCGCCGCGCCGTGGAAGAAGGCCTGCTCGATTGCGATCGTGTTGTACAAATCGGCCTGCGTGCCCAGGGCTACACGGCCGAAGACTTCAACTGGAGCCGCAAACAGGGGTTTCGCGTGGTCCAGGCCGAAGAATGCTGGCACCACTCCCTCGCCCCCTTGATGGCCGAAGTGCGCGAAAAAGTCGGTGGCGGCCCGGTGTACCTGAGCTTTGATATCGACGGCATCGACCCCGCCTGGGCGCCCGGCACCGGCACACCGGAAATCGGCGGGCTGACCACTATTCAGGCGATCGAGATCATCCGTGGTTGCCAGGGCCTCGACCTGGTTGGTTGTGATCTGGTAGAAGTTTCGCCGCCTTACGACACCACCGGCAACACCTCGCTGCTCGGCGCCAACCTGCTGTACGAGATGCTCTGCGTACTGCCCGGCGTGGCGCACCGCTGATGAGCGCCCAAGAGGTGCTGAAAGCCGCCGCCGACCTGGTGGCAGCCTTCGCCGCTAATGACCGCGAGGCTTACTTTGGCGCGTTCACGGCCGATGCCAGCTTCGTGTTTTACACCCTGCCCCAGCCTCTGCTCAGTCGCGATGCCTACCAGGCGTTGTGGGACAGCTGGCGCGCGGACGAGGGGTTTGAAGTGCTGTCCTGCAGCTCAAGCAATGCCGTGGTCAGCCTGCAGGGTGACGTGGCGATATTTATTCATGACGTGGCCACCGAGCTGCGCATGAACGGGGAGCAATTTTTTAGCCAGGAGCGCGAGACCATTGTCTTCAAACGGCAAGCGTCTCACCTAAAACAACAAGGCCTGTGGCTGGCCTGTCACGAACATTTGTCCGCTATGCCGGAAGGGCTGCCGCCCCCTTAGCCAATGTGATCGGAGCTGATCATGAATAATAAAAACAACGAAAACAGTATTCGCAGAATAGAAACCAACGGGGTCGAACAGATCCCGGACCACGAACGTACCGCCAGACCCAAGGATCTGTTTCGCCTGATCTTCGGCGGTGCCAACACCTTTGCCACCGCCGTGCTGGGCTCGTTTCCGGTGCTGTTCGGTTTGTCGTTCCAGGCTGGGGTCTGGGCAATTGTGCTGGGCGTGTTGGTGGGCGCGCTGATCCTGGCGCCCATGGGCCTGTTCGGGCCGATCAATGGCACCAACAACGCCGTGTCTTCCGGTGCGCACTTTGGTGTGCATGGGCGGATTGTCGGCTCGTTTCTGTCGCTGCTGACGGCGATTGCCTTCTTCTCACTGTCGGTGTGGAGTTCGGGTGATGCGCTGGTCGGTGGTGCGAAACGCCTGATTGGCCTGCCGGAAACCGACCTGACGCTGGGCTTGGCCTACGGCCTGTTTGCCTTGCTGGTGCTGACCGTGTGCATCTACGGCTTTCGCTTCATGCTGTGGGTCAACCGCATTGCGGTGTGGGCGGCGAGCCTGCTGTTTCTGCTGGGCATCTTCGCGTTCGCACCAGCGTTCGACAGCCACTTCGCCGGCAGCGTCGCCATGGGCCAGGCTGGTTTCTGGGCTGCCTTCATCGGCTCGGCGCTGGTGGCCATGAGCAACCCGATTTCCTTCGGCGCGTTCCTGGGTGACTGGTCGCGCTACATCCCGCGTGAGACGCCGAAAATGCGCATCATGCTGGCGGTCGTGCTGGCGCAGATCGCCACCTTGATTCCGTTCCTGTTCGGCCTCGCCACCGCGACCATCGTGGCGATCAAGGCGCCGGACTATATTGCGGCCAACAACTATGTCGGCGGTTTGCTGGCCGTATCACCGAGCTGGTTCTTCCTGCCGGTGTGCCTGATCGCGGTGATCGGCGGCATGTCCACCGGCACCACCTCGCTGTATGGCACCGGGCTGGACATGTCCAGCGTGTTCCCGCGCTTGCTGTCGCGGGTCAAGGCCACGTTGCTGATCGGGGTGATGTCGATTGCCTTCATCTTTATCGGACGTTTCGCCGCCAACCTGGTGCAGAGCGTGTCGACCTTCGCCGTGCTGATCATCACCTGCACCACGCCGTGGATGGTGATGATGATCATCGGCCTGATCGTGCGCCGCGGCTTCTACTGCCCGGATGACTTACAGGTGTTCACTCGCGGTGAGACCGGCGGGCGCTACTGGTTCAGCCACGGCTGGAACTGGCGCGGCCTGGGCGCCTGGGTCCCGAGCGCACTGGTGGGCCTGTGCTTCGTCAACCTGCCGGGGCAGTTTGTCGGGCCGCTGGGCAACCTGGCCGATGGCATCGATATCAGCCTGCCGGTGACGCTGGGGCTGGCGTCGGTGGTGTACCTGACCTTGCTTCGTGTGTTCCCGGAGCCGGCCGAAGTCTATGGCCCGGCCGTAGTGGCGAGGGAGCTTGCTCCCGCTGGGGTGCTTGCTCCCGATGGGGTGCGGAGCGGCCCTAAAAAAGCCGGCTCCAGCTTCGCTGTCGAACGGGAGCAAGCTCCCTCGCCACAGCAAGCTCCCTCGCCACAGTAAGTGCCCTTCCTGCAGAAAACCTCTCAATAGCCTAAAAAAATAAACGGAGAACCGCCGTCATGGCTTTGGATTTATTCGTCGTACTCATCTACGCCGCCGGCATGCTCGTGCTCGGCTATTACGGCATGCGCCGTGCCAAGACCCACGAAGACTACCTGGTGGCCGGTCGTAACCTGGGCCCGTCGCTGTACATGGGCACCATGGCCGCCACCGTATTGGGCGGTGCATCCACCGTCGGCACCGTGCGCCTGGGTTATGTGCATGGCATTTCCGGCTTCTGGCTGTGCGCCGCACTGGGCGCAGGGATCATTGCGCTGAACCTGTTCCTGGCCAAGCCGCTGCTCAAGTTGAAGATCTTCACCGTCACCCAGGTGCTGGAAAAACGTTACAACCCGATGGCCCGCCAAGCGAGTGCGGTGATCATGCTGGCCTACGCGCTGATGATCGGCGTGACCTCGATCCTGGCCATCGGCACCGTGCTGCAAGTGCTGTTCGGCCTGCCGTTCTGGGTGTCGGTGCTGCTCGGCGGTGGCGTGGTGGTGGTGTATTCGACCATCGGCGGCATGTGGTCACTGACCCTTACCGATATCGTGCAGTTCGTGATCAAGACCGTCGGCCTGATGTTTATTCTGCTGCCGATCTGCCTGTACCGCGTCGGCGGCTGGGATCAACTGGTGGCCAAGCTGCCGGCGTCGAATTTCAGCTTCACCGAAATCGGCTGGGACACGATCATCACCTACTTCATGATCTACTTCTTCGGCATCCTGATCGGCCAGGACATCTGGCAACGCGTGTTCACCGCCCGTGACGAAAAAGTCGCCCAGTACGCAGGCACGTTCGCCGGTTTCTACTGCATCCTCTACGGCCTGGCCTGTGCCCTGATCGGCATGGCCGCGCATGTGCTGCTGCCGAACCTGGACAACGTCAACAACGCCTTCGCCGCCATCGTCAAAGCCTCGCTGCCAGACGGCATCCGTGGCCTGGTGATCGCCGCCGCACTGGCCGCGATGATGTCCACCGCCAGCGCCGGCCTGCTCGCCGCTTCCACCGTACTGACCGAAGACCTGCTGCCACGCCTGCGTGGCGGCAAGCAGTCGAGCCTGAGCATCAACCGTCTGTTTACGATGCTGACCGGTATCGCCGTGCTGGGTATCGCGCTGGTGGTCAACGACGTGATCAGCGCCCTGACCCTGGCCTACAACCTGCTGGTGGGCGGCATGCTGATCCCGCTGATGGGCGCAATTTTCTGGAAGCGCGCCACCACCTCCGGCGCCATTGCATCCATGACATTGGGCTTTGTGACGGCGCTGGTGTTTATGTTCAAAGACGGCTTGGACGCGAATACGCCGATCTACTACAGCCTGGCGGTTGGGCTGGTGAGTTTTGTATTGGTGAGCTTGTTGTCACGTCGGCCAGAGGCTTCGGTGGCCAGGGCCATTTGACAGGTAACAGGATTTAAAGCGGTTTCTTCAGCGGGCGCGACGTCGGATGTCGCGCCCATTCTTTTGCCTTGCACAAAACGACTGTGGGAGCGGGCTTGCCCGCGATAACTGTGTGTCAGTCAACTTTAAATCGACTGATACACCGCTATCGCGGGCAAGCCCGCTCCCACATTCTAAAACCTGTTGCTACCTGAGCTTAGCGGCGACGCGGACGACGCTGCTCGTCATCCGTGCGAATCGGTATCGGCTGCAGTGGCGGTTCAATCAAGCCCAGCGCAACGCCGAGGTCGTGGAGCCAGTTTTGAATTTTCTCTTTCATGGTTGCCCCCTTTGAGGGTAATGCGGCTAGGCGGGAGTTCTGTCGCCTTTTCCTACAGTGATAGTAGCTCTAAGTCTTACGTAATGCTTGAACGAAACCACAACGAACTATTACAGGATTGATCTGAATCCTGACGGATCGTTCAAGCAATCGCGCGCGCGTCTTGCAGGAAATCGGCCTTGCCCTCTTGTTGCAGATCGATCCATGCATTGAGGTTAGCGCCGAGCATGCCCTTGCGCCACATTAACCAGGTAGTAGCAGTGGCAAAAGGCCCGGTCAACGGATGAACGGACACACTGTCCTTGCCTGGCAGGCTGTCGAGCATTGATTCTGACATCAATGCCACGCCGGAACCGGCGATCACGCAGGCGAGCATGCCTTGGTAAGACTCAATCTCGATGGCGCGGCCCATGGCCACACGCTCGTGGGAAAACCAGGTTTCCAGGCGCGCACGGTAGGCGCAACTGCGTCGGAAGGTGAACACCGAGCGGCCGGCGACGTCCAGGGGGCCACGCACGGGCGGGTGATCCGCCTCGCAAATGATCACCAGGCGCTCTTCGCACAGCGGCACGCCGTCCAGCGTCGCGATCGTTATCGGGCCATCCACAAAGGCCGCGTCCAGACGCCCGGTGATCAAGCCCTCTAGCAACTCGCCGCTGGGCGCCGATTGCACCTGGAGGTTCACCATCGGATACGCCTTGTGATAGCGCGCCAACAGTTTGGGCAAATGCACTGCGGCCGTGCTGTACATGCTGCCCAATACAAAATCGCCCGCCGGCTGCCCTCCTTGCACCGCGCCGTGGGCTTCATCATGCAGCGCCAGCAGTCGAGTGCTGTAGTCCAGCAACACTTTGCCTGCGGGAGAAAGCTGCAAGCGCTGGCGTTCGCGCACGAACAACTCGACGCCCAGTTGCTCCTCCATTTGCTTGAGCCGTGTCGACAGATTCGAGGGCACGCGATGCAGGCGCTCAGCCGCGCGGGTGATGGAGCCCTCTTCCGCCACGGCCTGGAAGATGCGCAATTGACTGAACTCCATACCTTTCTCCAAAACTGAACAAGTTACTCACTATTATTCATTTTTACAGAAAGTCAATCCGCTTTAGCCTACAGGTCATTCGCTTCCCCGTAGGAAACCTGCACATGTCACCGCTGATTCGCTTAACCGCCAGCTTTATCGCCCTGATGATGGCCATGGGCATTGGCCGCTTCGCCCTCACTCCGCAGATGCCGCATTTGCTCAGCGAGGGGCAGATTGACCTGACGGGCGCGGGCCTGATTGCCGCCGCCAACTACCTGGGCTATTTCGTCGGCGCGGTGGACTCGATCTTCGCCCGCAGCCATCACCACATAAAAGCGCGTTTGTATGGCGGGCTGTGGCTGTGCGTGCTGCTGACCCTGGGGTCGTACTGGGCGCATGGCTTCTGGCCGCATTTGCTGCTGCGCTTTGGTACCGGCGTGGCGAGCGCCTGGGCGCTGGTAATGATCACCAGTTTGAGCCAGCCGCTGGCAATAGCCGCCGAGCGTCCGCGTTTGGGAGCATTGGTGTTTGCCGGGCCTGGCCTGGGGATTCTGCTGACAGGATTGCTGGCACTGGGCTCCAATCTACTGGGCGAAGACTCTGCGACCTTGTGGCTGGTCTATGGCGTGGTGGCATTGGTGATGTTGCTGGCCATCCTGCCCTTTTTACCGAAACCGACCGTGACGGTGACCCATGCCACTAGCGCGGGCAGCAACGCCAGCATCGCGCATCTGTGCTGGATCTACTTCTTGTATGGCCTGGGCTACATCATCCCCGCAACCTTCTTGTCGCAGATGGCCAGCGCGCAGTTCCACGGCGCGTGGCAAGCCGACCTGTTCTGGCCGTGCTTTGGCCTGGCGGCGGCGCTGGGTGTGGTGGTGGCGAGCCTGCGTCGCAAGGACCCGAACACCACCCGCCGCTGGTTGATGACGACTTTGTGGCTGCAAGCGGCCGGGGTATTCGCCTGCCTGCTGGGCAATGGCTGGGGCCTGGCCCTGGGAGTGTTGCTGTGTGGTGCGCCGTTCCTGGCATGCATGCAACTGGTGATGGCGCGTTTGCGCGAGGTGGCGCCCCACGGCTACCAGCGCAGCACCGGGTTGCTCACCGCCAGCTTTGCCATTGGCCAATTGTGCGGCCCGTTGCTGGCCTCGGTGAGCAGCCACCTGAGCGGTGGCCTGCAACCGGCCTTGGTCATTGCCGGTTGCGGCTTGGTGGTGGCGGGTGCGGTGTTGGTCAACCGGCAACCAGCGACGTCGGCGCACGAACCTGCTCGCGCCGCGCCAGCACCAGGAAAAACAGCCCTCCCAGGAAGCACCCGGTAAACCAGGCAAAGTTGGCCATGCCCTGCAACGCGGGCGTGAAGGTGATAGCGACGCCCACCAGCGTCGCAGGCACCAAGGCTTTGACGGCGGTCCAGTTCACGCCGCCGTCGTAGTAATAACGGCCGTTGGGGCTGTCGTCGAACAGGGCATCCACGTCGATTTTCTGCTTTTTGATCAGGTAAAAATCCACAATCAAAATCCCGAACAGCGGGCCGATAAACGCAGCGAGAATGTCCAGGGTGTAGTGGATCATCAGCGGGTTGTTGAACAGGTTCCACGGCGTGATAAAGATTGAGGCCACGGCCGCGATCATGCCACCTGCGCGCCAACTGATCTTGCTCGGCGCGACGTTGGCGAAATCAAACGCCGGTGACACGAAGTTGGCGACAATGTTGATGCCGATGGTGGCGGTCACGAAGGCAAAGGCGCCGAGCAGCACGGCCATGCTGTTGTCGATGCGCGAAACCGTAGCGATTGGGTCATGCAACATTTCGCCAAACACCGGCAAAGTGCCCGAAACGATGACGACAGTCACCAGCGAGAACGCCAGAAAGTTAACCGGCAACCCCCAGAAATTGCCGCGTCGCACGTCGTGCATGCTGCGGCAGTAGCGGCTGAAATCACCGAAATTGAGCGTAGGCCCGGAGAAGTACGACACCACCAGCGCCGTCGCCACAATCACTTGGCCAAACGCCTGCCAGCCCGACAGGGATTTTTCCGCCAGGGTGAAACTGATGTTCGCCCAACCCGCCTTCCACACGATCCAGCCGGCCAGGGCAAACATTACCGCATAGACCACTGGCCCCGCCCAGTCGATAAAGCGGCGGATGGACTCCATGCCGGCCCAGAATACGGCTGCCTGCAGCGTCCATAAGCTGAGGAAGCCAAACCAGCCCAGGTAGGACAGGCCCGCAAAGTGCGGCTCTGCATACACCGCCATCTGTGGGAAAAAGCGCAGCACTACGATAATCAAGGCACTCGACGCCAAGTACGTCTGGATGCCGTACCAGGCCACGGCGATCAAACCGCGAATCACCGCCGGAATATTCGCCCCAAACACGCCAAATGCCAGCCGGCAGATGACCGGGTATGGCACCGCCACTTGCTGGCTCGGCTTGGCCACCAGGTTGGCAATCAACTGCACGATGCAAATGCCGGTGAGCAAGGCGATCAACACCTGCCAACTGGCCAACCCGAGGGCAAACAGGCTGGCGGCGAACACGTAGCCGCCGACGCTGTGCACGTCGCTCATCCAGAAAGCGAAAATGTTGTACCAGGTCCATTTCTGCGGCAGCGGCCCGAGGTCCTGGTTGTACAGGCGCGGGCTGTAGCCTTTGGGCAATTGTTCGGTCATCGCTTGGCTCCTCGAAATACCGGCCTGCGCTGCCGTAACGGTGTGCATACGGGAGGCGGCCTGGTTTGTATACGAGGTATTCAGCAGAATATGTGCCAATGGCACACAATCCCTCTGAAACGGTGTTCCAAAGAGATTTATGAAGGCTTGTTGGCGGGGGTTATGCTCAGCAACGGTGCACGTCAATCCTGTACACAATCAATGCCGCACCCGATGTGCACACAAATAACCGACACTGCAACAGACGGCCGTCAGGAAGGTGCCCCAGGCCATGTCCATCAGGGCCAGCCCGGCTGACCAACCTTGCAATGTGGCCCAGTTGCTCAGGTCATACGTGCCGTAGGCCACCAGGCCGAGCAGAGCGCCAAGGCCTGCTGCACGTTGCCAGCTGCCGCTGGGCAAAACCACGAACACCACACAACCGAGGGCATACAGCAGATAAAACAGCACAGCAGGCAGCAAGCGAGGCTGATCAAGCATCAGCGAGCCGAGCAGGGATCTGTAGGTCTGGCCCATGAAAACGCCGAGCCAGAGGCCGTCGAGCACCAGAAACGCGAGTAAGGTGCCGAGGTAAGCGAAGCGTATTTTGCGGGTCATGGTTGCAGCCTCCATAGGCGCCGAGCGGCACCTACAGAAGAGCAAAACGCGATCAGCTTAGTTCAATGCGATCGGCGTGAATCACAATCTGGCCCTGCTTGTAGAGCGCACCAATGGCTTTCTTGAAGTTGCCTTTGCTGACACCGAACAAATTGCTGATCACCGCCGGGTCGCTCTTGTCGCTGACCGGCAGGGTGCCGTTGTTTTCACGCAACTTGGCGAGGATCTTCGAGTTCAGGCTCGAGGCCGCTTCCTGGCCAACCGGTTGCAGGCTCAGGCTGATGTTGCCATCGGCGCGAATCTCTTTAATGAAGCCTTTCTCTTCCTTGCCCGGGCGCAGGAACTTGAACACTTCGTTCTTGTGGATCAGGCCCCAGTGCTTGTTGTTGATGATCGCCTTGAAACCCATGTCGGTGGCTTCGGCCACCAGCAGGTCGACTTCCTGGCCCACCTGGTAGTTGGCAGGTGTCTTATCCAGGTAGCGGTCAAGTCGCGCGGTGGCGGTGATGCGTTTGGTGTGCTTGTCGAGGTAGACGTGCACCACGCAGTATTCACCTGCAGTCAGCTGGCGTTTTTCTTCCGAATACGGCAGCAACAGGTCTTTTGGCAAACCCCAGTCGAGGAATACGCCGATGCTGTTGACTTCGACGACTTTCAAACTGGCGAATTCGCCGACTTGAACTTTCGGCTTTTCAGTCGTCGCGATAAGTTTGTCATCGCTGTCCAGATAAATGAAAACGTTAAGCCAGTCTTCATCTTCACTGGGAATATCTTTGGGGATATACCGATTAGGCAAGAGGATTTCGCCATCTTGCGCACCATCCAGGTACAAACCAAAGTTAGTGTGTTTAACCACTTGCAAGCTGTTGTAGCGCCCGACTAAAGCCATTTCCAGATACCTTCGTTACGTGGGCGGCATTCTACCCGAGTTGCGCCCGCCACGCGCGTGCGCCTGAAAAATCGCGGGCTGGCGTGGCCTCGTAATGGCACCGCCCCGCTCGTCTGATCAATCGATCGAATTTTACCCGCGGGCAGCAGCCGAATAAACCCTGTTGTTTCGAGTTAAAACAGTAAGTTAGGGGCTTATTTCAAGGTAAAATTTTGGCCGACTACATCGGCTATGGTTATTCCCAGAGGATATTTGCCAAGCAATTGTCAAGTATTTCCTGTACGATGCCTGGCCAAGTTAATTTTCTACAGGTTAGTGGCCGCCATGCGCGTAAAAGCATCCAACAGCAAAGCAAAGCCAGCTCCCGCCGTTGAAACCAGCGAATCGATCAACAGCCAAATTGCTGCTTTCCTCAAGTCCGGCGGCGAAATCCAGCAAATTGCCAAGGGCGTGAGCGGCCAGACTTTCGGCCCGTCCAAGCAGATCAGCCTGGGCAAAAAGTAATACCCGCGCGTCGCATCTAGCTCCTAAGCGTCTTGCCTTCCAAGGCGCCAGGACTAGAGTCTGAAACACCCTCCTGCTACTTATCTTGATGTGCTAATCGACGAACGGGGCTCACCGCGAAGCATTCGCCGGTATGCTTGCACCCGTCTAGCACGGGCATCTGTCCGATTTTTTCATTACTGCTCCTCGCTTTTCATGGAGTGAAGCATGCTCAAGCCCTGCTTGTTTCTCATCGCAGCCCTTACAGCAAGTCCCCTCGCATACGCGCAGATTTTTCAGCGTGAACTGGGTGACTTCGACCTCAAATTAGGCACCACGCCCAGCCGCAGCATGGCCCAGGGCCTGGTCAAGCCCACCTCGCCGGGCAGCGATTCCTTCCACGGCGGCCTGGACCTGAGCCACGACAGCGGCCTGTATTTCGGCCAGTTTTCGCCCAATATGGGCCTGTCCTCGGCCAACAACCTCGAAGTCGACTCCTACATGGGCTTCAAGCGCCCCTTCGACCAGACCCTCGGCTACGAAGTCGGTATGATCCACTACAGCTACCCCAAGCTCAGCCCGCTCGACAGCCAGGAGTTCTACGGCGGCTTGAACCTGCTGGGCAATCGCTTCGGCGTGTCGTTCAGCAACGATCCGGATCGCCAGGACAGCACGCTGTTTGCCGACCTCGGCGGTACACAGCCCTTCGGCATCGGCGTCAGCATGAAGTACACCACTCACCAGCTCGGCACTCCAACTGCGGTGGAAGGCGGCTACATCAGCAGCTTCAGCGACTGGTCAGTGCAGTTCTCCCGCGCATGGAAAGGCGTTGACCTGGACCTGATCTATAGCGGCTCCAGCCTCAGCGGTGGAGACTGCTCGGCCTACTCCGGACACAATTCGCAATGCGACGGCCTGTTGACCTTGAAGGCCGCGCGGTCGTTTTATTGATGGGCTGAACTGTCGCGCCTCGCACAGGCTCACATGCATGAACCCTCCCTGCGAAAGGACACGCCCATGCTGCGTCGGCTCAAATTACTGGTGGTATTACTGACGTTGAGCCTGGTGCTCGCCGGCTGCAATCGCGTGGGCCTGGCCTACCGCAACCTTGATGTGATCATCCCCTGGACGCTCAACGACTACCTGGACATGAACGCAGGGCAAAAGAGCTGGTTCAATGACACACTCAAGGAACATCTGGCCTGGCACTGCACCACTCAACTGCCGGGCTACCTGGACTGGCTTGATCGCCTGCAACAAATGGTCGACAACAACCAGATCACCGACGCCGCGCTGCAAGCGCGCACCAGCGAAGCCAAGCAGGCGATCGCTGAAGTGGCCCGTGAGATCACCCCGTCAGCCATCCAGTTGCTGCAGGGCCTGGATGATCAACAAGTCAAAGACATGGGAGATGCGCTGGCCAAAGACCTGCGCAAGCGCCAGGACGAATACCTCAAACCGCCACTGGCTCAGCAGATCAAGGAGCGCGCCGAGCGCATGAGCAAACGCCTGGTTGCGTGGATAGGGCCGTTGAGTCCCAGCCAGCAGAACCGAGTGACGGCGTGGTCAATCGCGCTGGGTGAACAGAATCAGGAATGGATCGGTAATCGCGCCCATTGGCAGGCGCAATTTATCGTCGCCTTGCAGCAGCGTCACAGCGCTGACTTCCCACAGAAAATCCAACAGCTGCTGGTGGATCGCGAGAGCCTGTGGACCCCGCAATACCGCACCGCCTATGCGCAAACCGAAGCCGCTGCGCGCAGCCTGATCATCGACCTGATGGCCGAAAGCACGGCGCAGCAGCGCCAGATACTCACACAAAAAATCGGCAAGGTTCGCAGTGACTTCCAGGCCCTCAAATGCCTCAAGGCCGCCTCGATTTAAAAATGTGGAAGCGGGCTTGCTCGCGAATGCGGTGAATCAGTCGATGAATCTATTGACTGACACACTGTATTCGCGAGCAAGCCCGCTCCCACATTTTGATTTGGGGTGTGCTCTTTCAGGCAATCTGCGCCTTGGAAGCCACCTCGGCGAACGTCGCCGGGTCCAGCGCGTCGGCCTGCTCGTCCAGCACTTGGCGCGGGTGATCGTTGCCGGGGATTGAGCTGTCGATCAGGGCCAGCAACTGCGCGCCCAGCGCCGTGAGGATGAAGTTCTCACCATTGCCGCCCTCTTCTTCCGGGCGCGATTCAATGAAACCGCGTTTGAACAACAGCGCTTCGTAATCGGCGGCGGTCTTTTTCAACGCGTCCAGGTTACCGGTGGATTCGCCCGCCGTGGCCTTCTCGGCGGCTTCCTGCTCGGCGTATTTGCGCGGCGCAAAGCTGCCTTCGCCGTTCTGCACTTCATGCAGTAGACGTTCGATCAGATCCCAGTTGTAAGTCGTCATCCTGATTACTCCCGCGGGCAGATTAAAAAGTGGCCCGTCATAGGTAGTGACATGACCTGACACTGGCCGTTCATCCCAATAGACGAGCGTCATTTCTCTGAACTTTCCAGACGTTCGCGCCCTCAACTGAACACCACTGCCAAGGAGGTCCGACCATGAAAACCCTGATGAACCTGGCCATCGCCGCCGCCCTGCTGAGCGCCCTGCCCGCCTGGGCCTGCACGCCGGAAGAGGCCACGGCCAAACGCGAACAACTGGCCAGGGAAGTGACCAAACTGACCCAGCAAAACCCGGCCAGGGCCAAGGAAATCAACGATGAGTTGCAACACATGAACCTGGAGACTGCCAGCGCGGATCTGCCAGACAAGTGCCAACTGATCGACCAGCGCCTCAAGGAGCTGGATGAGGCGGCCGACAAAGCAAAGAATTAACCACCACAACGGGACGCGGAGCGCCCCTGGCGGCATTCCCACGCAGAGCGTAGGAACGATCAACTGAGGGCATAAAAAAACCGGACAGCGTCCGGTTTTTTTATATCAGCGGCCTTATTCGGCAGCTGGCGCTTCTGGCTTGCGGCGCTTGAGCGGCGCCATGCCGTCCTTGCTGACGAGCGACAGGTTGTCGGTCTTCGGCCGGTTGGCAATCTTGCGCTTGGTTGGCGACTTGGCGCCGGTTTTCTTCTTGTCACCCTTGGCGTCGGTCTTTTTCTTCTTCACGCCAACGGCTTTGCCCGACGCCTTGACCTTCTTCGGCCCGGTGTAGGTGCCTTTGACTTCCTTGATGGTGCGGCGCTCGAACGACTGCTTGAGGTAGCGTTCGATACTCGACATCAGGTTCCAGTCGCCGTGGCAGATCAGCGAGATCGCCAGACCATCATTGCCGGCGCGCCCGGTACGACCAATACGGTGCACGTATTCGTCGCCGCTGCGCGGCATGTCGAAGTTGATGACCATGTCCAGGCCATCCACGTCCAGGCCGCGGGCGGCAACGTCGGTGGCGACCAGGATCTTCACGCCGCCAGCCTTGAGGCGGTCGATGGCCAGTTTGCGATCCTTCTGGTCTTTCTCGCCGTGCAGCACGAACGCCTTGTATTCCTGAGCCACCAGGCGACCGTAGATACGGTCGGCTGCTGCACGGGTGTTGGTGAAAACGATGGCCTTCTGATAGGTCTCGTTGGCCAGCAGCCAGTTCAGGATCTGTTCTTTGTGTACGTTGTGGTCGGCCATCACGATCTGCTGACGCGTGGTCGCGTTCAGGTCGCTGACGTTATTGACCTGCAAGTGCTCAGGGTTGTTCAGCACCTTGGCAACCATATCGCGCAGGGTCGAACCGCCGGTGGTGGCGGAGAACAGCATGGTCTGCTGGCGATTGACGCACTCGGCCACAAGGCGCTGCACATCGTCGGCAAAGCCCATGTCGAGCATGCGGTCGGCTTCGTCGAGCACCAGCACTTCGACTTCCTTGAGGTCGAGGTTGCCGGCGTTGAGTTGCTCGATCATCCGGCCTGGGGTGCCGATCAGGATGTCGGGCACCTTGCGCAGCATGGCGGCCTGGACCTTGAAGTCTTCACCGCCGGTGATGATGCCGGACTTGATGAAGGTGAACTGCGAAAAGCGCTCCACTTCTTTCAAGGTCTGCTGCGCCAGTTCGCGGGTTGGCAGCAGGATCAGGGTCTTGATGCTCACGCGGACTTTGGCCGGGCCGATCAGGCGGTTCAGCACCGGCAGGACGAAAGCGGCGGTTTTACCGCTGCCGGTTTGTGCCGTCACCCGCAGGTCACGCCCTTGGAGCGCGAGCGGGATGGCCGCTGCTTGCACAGGCGTAGGCTCGACAAATTTAAGCTCGGCCACGGCTTTGAGCAGGCGTTCGTGCAGGGCGAATTGGGAAAACACGGGTGCTACCTCGAAGAAATACAAAATATCAGCTGCATAGGGTAACGGTTTCGGGCGCTCAAACCGAGTTTCTTTACGCGAACGAGGCTAATCAGCTGCTTTTTTGTCAGCAGATTTGTCCGCAAAACCAACTTTGTTGCACATAAATGCTCTAATCGACCCGTGTTGTCTTACAGAAGAATCGGTTTTACCCATGGATATCAAACAGCTCTGGCTCAACGTCCAAGACCTTTGGGGCGCCCTCGATGAACACCCGCTGCTGCATGCCAGCCTGGGTTTGCTGATACTGCTGGTAGTCGCCCTATTGGTCGGACGGGTAGCACGCTACCTCATCCTCCACGCCGTCAAACTGCTCGGCCGGCAACCGGCGCTGCACTGGCTCAATGACCTGCGGCATAACAAAGTCTTCCACCGCCTGGCGCAAATGACGCCCTCGCTGGTGATCCAGTTCGGCCTGTACCTGGTACCCGACCTGAGCAAGACCGCCACCCTGTTTATCGGCAATGTGGCGCTGGCGTTCACCATCCTGTTCATGACGCTGGCCGTGAGCGCCCTGCTCAACGCCTTGCTGGATATCTACGCGCGCACCGAACATGCCCGCACCCGCTCGATCAAGGGCTATGTGCAGTTGGCAAAGATGGTGCTGTTCGTGTTCGCCGCGATCATCATCGTCGCTACCTTGATCGACCGTTCGCCGCTGTTGCTGCTCTCGGGTCTGGGTGCAATGTCAGCGGTGATTTTGTTGGTGTACAAGGACACGCTGCTGTCGTTTGTGGCCAGCGTGCAGCTGACCAGCAACGACATGCTGCGGGTCGGCGACTGGATCGAGATGCCTCAGGTCGGCGCCGACGGTGACGTGGTGGATATCACCCTGCACACGGTCAAGGTGCAGAACTTCGACAAAACCATTGTCTCGATCCCCACTTGGCGCCTGATGTCCGAGTCGTTCAAAAACTGGCGCGGCATGCAGGCTTCCGGCGGGCGCCGCATCAAACGCAGCCTGTATATCGACGCCAGCGGCGTGCGCTTTTTGCGCGACGACGAAGAAGTGCGCATGACCCAGGTACACCTGCTCACCGACTACATCAGCCGCAAGCAGGCCGAACTCAAGGCCTGGAACGCAGCTCAGGGCCATAGTGCGCAACTGTCGGCCAACCGCCGCCGCATGACCAACCTCGGCACCTTCCGCGCCTACGCCCTGGCGTACCTGAAAAGCCACCCGGACATCCAGCCGAACATGACCTGCATGGTGCGCCAGATGCAAACCACCGCCCAAGGCGTGCCGCTGGAAATCTACTGCTTCACCCGCACCACGGCGTGGGCCGATTACGAGCGCATCCAGGGCGATATCTTTGATTATTTGCTGGCGGTGTTGCCGGAGTTTGGCTTGAGCCTGTATCAGCAGCCGAGTGGCAATGATTTGCGCGCGGGGATGGTGCCGGCGGTGTTGGGGGCCAGCCATTTGCCAGCCCTGGAAAACGAATCTGCCTGACGCCATCCATTCCCTGTGGGAGCGGGCTTGCCCGCGATAGCGGTGTATCAGTCGAAATATTTGCCGACTGACACCCCCTATCGCGGGCCGCTCCCACATCTGGATCAGCTTATGACCGGCACCTTGCGCACACCCAAGCGACTGATCCAGACCGCCCCCAGAATCACCAAACCTCCCAACGCCAAGCGCCCCAGCGGCTCGTGCTGATTCCAGATCAGCAGGTTCAGCAACAACCCCACCGGCACATGCAGGTTGTTCATCACCGCCAATGTACCGCCGTTGACCAGGCAGGCGCCTTTGTTCCACCAGTACATGCCCAGCGCAGTGCTGACCAGCCCAAGGAACACCAGTACGCCCCATTGCAGCGGCGCTTCGGGCAAAAAGTTGCTTTTCCCGAACAGCAGAAATGCCGGCAGCACCACGATCAAGGCGCCCAGGTAGAAGTAGCCGAAGCGCCGGTAGTGCGGCAGGTCGCTCGGATAACGCGCCACCAGGTGCTTGTACATCACCTGCCCGGCGGCGTAGGTGAAGTTGGCCAGTTGCAGCAGCAAGAAGCCCATCAGGAAGTTCGGCGTGATCTGGTCGAAGCGAATCACCGCCGCGCCGCCCACGGCAACCAGCGCAGCAATCAGCGCCCAAGAGTTGAATCGGCGGTTAAGCGCGTCTTCGATCAGGGTCACGTGCAACGGCGTGAGGATGGTGAACAGCAACACTTCCGGCACCGTAAGTACGCGAAAGCTCAAGTAAAGGCATACATAGGTCACGCCGAACTGCAGCGCACCGATCAGCAACATGCCGCGCATGAAGGGTGGCGCCACCGAACGCCAACGGGTCAGCGGGATGAAGATCAACCCGGCCAATACCACGCGCACCAGCACGGCGAAGTAGCTGTCGACGTGACCGGCGAGGTATTCGCCGATCAAGCTGAAGGAAAATGCCTGAATCAGGGTGACAACCAGTAAGTAGCCCATGCGCGCCTCGTTTCGAATGGGCGGGACATTAAAGGTTTTCGCCGTTTACTGAAACTCAAGGCAAAAAAAACCCGACCTCGCTAAAGCGGCAGTCGGGCAGGAGCACTCAGGAGCAACAAGTGCAAAGGGAGGTTCGATACGCGTACTTGAAGGGTTTGCGTGGAGCGATATAAACACCACGCGATTATGTGACGATTAAAACGTCAGGCGACCTGTGCCAGCAGCGCTTTGGCGTGGTTGATGCCCTTCTCCTGGAAGTCACCGCTCAAGTTCACGCCTTCGGCATGAATGAAGGTGACGTCATGAATCCCGATAAAGGCCATGACCTGGCGCAGGTACGGCTCCTGATGGTCGGAGCTGGCGCCGGTGTGGATGCCACCGCGTGCGGTCAGCACAATAGCGCGCTTGCCGGTCAGCAAACCCTGCGGGCCGGTGGCGGTGTACTTGAAGGTCACACCGGCACGCAACACGTGGTCCAGCCAGGCTTTGAGGGTGCTGGGAATGGCGAAGTTGTACATCGGCGCGGCCATCACCAGCACATCGGCGGCGAGCAATTCGTCGGTCAGTTCGTTGGAGCGGTCCAGGGACGCCTGCTCGACGCGGCTGCGCTGGTCGGCGGGTTTCATCCAGCCGCCGAGCAGGTTGGCGTCCAGGTGCGGAACCGGGTTGAGGGCCACATCACGCACAGTGATCTGATCCGCCGGGTGGGCGGCCTGCCATTGGCTGATGAACTGTTGAGTCAGCTGGCGGGAGATCGAATCCTGCTGGCGGGCGCTGCTTTCGATGATCAGAACATTGGACATGGCTGGGTAGGCTCCATCTGTAAATGCTGTAAGACGATGGAGTGAAGATTAAACAGAGCCAATTCGATAAAAAAGCGTAAAAAACTGCTACAACCCATCTATAAATTTGTTTATAAGCGGAGTATTGCTGTGGGCATGCTCCGCTGCCGGTTTATTTTGGGGTGCAGGTCAGTGCGATACGCATTTTGATAATGGCGCGGCTGAAATTCACCGTGGTGTTGGTGGTTTTCCCCGCCGCAACTGTGACCTTGCGAGTACGCGGGGCTTCCGGGCCGTTGGTAAAACGCACCTTGCACTCCGCATCATTTGAGCCGTAATTGGTCAGTCGGATCGAACTAATATTGCTGTCGACATCCGAGGCGCTGTAATCGATCTTCACACCCTGAATGTCTTTCGTCACATCGGTGCTGAATGCAAACGCGCCCATCGGCAGCAGCGCCAGCAACACACAACAGAATTTTCTCATTCGGCAGTCTCCAATAAGGACCGCCAGCTTAGGACAAGAGGAGCTCATCTTGAAAGCGCCCCGCGTTACCCTCGATCAATGGCGCACGCTGCAGGCTGTGGTCGACCACGGTGGCTTCGCCCAGGCGGCTGAAGCACTGCACCGTTCGCAGTCCTCGGTGAGCTACACCGTGGCCCGCATGCAAGACCAGCTCGGCGTGCCATTGCTGCGCATCGACGGACGCAAGGCCGTGCTCACCGAGGCCGGTGAAGTGCTGTTGCGCCGCTCGCGGCAACTGGTCAAAAACGCCAGCCAACTGGAAGACCTCGCCCATCATATGGAACAGGGCTGGGAAGCCGAAGTACGCCTGGTGGTGGACGCCGCCTACCCGAATGCACGCCTGGTGCGCGCGCTCACCGCCTTTATGCCGCAAAGCCGTGGCTGCCGCGTGCGCCTGCGTGAAGAAGTGCTGTCGGGCGTTGAAGAGCTGTTGATGGATGGCATGGCGGACCTGGCCATCAGCGGCTTCATCATTCCAGGCTACCTGGGCACCGAAATGAGCGACGTGGAATTTATCGCTGTGGCCCACCCCGACCACTCACTGCATCGCCTGAACCGCGAGTTGAGCTTCCAGGACCTGGAAAGCCAGATGCAAGTGGTGATCCGTGACTCTGGCCGCCAGCAGCCGCGCGACGTCGGCTGGCTCGGCGCCGAACAGCGCTGGACCGTCGGCAGCTTGCCCACCGCCGCCACCTTCGTCAGCAGCGGCCTGGGCTTCGCCTGGTTGCCCCGACACCTGATCGAACGCGAACTCAAGGATGGCCTGCTCAAGCAGCTGCCATTGGAAAAGGGCGGCAGCCGCAACCCGACGTTCTACCTGTACTCGAACAAAGACAAACCCCTGGGGCCGGCCACGCAGATTCTTATCGATTTGTTGCGCACCTTCGACACCGCTCCCCTGGACGCACCTTTCGCCGCCCCCCAGCAAGCCTGAGACGGAGTTCACCCATGGCCTGGTTCGACCACGAAGGCTGCAGCCTGCATTACGAGGAATACGGTCACGGCGCTCCGCTGATCCTGATCCACGGCCTGGGCTCCAGCAGCCAGGATTGGGAACTGCAGATTCCGGTCCTGGCCCGGCATTACCGCCTGATCGTGGTGGATATACGCGGTCACGGTCGCTCCGACAAACCCCGCGAACGCTACAGCATCCAGGGTTTTACCTTCGATCTGGTGGCGTTGATCGAACACCTGAACCTGCCGCCCGCCCATGTGGTGGGTTTATCAATGGGCGGCATGATCGCATTCCAGCTGGCCGTGGACGACCCCGCTCAGGTCAAGAGCCTGTGCATCGTCAACAGCGCGCCCGAGGTCAAGGTGCGCAGCGCCGATGATTACTGGCAATGGGCCAAGCGCTGGAGCCTGGCGCGCGTGCTTAGCCTTGCCACCATCGGCAAAGCGCTGGGCGATCGGCTGTTCCCCAAACCCGAGCAAGCCGACCTGCGGCGCAAAATGGCCGAACGCTGGGCAAAAAACGACAAACGTGCTTATCTCGCCAGCTTCGATGCGATTGTCGGCTGGGGCGTGCAGGAACAACTTTCCAGAATTACCTGTCCTACCCTGGTCATCAGCGCCGACCACGACTACACCCCCGTGGCGCAGAAAGAAAACTATGTAAAACTGCTGCCCGATGCGCGGCTGGTGGTAATCGAAGATTCCCGCCATGCCACGCCCTTGGATCAACCCGAAGTCTTTAACGCTACCTTGCTCGATTTTCTAAAGACAGTCGAAACCACTACCCAGGATCACTGACCCATGCTGAAAAAAATCGCCTTCTTTGCCGGCTCCGTATTGTTCGCAGCCAACCTGATGGCTGCTGAGCCTGCCAAGGCCCCTCACGTCCTGATCACCACCACCAATGGCGACATTGAAATCGAACTGGACCCGGTCAAGGCGCCGATCAGTACCAAGAACTTCCTGGCCTATGTCGACAAAGGCTTCTACACCAACACCATTTTCCACCGCGTGATCCCGGGTTTCATGGTCCAGGGCGGCGGTTTCACCGCGCAGATGTCGCAGAAGCCGACCGAAGCACCGATCAAGAACGAAGCCAGCAACGGCCTGCATAACGTTCGTGGCACCTTGTCGATGGCACGCACCAACGATCCAAATTCGGCCACCAGCCAATTCTTCATCAACGTGGCTGACAATGCCTTCCTCGACCCTGGCCGCGATGCGGGTTATGCCGTGTTCGCCAAGGTGGTCAAGGGCATGGACGTCGTCGACGTCATCGTCAACTCGCAAACCACTACCAAGCAAGGCATGCAGAACGTGCCAATCGATCCTGTTGTGATCAAGTCGGCCAAGCGCATCGACTGAGGTCCGCAGCAAGCTCCGCACGCGGCCCACAACGCTGCGTGCGCATTTGAAAGGAGAGCCCGCAACGCGGGCGTCAGACTGAATGCTCTATCGTCGCTTTGAACAACTGATCGACATTTTCCGCGACGCTCCCAGCGCCGCCCCTCCTGATAAAGTCCTGCCCTTCTACCTCTACTACCTGCGCCAGGTGTGGCCAAGTTTTGCCGCCTTGCTGGTGGTCGGCCTGATCGGCGCGTTGATCGAAGTGGCATTGTTCAGCTACCTCAGCCGCATTATCGATTTGGCCCAAGGCACGCCGCCCGCCAACTTCTTCCAGATTCACAGCGCCGAGCTGATCTGGATGGCCGTGGTTGCCCTGCTGCTGCGCCCGATCTTCAATGGCCTGCATGACTTACTGGTGCACCAGACCATCAACCCAGGCATGACCAGCCTGATCCGCTGGCAGAACCATAGCTACGTACTCAAGCAGAGCTTGAACTTCTTCCAGAACGATTTCGCCGGGCGCATTGCCCAGCGCATCATGCAAACCGGCAACTCCTTGCGCGATTCGGCAGTGGCGACCGCGGAAGCCATCTGGCACGTGTCGATCTACGCCATCAGCGCCCTGGTGCTGTTTGCCGAGGCGGACTGGCGCCTGATGATCCCGCTGATCACCTGGATCATTCTTTACAGCCTTGCGTTGCGTTACTTCGTGCCTCGCGTGAAAGAACGCTCGGTGATTTCCTCCGAGGCGCGCTCCAAATTGATGGGCCGCATTGTCGACGGCTACACCAACATCACCACCTTGAAGCTGTTCGCCCATACGCAAAATGAGCAGGAATACGCCAAGGAAGCGATCATCGAGCAGACCGAAAAAACCCAGTTGGCCGCGCGCGTGCTCACCAGCATGGACGTGGTGATCTGCACCTTGAACGGCGTGCTGATCGTCACCACCACCGGCCTGGCGTTGTGGCTGTGGACGCAGTCACTGATTTCGGTGGGCGCCATCGCCCTCGCCACAGGCCTGGTGATCCGTATCGTCAACATGTCCGGCTGGATCATGTGGGTGGTCAACGGCATCTTCGAAAACATCGGCATGGTGCAGGACGGCCTGAAAACCATCGCTGCACCACTGGCAGTGACCGACCGCGACAATGCCCCGCGCCTGAACGTGCCGCACGGCGAAGTGCGTTTCGAGCAGGTGGATTTCCACTATGGCAAAAAGAGCGGGATCATTGGCGGCCTGAACCTTCAGATCAAGGCCGGTGAGAAAATCGGCCTGATCGGCCCCTCCGGCGCGGGCAAATCAACCCTGGTCAACTTGTTGCTGCGCCTGTACGACCTGCAAGGCGGGCGCATCCTGATCGACGGCCAGAACATCGCCGAAGTCGCCCAGGAGTCCTTGCGTGCACAGATCGGCATGATCACCCAGGACACCTCGCTGCTGCACCGCTCGATCCGTGACAACTTGCTGTACGGCAAGCCGGATGCCACCGATGAGGAACTCAACGCCGCCATCCACAAAGCCCGCGCCGATGAATTCATCCCGCTGCTGTCGGATGCCGAAGGGCGCACAGGGCTGGATGCGCACGTGGGCGAGCGCGGGGTGAAACTCTCGGGCGGGCAACGTCAGCGCATTGCCATTGCGCGGGTGCTGCTCAAGGACGCGCCGCTTCTGATCATGGACGAGGCCACCTCGGCACTCGATTCGGAAGTGGAAGCGGCGATTCAGGAAAGCCTGGAGACCTTAATGCAAGGCAAGACGGTGATTGCGATTGCGCACCGGTTGTCGACCATTGCGCGCATGGACCGGCTGGTAGTGCTGGAGAAAGGCCAGATTGCCGAGACCGGCAGCCATGCCGAACTGCTGGCCCATGGCGGCTTGTATGCCAGGTTGTGGCAGCACCAAACGGGTGGGTTCGTCGGCATCGATTAAAAACACACCGCAAAACAGTGTGGGAGCTGGCTTGCCTGCGATAGCGCACTGTCAGTACCGAATTGGTTATCTGGCACACCGCAATCGCAGGCAAGCCAGCTCCCACCTTTAATCAGCGCCAAGCCCCTAATCCACGGGCCCCTGGCGCTTTTTTTATGGCCTGGATTTGTATCAAAAGCGTGCTGTAATCAGTGCAGTGCCTAGAGGGGCGCTGAAGTAAATCTGCAGGGAGCATCACTGATTTGCTGATTCGGTAGAGCTATCTATCAAGGACGTGTCGCATGTCTTTGTTCAAACGTTCAATCACAGAGGGGTTAGGTACGTTTTGGCTGGTGTTGGGCGGTTGCGGGAGTGCGGTGTTGGCCGCAGCGTTTCCCGCCGTCGGGATCGGGTTCCTCGGTGTGGCCCTGGCCTTCGGGCTGACGGTGCTGACCATGGCGTTTGCCATCGGGCATATCAGCGGGTGCCACCTCAACCCGGCAGTGTCAGTGGGGCTGGTCGTGGGCGGGCGGTTTCCGGCCAGGGAGTTACCGGCTTACATCGTCGCGCAGGTAATCGGCGCCACTGTCGCCGCTGCGCTGTTGTACTTCATTGCCAGTGGCAAGCCGGGGTTCGAACTGGCGTCGGGCCTGGCCTCCAACGGCTACGGCGAGCATTCGCCGGGTGGCTACTCGATGGCTGCGGGGTTTGTCTGTGAGCTGGTGATGACGGCGATGTTCGTGCTGATCATCCTCGGCGCCACCGACCGTCGTGCTCCGCCGGGTCTTGCACCCATCGCCATCGGCCTGGCCTTGACCTTGATCCACTTGATCTCCATTCCCGTGACCAACACTTCGGTCAACCCGGCCCGCAGTACCGGCCCGGCACTGATCGTCGGCGGATGGGCGATCCAGCAGTTGTGGATGTTCTGGCTGGCGCCGATCCTCGGTGCTGTAATCGGCGGCGTGACCTATCGATGGCTGGGCAAGGAGCAGCCAGCCTGAGGCAAACGGGTTCAGCCCTGCCGATAAGGCAGGGCTGCCCTTGCCTCTTCGGCATACGCCAGAATCCCAACCCGCTCGCGCTCCAGAAAGTCTTCCACGGCATTCTTCAAACCCGGATGGCGCAGGTAGTGCCATGACCGTGTGATCACCGGTTCAAAGCCGCGAATCAACTTGTGTTCGCCCTGGGCGCCAGCGTCAAAACGTTGCAGGCCGTGGGCGATGGCGTAGTCCATACCTTGGTAGAAGCAGGTTTCGAAGTGCAGGCGGTCGAACTCCGCCAGGCAGCCCCAGTAGCGGCCATAGAAACTGTCGCCACCGATCAGGCTGAAGGCCATGGCCACCGGGCGTGCGCCTTGTTTGGCCAGCACCACGCGGATCGCCTCGGGCATGCGTTCGGCCAGCAGGCTGAAAAAGGCGCGGGTCAGGTAGGGTGACTGGCGACGCACCGCGTAGGTGTTGGCGTAACAGGCGTAGACAAAATCCCACTGCGCCTCGCTTAACTCGTGGCCTTGCAACCATTCAAAATCGATGCCCTGCCCCGCCACTTGCTCGCGCTCTTTGCGCATTTGTTTGCGCTTGCGTGAACTCAAGGCATCGAGGAAGTCCTGGAAGTCGCGATAGCCGCGGTTTTGCCAATGGAACTGGCAGCCCAGGCGCTGCAACCAACCCGTCTGCCCAGCTAATGCGGCATCGGCCAACGGGTCGGTGAAGTTGATATGGGCACTGGAGAGCCCTTCGATTTCCAGATACCCGGGCAAGCTACCCAGCAGTTCAACCCCGTCCTCGGCATTCCTGGCCAACAAACGTGGGCCACTCACCGGACTGAACGGCACCGCCGTCAGCAACTTGGGGTAGTACTCGATGCCCGCGCGCGCGCACGCATCCGCCCAGCCATGATCAAACACGTACTCGCCGTAGGAGTGCCACTTGCGGTAGCTGGGCAGGGCCGCCACCAGCCGCTCGCCTTCCCAATGCAGCAAATGCTCGGGCTGCCAACCGGACTGCGGGCCCAGGCTGGCGCTGTCTTC
The DNA here is from genome assembly GCF_013385245.1 of Pseudomonas sp. IPO3747. Classification (NCBI taxonomy): domain Bacteria; kingdom Pseudomonadati; phylum Pseudomonadota; class Gammaproteobacteria; order Pseudomonadales; family Pseudomonadaceae; genus Pseudomonas; species Pseudomonas sp. IPO3747. The sequence goes on from NZ_JACAQL010000004.1 coordinate 230,558, forward strand.
CAGGGCACTCAGAAAGGCGTGCCGCACAAAGGGTTGGGCCTGCGGCACCAGGGCATCCCAGACTTGCGGGGCGATTGCAGACAGCTTGTCCAGGCGTTGCAGCGGCATCGGCATCCTCACTGTTTCTTGGCGTGAAAGCCTGGCGAGTATCGCCTATCGCGGCGCCAGGCACACCTCGAAACGAGCGCGACAAACCTAGAAACAATTAGTTCCAGATTAAATAATTTGTCATCTAGGTGAAATCACTTAGCCACTACTCCGTCATAAACGATCGCGATACTGACGCCTGTTTTTAGAGCGCCTGGTTCTACCAGGCGGCTATTTTCCGTCCGTCATCGGTCGGTTGTGTCCTGGATGGTTTGCCATCCCTCCTCACTTTCGGAGATTGATATGCGTCTTGCTTCCACTAAAACTGCGGCGGCCCTGTGTGGCGGCCTGTTGCTGGCCCTGAGCGTTCCGGCCAGCGCTGCAGTCGACGCTAAATTGCTCGACATGCTCAAGGCCAACGGCCAGATCACCGCTGCGCAGTACACCGAACTGCAAACGGAATTAGCCAAGGACCAGAAAGAAAAGCAGATCGCACAGCAAGCTCAACAAGAGACCAACGAGCAGATCGCGGCCACCGCGAAAAAAACCAACGACCTCAGCGTCTTCGATCAGAAGCTGGCCTGGGCCGCACGCACTCAGCTCAAGGGTGATGTGCGCTTCCGTCAGGAAACCGTGAAGATCCAGGGCGAATCCAACAACGGCGGCCGCGACAAAGACCGTCAGCGCATCCGTGCCCGCCTGGGTGCCTACACCGAAATCAACTCCCAGGTTGACACCGGCATCCGCGTGGCCACCGGCAGCAGCGACGACGCGCGCTCCACCAACCAGGACCAGGACAACTACTTCGACAAGAAGTCGATCTGGCTGGACCTGGGCTACATCGACTACCACCCGGACCAGATCAAGAACCTGCACGTGATCGGCGGCAAGATGCTGCAGCCGTGGGTAAACATGGGCGACGTGATCTGGGATAGCGACATCAACCCTGAAGGCCTGGCCGTCACCTACAAGTACCCATTGGGCGGCAGCGCCGAGCTGTTCGGCAGCCTGGGTAACTACAACCTCAAGGACAACGTAGACGGCGACGGCGTGCAATTTCGCCACGACCTGCGCCTGACCTCCGGCCAGTTGGGCACGCGCTTCTCGCTCACCGACAACCTGAAAATGACCCTGGGCGGCAGCGTCTACGCCTACCAGAACGACAAGGACAGCCGCTGCACAACCACCACCACGCCATGCGCGCTGGCGGTCAACGGCAACTCGGCCAACAACGAATTCCGCCTGTATGAAGGCTTTGCCCAAGCCGACATCGGCGGCCTGGCCGTGCCTTTGGCGTTCTACGGCCAGTACGTGAAAAACAACGATGCGGTGACCGACCAGGACACCGCCTGGTTGATCGGTGCCAAATCCAAGGTGTTCGGTTTCAACCTGGACTACAACTACCGCGATACGCAACGTGATGCAGTGGTTGGCGCCTTCACCGATTCGGACTTCGCCAACGGCACCACCGGTTCGCGCGGTCACAAGCTCAAAGTCAGCTACGACATCGACAAGAACTTCGCCCTCGGCGCCACGTACTTCCTGACCAAGGCTGACTACGCCAGCCGCACGCAGCGTGATGCCAACACCAACACCTTGCAGTTGGATGCTGAAGCCAAGTTCTAAATGTGCATGCAATAACCCTTGGGCCAGGACGGCCCGAGGGGGTTTCAACAGCCTTGCGTGGGTGGGTCGATCCCCATCATCCGTTCGACTCACCCACGCGAGCCTGCCTCTTTCCCACCGTTACTGATCTTTGAGCCTTTCGGCCACCAGCCGATCAGCCAGTGCATCAGCGTCCTTTACCGGCTCCTCCGGCATGATCTTCAAAGTCGCCTGCATCAGGCGCATCTGACGAATAAATCGCCGGCAGTTGGGGCAGAACATCAAGTGATGACGCACCAGCAAACGCTCTCGAAAGGTCAATTGCCCATCGAGGTAGTCACTGGACCGCGCCACTTGTTCCTTACAGGTCAACATTCGCCCGTTTCCTCAAAATGCTCCACCGTGGCGAAGACTTTAAGCCGTGCTCGATGCAACAGCACACGGACATTGGAGAGCGAGAGGGTCAGAAGATTACAAATCTCCTCCAACTCCAGGCCCTGACGTTCACGCAACACCAATACGCTGCTTTGCAGCTCCGACAAGCTCAGGATTGTATGCTCCAGGCATTTGCGCAGTTCATCCTCGGTCAGCAAGGCTTCCGGGGTGTCCTGGTGCCAGGCGTAAGGCGCAACGGCCCAGTGGCCGTCGTCGGGGACGAAGCGGTCATCGCCAATGGTGCCGTGGGGCGAAGGCAAATCGTCGAGCAATACTTCCCGGCGATTCTGTTTGTAGCGGCCCTTGGCAGAATTGGCGGTGATGGTCAGCAGCCAGGTTTTGAGGCTGGAGCGCCCTTCGAACTTGGCCAGGTTACGCACCACTGACAACCAGGCGTCTTGCACCACTTCATCGGCGTGGCGCTGGCCGACAATGGCATAGGCTACCGCGCGCATTGCACTCTGGTAGGTGGTGACCAGTTCCTTGTAGGCCCGCTGCTCGCCCTTGAGCAGCCGTTCAAGCAGGTGCGCGTCGTCCGCTGCTGCCATTCAAACCTCGATCTTGCCTTGGAAATAGGATCAATGTGGGAGCTGGCTTGCCTGCGATGAAGGCACCTCGGTGGATCAGTCACACCACAGTGATGCCATCGCAGGCAAGCCAGCTCCCACAAGATTAGCGCTTGCGCAGGATCACGCTGCCGATCGAGTAACCCGCACCGAACGAGCTGAGCACTGCAACCGAGCCCTTGGGCAGATCGTCCTGATAGGTGTGAAACGCGATCACCGAGCCCGCCGAGCTGGTATTGGCGTATGTATCAAGGATCACCGGCGCTTCTTCCACCGAGGCTTCGCGGCCCAGCAGCTTCTTCACAATCAGGTGGTTCATGCTCAGGTTGGCCTGGTGCAGCCAGAAGCGCTTCACGTCGGTCACGCTCAGCTGGTTTTCTTGCAGGTGTACACCGATCAACTCGGCAACCATCGGGCAGACATCACGGAAGACTTTGCGGCCTTCCTGCACGAACAGCTTGTCCGGGGCGCCGATGCCTTCTTCGGCGGTACGGTTGAGGAAACCGAAATTGTTGCGGATGTTATTGGAAAACTTGGTCAGCAGCTTGGTGCTGACCACGTCGAACTGGTGCTCGGAGGTCGCCAGATCAGCACGCTCAAGAATCACCGCCGTGGCCGCATCACCGAAGATGAAATGGCTGTCGCGGTCGCGAAAATTCAAGTGGCCGGTGCAGACTTCCGGGTTGACCATCAGGATCGCCCGGGCCTGGCCCAGTTGGATGCTGTTGGCCGCGTTCTGGATGCCGAAGGTAGCCGAGGAACACGCCACGTTCATGTCGAAGCCGAAACCCTGGATGCCCAGGGCTTCCTGGACTTCAATGGCGATGGCCGGGTAGGCGCGCTGCAGGTTGGAGCAGGCGACGATCACGCCATCGATGTCGGCGGCGGTCTTGCCGGCGCGCTGCAGGGCTTGTTCGGCGGCGCCGACGGCCATCTGGCAGAGTACCGACCACTCGTCGTTGCTGCGCTCGGGCAAGCACGGGGCCATGCGCTGTGGGTCAAGGATGCCGTCCTTGTCCATCACAAAGCGGCTCTTGATGCCCGACGCTTTCTCGATAAAGGCGGCGCTGGACTCGGTCAATGCCTGCACGTCACCGCGCTCGATGGCGGCAGCGTTGTCTGAATTGAACTGTTGCACGTAAGCATTGAAAGACTGCACCAGCTCTTCGTTGGAGATGCTGTTGGCCGGGGTGTACAGGCCAGTGCCGCTGATGACGACGTTATGCACGGTCGTTCCTCTAAATCTGTCAGGCAGAGAAGATATTGGTACCGTCGTACCAAACTTTAATTCGTTCGATACCCTCCAGCGGGCATCAAACTGGCAACGCTTTATCCCATCGCACCACAGTGTTTCGCGGCGTTACCGGTCTTTATGTCTGCGAAGTTTGCCACAACCTCGCGCATTTGGCGCCATCCCCGGGATTAACCCCCGCAATCCACAGTGGGAGCTGGCTTGCCTGCGATGCAGACACTGCGGTGTATCAGCCAAACGGCGGTGATGCCATCGCAGGCAAGCCAGCTCCCACAGGGGTTGGGCGTTGCCTGGAGGATCGAGGAAGAATTCAGGCCTCGACCAGGCTCCACTGTTTGCTCAAACGCTTATCGGAAATCGGCACCTTGGTGCCCAACTGCTGGGCAAACAGCGACACCCTGTATTCCTCCAACCACCAGCGGTAAAGTTCCAACTGCGGGTCGCGCTTGCCTTCCTGGGCATGTTTGTTCAAACGGTTCTGGTACTGCGCCCACAGGCCGCCCAACTCCGAGCTCCAGACCCGATCCTTTTGCACCTGGCTTGGCAACTTCTCCAGGCGCAGCTCGATGGCCTTGAGAAAGCGCGGCAATTCCTTGAACCACTGCGCCGGGGTTTCGCGCACAAAACCGGGATACACCAGGTTGCTGAGTTGCTGTTTGATGTCGTTCAACGCCACCGCCTGGGCCAGGTCGATCTTGCCTTTGAAGCGTTTCTGCAAGCCATGCCAGAGTTTCAGCACGTCCAGGGTCAAGCGCGCCAGGCGTTCGGCGTGTTCGGTCCAACTGCCGCGCTTGCGTTCGGCCAACGCAGCCAGACCCGCGCCGTCACGCGGCAGGCTGGCTTCGCCTTCGAGCACGCAGGTGTCGAGGCTGGCCAACAGAATATCTTCCACCAGCGCATCAATGCGCCCCAGCTCGCGGTACATCAGGCCCAGCTCAGTCAACCCAGGCAATTTGCCGCGCAGGAATTTTGCCGGTTCCGCCAGTTGCTGCATGAGCAGGCGCTGCAAGGCGCGGCGGTGCTGAAACTCGGCTTCGGCGGCAGTGGAGAAACGCCCTTCCTTGACCGTGCCGTTTTCTTCGACCAGTGCCGGATACACCGTCATCGACAGGCCAGCAATCTTTTGCTGGGTCTTTTCCGCCACGGCGGCAAACACCTTGGCTTCCACCGGCTGTTGGCTTTTCGCGGTTTGCGGTACAGCCAATGCGGCCTGGCTGGCCTCGGCGAAACGTGCGGTCAGCTCGGCCAGGTCGCGGCCTTCGCCCAGGAACTTGCCCTGGCCGTCAACCACCTCCAGGTTCATCTTCAGGTGGCTTTCCACCTGCTGCGCCGCCTCGGCCCAGGCTTCATCGCTGACCCGCGCGCCGGTCATGCGCAGCAATTCGCGGCCCAGCGCCTGGGGCAACGAGCCCTGGCCAAATTCGATACGTTGCAGGGCGGCCTTGACGAAATCCGGCACCGGCACAAAGTTCTTGCGCAGCGCCTTGGGCAAGTTGCGCACCAGCGCAATGCACTTGGCTTCGATCACACCCGGCACCAGCCACTCCAGGCGCTCAGGCGGCAACGCCGGCAACAGCGGCGCCGGTACGCGCAGGGTTACGCCGTCGCGGGGGTGGTTGGGTTCAAAGTGGTAACTCAGGGCCAGTTCCAGGTCGCCCAGGTGCAGGGTGTCGGGGTAATGCGCGGCGGTGACTTCACTGGCCTCGCGGGCCAGCACGTCTTCTTCACGCATGATCAGCAGTTGCGGGTCTTTCTGGCTGTTGACCTTGTACCAACTGTCGAACGTGGCGGTCTGGTGGATCTCTGCCGGCAAGCGCGCGTCATAAAAGGCGTACAGGGTTTCTTCATCCGCCAGAATGTCGCGACGACGGGCCTTGGCCTCCAGTTCATCGAGCTGTTCCAGCAGTTGCTGGTTGGCCGTGAGGCACTTGGCGCGGGATTGAATCTCGCCGCGTACCAACCCTTCACGAATAAACAACTCGCGGGACACCACCGGGTCAATCGGCCCGTAATGTACCGGCCGGCGCCCGACCACAATCAGCCCGAACAGGGTGATCTGCTCAAACGCCACCACTTGACCGCGCTTCTTTTCCCAGTGCGGTTCGAAGTGGTTTTTCTTGATCAGGTGCCCGGCCAGCGGCTCGATCCAGTCGGCATCGATCTTGGCGACCATGCGCGCATACAGCTTGGTGGTTTCCACCAGTTCGGCGGTCATCAGCCATTGCGGACGTTTTTTGCCGATGCCCGAGGACGGGTGAATCCAGAAGCGCCGCTGCCGTGCGCCCAGGTAATCGCCGTCTTCGGTTTTCTGGCCGATCTGGCTGAGTAAACCGGACAGCACCGCCTTGTGCAGTTTCGCAAAGTCGGCCGGCTCCTTGTTGACCGTCAGCTGCATATCGCGGCAGATCAGGCTCAACTGGCGATGGGAGTCACGCCACTCGCGCAGGCGCAGGTAATTCAGGAAGTTCTTGCGGCACCAGTTGCGCAATGGGCTGGCGGTCAGTGCCTGGCGCTGTTCTTCAAAGCCGCGCCACAGATTGACCAGCCCGGCGAAGTCCGAATCTGCATCCTTCCATTGCGCGTGGGCCTGGTCGGCGGCTTGCTGGCGCTCCGGCGGACGCTCGCGTGGGTCCTGGATCGACATGGCACTGGCCACAATCAACACTTCCTGCAAACTGCCAAGCTTGGCCGCTTCGAGCAGCATGCGGCCCATGCGCGGGTCCACCGGCAAGCGCGCCAACTGCCGGCCCAGGGGCGTGAGCTGGCTGTTGCGGTCGACTGCCGAGAGCTCTTGCAGCAGGTTAAAACCGTCGCTGATCGCCTTGCCATCCGGCGGCTCGATAAACGGGAAGTCAGTGATTTCGCCCAGGCGCAGGTGCAGCATCTGCAAGATCACGGCGGCGAGGTTGGTGCGCAGGATTTCCGGGTCGGTAAATTCCGGGCGGCCGATAAAATCTTCTTCGCTGTACAAACGAATGCAAATGCCCGGCTCAACCCGGCCGCAGCGGCCTTTACGCTGGTTGGCACTGGCCTGGGAAATCGCCTCGATCGGCAGGCGCTGCACCTTGGCGCGGTAGCTGTAGCGGCTAATGCGCGCGGTGCCGCTGTCGATCACATAGCGAATGCCCGGCACGGTCAGCGAGGTTTCCGCGACGTTGGTCGCCAACACCACGCGGCGGCCTGGGTGGGACTGGAAAATCCGCTGCTGTTCGGCCGGCGACAGGCGCGCGTAGAGCGGCAGAATTTCAGTGTGCTTGAGCTGGGCCTTGCGCAGCATGTCGGCGGCGTCGCGAATTTCGCGTTCGCCCGGCAAAAACACCAGCACATCGCCGGGGCTGCGGCGTTCGCTGCGCTCATAGGCGGCAATTTCGTCGAGGGTGGCGAGGATCGCCTGGTCGACCGTCAAGTCATCCTCGACGCGGTTGCCCTCCTCGTCCTGCTCCAGCGTCAACGGGCGATACCAGGTGTCGACCGGGAACGTGCGGCCCGAGACCTCGACAATCGGCGCATCGTCGAAGTGCTTGGAAAAGCGTTCCAGGTCGATGGTCGCCGAGGTGATGATGACTTTCAGGTCCGGGCGGCGCGGCAGCAGGGTTTTCAGGTAGCCGAGCAGGAAGTCGATGTTCAGGCTGCGTTCGTGGGCTTCGTCGACGATGATGGTGTCGTAGCGTTCCAGATAACGGTCGTTCTGGGTTTCCGCCAGCAAAATGCCGTCGGTCATCAGCTTGATCAGCGTGTTGGAATCGCTCTGGTCTTCAAAACGCACCTGATAGCCGACCAGCGCGCCCAATGGCGTGGCCAGCTCTTCGGCAACCCGGCTGGCGACGCTGCGCGCAGCAATCCGGCGCGGCTGGGTGTGGCCGATCAGGCCGTACTGGCCGCGCCCAATCTCCAGGCAGATCTTCGGCAACTGGGTGGTTTTACCCGAACCGGTTTCGCCGGCAATGATCAGCACCTGATGCTTGTTTAGCGCCTCTTTGATCTCGTCACGCTTGGCCGCGATCGGCAGGCTGTCGTCATAGCGAATCACTGGCAGGCTGGCACGCCGCGCGGTGACTTGGGCGCAGGACGCCTGCATACGCGTGACCCACTGCGCCAGCTTCTCCTCGTCGGGCTTCTTGCGCAGCTCAAGCAACTGGCGCCGCAAGCGGTGGCGGTCGGCGAGCATGGCGTGATCGAGGTTTTTGAGCAGTTGGTCGATAGCGGGCGCTTGGTCAGTCATCAGGTACTTTGCAGGTCGTCTATTTATGCACGGCCGACAAGTGTGGCAGAAAAGCGGCTGATCTGGCAGACGGCTAAGTAAACCGGATCAAATGTGGGAGCAACTGTCTTAACCCACGCTCCTCTGTGGCGAGCAGGCTTGCCCTGCGCTGGGCTGCGCAGCAGCCCCATTGTAGACACCGAGATACTCCTGAAAGAACTCTGAGTCTGTTTTTGGGGCCGCTGCGCAGCCCAACGCAGGGCAAGCCTGCTCGCCACAACAGCCCACTTCGCACAGACGTTGTTAAAAATTCCTATGGCTATCGGGAGCAAGCCTCCTCCCAAACGGTATATGCGTTTACAGCGGGTCTTTGCGCCGATACGGAAACACATCAATCACCTTGCCGGCGCGAATCGCTTCCTGCAGGCCTTTCCAGTAGTCGGCGTTGTACAACTCACCATGCAACTCGTCGAACAGCTTGCGCTGGCCGGCGTCGGCGAACAGGAACGGCGGGAACTCTTCCGGGAACACGTCCAGCGGGCCGATGGAGTACCAGGGCTCCGAGGCCATTTCATCTTCAGGCGTGCGCGGCGCGGGGATGTGGCGGAAATTGGCTTCGGTGAGAAAGCAGATCTCGTCATAGTCATAGAACACCACACGACCGTGGCGGGTGACGCCGAAGTTCTTCAGCAGCATGTCGCCGGGGAAGATGTTCGCCGCCGCCAGTTGCTTGATCGCCAGGCCATAGTCTTCCAGGGCTTCGCGCACCTGGGCGGGGTTGGCGTTGTCCAGGTAGAGGTTGAGCGGGGTCATGCGCCGCTCGGTCCAGCAGTGGCGAATCAGTACCGTATCGCCCTCCACCTGCACCGTGCCGGCGGCGACTTCCAGTAACTCGACCAGGCATTCGGGCTCGAATTTGCTCAAGGGAAAACGGAAATCGGCAAACTCCTGGGTGTCGGCCATGCGCCCCACACGGTCAACACTTTTGACCAGCCGGTACTTCTCGATCACCGTGGCGCGGTTGACGTTCTTCGACGGCGAAAAACGGTCCTTGATGATCTTGAACACGGTGTTGAAGCCCGGCAGCGTGAACACACTCATGACCATGCCGCGCACGCCGGGCGCCATGATGAATTGATCATCGGTGGTCGCCAGGTGGTTGATCAACGCGCGGTAAAATTCCGACTTGCCATGTTTGTAAAACCCGATCGAGGTGTACAACTCGGCAATGTGCTTGCCCGGCAGGATGCGCTTGAGAAAGCCGATAAACTCGGCCGGCACCGGCACATCGACCATGAAGTAGGAGCGCGTGAAGGAGAAGATGATCGACACATCGGCTTCGTCGGTGATCAGCGCATCGATCTGGATGCCGCGCCCTTCGCGGTGCAACAACGGGATCACCAGTGGCCACTGCTCGTCGCGGGTAAAAATGCGCCCAACCAGATAGGCGCCTTTATTCCGGTAAAGCACCGACGAAAACAGCTCGATGCTCAGCTGCGGGTCTTTGCACACCCAATCCGGCAGGTTTTCGCGCAACTGCGCCTGGAGGCGGCGCAGGTCGCCGTCGAGGTCGGCGTAGGCTTCGCTGAAGCGGTAATCGGCGAAGATCTGCGCCAGCGTCGCCGCCAGGTCGCCCGCAGGCTTATAGGTACGCGTTTGCGCCGCACGTGCCCGGCGCAGGCTGGGCCGCGTGGTGTGGATGAACATGCAGCCGTCGCTGATCAGGTCATGGCTGAACAGCCCGCAAAAGATCGAGTTGTACCAGGTCTCGGACAGCTCATCGTCAAAACGCAGGTCGATCAGGCCGATGTACGCGCTTTTGACCAATGGCCACTCGTCCACTGCCAGCAACGCCGCCTCATCGAAGTGGGCACGCAGACGCGCCGTGACTTCAGCGACCTTCTCTTCATACAAATTGATCCGCGCCGCCGATGCCGCCTGCCCTTGCTGCCACTGAGCCTTTTCGAAACGCTCGCGGGCGCCGTCGGTGATCTGGCGAAAATGCTCACGGTAATCGTCGAAGCCATCGAGGATCATGCGGGCAATGGCAGGGGCGGATGGCGACATGCGGGAAACCTCGAACGGGTATCTGGATGCCTGAGCTTAGCCAGTGAATCGAGGCAGGAGAAGGATGATTTGCACGGCCTGACTGTACAACATCATGCAATTTGTACATTTATTTTCAGTTTTCACCAATCGACCGTACGGTCAGCAAAAACACCATAAAGTCGCGCCGCCCACCGCTACAGGCCTGGAGCTGCGGGGCTTGACGCTCATTGCCAGGAAACCGCGCAAACCTGTGAGTTCTCAACGTATGTAACACCCTTGATACCACTTAGGGGAAACCCCGATTACCACCTTGATGGCACTTTGATATATAGCGCGCCCTTCCCAACCTAACAAGGTCTGAAGACCGACCCGGGAACCGGTTCAAATCGCCTAAGGAGCACTAAGATGTCATTGAGGAATATGCCGATCGGTCTGCGCGCCAGCCTGAGTTTTGGGGTGTTGGCCAGCATGCTGGTGATCGTCGGAATGTTTGGCCTGGGGCAGATGGCCAAGCTGCGCGAAAGCGCGTTGGTGATTGAAGAATCGTGGATGCCGAGCATCGAGAATATCCACGACGCTGCCGCCTGCATCGCCAGCATCCGCCTGGAGTCGATGCGCATGGCGACCACCGACGAATCACGGATCCGCGACAACAGCAAAAGCCTGATCGCCAACCAGCGCAGCGAACTCAACACCCTGCTGGAGCACCACGCAGACCTGCTCAGCGGCGACGACGAACGCGCCATGCTCAAGCAGCTCAACATCAATGTGAACACTTACAACAGTATCGTCAGCCAGATGGTGGAGCTGGTCGACAAGGATCAACAGCAAGACGCCATCGACCTGCTCAGCACGCGCCTCGGCCCGCAGGGCACGCTCCTGAATAAAAGCCTGGAGGACATGATTACCTTCAACCAAAAAGGCGTGGAAACCGCAGCAGACGCGGCGGCGCAGATGTATACCAGCGCGCAGTGGGTGGTCGGCCTGATCATTGTGTGCGCGCTGATCGCGACCTTGTTGCTCGCCTGGCTGCTGACCCGCAGCATCACCGCCCCGCTCGGCCAGGCCCTGGCCGTGGCGCGCACCATTGCCGGTGGTGATTTGAGCCAGCCCGTCGTGGTCAAAGGCAGCGACGAACCGGCGCAACTGTTGACGGCCCTGGCCACCATGCAGGACCAGTTGCGCACCACCCTCCATGGCATCAGCGAGTCGGCGCAGCAACTGGCGTCCGCAGCCGAAGAGATGAGTTCGGTGATGGAGCAGAGCACCCGTGGCTTGCAAGCGCAGAACGATGAGATCGAACAGGCCGCCACCGCCGTCAACGAGATGAGTGCGGCAGTGGACGAAGTCGCGGCCAATGCGGTGTCCAGCGCCGAGGCATCCAAGGCCTCCGACGAAGACAGCAAGCACGGTCATTACCAGATCAGCGAAACCATCAGCTCGATCCAGAACCTGGTGGACGAAGTGCTCGGCGCCTCGAACAAGGCCGAAGGGTTGGCCGTACAAGCCCAGGACATCAGCAAAGTGCTGGAAGTGATCCGCGGCATCGCCGGGCAAACCAACCTGCTGGCGCTGAATGCCGCCATCGAAGCCGCCCGCGCAGGTGAGGCCGGGCGTGGGTTTGCAGTGGTGGCCGACGAGGTGCGCTCGCTGGCGCAACGCACCCAGGACTCCACCGAAGAAATCGAGCAGATGATCAACGGCATCCAGCAAGGTACCCAAGGCACCGTCGAAGCGCTCAACAGCAGCGCCGAGCACGCCGGCCAGACCTTGCAGCGGGCCAACAACGCCGGCAGCGCCCTGGAAAAAATCACCGCCGCCATCTCGCAAATCAGTGAACGCAACCTGGTGATCGCCAGCGCCGCCGAGCAACAGGCCCTGGTGGCCCGCGATGTCGACCGCAGCCTGGTGAACATCCGCGACCTGTCGACCCAGACCGCCGCCGGTGCCACCCAGACCTCGGCGGCCAGCCACGAATTGTCGCGCCTGGCGGTGGACCTCAACGGCATGGTCACGCGGTTTGTCCTGTAATTAGCGATTGTGTCGCGCAGGCCACTGGGCAACACTCGCCGCCTTATTGATGTAGGAGTGTTCCGTGAGACCTGTCGACACCCTGTACCTGTTGGGGCTGGCTGCCATTTGGGGCGCCAGCTTCCTGTTCATGCGCATCATTGCGCCGGAAATCGGCACGGTGCCGACTGCGTTTTTTCGCGTGTCGATTGCTGCCGCCGGGTTGCTGGTGATCCTCACGATGATGCGCGTGAACTGGGACTTCCAGGGCAAGTTCAAGACCGTGCTGCTGCTCGGCGTGATCAACTCCGGGATTCCCGCCACCATGTACTCCGTGGCGGCCCAGGTGCTGCCGGCAGGCTACTCGGCGATCTTCAACGCCACCACGCCGTTGATGGGCGTGTTGATTGGCGGGTTGTTCTTCAGTGAACGCCTGACCCCTTCGAAAATCGCAGGTGTGTGTTTGGGCCTGTTTGGCGTAGGAGTCCTGACCCGTGCCGGGCCGGTAGCCTTTGATCTGGACTTGTTGATGGGCGCACTAGCCTGCCTGCTGGCCACCACGTGCTACGGCTTTGCCGGTTTCCTTGCGCGGCGCTGGCTCGATCAACGTGGCGGCCTGGACAGCCGACTTGCGGCGTTGGGCAGCATGCTCGGCGCTACCCTGTTCTTACTGCCGTTCTTTGCCTACAGCGCCATCAGCCATCCACCAGCGAGCTGGGGTGGTTGGCAGGTATGGTCTTCGTTGCTGGGGTTGGGGCTGGTGTGTACGGCGTTTGCCTACATCCTGTACTTCCGTTTGCTGTCGTCCATTGGGCCGGTGAAGTCGATGACGGTGACGTTTATGATTCCGCCGTTTGGGGTGTTGTGGGGGGCGTTGTTGCTGGGGGAGCCGTTGTCGATGGCGCATTTGTATGGGGGGGTGTTGATTGGGGGGGCGTTGTGGTTGGTGTTGCGCCGAACACATTGACTAAGGCGCTGTAAAGTCAGCAGGCTTGCTGCCCTTTTTTGAACCGACAATCGTCAAAACAAACGGCCAATTACCCTCGTGTCCACTCCCAACCTGAGTGGACGCGTTAAGACTACTGAAACGAGGATTCGACTAAGGGAAGGTTTCAGCATCCACCAAACTTTTGGCATTTGTGTCTTTAGCCGAAAGTGTAGGCGGTTCGGAAATCGGCCACTCAATAGCGACATCCGCGTCATTCCACGCAAGACTGCGCTCGTGCTCCGGCGCCCAATAATCGGTCGTTTTGTAGAGAAACTCAGCCGATTCCGAAAGCACCACAAAACCATGGGCGAACCCTTCCGGTATCCAGAGCTGCGCACGGTTACTGGCACTGAGGTGGGCGCCCACCCACTTGCCGAATGTAGGCGAGCTTTGACGTAAGTCCACGGCCACGTCAAAGACTTCTCCTTGTACAACACGAACTAGCTTTCCTTGGGCCTGCTTGATCTGGTAATGCAGCCCGCGAAGTACGCCGCGCACTGACTTGGAATGGTTGTCTTGCACGAATTGAACAGGTTTTCCGACGGCCTCTTCGAAAACTTTCTGATTGAAACTTTCATAGAAAAAACCGCGCTCGTCCCCGAATACGTTCGGTTCAAACAGAAGAACATCTGGAATGGCGAGGGAAGTGGCTTTCATCTTTACGATGTCTCCAAGGTGTTATCAGAGCCGGCTTGGCGGCGGTACAGGGCAAATAAACTTAAGGCAACATCACACGATGCCGCCTTACAGTCGGCTCTTTAAAAAATCTTTTCGTGCAGCAGGCGCTTCAGGTATTTACCGTAACCGCTTTTAGAAAGCGGTGCCGCAAGCATCTCCAACTGCTCTGCATCAATCCACTTTTGACGAAATGCAATCTCTTCGGGGCAAGCCACTTTAAGCCCCTGACGATGCTCGAGCGTAGCGATGAAACTACTGGCCTCCAGCAACGAATCGTGGGTGCCGGTGTCGAGCCATGCATAACCGCGGCCCATGATTTCCACCGACAGCTTGCCGCGTTCCATATAAACACGGTTGAGATCAGTAATCTCGAGTTCGCCACGAGGTGATGGCTTGATGCTCTTGGCAATTTCAACGACGTCGTGGTCGTAGAAATAAAGGCCTGTTACCGCGTAATTTGACTTGGGTTGCAGCGGTTTCTCTTCAAGACTGATGGCTTTGCCTTGCGCATCAAAATCTACAACGCCATAACGCTCCGGATCGTTCACGTGGTAGGCAAAAACGCTGGCGCCGTCCTCACGCAGCATCGCACTCTTGAGCAGCTCATCAAAATGATGACCGTGGTAGATATTGTCACCCAACACCAAGGCAGACAGATCATTACCAATAAACTCCTCACCGATAATGAACGCTTGGGCCAGGCCGTCCGGTGATGCTTGTACGGCATAGGAGATATTCAACCCCCAATTACTGCCATCCCCCAAAAGCTGTTCGAAGCGCGGGGTGTCCTGCGGCGTGGAAATAATCAGAATGTCGCGGATACCTGCCAACATCAATGTGGTCAGCGGATAATAAATCATCGGCTTGTCATAAACGGGCAGCAGCTGCTTGGAAATAGCCAGGGTCGCAGGGTGCAGGCGTGTGCCCGAACCACCCGCCAAAATAATTCCTTTACGTTTGAGCATTTTCATTTCTCTAGAATTTCTATCAGCATCCGTGCCACACCGCCCTGCCAATCTGGCAAACGAAGTGAGAAGGCATTCTGCAATTTGTGAGTGTTAAGTCGAGAGTTGCCCGGGCGCTTGGCAGGTGTCGGATACGCAGTGGTCGCAATCGCACCTATCGATGCAGGCGCAACCTTGAGTACCACACCGGCCGCTTGCGCTTGCTCGAGTACAAAACGAGCGTAGCGGTGCCAGGTGGTCTCGCCTGCAGCCGCAAGATGGTAAACGCCTCCCAGTTGAGGGTCCATGCGCATCGCGCGGATAGCATGAGCAGTGACATCCGCCAGAAGGTCCGCGCCGGTCGGCGTGCCAAACTGATCGTCGATGACATTCAGGCTGTCACACTCGATAGCCAGGCGCAGCATGGTTTTGGCGAAGTTGTTACCTCGCGCTGCGTACACCCAACTTGTACGGAAGATAAGATGCGCGCAACCAGATGTCTGAATGGCGTGCTCACCTTGTAGCTTGGTAGTGCCATAAACGCTCAGAGGCCCCGTCGGGTCGCTTTCCTGCCAGGGCGTATCGCCGTCGCCGGCGAACACATAGTCAGTCGAATAATGCACCAGTAAGGCATTCAGCTTTCGGGCTTCTGCTGCCAATACTGCCGGAGCCTCAGCGTTGACTCGCAACGCTTGCTCAGGCTCACTTTCGGCCTTATCAACGGCAGTGTAGGCCGCGGCGTTAACAATTATGTCAGGCGCAAAGCGCTGCACAGTGGCCGCCAATCCTTTCAAGTCGGCCAAGTCACCGCAGTAATCCTGGCTTTTTGAGTCCAGCGCCAGGACTTGACCCAAAGGCGCCAAACTGCGTTGGAGTTCCCAGCCTACCTGGCCATTTTTGCCCAGCAGAAGAATCCTCATGCCATTTGGCCGGAGTAATTATTCTCCACGCAACCCGATACAAAACCTGCATCGATAAAGCCTGAACCACCGGTTACTAAAATAATCATTAAGTCACATCTTTTTCTGTAGGGTTGCAAGAACGGGCCCGAGGTTCCTCTGTCCACATCGGCCAGCCGCCCCCCAGCCTTCGTCGTGTAAAACATCTCGACGAGTAACGCACAAGTCACCCGATTGAAAACCATCGTGTGGCTGCATGCAACCATCTGAACGAGCAGGGTTGGCAAGCGCGGGATGTGACGGGTGCGCAAGGAACCCGCTCGACGCCGGATACCCGCCTCTTCTCAGCACCACCAAAATAGCGACGGTCGCTGACAGAGGGAACTCGTACAGTAACTTTGTCACCTGCAGCTTATTTTAGTTGCAGTTAGTGTCCAGATAGTACCCGCCGCCAGGCACTACCTCAACGATCGCTATTCGGGGGGAGATCAACGGGGTTGAACACGCTCTCTCAAGGCTCGCTTAAAGAAGGGATCATCCCCATCGAGTGCCGAGTTCCCGTTTCGATAACGACAATTGCAACGGCATCGGGATTGAACTGTTCAATGAGATCCGTTCGAAAAAAACCATCTTGCACGTGAGCCATCACGATCGTATCAAAATGCTTTTTCAGGAGTGGCAGCAACTCAGTTGAAAATGAATCTCTCAGGAGCAGCAGGGTTTTTCCAGTCTTGGCCTCGGTGTGAAGAACCTGCGGTGCAACCCAGCTATGGTTATCGCTTAAAAAAGTGGTTTTTTCGGGTGGATGGGTCTGCATACCCGCAAATGACACACGATCGTGCGGGACAAAATCTGATATCCCCAACATCAACGACAAATCTCTCGGAGTACCCGCCTTCGTAACCGGAACCGGGGTAAAGGCGGCCATCGGCAAAGGCTGCAGGTCGGCGAAATCTTTAGACATCCTTGTCATTAACTGCTGATAAGCAATATAGGCACCCAATCCTGTCCAATGCGTGTCGAACTCATCATAAAGTTTTTGATTTTGGCGCTCCAAGAAAATAGCTTCCCGCGGGTCGATAATTTGGTCGAAGCCTGCTTTTCTTGAAGCGTTGATGATCTCATCGATTTCGGTAGTCACGCGAACTTCAGGCATCCATTTGGGTCGATTTTCGGGATAAATATCCTCCTTGACCGGGGCCACCATGAAGTAAAACTTCGTATCTCTTTTCTTCAGATAATCTACCCGCTGCCTGAACCCACTCACCCAAGCATCAACACTCGGTTTGTCCAAAATAAGGCTACCCGACATCAGAGACAGATGACTACCGTCGTCATAAAAAAGCCAACCATTCTGCCCCACAATGATGCGTTTCGAGCCTGAGTAACCCACCGTGTATCGGACAAAATTCAGCCGCGTAATCATCTGGGTGCGAAGTGGAAACTGGTCAATCACAAACGCATCCAGTTTCGCCGGTAACGCCGCCCATTCAGGAACACTTTTCGGAAAAGGAGGGAGGCTCGCCAGCACCCTGTTTTCCGCCATTTCGGGTTCCTTAACTTTGAATAAAGGAAACACATGAACGACGGTCATTATCAGAATCACGCCAACAATCAAGAACCACCAATGGTACGTAAGCTTGGTCTCTGTTGGCAGTTCGACACTTTCGGAAACATGGCTCATATGCACGCCTTAGAATCGGAAATAAAGAAATGGGTTAAGCGTACTGCTGGCAAGCAAGAACATGCAGCATCCCCACCCAACTAGCAGAAAATAGGCTGGCAGTGCATGAACGTCCGCCGCATCTCTACCGTGCATGCCAGGCTCCGTAGAACCATTGACTTTGGTTAACCTAAGCTGTGTTCCTAACCAAGGAATAACAGGAAATGAAAGGATGGCTCCGGCGATGAGGGCCAAGACTGTTTCAGGCGTCATCCAGACCATCATGGGCTGCCATACTTGTACGGCACCTCCGAATCCCACCAGCGCCTTGATGATGATCCAAGCCTGGTCAAAACTATCGGCTCTGAAGTACACCCACCCCACCATGACTACAGCCAAAGTGTACGCCCGAGCCAGTAGAGCGGGAGCCGCTTCGAGTATGCCTTTTAAGAACACCCTCTCCAGCACGACAAACAAGCCGTGAAACATGCCCCAAAATATGAAAGTCCACGCCGCACCATGCCAAAGGCCTGTGACAAAAAAACTATCAGCAGGTTTCGAACCGTTGAAATCTCTCCTCCACGGCTGCCCCCCAACGGAATATAGACATAGTCCCTAAACCAAAAAGATAGGGACATATGCCAGCGACGCCAAAATTCGGTTATAGACTTCGAAGAGTAAGGATAGTCAAAATTTTTGGGAAACCTGAACCCCAACATAAAGGCAAGGCCAATGGCCATATTGGAGTAGCCACAGAAATCAAAGTAGATTTGCAATGTGTAGGCCAGCGTGCCAATCCAAGCGACTGCTAAGGTAACGCCCGATGGATCGAGCCCAAATAAATGGTCCGCGGCCGGTGCAACCGAGTTTGCGATCATTACCTTTTGGCACAGCCCGACGATAAAGTACTGAACACCCAGACCAAACTTCTCCACCCCTACCGTTCGATGACGCAACTCTCCTTCGATATCGGTGTATCTAACAATCGGACCCGCAACCAAATGTGGAAACATCATCACATAGGTGGAAAGGCGAACAATACTGGTCTCCGGGCGAATCGTCCGCCTGTACACCTCTACAAGGTAAGACACTAACTGAAAAATAAAGAATGAAATACCCAGTGGTAAATGCATACCAATATGAGTGGATTCAACACCGATTACCCCGGATACAATATCAACAACGAACTGGCTATACTTGAAAACACCGAGAACCAATAAATCCACAACAACAAACACAGCCAGCGCTAATTTTCGATTTCGCCCAACCGCTGCCCCTATTACTTTCCCCGCACTAAAGTTTACCGCCAACAACGCGACCAGCAGTAATAAATAGAGTCCCTCTCCCCACACATAAAATATGGCGCTTGCCGTCAGCAATACCGCATTCTTGATGCCCGTCAAATAATACAGGCACAAAAAAACAGGCAAGAAGTAAAAAATGAACACGACCGAACTGAATACCATTTCTCATTCTTCCATAGCGATTTTTTCGCGGCAATCTACCACAAAACCAGAACAACTCAACTCATTCTGAATATATTGGTCGCAAAGGGGTGTTCCTGCGCTAAAAACGCAGCCATCCGCCAGTTCAATTTGGCCAGACTGGGCATCTGTCTCTTACGCAAGGGAATTACCGACCGCTGCGTCCAAGCTCATTTGAACACTCCAATGGAATGTATGGGCCGCAAAAAAGTGCCAGGCTCTCCAATCATAAGCACCTTGCGCCATACGTGACTCGTCATGTCGAGAGCTGCCATTTGGCCGTCAGACGTTCGCTTTTAGTGCACTACGTGGACTCGAAATAAAAAATAGCACACCACTTGAAGCCAGGGCGTCGACATTTAAGAAAAGCTGAACCGAATCAAAATACCTGGAGGGCTCAGCCTAGTCAATTATAACTCAACCCTAGCTATATGACGCCTCGTCACGGTAGTCGCACACAACAAAACGATGCTGCCATCTGCTTAGAACCAGAATTCCACCCGAAGACTGAGCTCACCTGCTACCTAAGGGATCGTCAAAATGGAGTTTAAAATATGCGTGGATTAGGGTTGATACTTTTATACATCATAACCGAATATAATCTAATCCCGACATGCGACAACAACATAAAAACAATGGAAAAATAGACGTATAGAAAATCAGAGTAGACACGTATACATGCCTACAGGATTAATAAATTTTGCATATAGAAACAGCTTTGACTACGGCGCACTTAACGATCACAGAAACATGAAAAGGATTCCCTGAAAAACATCAAAACCCCTAAAGTTGATACCCCCTAACCTTAAGAGAGCGCCTAAACTCCATCATGCTGGATAGCCTTTCCAATTCATCAACAATGAGCTTTAAGTTTCCCAAGCGATCAAGCTTGAGCTAATTGAGCGGGCGGTTACGCTACATTTAAAAAACAATAAGCTCTGCCTTCCAACCGCCAAAAATGTGTGTCTAGCGGAACAACTCAGAAGCTAAAGATTGCCAAGAAGACCATTCACTGCATTGGTAAACAAATGTGATTTTGGATGGCGGAACGTATCATCCTGTTGACGTCTTTCCAGACTCGCGATGCCTTAATTAACGACCATCTCGTCTCAAAATGACCTGGTTCCCGCTTTGGAAAAGGCCGCCACCCCAATCCGGACCTGCTGCATACCACTGTCGCTGAATTACTTACCAAGAGGTTCGCGACCTCCAGTACTGGACTGGTATTCAGGCCCCCGCGAACCGTTGGTACCGTACACCACTGGTCAAAAGTCAACCGTCACGGGCCCCCTTGAGCAACTGGTTCACGCGTCCGGGAGCGACAAGGAGCTTATAAAATGCCCGAACGACCTTTCACCTCCTCACAAGTTCAAACACGCTACCCGTTTCGGCGCTAGTTTTACACCTTCATGAGCAGGGTCTTGATGAGGGCTATCAACGCCAGCCCGTAAACATAGGGCTCCCGCACATTTGTTGCTTGCATGACGTTAAAGTCAACAATATTAATGTTGTCAACCGAGGATATTACGGTGAGGCAGGAAAGAATTTTAATGCAGATCCCTGTTCTTCATTACACTTGAATATGTTAGGCTCCCTTACAATTTTTTTTGCATGAGAGATGGAGCACTCGCGTGTCTGATCAAGCTACGACAATAGCGGTTCTGATTCCCAGCTATAAAGTGAAGAATCACATATTAGACGTAATTCGGCTGATCGGGCCGGAAGTTTCTAAAATCTACGTAGTTGACGATTGCTGCCCGGATGGATCGGGAGATTTCGTTATTGAACACTGTACCGACGAACGCGTAGTAGTATTGCGCAACCCCGTCAACCTGGGCGTCGGCGGAGCGGTGATGACTGGCTACAAGGCCGCCATCGCGGATGGAATCGATATCATCGTGAAGATCGACGGTGATGGACAGATGGACCCCAGCCTGATCAGTGACTTTGTCTCTCCCATCATCGCCGGCAACGCTGACTACACCAAAGGCAATCGCTTTTTCAATTTGGAAAAGATATCCGAAATGCCAAAAATTCGGCTGTTCGGTAATGCTGTCCTGTCATTTATGACGAAATTGTCTTCGGGCTATTGGGAGCTATTCGACCCGACCAACGGCTATACAGCAATTCACAGTGAAATAGCCAAACACCTACCCCTTAACAAGATAAGCCAGCGTTACTTCTTTGAAACTGACATGCTTTTTCGCCTCAACACATTGGGCGGCGTTGTCATTGACATCCCTATGGATGCCAAGTATGAAGATGAAGTCAGCAATCTGAAAATCTCCAAAGTAATTGGAGAGTTTCTCGTCAAACATATCCGAAACTTCGGCAAACGCATTTTTTACAATTATTACCTTCGCGGCATGTCGCTGGCATCGATTGAGCTTCCGCTAGGCATAATACTGTTAGTCGCGGGGTCAACCTTCGGCATTAGCCATTGGATCGAGTCTATGCAATCCAATGTATCGACACCAGCCGGCACTGTGATGCTATCCGCTTTACCTGTCATTGTCGGAATTCAATTTTTACTGGCATTCATCGGCCATGACATTTCATCCTCCCCGCGCCAAGCTTTCCACGTGTTACGCAAAAAACATATCCTGCCTAACAAGGACCACTCAGCATGATTTACCTGATAGCGTTTGCTTGTGTTGTCGGAATTGCCATCGGGCAAATTCTATTTAAGCTTAGCGCTGCGGCCTTGCATCAAAGTGGTAGCTGGTTTGATACCAAAACACTGATTACATTATTTTCAGCTTTCGCACTGTATGGCATCACTACAATTGCCTGGATATGGGTACTGCAGAAGATTGAATTAGGCAAAGCCTACCCATTGATGGCACTTGCATTCGTGCTAGTACCGATTGGAAGTCACTTCATATTGGGAGAGCGCTTCCAACCACAATACTTCGCCGGGGTTGCCATTATCATTTTGGGTATCGTTGTTATCGTAAAGTCTTGAAATCTTCTACGCTAACTCCCGCTCATCAAGATATGCCAATACCCTTGAGACCAGCGTCGACACGTCGTGCTCCAACGTATTAAGGTGAATATCGGGGGCACGTGGGGCTTCGTAAACAGAGTCGATGCCGGTGAATTTTTTGATCAACCCCTTACGGGCTTTCACGTAAAGCCCCTTTGGGTCCCGCCGCTCACACTCAGAAAGTGGTGCATCAATAAAAATCTCAATAAATGCATCAGCGCCGATGACCTCGCGCGCGAGCGTTCGATCTCGCTCGAACGGAGAGATGAATGAGGTGATCACAATAAGACCGGCATCAACGAATAATCGCGATACCTCTGCTACACGCCGGATATTCTCCTCACGATCGGCATCGCTGAACGCCAGATCTCGACACAACCCAAGGCGAACATTGTCGCCATCGATCAAAAAGGTGTGGTGACCCCGCTCAACCAACGCCACTTCAATGGCGTTGGCGACGGTAGTTTTCCCCGCACCGCTAAGCCCGGTCAACCATAATACGAGTGGCTTTTGACCTTTGATCTTGGCTCTCGTGTCGGAACTGACGCTGGAGACCTGAAATACCAAATTATTGCCCATCACTCAAAATCCAATGAGAGTTATTTATTCGAGTGTCGAATACTTTCGCCACTGGAGATTAATACATCGGGAACACATTTAAAATCTATAACCCCGGTCGCTAATTGCTCGGTAACCGGTAACACTCGGAATAAACAGGCATCCAATAGCCGATGCAGGTAGGTCTCTCCCTCCTTGATAGCACCCAACACCCCGGCATTCACGAAATACGTACCTGGATTCAAGTTACACTCAAATGCGAACTCAACTTGGATCACAGTTCCGGCTGATACATAACTGATGGCATCTTGAGGATTTAGAGCGGTCGCAGCACCACCCAGTTCGACGCCGGCTAACGTTTTGATCATCATGCCAAAGCGCACACCCGTCGCAGCGACTGCAAACTCAACTTTGTAGGTGTAACGATAGGTACGCCCGCGCTTCAAACAATTAACAGGCTCGCCGGCAAGATCGACGATCCTCGGTAAATGAATGACCGCACCATGGGACTCATAGGCGAATTCACTTTTGGAAATCAGATGAGGGTCATAGAACTCTTCCACCTCATCAACATGACTCTTCGATGCCGACGACTGTGCCGGCTCAGACATTGAGTTCAATGTCAATAGCGCTACATCGCCTTCACTGCTGACCGCTGCACGGATACTCTCAATTTTTTCGCTAGGCGCATAAAGCAGTTTTTGATATTTTCCGATAACGCTTTTAGGCGTACCTTCCGTGAGCTTATCGCCATTATCCAAAAGAATGGCGCGATCACACAGCTCAACAATCGCGCTGCCCGAATGTGATACAAACAGGATTGTTGCACCGTTGGCTTTGATCGCCTCGATTCGTGCAAAACATTTGCGTTGAAATAGCTCATCCCCTACCGACAATGCTTCATCGACGATAAGAATTTGAGGGTCGACGTTAATTGCCACAGCGAACGCAAGGCGAACCATCATCCCACTTGAATACGTCTTGACCGGCTGATCAATAAAGTTGCCGATCTCAGCGAACGCTTCTATTTCAGAAAATCGTGCATCGGTTTCCTCTCGTGACAGCCCGAGCACAGCAGCATTCATATAGACGTTTTCACGCCCACTAAAGTCTGGATTAAAGCCGGACCCCAACTCTAGCAATGCCGCAACTCGCCCAGACGTTTGAACATCCCCTGAGGTTGGCGTTAACGTACCACAGATGATTTGCAACAACGTGGACTTGCCGCTACCGTTGCGCCCGATAATACCCACGGTCTCACCTTTGCGGACCGCAAAGGAGACGTCACGCAGCGCCCAAAACTCTCTAAAGTATTGTTTGCGTCGACCATTAAACATTTGTAAAAACCGGTCGCGAGGATTGTCGTAAATGTGAAAGCATTTACTGACGCCGCTTACTTTTATCGCAATATCAGAGCACATCGGAGAACCCTTTTCGCATTTTCTGGAACCATACAAATCCTGCCCAGAATACGACTAACGCAATGAGTAAGTACTGGAAAAGCCCCATAAAGTCTGGCGCCTTGCCCCAAATTAAGACATCTCGGGCTTGCTCAATGATAAACGTCAAAGGGTTTGCCATGATGAGTGGTTGGAATTCCAGCGGCAAGTTCTTTACTGGGAAAAACACCGGCGCCAAAAACATCATCATGGTTGTAATAATGGTCACCGTTTGCCCTACGTCCCGAAGGAAAACGCCAAGCGATGCGAGAAACCATGCCAATCCCAGTGCAAGAACCAATAGCGGAAAAAGCACCAACGGAAGGTACAACATATGCCAATCGGGCATATCAATAAGAATGGAGTACGCGAACAGCCAAACAGTCAAGCTGACCAACGCGTGAAATAGCGCAGCGCAGGCTGCGACGACGGGCAAAATCTCGAGGGGGAAAACCACTTTTTTCACATAGTTGACATTTCCCACGATCAAGCCCGGGGCACGGTTAAGAATCTCCGCAAAAAGACCGTAGACAATCATGCCGATAAAAAGCACGACAGCAAACATCGCTTTGCTTTCTTCTACCCCATTTTCTGCCATTCCCCAACGAGAGCGGAATACCACGGAAAATACAAAAGTGTAGACAGCGAGCATCAGTAAAGGGTTGAGAAAAGACCACCCTAATCCGAGAAACGACCCTTTGTAACGACCTATCACTTCACGTTTGGTCATTTGGCCAATTAACTGGCGATTCACCCACAGACTACGCAGCAACGCCCATATCGATATGGGTTGGGGAGCATGCGGGTTCATAGCTTGACTCCTGGATTCACTGTTACAGCACGTTGAATATAAATAATGATAACCGCTCTCCTAATACCCGACTCACCTGCTTCCGAGTAGAAAGTGGATAGGCAGTCGTAGTGTCACAATGTGTAAAATACTAAAGGCCATCCCAGAAACCGCCAAGGGGCTCCTCTAAATAGAAGGAGCCACTGAAGCGAAGGCTTTCAGTCATACATTCGCGTGTGACCGTTAAAAGCCCGAATCATCCACAACGCACCTAATAATGAGCCTGACACTGGACAACATCCTGCAACCTCACCCTTTACGCTTGCCGCTTCTCTTCGACACCGAGTAATAGTACCAAGCCTAATACCATGATTAAGGGTATTGCCCCAAACAGGTACCTGAAATCCGAAGCAATACTGGTCGGTAGGAACGAGCCATACATCAAGATCGTAGCGAGTGCAATACTTGCGCCTATCGCCTTTACAGCACCGGGTAAGGTCTTGCGCCCACCAACGACAGCAATAACAACTAGTAACCCCATCCAGAAAAAATGTCGATAGATTGGCCAATTGAAAAAATAGGCGGCCATGTCATAGACTTTCTGAGCACGCTGCGTTGTACCTTGTTTAATGCTAACCGCTGCGAAGTAGTCAGGGCGACCCTCAACCCCAACGAAGACCGGCAACGTACCATTAAGCCCACGCATTCCTAGCAAAGTTGCAAAGGTAGTTGCTCGATGCTCCAGATAAGCGCCTGGGTTTTGTTTAACCATCGCCCACCAGGCCTGTCGTAGAGTTTCGGGTGGAATGGCCGCCAACCAGTCGTGCACAACCGGGTTCAGATCAAGGAAATCAATTCTGCTTGGATCATAGGCAGCCTTGATCGCAGTAAACTGCTCTTCAGTAATCGGGAAAACAAAATCACCAGGGGAGCGTTTTGAATCACTGATGATCCCCGCCAAGTCAAACTGCATGATACCGCGGAAGCCAACAGAGCTCGCGCGATCATCGGCGCCCTTGATCGTGGAGTTGACCTGGTGCTGAATACCCCAGACAACGCCCACGAACAACACGACAATCACTGCAGCCGCCAGGAGCTTTCTACTGGGTTTGAAAGAGTAATAAGCGAGGATTGGCGACAGCAAAAGTACCGGCGCCATGAATACCCCTTGCTGACGAGCCTGATAGCCAGCGCCAAGCAGGACGATGGACAAACCGATGCAAGAGTAACGACGTAGCGATGACCCCACGGTGGCGGCAATCGCACAGGCGCATGCGGCGGTTAATAAAGATGCAAACAACACATCCTTCCATACGATCCCTGCGTAAATGAAAATGATCGGGTTCATTATCAACAGGAATGCAAGGACCACTCGCCATGTAGCAATTTCATCAAAGCCACACGCTGCGCGTATTTGCAACATCGTCAATGCGACAGCGGCAAAGGCACCGTAAAGCAGCACCGCATTGATCAGCACGAACATGGCGGTTGAGAGTTCCCCCCCTCCGAGCCAATGGAGCAAAGCCGACATGAACGGCGGACTCCAACTCACGGACTGCCCTGTATAGGCCTCGTACAGTTGTATGCTGGAGTCCATCGACATTTGCCCTGGCGCATGTATAGCAATCGCTGCACAGGCAAGCAGCGCGGTGAGCAAAATGATAAGGCGGCTCACGTGGCCAGCCCTGATAGCGCCCAATGCATTTGCCCTCTTGTTTTGAAGCGTACCTTCCCGCTGCTGATTAACATCCGTTAACGGCATCACATCTAATCCTTTTCAAGCAATCGGGGTCATCGCGAAATACGTTTGACGATACCGGGAACACCTTCTGTACGCAGCACTTCCCATGCACGTTTAGCCAACTTCACACCGTGACTTGGATCGTCTAGCGCCTGGCCTAAATGTTCACGGACGCGACTGGAACTGAATACGGCCGGCACTCCACCCGCCTGATATCCTGGAGTCAGCGCAGACGTGACCCGCAACGTCTCAGCGGCCGACGTCTTGGCGTCGAAAAACGCAGGGAACTCAACACGTCCCTGGGACTCCCACCAAGCCAGATAGCCACCGCCTTCGGTTGCAAAAGGATCCGGAAACGCTTGTTGCAAGTCCAGACGCTCCCGATAAATGAGGCGTGCGGCCTTTGGAATAGGGGTACCGTCCGCAAAACGCGAGAATGCCCAAGGCACTTGGCTCAAAGGGTCTTTGCCAAGATCAGCAATAGTCTCTGTGTACCATTTGATCAACGCATGCGCGGTCGGCTGGTCAGCGGCATTTTTCCAAGCCATGGTCTTATGCGCACCGCTGTCAAAACCAGTGAAGTGATAGAAGCCAAGAGGCTGGCCGTCCACCAACACTTTATCTGGCAATTCACCGGTAATCTGGCGAGTTGTAATGTTCCACGGTGCCACGTTCAGGCGCGACGTGCGAAGGATGCATACGCCTTCAAAGAACGCCGGCACGAGATCAATCCAGCGCTGATCGGTGAACAACCCGTTGTGAATCTCGGCACGACAGAAGTAGTAAAGGCGATCCGACCACCAGCGAGCAAACTGCTTACCAATTTCCGTAGGGGCTACCGCGAGGAAGCCCAGATTATAAATACCGTGCTTCAGGCTCGATATTTCGTTATCCATGATCGCAGCCAAGTTAGGCTCTGGAGTCACTTGATGAGGCGTCAGCGCGATATTTGAATGCTGGATAGCTTCCAGCACGTCATTAAGTGGTGAAAACAGCACGGTGTCAGGGTCGAGGTAGATCACCCCTGCACAGTCAGGACGATCAAGCAGGTGAGCAAGAAGGAACGGCTTGATGGCCGTCGACAGCTCTACGATGGTATGGCAAAACGCCCAACCATTTGCATCCGGAATATCGAGGCTGCTGATGGGATGAATTTCATCAAACGGCTCTGCGGACAGGTCTAAACCGGCGGGCACTTCATCCGATAACGCCAAATGCACGACCCAGTCAGGATGGTATTTTTTAATCGATTCGACCAATGCCCGTACTTTTGGAATGTAATTACAGGCCGCGCTGGTATAAACATGTATTTTTTTCAAGAGATGACCTTAAGACTTAAAGGGTGAAGAGAACGATCGAAAGCCAAGATATCCTCGAGCAAGCCCGGCCCATCTTGTCGTTTTGCGATGTAACCGGTGTCGAGACTGCGCACCAAATCGGCTTGAGCTCCCAGGTCGAGACATATCAATGGAAGTTTCATCGAGAGGATTTCATGCGCAACAAAGGAAAATGTTTCAGGGCAAATTGAAGGCAGGAACGCAATGCTGATGCCATGTTTTTCTACAATCTTTGGCAAATCGTCTTGTGCATAGGGACCTGTTTCCTTCACCACATCCGCAGGACAAGGCGCATCAACGTTTCCAATTACGACAATTCGAACTGGCGCGTCCGCTTGACGAATAGCTTCGGCCAACCCCTCCAATACACCTGCCCCTTTGTGATGGGAAATCGCGCCAATGACGCCAATCGTCAGGTACTTTTGCGGCTGTTTTGGGAGGCTAACTTCGCGCAGCGGCTCCACATAATGCGGAGAAAGCTTGGCACGGGCTCCCAGGCCCGGATAAGCGCGCTCAAGTAGCGTTCGAGATGAAGTTGAAAAACAACGGATCTCGTCAGCTGCACGCAGCAATTCACCCCACATCTCACGCCAGCGTTCAATTGAACGTTCGCCCGCCAGAGAGACAAATCCATCAGGATGATTACTCAGGCACTCATTACAACGCGATACTGAAGGTATGCCGCAGTACTGCCCCTTATCATCCAGAAGGAAATGCGACGGGCAGACAAGAAAGTATTCATGTATCGCCACCACCAGGTTAGTCTTGGTTCGCTGTTTCAACGCCAGCATGAACGCCCTGACGCTTTGGGGCTGTGGAAAAGAGACAGCGCAGTTAAAAAACACTTCCTTAAGATTTGCACGCACTAACAGTTCGGCCAGGCTGTCCAAATTCGCGAGTTTGCACGAATAAGACCCGCTACGATCCCGAATTTCTACGAACGTCTGCATTGAGGACACGCGAAAGCTGAGCAAGATGACGGTATCACCTGCCGCCCTCCAATCAGCAGCCACCCGTTCGCGGAAAAGATTGGCGCCGCCGCCCATCGAATGATCAATCAATAAACGGCATGGGCGGTTCTTCAAACGGGCAGCAAGAGCGACCTCGTCCTGACTCAGCAGCGCTGGATTGCGCCCGCGATAACGCAGGCACTTCCTGATCAGCGTTTTAAAATTCCCACGGCGCAAATAAGCCCAGGCTCGCTTGGCAAGATATATGTTTTCCGCGACTTCAGTGTTGGGTGTAGCGTCAGGCGCCGACAGAACCAGTTCGTGGCGACCGACGGCGCCAGCCGCCATTTCAAACACCAGCTCGACCTTTACAGGATCCTCGGCGCCCCAACCGGCAATCACCATAAAACCTGAGTTGGCCGCGCGATCGTTATTCGGAAACGCTGCAGCGACGTCTTCGCGCGCTCTGCCCAACGACACCGCAACGCGCTCCACACGCCCATCCGCAAACCCCATGCAAAGGTGCGCCTGAAAAATCGTATGCTCATGGTCAAGCGCCCACCCGAAGCCGAACAGACCATAGGGGTGGCGAACGAAATGATCCATTTGGCAGATTAGGGTTGTCGAGCGTACCTCAGGTTGCTTGAGACGCTGAAGGTTGGGATCAACTACATCCATGTATATCGGTTCCAGTATCGATTTATTGCCACAAAGTTCTTCGACATGAGCCAAAGTCACCTACTTAAGTTTAGGGCCCAGCTCTGGTCTGTCTTGCAACGACTCTGCTGCAATCACTTGCGTCACACCGAAATTCGATGCCTGTAAATTAGCCAGTTCTAATGCCTCTTGCTGCTGCCCCACGATCTGTTCGGCGTAAGCCAAAGCATTGCTGGTCAGCATGAGTTGAGCATCAAGCTTTTGCATCTGCTCCAGACGCTCAAATGCGAGAGACTCTGCCTCTTGGAAGTGCAACTGCATCTCATCGCTTCGCTTGGATGCTTCCTGCTGTTCGCTTACAAGCCGCTCAGCGAGTGCGAGTGCAGCACTTGTTTGAATCAATTGGGCATCGAGCTTTTGCATCTGCTCCAAGCGCTCAATCGCTAACAGCTCGGTTTCACGGAATCGAGAGCAGGCTTCATCCTGACGTGCGATTAAATGATGCTGGTCCAACACGATCTGCTCGGCACGTGCGAGTGCGGTGCTGGTTTCCATTAACTGGGCGTCCAACTTCTGCATTTGCTCCAAACGCTGGATGGCTAACAACTCCGCCTCCCGAAAACGCGCCGACACCTCTGCTGTACGCTCGAACGCTTCGCGCTGCTCACTGACAATTTGTTCCGCGCGGTTGAGTGCTGCGCTCGTTTCAAGTAATTGGGCATCCAGCTGTTGCATTTGCTCCAAGCGCTGGATCGCTAATAGTTCCGTCTCTTGAAAATGCGCCAGCACATCATTTGTTCGCTGGGACGCGTCCTGTTGTTCTAGGACAATCCGCTCTGCACGGGAAAGCGCTGCACTTGTTTCGAGCAGTTGAGCATCAAGCCGTTGCATGTGCTCCAGACGCTCAATCGCTAACAGCTCAACCTCATGGAATCGCGAGCACACCTCGTTCTGACGCTCGATGACACCTTGCTGATCAAACACGATCTTCTCGGCACGCGCGAGCGCATCACTTGTCTGGTTCATCTGAGCATCAAGCTTTTGCATTTGCTCTAGACGCTCAACTGCCAGTAATTCGAATCGGTGAAGACGAGAACATGCATCATCCCTATGTTTAGCCTCTTCCTGCTGACGCAACACTATCTGCTCGGCTCGAGCCAGAGCATCGCTGGTCTGTATCAGTTGAGCATCAAGCTTCTGAGTCTGGTCCAGACGGTCAAGCGCCATTTTTTCGGCCGCTTCCAGTCCCTTGCTCAACGCACCAATGCGTGATTCCATGACCGAAAGCTGCCGATCATTCTGAAAGAATTTCTGTACGGAAATTAGTTCCGGGATGATATCACATTGATACTGACCGATTATCCCCTTCCACTGAACGCTCTCTCGGAAAGCCCTCGGAGACATGCCAACTTTTATTGCGCTGCATAAAGCCTCATAGGCCTTCACGACCAGCGGCGGCAGAGTTTCCTGACTCGTATCAGCACCATGGGTCAGCGCAGGGGCAATGAAGTCGCTCGCGAAACTTGTAACGATGTCCGGATCAGGTGTCAAACTCAACCAATCTGCAACGTCGGTTAAAAAAGCCGCTGGTTCATTAAGCAAATGATCAAATGCGAAAAATCTCATGTCCTCAGCGACGTCCAGATACTCCAACGCTCCGAACAAGTGAGTCATCCACAGCCACGCTGCTCGCTCAGCGGAAATACCATCACGCCGAGCCAGAGAATGCGCAACCTCAGTTGGATTGCGCACCACCATCATCAGCTTCGGTTTGACGCTTAATCGAGAGAACACTTGCCCCCAAAACGGCGCAAGCTGACACATCCTAGGATCTTTAAATCCCCAAGCGGGCGTATCACCAAATAGACCTCGAACCAAATCGACAGCCTCGTCGACAGACTCATCCCATCGGCTATCTCGCTCAAGACTAGGAGGCAGCGGCGAGTCCCAGCGACGATCATATAAGGCCAGCAATCTGTTATTAAATTCGACAACCCGGCGCTCTTCGAAATACCCCTTGGGGTTCCATTCGTCACCTTGAAACAACGAACTGCCCATCACCAGACCTAACTGTTCAAGGCCTGCCGCGATGGCGCTGGTGCCACTACGATGCATACCCAGCACGATCACTACATTCTTATTCGCGTCAACTGGATACATTATTGAGAACTCTGCTTATTGACATTCTGACGAAAATGGCCGATGACCTTTTAACGAATTGGATAACCTGCTCAGAGGGCAATGGATGTATCGTAAATGACACACCACTGGAACGCCGAGCAAGCGACGCGCCTATGGGCTAATGGAGAAGTAGCGGGCGACCACTTTTCCTAGCATAGAGCCCCTAAGCGCGCATAGAGGTTCAGATTTTTTTCATGACGGTTGCAAGCATAAGCCCTAGATTTCCAAGGAACGTCTGCCGATACAACCCCGCCAACCACATACCCGAAACTCGCCGAACAATACTCTGCTTGCGCGCTCCCTTGAAATGAGCAAGCGTTACCTGATTGTCACTGCGCAGCCGATGATGCATGACCTCCAACGCCTGTATATTTTGCTCGTTCCATTCGTGAAAGCGCCCTTGAAAAACCATTCGCAACCGAATCAAGCGCGCAAGCCAACCGGAGTTGCTGCCAACCACATTCTCAGCATGCTGCCTATATTTCATTTTGGGCTCTGGGTCGTAATAAACGTCACCGCCCACACCTGACACCAACTGATAAAGCCACCAATCATGCGCAGGGACATTCAACTCCGAGCCCGCCTCGCACAATAGCGAATGGGCAGCCCGATTGAAGACCATCGTGTTACCACCAGCAATACTTTGAACCAGCGCATTACTGAAGCGTGGCGCGAGTCGAAAGTGAGGTGAGTAACCTATGTGGGCACCGTCCTCCCCGATCAATTGAGTTCGACCACAGTAAAGTCCAGGGCGGTCAGCTGGCACGGTCTGCAACCAAGACAGCGCATGCTCCAACTTGTCGTCATTCCAGATGTCATCCTGATCGGACCAGGCGAAAAAGTCGGCCTCAATGTCTACCTGAGAACTCAGCGACAAAAAATTGGCAGCAAACCCTCGTTTTGGGCCTTCTAAAATTCGCAGGCGATCATACCCCCATCGATTACGGCAGCCTTCCAAAAGCGCAACAGTCCCGTCTTGAGAGCCGTCATCAGACACCATCAAGGTCCAGTTGGGATGAGTCTGGCGCTCCAATGAATCGAGCTGCTCAGTAAGAAATGCCTCGCCGTTGTAGGTGCACATTAGCACCACGACTTTAGCTCCGCGAATATCGCGCGATTGCAAGCGAGAAGGACTACACAATGTGGTAATAGACACGAATATCCCGTCGCGACGAACTGCCAAACCTGTAGGAAACAGGGATGTACGCCGTAAGAAAGTACGAATTATTACAGCTATTTTCAAAACGTACAATCTGACGCATTGACCAATGGTCGATATTCAAAACTCAAAGCACCAATATCGCAGCAGTTTGCGTCAAGAAACCGACTTTAGAGCCTTCGCCCGCCCCTGAACCGCTAATACAGTAGTGGCGCGAGCGACAGCAGAGAGCGGCATTTTGCCATCATCTATATATTCACAGACCTCACCAATAAGGTTGATGATTTCAAATAAAACCGCCATCGGCAGATGCCGACAAAATTCAATGCCAAAAAGTTCATTACTTTTTTTAGATATAATTGTTTTTAAACCACTGGCATTTATAACAGGCGTGTATAGAGCGAACAATGCGATGCCATTCGCACCAAAGTGAAGCGTGATCCACATCAAATGATCCTGAATGCACGCAAAAGGTACTGGAGTACCACCTTGATTCATTCCACTATATGGACCACACATGCCTTCGCCTGCTCGCAAACGGCACCGAATGAGTCGCTAAAAATTAGCCAGATGGCACGAAACACCCTATTCAAGTTGGAGCAAGGATGAAGACCAAAACCATCGCGATTATTGGCGCAGGCTTCTGCGGCTCAGTATTAGCAGTGCATTTATTGCGTACCCCCACCTCCACTCCCGTTAAAGTCCTACTAATCAGTCGGCCCGGCGCTAAGGCCCGAGGGGTGGCCTACGGCACCCGCGCGTCTTCACATGTACTCAACGTACCCGCAGGCAGAATGAGTGCTCTGACTGACAATGACGACAGCTTTTACGAGTACGCAAAACGCCTTTATCCGGACGTCACCCCCGCCTCATTTGTCCAAAGACAACTGTATGGTGACTATCTAGAAGCATTGCTTAACGATGCCTCGCATAACGCGGCTCATGACAACGAGCTATGCAACGTGACTGGCGAGGTGCTGGAAGTAGTCCCCAATACAGAGAGCGACGGAGCTCGCGTCCTGATGAAAAATGGGGACCATTTTGATGTCGAGACAGTCGTCCTGAGCATCGGCAGCTGCGCTCGCCAACGACCGTCAACGACAGCAGAGAGTCAGACGTTTTACGAAGACCCGCGCTACATTCATGACCCATGGCAGGCCGAGTCGTTAGCCCGTATAGAAAAAAACAGCCCGGTGTTCTTGATTGGCAGCGGATTGACCATGCTGGACGTAGTACTTGACCTGCGCGATCGCGGACACCAGGGCATGATCCATGCAGTTTCTCGTCGCGGTCTATCCCCCCAACCTCACCGAGTACTGAGCTCACACCCCCAGTATGATGGCCAGCTGTCTCAACACATGCTTGAGCACTGCACAATACGCCACTATCTGCGTGAAGTTCGCAACGCAATAAAGCTTCAGGCGCTTGAGGGGGGCGATTGGCGTGACGTGATTGGCGGACTGAGATCCACCACCTCTCAACTGTGGCATGCACTCCCTATCCCCGAGCGACAACGCTTTTTGCGCCACGTACGCCCTTACTGGGACACCCATCGCCACCGCTGCGCACCGCAGGCGGGAGCACGCTTGCAGGCCGAGATTGACAGCGGCAGCCTCAATCTCTTCGCAGCACGGGTAACCGGCTACGAATCAAACTCGGAAGGCGTCAGCGTTCATATTCGCCGCCGCAAAGCAAAGAACGAGGAAAACATTAAAGTGGATGCCGTCATTAATTGCACGACACCAGCGTTTGATCTCCGACAATTGGACGATCCACTTCTCGAGTCGCTGCGAACTAGGGGCCTGCTGAAACCCGATGCACTAGGGACCGGCATGGAGATCACCCCTTCAGGCGCGCTGGTCAATAGCGACGGCGCGGAGTCGCGTTGGCTGTATTACGTCGGCCCCTTCCTACAAGCACGCGACTGGGAAGCCACCGCCGTACCCGAGCTACGGGAATACGTAAAGCGCATGGCGGACACCCTTGCTAGCGCACTCGTCCGTCAGTAATCCGCGAATCTTGCCCTCCTCCGCCCACAAAGGCGAAGGAGGGAGATACAGCCTGCTAACTTCTACGAAACACAACCCCCAACCCAACAACGATCAACCCCATCCCCAGCACGCTCAACAGCGCAAGCCGATTGCCAAAGATCAGGTAATCCATCACCGCCGTTACCGCCGGCACCAGGTAAAACAGGCTGGTGACATTCACCAGATTGCCACGCGCGATCAGTCGATACAGCAGCAGCGTCGCCAGCAACGACACCACCAGGCCCATCCACAGCACCGGCAGGTAAAAGCTCGCGCTTTGCTCAAAGTGGAACGGCTGGAACGGAACAAACACCGCGCACAGCAGCAGCCCTGCCACGTACTGCACCGGCAGTGTGCCCAACGGATTGTCGGTGATGCGTTTTTGCATGATCGAACCCAGCGTCATGCTGGCCAGCGCCAGCAAGCCGAACAGCATCCCGGCCAGGGACATACCCGACAGCCCGATGCCCTGATAGACCACCATGATCAACCCCGCCAACCCCAGCCCAAGGCCGAATAACCGGCTTAACGAGCGCTGACGCTCCATCAGCACCACCGTGAGGATCGGCTGCACGCCCATGATGGTGGCCATCATTCCTGGCGTGACTCTGAGGTCCAGGGCCAGCAGGTAGAAAATCTGATACGCGCCCAACAACACCAGGCCGGTCGCCGCCGCATACAGCATGGGTTTGCCGGGGCGCGGCAGTTTCAGCTTGAGCATTGGCACCAGGATGACCAGGCCCGCCAGGGCGATGGCAAAACGGATCAATAAGAAGGCAAAGGGTGAAGCGTGGGCCAGGCCCCACTTGGAGAAAATCGCCCCGCTGCTCCACAGCAGGACAAACAGGCTCGTCGAGGCCGCCGCGGCCACGGATTGTTTCGAAAGAACAGACATGGTTACCACCTGTCATCAGGCAAAAAAAGCCGATTCAGCAGACGCTGAGATTCAATAGGTTTTTTTCAGGCGGGCAGACGGGAACAGCAATTTGCTGATCAGCCCGAAATGCCGACACCCGGCGGTGATACGACTGCGTACACCGGCGTGCTACTGACAGGTGGGGGATAGTGACTGATCTGCGCAGGCTGCTTATTCGCGCACGGCACGACCACAGCGTTGACCGCTGAATCGACTACCGCTATGCGCTGGAAAGTTGGCATGTGCTGATCTTTTTGAAGGGATTGAGACCTGCGGACTATAACCAGCTGCCAAGCGATTTTGCAATCACTTCACCCAGGCGTTTTGCGTGGAAGAGTTTTCATGCCTGCAACGAAAGTCGGTCGCTATAATGCCGGCCAGTTTTTTTCAAGGATTTCACATGATTGCTCTGCCCTGGCTGTACCTGCTGCTTCTTTCCATTGGCTATGTACTGGCCTTGACCTACGGGCAACTGGGCATGCTGGCGGCGGTTTCCGTAGTCATGCTGCTGATTGCGGGTTACGCCGTGCGCCAGCAACGCAATCCTTGGGCGCGTTACCTCGGACACGGCTTGTTTATCGTGCTGGCGCTGGGCCTGGCGATGCATTGGTTGCCAGGTTTCTACAACGGCCGCGGGATCGCGCCTCAACGCTTTACGCCTGATTCGGTGCCATTTTCGATGTACCTCAACCAGGACAAACCGTTGATCGGCTTCTGGCTGCTGCTGGCCTGCCCCTGGATCGTGGCACGCAGGTCATTGCGCCTGTCGATCTGCGTGACTGCGCTGGCGTTGACCCTGACAGCCGTTGCAGCGTTGGGCGGCGCAATGTTGCTGGGGATGATCAGTTGGGCGCCCAAATGGCCGGAACAGGCGTGGTTGTGGGTATTGAACAACCTGCTACTGGTGACCCTGGTTGAAGAGGCGTTGTTTCGTGGCTACATCCAGGGCGGCCTGAGCGAGCGCTTCAAACACCTGCCTTATGGCGAGAATGTGGCGCTGCTGCTGGCCTCGCTGCTATTCGGTTTGATGCACCTGGGCGCAGGTTGGCACTGGGTATTGCTGGCAAGCATCGCCGGGGTCGGTTATGGCCTGGCCTATCGCTTTGGAGGGTTGGGCGCGGCAATCGCCACCCACTTCGGGCTGAACCTGCTTCACTTCGGGCTGTTTACCTACCCGATGCTGGCCGGCTGATTATTGCAAAAATAAGTTAAATAAAAGCCCGCAAGCGCCGATAACCCCTGAAAGCCTTGCGGATTGAACAACCATGCGTAATAACCAACCCGTTACCCAGCGAGAACGTACCTTCCCCGCTCAGCAACGGTTGATCTCCACCACGGATGCCAAAGGTGTAATCACCTACTGCAACGACGCTTTTGTCGAAATCAGTGGGTTCACCCGCGACGAACTGGTCCGAGCACCGCACAACCTGGTGCGCCACCCGGATGTTCCGTCGGCTGTGTTCGCGCACATGTGGTCCACGCTCAAACAAGGCTTGCCATGGATGGGCATCGTCAAGAACCGCTGCAAGACCGGCGATCACTACTGGGTTAACGCCTATGTGACGCCAGTCTTCGACGGCAACCAGGTGATCGGCTACGAATCGGTGCGCATCAAGCCCACCGCCGAGCAGATCCGCCGGGCCGAAGCGCTCTATCAACGCATCAACCAGGGCAAGTCCGCCGTGCCGCAGCGCGACAAGTGGCTGCCGGTGTTGCAGGACTGGCTGCCGTTTATCCTGGTCAGCCAGCTGAGCTTTATGATTGGTGCATCGCTCAATTCCCACTGGGGTTTTGCCCTGGCGGCGGGCCTGTCGGTGCCACTGGGCCTGCTGGGCCTGAGCTGGCAGCAGCGCGGCCTCAAGCGTTTGCTGCGTTTGGCCGAGCAGACCACGTCTGACCCGTTGATCGCGCAGATGTACACCGACAGCCGAGGCGCGCAGGCGCGGCTGGAGATGTCGATTCTCAGCCAGGAAGCGCGGCTGAAGACCTGTCTGACACGCTTGCAAGACACGGCTGAACACCTGAACGACCAAGCGGCGCAGTCCAATACCTTGGCGCATAACAGTTCCAGCGGCCTGGAACGCCAGCGTGTAGAGACCGAACAAGTAGCCACGGCGGTCAACCAGATGGCAGCGACCACTCAGGAAGTCGCCAGCCATGTACAGCGCACGGCGGACGCCACCCAGGAAGCCAATCGCCTGACCGGTCGCGGCCGCGACATCGCCGGGGAAACCCGCGAGGCGATCCAGCGTCTGTCGGTGGCCGTGGGCGAGACGGGTGTGACCGTCACCCAACTGGCCAAGGACAGCGATGAAATCGGCGGTGTGGTCGATGTGATCAAAGGCATTGCCGACCAGACCAACCTGCTGGCACTGAACGCGGCCATCGAAGCGGCGCGCGCCGGTGAGATGGGCCGAGGTTTTGCGGTGGTGGCTGACGAAGTTCGCCAACTGGCGCAGCGCACTGCCGAGTCCACCGGGCAGATCCATACGCTGATCGCCAAGCTGCAACACACCGCAGCGGCGGCCGTGCAAACCATGGACGCCGGGCATCGCCAGGCCGAAGAAGGTGTGGCGCGGGTGATGGAGGCGGATCAGGCGCTGGTGGGCATCAGTGAGGCGGTGGCCAATATCACCGACATGACGACGCAAATCGCTGCCGCTACCGAAGAGCAAAGCGCAGTAGCCGAAGAGATCAGCCGTAACATCAGCACGATTGCGCTGTTGGCGGATCAGACCTCGGAACAGGCGATGAACTCGGCGCAGTTGAGTGAGGAGCTGACGCACACCGCCAATACCCAGTATTCGCTGGTAGAACGTTTTAACCGGTAAATCGCTATCGCAGGCAAGCCAGCTCCCACATTTGAAGGTATTCACAATTCAAAATGTGGGAGCTGGCTTGCCTGCGATGGGGCCCTAACAGGCGCCCAAAAACCCAGCCACCTTCACCGCAGCCGCCTCCAAATGCTGCTCATGACCAAACCCCGAAGCCTTCAACGGCTTCAAATCATGATCCCCCGCCACCAGCCACATCACCTCGATGCTCGGTGACAGCGCATACCCTTCCACCGCCGCCCGATTACCCAGCGCATCGCGCTCGCCCTGCACAATCAACGTCGGCGTCTTCAACCCGGCCAGATGTTCGACTCGAGGTTTTTCCGGCTTGCCCACCGCATAAAACGGATAACCCAAACACACCAGCGCGTCAGCCCCCAGCTCATCGGCCAACAAACTGGCCATGCGCCCCCCCATGGACTTGCCGCCAACCGCCAGCTTCCCAGCGACATGACGTCGCACCTCGGCATACACCTCGCGCCAGCATTCGAGCAGTTTCGGCGCCGGGTTCGGCGGGCGTTTACCGCCGTCCACGCGGCGTTGAGCCATGTACGGGAACTCGAAGCGCAACACGTTCACGCCATGTCCGGCAAGGCGTGCAGCCATGTCGTTCATAAAGGCTGAGTCCATCGGTGCACCGGCGCCGTGGGCCAGGATCAGTGTCGCCGGCGCACGCGCGATAGACCCCGTCGCGGCATTCCACAACCAGCCATGTTCCCGTACACACTGCGCCCATTGATCCCCGTCAATACTGGCCTTGTGCTCTTTGCCCATGCTTGCCTCGCTTTTTAGTCTGCCTATAACTCCAGCCCAAGTGCCGCATTTGCTTGGGTTGAACCGTGGATGGGGAACCATGAACACTACTTTAAGTACCGCCTATAACTACAAGGTGGTCCGCCAATTCGCCATTATGACGGTGGTGTGGGGCATCGTCGGCATGGGGCTCGGGGTTTTTCTCGCCGCCCAATTGGTATGGCCTGCGCTCAACTTCGATTTACCCTGGACCAGCTTCGGCCGTTTGCGCCCGCTGCACACCAACGCGGTGATCTTTGCCTTTGGTGGCTGCGCACTGTTCGCCAGCTCGTTTTACTCGGTGCAACGCACCTGCCAAACCCAGCTGTTCGCGCCGAAAATCGCCGCGTTCTGCTTCTGGGGCTGGCAGCTTGTGATTGTGCTGGCCGCTATCAGCCTGCCACTGGGCTACACCACATCCAAGGAGTACGCCGAGCTGGAATGGCCGATCGCCATTCTTATCGCCGTGGTCTGGGTCGCCTACGGTGTGGTGTTCTTCGGCACGGTGATGAAGCGCAAGACCAAGCACATCTATGTCGGCAACTGGTTCTTCGGTGCGTTTATCATCACCGTGGCCATTCTGCACATCGTCAACCACGCGTCCCTGCCAGTGAGTTGGACCAAGTCCTACTCGGCCTATGGTGGTGCGACGGATGCGATGGTGCAGTGGTGGTACGGGCATAACGCGGTAGGCTTTTTCCTCACCGCAGGCTTCCTGGGGATGATGTACTACTTCGTACCCAAACAGGCCGAGCGTCCGGTGTATTCCTATCGCTTGTCCATCGTGCACTTCTGGGCGCTGATTACCCTGTACATCTGGGCCGGCCCCCACCACTTGCACTACACCGCGCTGCCGGACTGGGCACAGTCGCTGGGCATGGTGATGTCACTGGTACTGCTGGCACCCAGCTGGGGCGGCATGATCAACGGCATGATGACCCTCTCGGGCGCCTGGCATAAGTTGCGCAGCGACCCGATTCTGCGCTTCCTCGTGGTCTCCCTGGCCTTCTACGGCATGTCGACCTTCGAAGGGCCGATGATGGCCATCAAGACGGTCAACGCCCTCTCCCACTACACCGACTGGACCATCGGCCACGTACACGCCGGGGCGCTGGGTTGGGTAGCGATGATTTCCATCGGCGCGCTGTACCACATGATCCCGAAAGTCTTTGGCCGCGAGCAGATGTACAGCCTCGGCCTGATCAACGCGCACTTCTGGCTGGCCACCATCGGCACCGTGCTCTACATCGCTTCGATGTGGGTCAACGGCATCGCCCAGGGCCTGATGTGGCGTGCGGTCAACGAAGACGGCACCTTGACCTACTCCTTCGTCGAAACCCTGGTGGCCAGCCACCCTGGCTTCATCGTGCGGCTGGTGGGCGGTGCGATCTTCCTCAGCGGCATGTTGCTGATGGCTTACAACACCTGGCGCACCGTGCGTTCGGCGCAACCTGTCGAAGCCACTACCACTGCGCAGCTGGCCTGAGGAGTCGATGATGAAACACGAAACGATTGAAAAGAACGTCGGCCTGTTGATGCTGCTCATGGTGCTTGCCGTGAGCATCGGCGGCCTGACCCAGATCGTCCCGCTGTTCTTCCAGGACGTCACCAACAAACCGGTGAAAGGCATGAAGCCCTACACCGCGCTGCAGCTTGAAGGCCGCGACATCTACATCCGCGAAGGCTGTGTGCAGTGCCACTCGCAGATGATCCGCCCGTTCCGCGCCGAAACCGAACGCTACGGCCACTACTCGGTAGCCGGTGAAAGCGTGTGGGACCACCCGTTCCTGTGGGGTTCCAAGCGCACCGGGCCGGACCTGGCACGCGTCGGCGCACGTTACTCGGACGACTGGCACCGCGCGCACTTGTACAACCCGCGCAACGTGGTGCCGGAGTCGAAAATGCCAGCCTACCCATGGCTGGTCACGGCCCCGGTCGACAGCAGCCACACCGAGACCAAGTTGAAGGTGATGCGCACCCTCGGCGTGCCGTACACCGACGACGACATCAGTGGCGCCGTCGCCAGCCTCAAGGGCAAGACCGAGATGGACGCGCTGGTTTCGTACCTGCAAGTGCTCGGCACTGCCATCAAGAGCAAGAGGTGAGCCATGGGATTTGAATTCGATGCGGGCACCATCCGCGGCCTTGGCACGCTGGTGGTCGCCATCGCCTTTATCGGCCTGTCGCTGTGGGTGTTCAACAACCGGCGCAATGCGGACTTCGAGCAGGCCCGCCTGCTGCCGTTTGCCGATGAACCTTCTCCATCCGACGCTCAAGAAGAGCCTGCAACAAGGAGCACCCGCCCATGACTACCTTCTGGAGTACATGGATCTGCGTACTGACCCTCGGCAGCCTGATCGGCCTGACCTGGCTACTGATCGGCACCCGCAAGGGCGAGACCAAGGGCAGCGTGGACCAGACCATGGGCCACGCCTTCGACGGTATCGAGGAATACGACAACCCGCTGCCCCAGTGGTGGTTCATGCTGTTCGCCGGCACCCTGGTGTTTGCCGTCGGCTACCTGATCCTCTACCCGGGCCTTGGCAACTGGAAAGGCGTGTTGCCGGGCTATGAAGACGGCTGGACCCAGACTAAGGAATGGGACAAGGAAATGGCCAAGGCTGATGCCAAGCTCGGGCCGATCTTCGCCAAATTCTCGGCCATGCCGGTGGAAGAAGTGGCCAAAGACCCGCAGGCGCTGAAAATGGGTGGGCGCCTGTTCGCCTCCAACTGCGCGGTGTGCCACGGCTCGGATGCCAAGGGCGCGTATGGTTTCCCGAATCTGGCGGACAACCTCTGGCGCTGGGGCGGCTCGGCTGAGGCGATCAAGGCCACGATCATGAGCGGGCGCCATGCGGCGATGCCGGCCTGGGGTGAAATCCTCGGTGAGGACGGCGTGAAGAACGTCGCCGCCTATGTGCGTCATGACTTGGCCAAGCTGCCATTGCCGGCTGACAACACGGCCGACCTGGTAGCCGGCCAAGCCGCGTTCAACACCACCTGCGTGGCGTGCCACGGCCCACAAGGCCACGGCATGGAAGCCATGGGCGCGCCGAACCTGACCGAGCCTGCCGGCTTCATCTACGGCACCAGCCTGGCCCAGTTGCAGCAGACCATCCGCCATGGTCGCCAAGGGCAGATGCCGGCGCAGGATGTACTGCAAGGCAATGACAAGGTGCACCTGCTGGCAGCCTATGTGTACAGCTTGTCCCACACCGCTGATGGCGCAACGCCAGAAAGCCAACCTGAGTAACTGCTGAATGCCTCCCCCTGATCAGGGGAGGCCCGCTTAACTGTGGCGAGGGAGCTTGCTCCCGCTGGGCTGCGAAGCGGCCCCAAAATCCTGGGAGCGCTACGCACTCCAGCGCGAGCAAGCTCCCTCGCCACAGGTTCACCTCGCGGCCAAGTGTCGCACCCTTCCCAAGTCCAACTTTCCCCTCCTCACTTTCGGGTCTACGCTTGTTCCCACAGTGGACCAATCCTGGCCTACGCGACGGTATTCGTTGCGCCCCTGAAAATTCCTGTCCACTTGATCAGCTTTCCATTTCCGATTTTGTCCCTACGTAAAACATGGAAAGGGCGCAGAATCTGGCTCGGAACGCATTGATACAGGTCAGTCATTGCGTTGCAATGGCCCCTCGCTTTCTACATACTTGCGGCCGATTTTACCTATAAAAAACCTAAACCGTGGAACCTTAGAATGAGCACAGCAATCAGTCCGACTGCTTATAACTATAAGGTCGTCCGCCAGTTCGCCATCATGACGGTGGTCTGGGGGATCCTTGGCATGGGGCTCGGGGTGTTTATCGCCTCGCAACTGGTGTGGCCGGAATTGAATTTCGGTTTGCCCTGGACGACCTTCGGCCGCCTGCGCCCGCTGCACACCAACCTGGTGATTTTCGCCTTCGGTGGTTGTGCGTTATTTGCCACTTCCTACTATGTCGTGCAGCGAACCTGCCAGACGCGACTGATCTCCGATGGCCTCGCCGCCTTCACCTTCTGGGGCTGGCAAGCCGTAATCCTCGGCGCCATCATCACCCTGCCGCTGGGCTACACCACCACCAAGGAATACGCCGAGCTGGAATGGCCGATCGCGATTTTGCTCGCCATCGTCTGGGTGACCTACGCCCTGGTGTTCTTCGGCACCATCGTCAAGCGCAAGACCAAGCACATCTATGTCGGTAACTGGTTCTACGGTGCCTTCATCCTGGTGACGGCGATGCTGCACATCGTCAACCACGCGTCGCTGCCGGTCAGCCTGTTCAAGTCCTATTCGGCGTATGCCGGTGCGACCGACGCGATGATCCAGTGGTGGTACGGCCACAACGCCGTAGGCTTCTTCCTCACCACCGGCTTCCTGGGGATGATGTACTACTTCGTGCCCAAACAGGCCGAACGCCCCATTTACTCGTATCGCCTCTCTATCGTGCACTTCTGGGCGTTGATCACCCTGTACATCTGGGCCGGTCCTCACCACCTGCACTACACCGCGCTGCCGGACTGGGCGCAATCGCTGGGCATGGCGATGTCGATCATCCTGCTGGCCCCAAGCTGGGGCGGCATGATCAACGGCATGATGACCCTGTCGGGCGCCTGGCATAAGCTGCGCACCGACCCGATCCTGCGTTTTCTGGTGGTGTCGCTGGCGTTCTACGGCATGTCGACCTTCGAAGGGCCGATGATGGCGATCAAGACCGTCAACTCCCTGTCCCACTACACCGACTGGACCATCGGCCACGTACATGCCGGCGCCCTCGGTTGGGTGGCGATGATCTCCATCGGCGCGCTGTATCACATGATCCCCAAACTGTTCGGCCGTGC
Source organism: Pseudomonas sp. IPO3747 (assembly GCF_013385245.1). NCBI lineage: Bacteria > Pseudomonadati > Pseudomonadota > Gammaproteobacteria > Pseudomonadales > Pseudomonadaceae > Pseudomonas > Pseudomonas sp. IPO3747. The sequence goes on from NZ_JACAQL010000004.1 coordinate 274,610, forward strand.
GCAGATGCACAGTGTCGGGCTGATCAACACCCACTTCTGGCTGGCCACCATCGGCACCGTGCTCTACATCGCCTCGATGTGGGTCAACGGCATCACCCAGGGCCTGATGTGGCGTGCGATCAACGATGACGGCACCCTCACTTACTCCTTCGTCGAAGCGCTGCAAGCCAGCCACCCGGGCTACATCGTCCGCGCCATCGGTGGTGCGTTCTTTGCCAGCGGCATGCTGTTCATGGCCTACAACGTCTGGCGCACCGTGCGTGCTTCCGACCCGGTAGAAGCCGAAGCCGCCACCAAGATCGCCGTTGTGGGAGCTCACTGATGAAGCATGAAGTAGTCGAGAAGAACATCGGCCTGCTGGCCTTCTTCATGGTCATCGCCGTGAGCATCGGCGGCCTGACCCAGATCGTTCCGCTGTTTTTCCAGGACGTGACCAACAAACCCGTAGAAGGCATGAAGCCGCGCCCAGCGCTTGAAGTTGAAGGCCGTGACGTGTTCATCGCCAACGGCTGTGTGGGTTGCCATTCGCAAATGATCCGTCCGTTCCGTGCCGAAACCGAACGCTACGGCCACTACTCGGTTGCCGGGGAAAGCGTCTGGGACCACCCGTTCCTGTGGGGCTCCAAACGGACCGGCCCGGACCTGGCCCGTGTCGGTGGTCGTTACTCCGATGACTGGCAGCGTGCGCACTTGTACAACCCGCGCAACGTGGTGCCTGAGTCGAAAATGCCGGCGTACCCGTTCCTGGTGGAAAACAAGCTCGACGGCAAGGACACCGCCAAGAAACTCGAAGTCTTGCGCACCCTGGGCGTGCCCTACACCGATGAAGACATCGCCGGTGCAGCCGCTGCCGTGAAGGGCAAGACCGAAATGGACGCACTGGTGGCCTACCTGCAAGGCCTTGGCACCATCATCAAAAGCAAACGGTGATCTTCATGGATATCGGGATGATTCGTGGCCTGGGCACCGTTGTGGTGATGGTGGCCTTTGTCGGCCTGGCGCTGTGGGTGTTCAGCCCGCGCCGCAAGTCGGAGTTTGACGACGCGACCATGCTGCCCTTTGCAGATGATCCCGAGGCCATCAAGCACGTCGAGCAAGCTTCTAGGAGTAACAAAGAATGACTACGTTCTGGAGTCTGTACGTCACAGTCCTCAGTCTGGGTACCATTTTCGCCCTGACCTGGCTGCTGCTGTCGACCCGCAAGGGCCAGCGCACCGAGCAGACGGACGAGACCGTCGGCCACTCGTTCGACGGCATCGAGGAGTACGACAACCCGCTGCCCAAATGGTGGTTCATGCTGTTTGTCGGCACCATCATCTTCGCCCTCGGCTACCTGGCGCTGTACCCCGGCCTTGGCAACTGGAAAGGCCTGCTGCCGGGCTATAACTACCTCGACAACGACAAGCAAACCCCTTTCGCCAACGGCCAGACCGGCTGGACCGGCGTGCACGAATGGGAAAAGGAAATGGCCAAATCGGACGCCAAGTTCGGCCCGATCTTCGCCAAATTCGCTGCAATGCCGATTGAAGACGTCGCCAAAGACCCGCAAGCCTTGAAGATGGGTGGCCGCCTGTTCGCCTCCAACTGCTCGGTGTGCCACGGCTCCGACGCCAAGGGCGCCTACGGCTTCCCTAACCTGACCGACGCCGACTGGCGCTGGGGCGGCGAACCAGCCACCATCAAGGAAACCATCATGAAAGGCCGCCATGCGGTGATGCCGGCCTGGGCCGATGTCATTGGCGAACAAGGCGTGGCCGACGTGGCGGGCTTTGTGGTGACTAACCTCGATGGCCGCAAACTGCCGGAAGGCGCCAAGGCCGACGTGGCCAACGGCGCGAAACTGTTCGCCGCCAACTGCGTGGCCTGCCACGGCCCGGCCGGTAAAGGCACGCCAGCAATGGGCGCGCCGGACCTGACCCACCCGGGTGCATTCATCTACGGCTCAAGCTTCGCGCAATTGCAGCAGACCATTCGTTATGGCCGTCAGGGCCAGATGCCGGCGCAGGAGTTGCTGCAAGGCAATGACAAGGTGCACTTGCTGGCAGCGTATGTTTACAGCCTGTCCCATGGGGATAAGCAGGCTGAGGAGCAGTAAGCTCTCGGCAAACGACAAAGCCCCGCAGTGCGGGGCTTTTTTTATGCCGGGCTGGTTTTCTGCCGGGCTGGGGCGATTGCAGCGCATGACCATTCGGAACCTTGCACTTGCTGCGCGCCGACGCAAAGTAGTAACGTTACTACATTAAATTTGCCGAAGGGGAATACCCCATGACCATCACTACCATTTCCAGCCGTGAATTCAATCAAGACACAAGTGGTGCCAAAAAAGCCGCCAGTAAAGGTCCGGTTTTTATCACCGATCGCGGCAAGCCTGCCCATGTACTGCTAAGCATTGAGGACTACCAGAAACTGACAGGTTTGAACGTCGACATCGTTGACCTCTTGGTGATGCCGGAAGCGGCCGAAATCGACTTCGAAACCGAACGCGCCGTGATCACCCACCGACCTGTGGACCTCTCTTGATGTATCTACTCGACACCAACGTAATCTCCGAACTTCGCAAACCCCAGGCCGACGCTAGAGTAGTAGCCTGGGCAAAAAGTGTTATCGCTCCGCGCATGTTCATCTCGGCCATTACGCTGAAGGAATTGGAAACCAGTGTACTGCGCATGGAACGCCGAGACCCGGTTCAGGGGAAAGTGTTACGAACATGGCTCAAACTCCACGTGATGCCAGCGTTCGATGCCAGGATACTGCCGGTTGATGCCGCCGTTGCGCTGCGTTGTGCCGATCTGCATGTGCCGGACCAGGCCAACGAAAGTGACGCGTTGATTGCCGCAACGGCTCTGGTGCACGGGCTCACCGTGGTGACGCGCAACGTCAGTGACTTCATGTCCAGCGGTGTGCCTCTGATCAATCCATGGGACGAATGACCTGCCTACCGGCAAAAACCGGCCATACTTCACAAGTCAATTGATCCAGATCACGTACACCATCAATTGATTTCCCCCAACGCGACCAAAGGTCGCACCCTTTACACAGCACCGGAGGCGTATCATTACGCCACTGCAACACCCTGTTTTTGACCCCGGTTGGCACGTACTGGCCGAGGCAAATCTCCACCGCCGTGGGATGCAATGATGAGCAACCAGATACCGGTACATGACGTTACCCCGCCTGCCAAAAACGCCAGCAGCACTGTCGACCTCTACGCCTCGCGCGAGAAAATCTACACCCGCGCCTTTACCGGCCTGTTCCGCAACTTGCGCATGGTCGGTGGCGCCGCTCTGTTCTTGTTGTACTTCGGCACCGTGTGGCTGAACTGGGGTGGCCACCAGGCCGTCTGGTGGAACCTGCCGGAACGCAAATTCTTCATTTTTGGCGCCACTTTCTGGCCTCAGGATTTCATCCTGCTCTCGGGCATTCTTATTGTGGCGGCCTTTGGCCTGTTCTTTATCACCGTGTACGCCGGGCGCGTGTGGTGCGGTTATACCTGCCCGCAAAGCGTATGGACATGGATCTTCATGTGGTGCGAAAAGGTCACCGAAGGCGACCGCAACCAGCGCATCAAGCTCGACAAGGCGCCCATGGGCGCGAACAAATTCCTGCGCAAGTTCAGCAAGCACACGCTGTGGCTGCTGATTGGCTTTGTCACCGGCATGACCTTCGTCGGCTACTTCTCGCCCATCCGCGAGCTGGTGTTCGACTTCTTCACCGGCCAGGCCGATGGCTGGTCGTATTTCTGGGTCGGGTTCTTCACCCTGGCCACCTACGGTAACGCCGGTTGGCTGCGTGAGCAGGTGTGCATCTACATGTGCCCGTATGCGCGTTTCCAGAGCGTGATGTTCGACAAAGACACCCTGATTGTTTCCTACGACCCGCGCCGTGGCGAAGTGCGTGGCCCGCGCAAAAAAGGCATCGACTACAAGGCCCAGGGGTTGGGCGATTGCATTGACTGCACGATGTGCGTGCAGGTGTGCCCCACCGGCATCGACATCCGTGACGGCCTGCAAATCGAGTGCATCGGTTGCGCCGCGTGTATCGACGCCTGCGACAACATCATGGACAAAATGGACTACCCGCGCGGCCTGATCAGCTACACCACCGAGCACAACCTGTCCGGGCAGAAAACCCATAAGTTGCGCCCGCGCCTGATCGGTTATGCCTTGGTGCTGCTGGCGATGATCGGCCTGTTGGCCGGTGCATTTTTCATGCGCTCGCTGGTGGGCTTCGACGTCAGCAAAGACCGCGTGCTCTACCGCGAAAACGCCGAAGGCCGCATCGAAAACGTCTACAGCCTGAAAATCATGAACAAGGACCAGCGCGACCACACTTACGTGCTCGATGCCTCGGGCCTGCCGGATCTCAAGCTGCAAGGCCGACGCGAGATCAAGGTCGCCGCCGGGGAGATCTTCACGATGCCGGTAGAGCTGTCCAGCGCCCCTGAGCAACTGCCATCGAGCACCAACGAGGTGAAATTCATCCTCAAGGATGCCGACGACGACAGCGTCCACATTGAAGCCAAGAGCCGATTCATCGGCCCACAAGTCCGCTAATAACAGAGAGCACAACAATGCCCGCAGCTACTGCCGCAAGCCCTTGGTACAAGCACCTCTGGCCCTGGATCATCATTGGGATCCTGGCCTGCTCGGTGACCTTGACCTTGTCCATGGTGACCATTGCGGTGAAGAACCCGGACAACCTGGTCAACGACAACTACTACGAGGCCGGCAAAGGCATCAACCGCTCCCTGGACCGTGAGCGGCTGGCCCAGACCCTGCAACTGCGCGGCAAATTGCACTTGGACGAGTTGACCGGTGAAGTCGAGTTGCAACTGACGGGCTACAGCAACCCGAACACTCTGGAACTGAACCTGATTTCCCCGACCCAGCCGCAGAAGGATCGCAAGATCAACCTGACCCGCAGTGACAGCGAACCCGGCCGCTACATCGGCCAGGTCACCGACAAGGTAGAGGGTCGGCGCTTCGTGGAATTGCTCGGCGTGGAGGGCGACAAGACCTGGCGCCTGTTCGAAGAAGAAGAGGTCAGCCACGACAAGGACTTGCTGCTGGGTGATGAACCGTTGCAGGGTGCCGAAGACCTGAAAAAGTAAAACCCTTGCGCTTCGCGCATCGCGGGCAAGCCCGCTCCCACAGTGGATCGCGGTCTCCTGTGGGAGCCGGGCTTGCCCGCGATGAGGCCCTCCCAGCCGATATAGATTTCACACCATGACCAGCCCAACCCCCTGCTACCACTGCGCCCTGCCCGTCCCACCCGGCAGCCGGTTCACCGCCGAAATCCTCGGCGAGCGCCGCGAACTCTGCTGCCCGGGCTGTCAGGCAGTGGCCGAGGCGATTGTGGCCGGCGGGTTGCAAAGCTATTACCAGCACCGCAGCGAAGCCTCGGCCAACCCCGAGGCGCTGCCGGTGCAACTGGTCGACGAATTGGCGCTGTACGACCGCGCCGACGTGCAAAAACCCTTTGTGCGCCACGAAGACGATCTGGCCGAAACCACCCTGTTGATGGAAGGCATCAGCTGCGCGGCCTGTGGCTGGCTGATCGAAAAACACTTGCGCAGCCTGCCCGCCGTGGCCGAGGCGCGGCTGAACCTGTCCAACCATCGCCTGCACGTGCGCTGGGCCGATGGGCAATTGCCGCTGAGCCAGGTGCTCAGCGAACTGCGCCATATCGGCTACGCCGCCCACCCTTACCAGGCCGATCGCGCCGCCGAGCAATTGGCCAGCGAAAACCGCCGGGCCTTGCGCCAGCTGGGTGTGGCGGGGCTGCTGTGGTTCCAGGCGATGATGGCGACCATGGCGACCTGGCCGGAATTCAATATTGACCTGAGCCCGGAGTTGCACGTGATCCTGCGCTGGGTGGCGATGTTTCTGACTACGCCCATCGTGTTCTACAGCTGTGCGCCGTTCTTCAAAGGCGCCCTGCGCGACCTGCGCACGCGCCACCTGACCATGGATGTGTCGGTGTCCCTGGCGATTGGCGGCGCGTACCTGGCGGGCATCTGGACCGCCATAACTGGCACTGGCGAGTTGTACTTCGACGCGGTGGGCATGTTCGCGCTGTTCCTGCTCGCCGGGCGCTACCTGGAGCGCCGGGCACGTGAGCGTACGGCCGCCGCCACCGCGCAGTTGGTCAACCTGCTGCCGGCGTCATGCTTACGCCTCAAAAGTGATGGTCAGAGCGAGCGCATCCTGCTCAGCGAACTGGCCGTAGGCGATCGCGTACTGGTGCATCCAGGCGCCGTGCTGCCGGCCGACGGCGTGATTCTCGACGGCCAGTCGAGCATTGACGAGTCCCTGCTCACCGGCGAATACCTGCCGCAGCCGCGCAACGTCGGCGACGCGGTTACCGCCGGCACGCTCAACGTCGAAGGCGCGCTGACCGTCGAGGTGCGCGCCTTGGGGCATGACACCCGCCTGTCTGCCATCGTGCGCCTGCTGGAACGTGCCCAGGCCGAGAAACCCCGCCTGGCGCAAATCGCCGACCGTGCTGCTCAATGGTTTCTGCTGTGCTCGCTGATCGCGGCCGCGCTGATCGGCCTGCTGTGGTGGGAACTGGACGCGTCACGCGCATTCTGGATTGTGCTGGCGATGCTGGTGGCAACCTGCCCTTGCGCGTTGTCGCTGGCGACACCGACCGCCCTCACCGCCGCCACCGGCACATTGCACAAACTCGGGCTGTTACTCACTCGTGGGCACGTGCTGGAAGGCTTGAACCAGATCGACACGGTGATTTTCGACAAGACCGGCACCCTGACCGAAGGCCGCCTGGCCCTGCGTGCCATCCGCCCGTTGGGCACGTTGAACAGCGACGACTGCCTGGGCCTCGCCGCCGCGCTGGAAAACCGCTCCGAGCACCCGATTGCCCGCGCCTTCGGGCGTGCGCCGCTGGCCGCTGAGGAAGTCCTGAGTTTCCCAGGCTTAGGCCTGGAAGGTCGTGTGGGCGAGCATCAATTGCGCATCGGCCAGCCGGGCTTTGTGTGCCAATTAAGCGGCTGCGCGATTCCCGCCTCGCCGGACGAAGCAGGCCAATGGTTGCTGCTGGGCGATCGTGAAGGCGCCCTCGCCTGGTTCGTGCTCGATGACCGCCTGCGCAGCGATGCGCCCGCCCTGCTGGCCGCGTGCAAAGCGCGAGGTTGGCGTACGCTGTTGCTGTCGGGTGACAGCTCGCCGATGGTCGCCAGTGTCGCGCTTGAGTTGGGGATTGACGAGGCCAAGGGCGGCTTGCGCCCCGACGACAAACTGCAGGTGCTGCACCAGTTGCACCAGCAAGGCCGCAAGGTGCTGATGCTTGGCGACGGCGTCAACGATGTGCCTGTGCTCGCCGCCGCCGATATCAGCGTGGCGATGGGCTCAGCCACCGACTTGGCAAAAACCAGTGCCGATGCCGTGCTGCTGTCCAACCGTCTCGACGCGCTGGTGCAGGCGTTTACCCTGGCGCGGCGCACGCGGCGGGTAATCATTGAAAACCTGCTGTGGGCCGGGCTGTACAATGGCCTTATGCTGCCGTTTGCCGCCCTCGGTTGGATCACCCCGATCTGGGCCGCGATCGGCATGTCCCTCAGCTCGTTGACCGTGGTGCTCAACGCCTTGCGCCTGACTCGGCTGCCGAGCACGCAGGCAAACAGTGCCACCTTAGTAACCCGCCCGCTGCCGGCTTGAGCCGCGTGGGCATGGAGTACCGATGCCAGCTCTCTACGTGATGATTCCGGCGGCGCTGCTGTTAGTCGGCGTGGCCATTTACATTTTCTTCTGGGCGGTGGACAGCGGCCAGTACGACGACCTCGACGGCCCGGCCCACAGCGTGCTGTTCGACGACCAGGACCCGAACCACCTGGCGGGCGTCGACGAAGCCAACCGGGCCGAGCAACCGCCCAAAGACCCACCCCATGCTTGAGCTGGCGCCACTGCTGGTCTCTGCCCTGATCCTTGGGCTGCTGGGCGGCGGCCATTGCCTGGGCATGTGCGGCGGACTGATGGGCGCGCTGACGCTGGCAATCCCCAAAGAACAACGCAGCCGCCGTTTTCGCCTGCTGCTCGCCTATAACCTGGGGCGCATCCTCAGCTACGCCGCTGCCGGGTTATTGATCGGCCTGGCCGGCTGGGCGGTGGCCAACAGCCCGGCGGCGATGTTCATGCGCGTGCTCGCCGGGTTGTTGCTGATCAGCATGGGCTTGTACCTGGCCGGTTGGTGGAGCGGCCTCACCCGTATCGAAAGCCTGGGGCGCGGCCTGTGGCGCTACGTACAGCCGGTCGCCAACCGTTTGCTGCCGGTGTCCAGCCTGCCACGCGCATTGCTGCTGGGCGCGCTGTGGGGCTGGTTGCCGTGCGGGTTGGTCTACAGCACGCTGTTATGGGCGGCGAGCCAGGGTAATGCGCTGGACAGTGCGATGCTGATGCTGGCCTTCGGGCTTGGAACTTGGCCAGTACTACTGGCGACTGGTCTGGCGGCAGAACGTGTCACTGCGGTGCTGCGCAAACGCAGCGTGCGTGTAGCCGGTGGCATGCTGGTTATGCTCTTCGGCGTTTGGACGTTGCCAGGCCCGCATCAACACTGGCTAATGGGCCATTAAATCGCCATGTGGCATAGCGCCGCTCCCCGTTGATGCAAATCAAGATGGTACCTGCGGCGCGCCCCTAGACTCGGCCCACTAGCCAATCCCGGGGACCGCCCGCATGCTCGACGCCATTCGTTGGGACACAGATCTGATTCACCGCTACGACTTGGCGGGGCCGCGCTACACGTCCTACCCCACCGCCGTACAATTCGATAGCCAGGTCGGCACCTTCGACCTGCTCCACGCCCTGCGCGACAGCCGCAAGGCCGTACGGCCCTTGTCGCTGTATGTGCATGTGCCGTTCTGCGCAAACATTTGCTACTACTGCGCGTGCAACAAGGTCATCACCAAAGATCGTGGCCGTGCCCAAGCCTACCTGCAACGCCTGGAGCAGGAAATCCAGCTGGTGGCCTGTCACCTCGACCCAAAACAGCCCGTGGAACAGTTGCATTTCGGCGGCGGCACGCCGACTTTTCTCAGCCACGACGAACTGCGCCAGGTGATGACCCGCCTGCGCCAGCACTTCAACTTGCTCGATGATGATTCCGGCGACTACGGCATCGAGATCGACCCGCGTGAAGCCGACTGGGCGACCATGGGGCTGCTGCGTGAACTGGGCTTTAACCGCGTGAGCATCGGCCTGCAAGACCTTGACCCCGAGGTGCAGCGTGCGGTCAACCGCCTGCAAAGCCTGGAAGAAACCCGTGCGGTGATCGATGCGGCGCGCACCCTGCAATTTCGCTCGATCAATATTGATTTGATCTACGGCCTGCCCAAGCAGACGCCGCTGAATTTTGCGCGCACCGTCGAAGAGGTGATCAACCTGCAACCGGATCGCCTGTCGGTCTTCAACTACGCGCACCTGCCCGAGCGCTTTATGCCGCAGCGGCGCATTAATGCCGACGATTTGCCCTCGCCGGAAGAAAAACTGCTGATGCTGCAAACCACCATCGAGCAGTTGACCCGTGCCGGCTACCGCTACATCGGCATGGACCACTTTGCCCTGCCGGATGACGAACTGGCCGTGGCCCAGGAAGAAGGCACGCTGCAGCGTAACTTCCAGGGCTACACCACCCACGGGCATTGCGATTTGATTGGGCTGGGCGTGTCGGCGATCAGCCAGATCGGCGACCTGTATTGCCAGAACAGCAGTGACCTCAATCACTACCAGAACGCACTGGCCGGCGCGCAACTGGCCACCAGCCGTGGCCTGGTCTGCACCACGGATGATCGTTTGCGCCGGGAAGTGATTCAGCAGTTGATCTGCAATTTCAGCCTGGCATTCGAGCGGATCGAACAGGCCTATAACATCGATTTTCGCGGCTATTTCGACGAACTCTGGCCACAGCTGGAGACAATGGCCGCCGACGGCCTGATCGAACTGGATGCCCACGGCATTCGCGTTTTACCGGCCGGGCGCTTGCTGGTGCGCTCGGTGTGCATGGTGTTCGATGCCTACCTGGAGCACCAGAACAGGCAGCGATTCTCGCGGGTGATCTAAGGGCTTTATTTCGCCATCAGGCTCATGGCTTCCATCTGAGCTTCAGGCGACTCATCTTTCAGCGATTTGGCCAGTTGTGATTGGGCGGTCATTAAACCGGCCTGTATCGTCGCCACGTCGCCCTGCAAACCCGCCACTTTGGCTTGGCGTGCTTGCGGGGTCAACGTGGTGTCATTCATGACTGCCGAGAGCTGAGCCATCTTTTCGGCAAGCTGCTTTTTCAGCTCGCGGATCATCTTCAGCAACTGTTTGATGTTGTCTTTCAGATTGCTTTCATCAATATCGCTATTGGAGGATTTCTCAGCCGAAGCCATGCCCATCCCCGCGCCGGAAATGACCACCTTCACACCTTCAGCCGCATTAGGTTCAGCGGGCTTGTCCTCGGTGGCGGCCTTGGGCGCGGCGTCTTTATCCCTGGCCGCATCGGCGGCCTTCCAGACCGATACCGTTGCAACGTTGATCGATGGGTTTGAGACAGTGCTGACTGACATGATCTGAGCTCCAGCTCATAGAGAGACACCTGTGTATCGGCACCGATACAAAGAGCTTTATACCGTTGCTGCTTTTTTGTACACGCTGGCCTCAGCCACCCTCGGTGCGTTACCCTTACGTCTTATGTGTGTTTTCCCACAAGGATTTAAGAAATGTCCGAGCCAGTTAAACTGCGCGCTCACAGCCAGGCTCACTGCAAGGATTGCAGCCTGGCCCCCCTCTGCCTGCCACTTTCGTTGAATTTGGAAGACATGGAAGCGCTGGACGAAATCGTTAAACGCGGCCGACCGCTGAAAAAAGGCGAGTTTCTGTTTCGCCAGGGCGACAAATTCGATTCTGTCTATGCAGTTCGCTCCGGCGCATTGAAGACCTTCAGCCTGAGCGACGGCGGCGAAGAGCAGATCACCGGCTTCCACCTGCCCAGCGAACTGGTCGGGCTGTCTGGCATGGACACCGAGATTCACCCGGTGTCGGCCCAGGCCCTGGAGACGACCTCGGTGTGCGAAATCCCTTTCGAACGCCTGGATGAATTGGCCCTGCAGCTGCCGCAACTGCGCCGCCAATTGATGCGGGTGATGAGCCGCGAGATCCGTGACGACCAACAGATGATGTTGCTGCTGTCGAAGAAAACCGCCGACGAGCGCATCGCCACGTTTTTGGTCAACCTGTCGGCACGCTTCCGTGCCCGTGGGTTCTCGGCCAACCAGTTCCGCCTGAGCATGTCGCGCAACGAAATCGGCAATTACCTGGGCCTGGCGGTGGAAACCGTGTCCCGCGTGTTTACCCGTTTCCAGCAAAACGAACTGATTGCCGCCGAAGGCAAGGAAGTGCATATCCTCGACCCGATCCAGCTGTGCGCGCTGGCCGGGGGCTCGCTGGAAGTCTGAGGCAGACACTTGCGGCCGCGCCAATCGGCAGGGCCGCAGGTATACTTCGAGTCCGTTTTCCGCTCCCAGGACTCTTCGACGATGACCTTCGATTCGTTCGACATCAAATCCCTGATCCGCCCCGTCATCGACTTCCCCAAGCCTGGGGTGATCTTTCGTGACATTACCCCGCTGTTCCAATCGCCCCGCGCCCTGCGCCTGGTGGCCGACAGTTTTGCCCAGCGTTACGTCGAGGCCGACTTTACCCACATCGGCGCGATGGATGCCCGTGGCTTCCTGATCGGTTCGATCATCGCCTACCAATTGAACAAACCACTGATCCTGTTCCGCAAACAGGGCAAGCTGCCCGCTGACGTGCTGGCCGAGGGTTACCAGACCGAATACGGCGAAGCCTTTCTCGAAGTACACGCCGACAGCCTGTGTGACGGCGACTCGGTGCTGATGTTCGATGACCTGATCGCCACTGGCGGCACCTTGATTGCCGCGGCGAACCTGGTGCGACGTATGGGCGCGAAGATCTTCGAAGCGGCGGCGATCATTGATCTGCCTGAGCTGGGTGGTTCGCAACGCCTGCAGGATATGGGCATTCCGACGTTTTGCCTGACGCAGTTTGGGTTGACCGAAGTTTAAAAGTTGCCTGGGCCGGCGCTATCGCAGGCAAGCCAGCTCCCACATTTTGATTTGCATTCCAAGTGTGGGAGCGGGCTTGCTCGCGAAGAGGCCCTCAAGGACACCCCGCATCACAACCCCATCTGCTTGCTGATGATCTCGTTCATCACCTCACGCGTGCCCCCGCCAATCGACAGAATGCGGTTATCCCGATACAGCCTCTCCACCAGGCTGCCACGCATATACCCCTGCCCACCCAGTATCTGCACCGCGTCATAGGTCACCCGATCCGCGGTATCAGTGGCCAGGTTCTTGGCCATGGAAATCTCCTTGATCACACTCTTGCCGGCCGCCATCTTCGCCGCCTGGCGGTAGGTGAACTCGCGGGAGACTTCCACTGCGGTGGCCATTTCCGCCAGCCGATGCTTGAGCACCTGGAATTTGCCGATGGGTTTGCCGAAGGCTTCGCGCTGGCTCGCCCACTTGAGGCTTTCTTCCAGGGCGAGCTGCGCAGTCATGTTCGCCATCAGCGCCAGCGCCAGGCGCTCGCTCTGGAAATTGCCCATGATGCAGGCAAAGCCCATGTTCTCGACGCCGATCAAGTTGCCTGCGGGCACGCGGCAATCGTCGAAGAACAACTCAGCCGTGTCCGACGCCCACCAGCCCATTTTCTTCAACGGTTGGCCGACTGTGAAACCTGGCGTGTGCTTTTCGATCAGCAACAGGCTGATACCGCCAAAGCCCGGCCCGCCGGTGCGTACGGCTACCGTATAGAAGTCGGCGCGGATGCCGCTGGTGATAAAGGTTTTGCTGCCGCTGACGCGATAAAAGTCGCCATCGCGAAGGGCGCGGGTTTGCAGGTTGGCTACATCGGAGCCGCCACCGGGCTCGGTGACGGCCAGGGCGATGATCTTCTCACCGGTCAGCACTTGAGGCGCAACGCGCTCACGCACCTCGGGGCGCGCCCATTTGACTACCGGCGGCAAGCCGATATCCAGCGAACCCAGGCCCGCGACCACGCCACCCGAACCGCAACGCATCAACTCTTCGCTGGCGGCGACCTTGGCGAACAGGTCGCCTTCATGGCTGCCGCCCAGGCTTTCGGGATAGCCGATGCCCAGGATCCCCGCCGCGCCCGCCTTGAGGTACAGCTCACGGGGAAAGCTCTCGCCCTCCTCCCATTGCTCGATGCCCGGCAACATCTCGCGCTCGACGAAACGGCGCACGCTGTCACGGACCAATTGGTGGCTGGGGTCGAAGTAGTCCTGATAGGCAGACATCGGCAAGTTCCACGGTGAGGTGGAGAGAACTTACCAAGCGCTTGCTTGGTTATCAAGATATCCCTGACAACACAAAACCACTGTGGGAGCTGGCTTGCCTGCGATAGCGGAGTGTCAGGCGACTTCAATGTCACTGATCCACCGTTATCGCAGGCAAGCCAGCTCCCACATTTTAGAGCGCGATCGGCTTGCGACCGGCAAAAGAGTGCGCCAACGTGCCGCCATCCACCAATTCCAGCTCGCCACCCAACGGCACGCCATGGGCGATACGCGAGGTGATCAAGCCTTTGTTGGTCAGCAATTGGGCGATGTAATGCGCCGTCGCCTCGCCTTCCACCGTCGGGTTGGTTGCCAGGATCACCTCGGTAAACGTGCCCTGCTCTTCAATGCGCGTCACCAGTTGCGGAATGCCAATGGCTTCCGGCCCCAGGCCGTCCAGCGGCGAAAGATGCCCCTTGAGCACAAAGTAGCGCCCGCGATAGCCGGTCTGCTCGACGGCGTACACGTCCATCGGCCCTTCAACGACGCACAGTAAAGTGTCGTCGCGACGTGGGTCGGCGCATTGCGGGCACAGGTCTTCTTCGGTCAGGGTGCGGCACTGGCGGCAGTGGCCCACGCCGGTCATGGCCTGGCTCAAGGCCTGGGCCAACCGCGTGCCGCCGCTGCGATCACGCTCCAGCAGTTGCAGCGCCATACGCTGGGCGGTTTTCTGGCCCACACCCGGCAAAGTGCGCAGGGCGTCGATCAGTTGGCGAATCAGGGGGCTGAAGCTCATGGGCGAAGGGTCCGACAAAACAACGAGACGCGGTTTATACCCGCGCCTCGGATTAGCGTCAAATGCTCAATCCTGTGCGACGCGCACCACCAACTTGCCGAAGTTGCGCCCCTCGAGCAAACCGATAAAGGCTTCGGGTGCCTGTTCCAGGCCATCGACCACGTCTTCGCGGAACTTGATCTTGCCGTCGCGCACCCACGGCGCCATGGCGCTGAGGAATTCGGGCTGGCGATCGCCATAATCGTCGAACACGATAAAACCCTGGATGCGCACGCGCTTGGTCAACAAGGTACGTTGCAGTGCCGGCAGCCGATCAGGACCGCTGGGGGCTTCATGGGCGTTGTAACCGGCGATCAGGCCGCACAGCGGAATGCGTGCCTTGGGGTTGAGCAGCGGCAGCACGGCGTCGAAGACTTTGCCGCCGACGTTTTCAAAGTAGATATCCACGCCTTTGAAACAGGCCAACGCCAGCTCATGGGCAAAATCGGCGCTCTTGTGGTCGATACAGGCGTCAAAGCCCAGCTCATCGACCACGTAGCGGCACTTGTCCGCGCCGCCGGCAATACCCACCACGCGCAAACCCTTGAGCTTGGCCACCTGCCCGACCACCGAACCCACCGCGCCGGAGGCAGCCGCCACCACCAGGGTTTCGCCGGCCTTGGGCTGGCCGATATCCATCAGGCCCATGTACGCGGTCATGCCAGGCATACCCAATACACCCAGCGCCATCGAGGGGCTGGCCAGGCCTTTGGGCAGCGGGATCAGGTTGTTTCCGTCTGAGATGCTATGGCTCTGCCAGCCGGTGGAACCCACCACAAGATCACCCGCTGCGAATTTCGGGTTACGCGATTGCTCGATACGGCTGACAGCACCACCGGTCATCACTTCGTCGATTTCCACCGGAGCTGCGTAGGACGGCGCGTCACTCATGCGCCCACGCATGTAGGGATCGAGGGACAGGTACAGGGTTTTGAGCAGCACCTGGCCATCTGCCAATTCCGGCAGGTTCACGCGTTCCAGGCGAAAGTTTTCCGGAGTCGGCGCGCCCTGCGGGCGCGAGACCAGGACAATGCGCTGGTTAAGAATGGGTTCTTGAGGCATGAGGGGCTCCTTTAACGAATCTTTCGGTATAGGGTGCAGACCCTGCTTGCCATGCCAGGGTTCGATCGGATTAGCACAAACAAAAATGCCAGGCGCGATGCCTGGCATTTGAGTCTAGCTAACGCTGCACGATCAAAACGGCAGTTTCATGCCCGGCGGCAGTTGCATGCCAGCGGTCACGCCACCCATTTTTTCCTGGCTGTTGGCTTCGATCTTGCGCACGGCGTCGTTGACGGCCGCGGCGAACAGCGCTTCGAGCATTTCCAGGTCATCTTCGCCGACGCCAGGCAATACGCTTGGGTCGATGCTCACGCGCTTGATGTCGTGACGACCGGTCATCACCACGCTGACCATATCGCCACCGGCTTTACCGGTGACTTCGGCGTTGGCCAGTTCTTCCTGCATCTTGGCCATCTTTTCCTGCATCTGCTGCGCCTGTTTCATCAGGCCGGCCATGCCACCTTTCATCATGGGAATCACCTCAAAGTACGTGGATCAATCAATTAGTAGCCCGGTTTTATGACGCTTGGGGCACCGGGGCTTCGACAGGTTCAATAGTATCGTGACGCACCACCGCACCGAACTGTTGCATCAACTGTTGGATGAGCGGATCGCCATGGATCGAGTCTTCAGCCTCGCGCTGACGGTTGATGCGCTTACGGGTCGCCGCCTGGGCCGGGGTTTCCTGCTCAGGCTTGATCAGTTCGATGGCGATGGTCAACGTGCGTTCATGGTACTGGTTGAGCGCATCGTTGAGTCGGCGTTGCTGAGTGGCGTTGAACAAGGCGCTGTGGGCCGGGTCCAGGTGCAACAGCCAGTGGTCGCCCTCGATGGAGATCAAGGTGCAGTTGGCGGCGATGCTGCCGGTCATGCCGGAGATCGGCAATTTCGGAAACAACTCCAACCATTGCAACGCCAGGCCAGTGGCCGGGGCCGCAGCGGGTTCCGCTTCGGGCTCGGGGGCCGGTTCGGCGGTGTGCTCGCTGGCCAGGTCGTCCAGGTAGCTGTAGGCCGAATCCATGTCCGGCTCGATGTAATCTTCGTCCAGCGGCGGCTCGTCATCAAGGTCGATGCCCGGCGTGGCAGCGTCCACCTGCGCAACGGTCGGCTCGGGGACCGGCGCCGACACCCATTCCGGCGCGTCCGGCACCGCACTGTCCGGAGTCGGCGTGGGCATCGGCGTCAGCTCGGGCTGCTCGCCGGTGGTTTCCAGCACGGGCTCCACGGCGGGCACTTGCTCGACTTCAGGTTCAGGCTCAGGTTCAGCTTCTGCGTCGACCGGATCGTTCCAAGGCAGGTCAACCACCGGCGCGGGAGCAGGTTCAGGCTCAACCACGGGCGCAGGTTCGACCACCGGCGCGGCAACCGCAGGCTCGGGAGCTGGCGCAGGTGCAGGCGGCGCAGGTTCAGGTGCAGCAACTACTGGCGCGACTACCGCCGCGCCAGCCACTGGTTTGGCGGAATCAACTGTGGCCTGGCTGATCCCCACTGGCTTTAGCGGCTGTCTCGGTGCGTCTGCCGAGTCGGCGGGCCGGAAGGCCAGCATCCGCAGCAAGACCATTTCAAAGCCGCCACGCGGGTCTGGCGCCAAGGGCAAATCCCGGCGGCCGATCAGGCCCATCTGGTAGTAGAACTGCACATCTTCGGCTGGCAACGCCTGGGCCAGCGCCAATACGCGGTCGCGGTCGCCATGGCCGTTGTCGACACCTTCAGGCAACGCCTGGGCGATGGCCACGCGGTGCAGCACATTGAGGATTTCCGAGAGCACGCCGTTCCAGTCCGGGCCTTGCTCCGACAAGTGGCGCACGGCTTCGAGCAACGCCTTGGCGTCACCTTCGATCAGCGCGTGCAACACGTCGAACACCTGGCCGTGGTCCAGCGTGCCGAGCATGGCGCGCACATCCGCGGCCATGACCTTGCCTTCACCGAAGGCGATGGCCTGGTCGGTGAGGCTCATGGCGTCACGCATCGAACCATCGGCGGCGCGGCCGAGCAGCCACAACGCATCGTCTTCGAACGGCACGTTCTCGACGCCGAGCACATGGGTCAAATGCTCGACCACGCGCTCGGGCGTCATGTTTTTCAGGGAGAACTGCAGGCACCGCGACAAAATCGTTGCAGGAAGTTTCTGCGGGTCGGTGGTGGCCAGGATGAACTTAACGTAGGGCGGCGGCTCTTCCAGGGTTTTCAACAGGGCGTTGAAGGAATGGCTGGAGAGCATGTGCACTTCGTCGATCAGGTAGACCTTGAAGCGCCCACGGCTCGGCGCGTACTGCACGTTGTCGAGCAGCTCGCGGGTGTCTTCGACCTTGGTGCGGCTCGCGGCATCGATCTCGATCAGGTCGACAAAACGCCCTTCGTCGATCTCGCGGCATACCGAACAGGTGCCACAAGGCGTCGACGTGATGCCGGTTTCACAGTTCAGGCACTTGGCAATAATGCGCGCGATAGTGGTCTTGCCGACCCCGCGAGTACCGGTGAACAGGTAGGCGTGGTGCAGCCGTTGGCTGTCCAAGGCATTGATCAGAGCCTTGAGCACATGGGTCTGGCCGACCATTTCGCGGAACGAGCGCGGGCGCCATTTACGTGCAAGAACCTGATAACTCATCGAAAACCGTCGCAACTGGGAAGCGGAAGCCGGTAATGCTAGCGGAGCAAGGGGGAAATTGCATCCGGCACGCTCGTCTAATCTGACTAAGCTTGCCTGACTGGCCCCACAAAGGCCTGAACCCGGAGAGTGTATGCGTGTAGTCCTGGGCGCTTTATGGATGATTTCCGTTGCTTGCCTGGCGGCGCCCGCACCGTTGCGTTTTTCGGTTTCCGACAGCTGGGCAATGCCCATGGCACAGATAGAGGGTGACCAGCCCACACAGGGCATTTTGTATGACTTGATGTTGAGCCTGGCCACCCAGGTCGGGCGGCCAGCCGAGTTCCACGTGCTGGCCCGGGCGCGACTCGCCGGTGCCATGGCACGCGCAGAGGTCGATGTGCGCTGCTATGTCGCCCAGGATTGGCTCGGCGAATTGTCCGGCGACTACAGCTGGAGCGTACCCTTGATGGTGCAGCGCAATGTGTTGGCCAGTGTCCACGCACCGCCCGTTCAGGTGGCCAGGTTGGCACCGCAGGCCATTGGCACGGTGCTCAACTACCGCTATGTCGTCCTCGAACCGCTGTTTGCCAGTGGCCAATTGACCCGCGACGATTCGCGCAGCGAGGAGTTGGTGCTGCACAAGCTGGTGGCCGCGCGTTTCGAATACGCCGTGATCAACGAATGGACCCTGGACCGTTTCAACCTGAAAGTGCCCCCAAGCCTGCGGCTGCACAACGTCGCGGTGATCGACGAACAAAACCTGGGCTGCATCGTGCGCAATGACCCGAGCGTGCCGGTGCAACGGATCTTGCGCACGCTGCTGCGGATGAAAATGTCGGGCGAGATCGATGACCTGATCAAACTGTACACCGGGGAGAATGCGCGACCGCTGCGCACTCCTGACAAGAACGCTCCTGACAAGAACTGACAGGGCCGTCCCCTAGACTGGGCTCACTTAACCGCCCGTAATCAAGGAGCCTGCATGCACACCGTCGCCCATTACTTCCTGCTCTACGTCGACAGCCCGGCCACCAGCGCCAACTTCTATAGCCGCCTGCTGGGCAAGCCGCCGGTGGAACTGAACCCGACGTTCGCCCTGTTCATTCTCGACAACGGCGTCAAGCTGGGGCTGTGGTCGCGTCACACCGTAGAGCCTGCGGCTCAGTTTACCGGCGGAGGCGGTGAGGTAGGTTTTTCGCTGGGGGACCCAGCCGCCGTAGACGCCCTTTACGCTCAATGGGTAGAGCGCGGCGCGACCATCATTCAGTCACCGACCCACCTTGACTTCGGCTACACCTTCGTCGCCGAGGACCTCGACGGCCACCGGCTGCGCGCGTTCAGCCTGAGCGATTGAGCGCCAGCGCCCTTCAAGGCTGATGGCGGCGACACTGGCCAGCACGATCACCGCGCCCAATATCACTTGCAGGGCAATGTGCTCGCCCAGCAGCGTCGCCGCCATCAGCATGGCCACCGGCGGAATCAGGTACATCGCCACCGAGGCGCGGCTGACGTCCACGTGCTTGAGCACATAGCCCCAAGCCAGGTAGGCCAGGGCGCTGGGGAAAATCCCCAATACCAGCACCGACAGATTCTCCGGCATTGGCGCCTGGGCCACCGCAGCCGGCAAGCCCGGCAGGTTCACGCACAGCATCAAGGTGCCCGCCCACACCATGTAACACGCCATGGTCAGCGGGCTGTAGCGATGGGCGTAGTGTTTCTGGATGACGAAATACACGCTCCACGACACGGCTGCCAGCAAGATCAGCAAGCCGCGCGGGTCGATATCACCGACGCCATGATCACCCCATATCACCACCAGCACACCCAGCAAGCCGAGCAAGACGCAGCCCCAACGCCAGAGGCTGACCCGTTCCTTCAAACAGAAAAACGCGATCACCACACTGAACAGCGGCACCGACTGCGCCAGTACACTCGATGCCGCCGCCGTCACCCACTGTTGCCCGTAGTTGAGGCTGGTGTGGTGCAGGAACACGCCGAAAAAACCCAACACCAGCAACCACGGCAGATCCCGCACACGCGGGCGGCCGATGCCTACCGCCAGGGCGATGCCGCCCATGAACACCGAGGCGATCAGAAACCTCAGCAACGCCAACTGGCCAGGGCTGTAGCTGTGCAGCCCCATGTGCACGCCAATCGGCGAATAGGCCCAACAGAGAATCACGCCAGCGATGACTAGCGTAAGCTTTACGGGTGACGGGGCATTCATCGACGGCATCCAGATACTGAGAAGGAATACCGTCAGTCTTGAGCCGCGCAAGGCGCAGGACAATTAAGCGTTTCTGACTTCTGAAATCATTGGAACTGAGCAATGGAACTGGCCCAACTGAAAATGGTGCGCGCCGTGGCACAAACCGGCAGCGTGGCCCAGGCCGCGCTGCAACTGCACTGCGTGCCGTCCAACATCACCACGCGCATCAAGCAGCTGGAAAGCGAGTTGGGCACACCGCTGTTTATTCGCGCAGGCCGTGGGTTGGCCATCAGTGCCGCCGGGGAAATCTTCCTCGATTACTGCGAGCGCATCCTGGCCCTGGTGGATGAGTCCAAACGCGCAGTGGATGCCAACGCCATCCCGCGCGGCACGCTGCGCATCGGTGCGGTGGAATCCAGCGCCAGCGGCCGCCTGCCGCCGCTGCTGGCCGAATACCACCGGCGCTACCCGGACGTCAGCCTGGAACTGGTCACCGGCGCCTGGGCGCAACTGCTCGACGACCTGCAACACCATCGCCTCGATGTGGCGCTGGTGGCCTCGGGCGGCAAGCGCGCCAAGCTCGAACACAGTGTGGTCTACAGCGAACGCCTGGTGCTGATCGCCAGCGCCTCCAGCGCGCCGATCAACAGTGCCGAAGACTTGGCAGGCCGCACCTTGCTGGTGTGGCCGCCCGGTTGTCCGTATCGCGCGGCGCTGGAGAACTGGATCAAACCGCACGCCTTCAAACCAAGCATCGCCAGCTATGCCAGTTGGGGCACCATCATTGGTTGCGTCAGTGCAGGGATTGGCGTGGCGTTGGCGCCGGAAGGCATCCTGGCCCGCTACGAGCAGGCCAATCAACTGGCCTCCTACCGGTTCGAGGAGTTGCAGGCCGTGGACAACCTGCTGTTCTGGCACACGGACACCCAGCGCCACCTGGCGCGGGATGCGTTTGCCGGGCTGCTGCGGGAGACGTTTGGCTAGTTGGCTTGCGGCGCCGCCAAGCGTGCGTACTGGTCCTGGCTGATCCAACCGGTGTAGGTATGCTCTTTGGCATTGGTGAACTCGACCTTGGCCCAGCCGTCCTTGAACGCCAGCACGCCGACCACATCGTCCTTGACGATATACGCGCGTTTGGCCGCTTCAGCGCCTGGTTTTTTCAGCAGGTAAGCCTTGTCGGCCGTCACGGTCACCAGGCCGATCCATTGCTTGCTGGCCGTTTGGGCCAGGTCCAGGCCGGTGGCTATTTCCGGCATCAGCACGCTGATGCAACCGGGATGCTCGCGCCCCTGCTCCACCGTCAAGGTCACGCCGTCGGAGGACGCTGCGACGCTGCCAGGGTAGGCCTTGTCTAGCCAGGTGGTGAGCGCTTCAGGCTGGCCTTGCAGGTAAAACGTGCAGCTGCGGGTCACACCCTCGCCCAGTTCTTCTGCGTAGTAGCCTTCGACCTGATGCTCAGGGGTGACCGCCAGCATCAATCCCTCGTATTTACCAGAATGCAGCTCAGCGGCACCTGCCAACGCGGGCACCAAGGCGCACAACGACAACACACTCATCGCTAGAAAACGGCTCATCTTATTTCTTCCCTTCCAATGCTTCGTAGGCCTTTTTGATACGGCTGTCGTAGTCACCGTAATCCTTGCCGTTATAGTTACGCGCCATGGCCACGTAGTCTTTATCTTTCATGGCCTTGATCAGGGCCGGGCTCTGGCTGCAAAAACCAATAAACGCTTTTAATTGGTTACCGGCATTGACCTTCAGGGCGGCAGCAAATTCAAACACCGTCTTGTAACCGCAGGAGGTGTAGTTGAACCCCATTATTTGAAACATGCCCCAGGACGCCGACATCAATGCCGCCTCCTGGTCCAGCGCAAACGCTGTGGCCATGGTCTCCCAGGCTTTGGTCTGGTCCTTGTTATTGACCTGCCACTGCGGCCCGGCCTTTCTCACGTAGATATAAGACAGCAGCGGGTGCGCCTGATCGTAGATGTGCTTGGTGTACTTGCGAAACAAGTGGCCTTCAAAGGCAATCACCGGCAACTTGGCCGGCCCGAACCCGGAACGCCCGCCGGATTCGACCGTGGCGAAAGCCTTGATGATATTCACCGAAATGCCGCTGCCCAACTGGGTGGCAGCGCTTTGAAAGTCGGTATCGGTCAGCGTCATGCCACCATCGCACGTGGCCTGGAGCATCAACTGGCGGTTACGCCGCTCGGCCTCGATGGTCGCGCGCATGCGCTCCAGGTACACATTGACCGTGGCCTGTACCGCATCGCCGCCGTTATTGCCAAACGCGTTGAGAAAGCTCGGAATGCGCATCGTCGGAAACGCCTTCACCGGCACTTTGACCGCCTCTTCTATCAGGCTATTGAAGGTTCGACCGGTCGGGTCGATCACGCCATCAGGATGCGCATACTTGAGGTGCCGGAACTGATACTGGCTGATGCACTGCACCAATTGCCCATCGCACTTACCGTTTTCGGCCAGCGCAAAACCCATCTTGGGAATGATCAGATTAAATAGATACTGGATGCACTGAACATCGGCGGGCAAGTTGCGCGCTTTACCCGGCGCGCCCACTGAAGCACTGATAAGACGGGGCAACCCTTGCAGGCTTTTCATCATGGACATCCTTGTTAGTTCAAGAAGTGATAGCACTTCAATATCAGCACCGCACACCTGTCATAACTTGAAACAAGTGGCTGGCGGAAACTAACAAGATGATTTTGGGTTGTCCAGTGGGCCACCTCAACGATGTGAGGCAGCCAGCAGGTGCGGCTATTTTTTCCGTTCCAGCGCCTCGAAGGCTTTTTGGATACGCCTGTCGTAGTCGCCATAGCTTGAGCCATTGTAATTGCGCGCCATGCCGGCAAAGTCCTTGCTTTTCATCGCTCTGAGCAAGGCTGGATTCTTGCGGCAAAAGCCGCAGAACGCCATCAATTGCTGGCCGGCGTTAAGCTTCAGTGCAGCCACAAACTCGAACACGTTCTTGTAACCACAGGCAGCAAAATTAAAGCCCATGACCTGGAACATACCGTAGGACGCCGACATCAGCGCTGCTGCCTGGTCCAACGTATAAGCATCGACCAGAGTCCGCCACGCAATCGCCTGGGTTTTATTGTTGGCTTTCCATTGCGGGCCAGCATTGACCAAAAAGGGGTAGGACAAAAAGGGGTAGGTCCTGTCGTACTTATGTTGAGTGTACTTGCGAAAGATATGGCCCTCGAAGGCGATAACCGGCATGTTGGCCGGCCCGAACCCGGATCGCCCACCAGACTCAACGGCGGCGAACGCCTTGATCAGGTTCACCGAAATACCGTTGCCCAGCGCTGCAGCCGCGCGCTGAAAATCAGCCTCGGTCAGGGCGATTTGACCGTCACAGGTGGGCCTGGTGACTAACGACTGGTCGGGAAGAACAACGGCATTGGCTTTGCCTGCATCGTCGACCAGGCTATTGAACGTCCGACCGCCCGGGTCAATCACCCCATCAGGTTTGCTGACCTTGAGACGATTCGCCTGATAGTCGCTGATGCGCCGCAACAACAGCGGGCCGCACTTTCCGTCCTCCACAAGGCGCGAAGCGGATTCTGGCGTGATCAGATTAAACAGATGCTGGATAAAGCGAACATCAGCAAGCACATTCTGCGCCTTGCCTGGGGCGCCGACTGAAGCACTGAGCGTTCTGGGTAAAACGGGAAGGCTGGGCATGGCAATCATCCTTGTTGATCAAAGGAGTGCCATCACTTCTTTACTACTCCAGCACAGGGTCGCTTACAAGAATGACGCTAGCAGGCCGCTGAAAGTTTTCCAGCACAACGCCGTCATCGCTGCGCAAAAAATGGCAGATGGGCGATTAAAACAATGTTTGATTTGAAACAGGAAGGGTAGAAACAAAGGAGAGCGTTATGGAGGCAACCCCACCAGCCACACCCCGGCACACAATGTTCCCGCTGTGGCTGCTGCCTTCCGGCTCTGACCAGGTTCACGGGTAATCGTTGCGGGGGGACCGATGGGGTCACCATAACGACGCTGGCCTCTCGGCAAGCCGCGCCATTGTACCGATCTCATCGGAACTTACAACCGTTGTTCCGGATTAAAAATATGAAGGGGCTCAAGCACTTGTCCACAACCTCGATAACCTGCCAGAACCTTGTGGGAGCCGGGCTTGCCCGCGATTGCGGTGCATCAGTTGGGGCATTCACTGGATGATGCACCGCAATCGCAGGCAAGCCAGCTCCCACATAGGGGTGGATTACTGTGCTTGTACGACTTCGTCGGCCCTGCCGCCCTCCTCCTGAATCACCAAGTGAATGAAATGCAGCTTGGCGATCACCGCCGGCGGCAACACAAAGGGGTAGAAATCCGGCTGGCCCATGCTGCGCGACAGTTCGTTGAGCATGCCGGCCAGTTCGATCCAGGCGTTGACGAACGACAGGAAGGCCGGGCCGCCAGGGTGTTCGGGGTCGTAGAGCGTGGTCAACGGGAAGGGTTGGTAATCCAGGTCCATCTCGCGGGCACTCATGCCAAAGCCCAGTGCGGTGTCGACGGCGTCCATCATGTGCAGGTAGTGAGCCCAGGTTTCAGCCCAGTCTTCCCAGGGGTGCATGGTCGCGTAGGCGCTGACACAGGTTTGCTGCCAGTCGGCGCGCGGGCCGTTCTGGTAGTGCTGCTCGAGTGCCTCGGCGTAACTGGCGCGTTCGTCGCCGAACAGGCTACGAAACGATTCAAGCCAATGGCTGTTGGCAATCAGCCGATCCCAATAGTAGTGGCCGACTTCGTGGCGAAAGTGGCCGAGCAACGTGCGATACGGCTCGCGCATTTGCACACGGACTTTCTCGCGATGGGCGTCGTCCGCTTCCTTGATATCGAGGGTGATCAGGCCGTTGGCGTGGCCGGTGGTGGGTGCGTTGCCTTCAAGGTCAATGCCGACGAAATCGAAGGCCAGGCCGCTGTTTTCGTCAACACTTTTGGGCACCACTTGCAGGCCCAGGCTGATCAGTTGCGCCACCAACCGGCGCTTGGCGGTTTCGACTTTGCGCCAGCGTTCGGGGTTTTCCGGCACCGATAAGTCGGGAATGGTGCGGTTCAGGCTGCACGCCACGCACAGCGTTGCGGTGCTGTGGGCAGGAATCAGCCAGTTGCAGGCGGCCGGGGTGTCGAGGTTGGCGCAGCGGCGGAAGGTGCCGGCGTCAAGGTTATCGTCCTGTAGCCATGTGCCATCGACTGGGCCGGGCTGTAGCGACGACAGCCGGCTTTGCTGGGGCTGATAGCCCAACAGCGCAGAACAGACCAGGCACTGGCTGTTGCGAAAGAACAGCGACTGGCCGCACCGGCACTGCCACACCTTGCTGCTGCGCGAGGATCCGGCCATGAACGGTGCGGCGATGCGCGTGCTGAGTTGCTCGAAGTAGCGGAACATGGCGATCTCTCCCTGGGTGACCAAGACTAGATCATTTACCGTGAAAGATCGTTCCCACGCTCTGCGTGGGAATGCCTGCGGTGACGCTCTGCGTCACGAGGTTCAAGAGCCGACGCAGAGCGTCCAGGGCTGCATTCCCACGCGGAGCGTGGGAACGATCGTCAGACGCTGATGTTGTGTTTGGCCAGGAAAGCGACGAAGGCCTCTTCGTCCAGCACCTTGAGGCCCAGCTCGGTGGCCTTGGCCAACTTGGAACCCGCGCCTGGCCCGGCAACCACGCAGTGAGTCTTGGCCGAGACGGAACCTGCCACCTTGGCGCCCAGGCTTTCGAGCTTGTCCTTGGCCACATCACGGCTCATCAGCTCAAGAGAGCCGGTCAGCACCCAGGTATGCCCCGCTTCCGGCAAGCCTTCGACGACCTTCTTCTCGCTCTGCCAGTGCATACCGAAGTCCTTGAGCTGCTGCTCGATGGCCAGGGCACGGTGGGCATTGTCCGGGTTATCAAAAAACTCGCGCACCGCCTTGGCCTGCTTCTCGGGCAACGCCTGGCGCATATCCAGCCAGTCGGCCTTGATCACGCCTTCGAGGCTGACGAACTTGTCGGCCAGTTTTTGCGCGGCGCCAGGCCCTACGCTGGGCACGTGCAGCTTGTCGAGCAGGCCGCCGAGGGTGGTGCTGGCGGCAAACTCGGCGCTCAGGTCGCCCTGATCCTGCAATTGCAGGCCGCATTCATCCGGCGACAGCAGCGCGCCAATCACCTCCTGGTTATGGCTGTCTTCAAAGAAGCTGTGAATCTCGTGGGCGACTTCAAGGCCCACGTCCGGCAAGTACGTCAGCACTTCCGGCAAGGCCTGCTGCACGCGCTCCAGGGACGCCAGCGAGCGCGCGAGCACCTTGGCCGTCTCTTCGCCCACGTCCGGAATGCCCAAGGCGTAGATAAACCGCGCCAGGGTCGGCGTCTTGCTGTTTTCGATGGCGGCAATCAGCTTCTTGCTGGAAATATCGGCAAAGCCTTCCAGGTCGATGATCTGCTCGTATTTGAGCTTGTAGAGGTCAGCCGGCGAGCCGATAAGCTTTTCATCCACCAGTTGCTCGATGGTCTTGTCGCCCAGGCCGTCAATGTCCATGGCGCGGCGCGACACAAAATGGATGATCGCCTGCTTGAGCTGCGCGCCACAGGCCAGGCGCCCGACGCAGCGGTAAACCGCGCCTTCGCTGACGGTTTCCTTGCCCTTGCTGCGCTTGACCAGTTGCGTGCGCTCCACATGGGAGCCGCACACCGGACAGCTTTGCGGAATGTGCACGGCGCGGGCGTTTTCCGGGCGGCGTTCGGTGACCACCGAGACGACTTGCGGGATCACATCACCGGCACGGCGAATGATCACGGTGTCGCCGATCATCAAGCCCAGGCGCGCCACTTCATCCATATTGTGCAAGGTTGCGTTGGACACCGTCACACCCGCGACCTTGACCGGCTTCAAGCGCGCCACCGGCGTTACAGCACCGGTGCGGCCGACCTGGAATTCCACATCGAGCAGCTCGGTCAGCTCTTCCATGGCCGGGAATTTATGCGCGATGGCCCAGCGTGGTTCGCGGGCGCGGAAGCCCAGCTCACGTTGCGAAGCAATGCTGTTGACCTTGAACACCACGCCGTCAATCTCATACGGCAGGCTGTTACGCCGCTCGCCGATATCGCGGTAGTACGCCAGGCAATCCTGAATGCCCTTGGCCAGCTTCAGATCATGGCTGATGGGCATGCCCCACTTCTGCAGTTGCTGCAGGTTACCGATATGGGTGTCGCTGATGTCGGTAGTCACGCCGTAGCAGCAAAACTCCAGCGGGCGGCTGGCGGTGATCTTCGAGTCCAGCTGGCGCAAGCTGCCCGCGGCGGCATTACGCGGGTTGGCGAAGGTCTTGCCGCCCACTTCCAGTTGCGAGGCATTAAGGCGCTCGAAGCCAGCCTTGGACATGAACACTTCGCCGCGCACTTCCAGGGTCGCCGGCCAGCCGCTGCCGTGCAGTTTCAACGGGATATTGCGCACCGTGCGCACGTTGACGCTGATGTCTTCACCGGTGGTGCCATCGCCGCGCGTGGCACCGCGCACCAGCTCGCCGTCCTGATACAACAGGCTGACCGCCAGGCCATCGAGCTTGGGCTCGCAGCTGTATTCCACCGCTGCGCCGCCGCCAAACAGATCGCCCACCGGCAGGTCGAGACCTTCGGTAACCCGGCGATCAAATTCGAGCATGGTGGTTTCATCAAAGGCGTTGCCCAGGCTGAGCATCGGAATCTCGTGCTTGACCTGAGTGAACGCCGACAGCGCCGCACTGCCAACCCGCTGCGTCGGCGAATCACGCGTCACCAAATCCGGGTGCTCGGCTTCCAGAGCCTTTAGCTCATGGAATAACCGGTCGTACTCGGCGTCCGGAATGCTCGGCTCGTCGAGGACGTGGTAGCGGTAATTGTGCTGATCCAGTTCAGCGCGCAGTTCGAGAATGCGGGTGTGGGCGGCGGTCATGGGTGTTCTCTCATAAAGCAAAAGAGCAGCCGAAGCTGCTCAATATGTTAGTGCACGGATTCTACAGGCAACGCTTAAGATCGAACCTCAGCGTTTCTGTGTCAGGGCGCGACGCTCGAACTCGACGATGCGCTGACGGTAATGCTCGATGGTCTGGGCAGTGAGCACGCTGCGTTGGTCGTCCTTGAGCTCGCCGTTGAGCTCTTGGGACAGTTTGCGCGCAGCAGCCACCATCACGTCGAACGCTTGTTTCGGGTGACGCGGGCCTGGCAAACCGAGGAAGAAGCTCACCGCCGGGGTGCTGAACAAGTCGATATCGTCCAGATCGAAAGTGCCCGGCTTGACCGCGTTGGCCATGGAGAACAGCACTTCGCCGTTACCGGCCATGCTTTCGTGGCGGTGGAAAATATCCATCTCGCCAAAGCGCAGGCCGCTTTCGAGGATATTCTGCAAGAGTGCCGGGCCTTTGAAGCCGGCGGCGTCACGGCAGATCACGCTGATCACCAAGACTTCTTCGGCAGCTGGCTGGTCGTTGACCGATTGGCGCGGCGCACTGGATGCCTTGCCGATATTTTCATCCGGGAAATCGTCGTCGCGGCTGCTGAAGCTCGGGCCTTCGTCGACGTCGAGGTTCAGGTCGCCCTGATGCGGCTCGGCGACGGCGGCACTGGCGCGCTTGCCACGCTTGGACGACGGCTCGCGGGCTTCACGCACCGGCGCACTCATCGACGGCAAGTCGTGCTCGTCCAGTTGTGGTTCTTTATGGTTATCCAGCACACGAGGCGGCCCCAGCAGCTCGGCGCTGCCGTCGTCGTCGGGCAAGTTGGACAGGTTACGGTCCAGACGGAATTTGAGCTTGCCCTTGCCACCGCGCATGCGGCGCCAGCCATCAAAAAGAATACCGGCAATGACAATAATGCCGATGACGATCAGCCACTCGCGCAGACCGATTTCCATGTAATCCCGTGCCTCTAATAAAAAATGCTGAAAAATAAGGGGTTTAGCAACGTCCAAACCGCTTTAAAACGTGGCGCCAACTCTATGTTCTGACTGACGTTTTGCCCACGCATACGAGGAATTGACAATAAACTAGCACGACCTTCGATAACTTTACACAGTTGGCGCGAAATGTATCGGTTTGCCATCTTTCGGCGACATGGGAGATCTCTTACGCAAGCCGCCAACTGTGAGCTACACACTGCAAGCTATAGCCTCACACACTTGCAGCTTGCAACTCGCCGCTAGGCGTCCACCATCGCCATCGCTTCTTCGACATCCACCGCCACCAACCGCGAACAACCCGGCTCATGCATCGTCACGCCCATCAACTGGTCGGCCATTTCCATGGCGATCTTGTTGTGGGTGATATAGATGAACTGCACGGTCTGGGACATCTCTTTCACCAACCGAGCGTAGCGTCCAACGTTAGCGTCATCCAGCGGCGCGTCAACTTCGTCGAGCATGCAAAACGGCGCCGGGTTCAACTTGAAGATCGCAAATACCAGGGCCAATGCCGTGAGTGCCTTTTCGCCACCGGACAACAAATGGATGGTGCTGTTCTTCTTGCCCGGGGGCCGCGCCATAATCGTCACCCCTGTATCGAGTAGATCTTCGCCCGTCAGTTCCAAGTAGGCGCTGCCGCCACCGAAAACTTTCGGGAATAACGCCTGTAAACCGCCATTAATCTGATCAAAGGTATCTTTGAAGCGATTACGGGTTTCCTTGTCGATCTTGCGGATCACGTTCTCCAGAGTGTCCAGCGCTTCGACCAGGTCGGCGTCTTGAGCATCCAGATAACGTTTACGCTCGGACTGTTGCTGGTATTCGTCGATGGCCGCCAAGTTGATCGCGCCCAGGCGCTGGATACGCGCGGCGATGCGCTCAAGTTCTTCTTCGGCGTCTTTTTCATTGGCCTGGGCGGTCAATGTATTGAGCACGCCGTGCAAGTCATAGCCGTCTTCAAGCAACTGGTCTTGCAGGGTTTTGCGGCGCACGGTCAGGGCTTGCCATTCCATGCGTTGCTGTTCGAGTTGGCCGCGAATCAGCTGGGATTGCTGCTCGGCCTGGGTCCGGCGTTTCTCGGCGTCGCGCAGTTCGCGGTCGGCGTCTTCCAGGGCGATTTGCGCGGTCTTGAGTTCATCGTCAACGGTCATGCGCTTGTCGAGCAACTCTTCGAGCTTAAGGCGCAACTCTTCCAGCGGCGCCTCGCCCTCCTCCAGGTTGAGGCTCAGTTGCTCGCGCTTTTCGGTGAGGCGTTCGGACTGCATCTCCAAACGCTCAAGCGCCTGCCGCGTGGAGGTGTGCTGGGCCTGCAACGAGCCCAGGCGCACGGCCAATTGGTGGGCGTGATCCTTGTGCTGACGGGCTTCCTGGCGCACGCGATCGAGGCGCTCACGCAGGCTGTCGCGCTGGGCCAGCAGCAGTTCGCGCTGCTCGGTATCCAGCGCCATGCTGTCGAGGGCTTCCTGCAAGTGCAGGCGCGCTTCGCCGATCTGCTCGTGTTCGAGGGCGCGCTGCTCGCCCATCTCGGCCACTTCTTCGTCAAGGCGGGTGCGGCGCAGGGTCAGTTGCTCGGCCTTGGCCTTGCTCGCCGACAGTTGGGCTTTCAATTCGCCTTGCTGGCGCGCTTCGTCCTGCAAGAGGCGGCGCAGGTGTTCGCGGCCAGTCTCTTGTTGACGCTGAGTGGCACGCAGGGTTTGCAGTTCGGTTTCCAGGCTTTCGAGGGTGGCCTCGCGTTCTTCGCGTTCGGCGCTCAGGTTGACGATTTCCTGGCCACGGGCCAATACGCCGCTCTCGGCCTCACTGGCGCGACGCACGCGCAGGAAGTGCCGGCCAACCCAGTAACCGTCTCGGCTGATCAGGCTTTCACCGGCGCCCAATTGGCCACGCTGGGACAAGGCTTGCTCCAATGATTCAACCGGTTTGACCTGGCCCAGCCACGGCGCCAGATCGATCGCGGCCTCAACCTTGTCGAGCAAACTGCCCGGCACTCGCGTGCCATCGACGGCGGGGCTGAGCAAACGCAAATCGCCCTGGGCAAAACCGGCCAGGTCGAAACCGCCAAAATCATCCACCAGGACGGCTTGCAGGTCGGCACCCAACACGGTCTCGACCGCCAACTCCCAACCCGCTTCGACTTTTAAGCCTTCGGCCAGGCGCGGGCGCTCGGCCAGGTGTTGGTCACGCAGCCATTCGGCGGTGCCGGTGCCTGGGTCCAGCGCTGCCTGCTGCAAGGCTTCAAGCGACGCCAGGCGCCCGTTCAGCCGCTGCAAATCGCCCTGGGCCTGCTGCTGGGCCTGGGTCGCCTGTTGCAGTTGCTGACGCAATTGCTCCAGGCGCTCCACTTGCTGTTCTTCGCTGGCCTCGAGCTCTTCCAGGGTCATTTCGCTTTCGGCCAGCTGTTCGCTCAACGCCATGATCGCCGCGTCTTCCGGGTCGGCGGCGAGCAACGCGCGCTCCTCCTGCATACGGCGCTGGCGCTCGGCCAGGCGCTCCATGCTGGTTTCCAGTTGCTGGATGCGCGATTGCTGCACCTCAGCCTGGCGGCGCGGCTCGGCGGATTGCAGGTTGAAAGCGTCCCACTGTTCCTGCCAGCCGTGCATGGTGGTTTCGGCTTCTTCCAGGGCGGCCGCGGCCTCTTCAGCGGCGGCGCTGGTGATTTCCTGCTCGGGCGTGAGCATGTCCAGCTCTTCGCCCAACGTCAGCAGCAACGTACGGTCGTGGCCCAGGTGCGACTCTGTTTCCAGCCGCGCGCGTTCGGCTTCTTTCAAATCGTCCTGCAACTGGCGCAGGCGCTGCTGGCCGTGCTGGATGCTCTGTTCGACCCGAGCAATATCGCCGCCTACCGAGTAGAACCGCCCCTGCACCAGATTGAAGCGCTCGGACAGGTCATGGTGACCGTCACGCAAGCGCTCGATGCTCGCGTCGGCATTACGCTGCTCGGCCACCAGCGCTTCGAAGCTGATTTCCTGGGTGCCAATGATCGCTTCGCGCTGGCCGACCTGATCATTCAGCGCCTGCCAGCGCAGGGCCGAGAGCTGCGCCTTGAGCTGGCGCTCCTCGCCCTTGTATTCCTGGTACTTCTCGGCCGCCTGGGCCTGGCGGTGCAGGCGTTCCAGTTGACGCTCCAGCTCTTCGCGCAGGTCGGTCAGGCGGGCGAGGTTTTCGTGGGTACGGCGGATACGGTTTTCGGTCTCGCGGCGGCGCTCCTTGTACTTGGAGATGCCGGCCGCTTCTTCGATAAAGTTACGCAGGTCTTCGGGCTTGGCTTCGATCAGCTTGGAGATCATGCCCTGCTCGATGATCGAGTAGCTGCGCGGGCCTAAGCCGGTGCCGAGGAAAATGTCGGTGATATCGCGTCGACGGCATTTGGTGCCATTGAGGAAGTAACTGTTCTGGCTGTCGCGCGTCACTTT
Source organism: Pseudomonas sp. IPO3747 (assembly GCF_013385245.1). Taxonomy (NCBI): domain Bacteria; kingdom Pseudomonadati; phylum Pseudomonadota; class Gammaproteobacteria; order Pseudomonadales; family Pseudomonadaceae; genus Pseudomonas; species Pseudomonas sp. IPO3747. The sequence goes on from NZ_JACAQL010000004.1 coordinate 306,979, forward strand.
GCGGCGAATCGAGATTTCCGCGTAAGCGGCGTATTCGCCAACCAGGGTGCCGTCGGAGTTGTCGAACACCAGTTCGATGCTGGCCTGGCTCACCGGCTTGCGGCTGGTGGAGCCGTTGAAGATGACGTCGGTCATCGACTCGCCACGCAGGTTTTTTGCCGAGCTCTCGCCCATCACCCAACGTACGGCGTCGATGATGTTCGACTTGCCGCAGCCATTGGGCCCGACCACCGCCGCCATGTTACTGGGGAAGTTCACCGTGGTCGGGTCGACGAAGGATTTGAACCCCGCCAGTTTGATGCACTTGAGCCGCACGTTTAGGCGCCCGCCAACGCAGCGATGACCAACGAGCTGCTGCGCTCGCAGTAGGCCGACAGTACCTGGCGGATCTGCGGCAGATCACGGGCGAGCACCGCCGCGAGCAGCTGCTCGAACAGTGCCAGGTACTCACTCATCTCCGCCTTGCGCTGGTCCAGGGCCAAGTAATAGGCACGGTTCATCGCCGGCTGCAGGTTTTCGACGGTTTCCTGCAAGTACGGGTTGTTGGCGAAGGGGTACGCGGCGCGCATCACACTGAAGCTTTCTTCGACGAAGGCACGCACGTCCTCACGTTCGAAACTGGTCATCAGGCGTTGCTGGATCTGCAGGAACGGCGCCATGTCAGCCTGGACCTTCCAGCCCTCAGCCACCGAATTGCCGAGCAGGATGTACAACTCGCCCATCAGCGTGCACAGGCTCTGCACCTTGTGCGCGGTGAGTTCGGTGACGTGGGCGCCACGGCGCGGCAGGATCGCGATCAGGTGGCGGCGCTCGAGGATCAACAAAGCTTCACGCACGGAACCACGGCTGACATTGAGTGCCAGCGTGACTTTCTGTTCCTGGATCCGCTCCCCAGGCTTGAGATCGCCGCGAATGATACGTTCGGCGAGGTGGTGAGCAATTTGCTCGGCGAGACTGTCCGGCGCCTTGAACGTCATGTTTTCCCTTCAAAATCTTCTATCGGTACAAGCGCGGCAGTGTAGCGCATTGGCTGGCTGATGGCGCTACGCCCACAGGCGCGAATTTGGCATGAAATAAGCAGCGATGAAAAGCCAAAAGCCAGCAAAAACACCGGTTCCAGAAGACTGGACCATAATTAAAAGTGTTGCGATCGCAATTTCTTGACCTTCTGGTCAGAAAATCGTTGACCGAAAAGTCAGACATGACTAGATTCGGCGCAAAGCGGTTAACAACAATAATGAGTCTGCGAGGCCTTCCGTGATCCAGTTTTTACTTAACCAGGAACTCCGTAGCGAGCACGCCCTGGACCCCAACCTGACCGTGCTCAACTATTTGCGCGAGCATTTGGGCAAATCCGGCACCAAGGAAGGCTGCGCCAGCGGCGATTGCGGTGCATGCACCGTGGTGGTCGGCGAATTGCACACCGACACTCAAGGCGCGGAGCAGATCCGCTATCGCAGCCTCAATTCCTGCCTGACGTTTGTGTCGTCATTGCACGGCAAACAGCTGATCAGCGTCGAAGACCTCAAACATCAAGGCCAACTGCACAGCGTGCAACAGGCCATGGTCGAGTGCCACGGCTCGCAATGCGGCTTTTGCACCCCAGGCTTTGTGATGTCGCTGTTTGCCCTGCAAAAGAACAGCGACGCCCCCAATAGCCAGAAAGCCCATGAAGCCCTGGCCGGTAACCTGTGCCGTTGCACCGGTTATCGACCGATCCTCGCCGCCGCCGAACAGGCCTGCTGCAACAAGCCGGCGGATCAGTTCGACAGCCGCCAACCCGAGACCATCGCCCGTCTCAAAGCCATCGCGCCCACGCAAACCGGTGAACTCAACAGCGGCGACAAACGCTGTCTGGTGCCGCTCACCGTTGCCGATCTGGCCGATCTCTACGACGCCTATCCGCAGGCGCGCTTGCTGGCGGGCGGCACTGACCTGGCACTGGAAGTCACGCAGTTCCACCGTGTGCTGCCGGTGATGATCTACGTGGGCAACATTGAAGAGATGAAGCGCATCGAGTCGTTCGACGACCGCCTGGAAATCGGCGCGGCTACACCGCTGTCCGACTGCTACAGCGCGCTGCACCACGAATACCCGGACTTCGGCGATTTGCTGCACCGCTTCGCTTCGCTGCAGATCCGCAACCAGGGCACGCTGGGCGGCAATATCGGCAATGCGTCGCCCATCGGCGATTCGCCACCACTGCTGATCGCGCTCGGCGCGCAGATCGTGCTGTGCAAGGGCAACACCCGTCGCACCCTGGCGCTGGAAGATTACTTTATCGACTACCGTGTCACTGCGCGCCAGGACAGCGAGTTTATCGAGAAGATCATCGTGCCCAAGGGCCACGCGCTGTTCCGCGCCTACAAGGTTTCCAAGCGCCTGGACGATGATATTTCCGCCGTGTGCGCCGCCTTCAACCTGAAGCTCGACAACGGTGTGATCAGCGACGCCCGCGTGGCGTTTGGCGGCATGGCCGCCACGCCCAAACGCGCGAAAAGCTGCGAAACCGTATTGGTCGGCGCCACCTGGAACGCCGCCACGGTGGAGAAAGCCTGCGCCGCCCTCGCCCAGGATTTCACCCCGCTGTCGGACTTCCGCGCCAGCAAGGAATACCGCCTGCTCAGCGCGCAGAACCTGCTGCGCAAATACTTCATCGAACTGCAAACACCGCACATCGAGACTCGGGTGACCGCTTATGTCTAACCATCACGCCGTCGTTAAAACCCAGGCCGAACTCGCCGAGCTGTTTGCCCAGGACCTGACCACCGGGGTCGGCCGCAGCGTCAAGCATGACAGCGCCGCCAAGCATGTCAGCGGTGAAGCGCAGTACATCGATGATCGCCTTGAATTCCCTAACCAGTTGCACCTGTATGCGCGTATGTCCGACCGCGCCCATGCGCGCATCATCAGCATCGACACCGCGCCCTGCTACGCCTTTGACGGCGTGCGTATCGTCATCACCCATGAAGATGTGCCGGGCCTCAAAGACATTGGTCCATTGATGCCCGGCGACCCGTTACTGGCCATCGACACCGTGCAGTTTGTCGGCCAAGTGGTGCTGGCCGTGGCCGCCCGCGACCTGGAAACCGCGCGCAAAGCGGCCATGGCGGCGGTGATCGAATACGAAGACCTGGAGCCGGTGCTGGACGTGGTCGAGGCCTTTCGCAAGAAGCACTTTGTGCTCGACAGCCACACCCACCAACGCGGTGATTCGGCGGGCGCACTGGCCACCGCGAAAAACCGTATCCAGGGCACCCTGCATATCGGCGGCCAGGAACACTTCTACCTGGAAACCCAGATTTCCTCGGTAATGCCCACCGAAGACGGCGGCATGATCGTCTACTGCTCCACGCAAAACCCCACCGAAGTGCAAAAGCTGGTGGCCGAAGTGCTCGACGTGTCGATGAATAAAATCGTCGTGGACATGCGCCGCATGGGCGGGGGTTTTGGCGGCAAGGAAACCCAGGCCGCCAGCCCCGCGTGCCTGTGCGCGGTGGTCGCGCGCCTGACCGGCCAGCCGACCAAGATGCGCCTGCCGCGTGTCGAAGACATGCTGATGACCGGCAAGCGCCACCCGTTCTATATCGAATACGACGTGGGCTTTGACGACAACGGCCGCCTGCACGGCATCAATCTGGACCTGGCAGGTAACTGCGGCTGTTCGCCGGACCTGTCCAACTCGATTGTCGACCGCGCCATGTTCCACTCCGACAACTCGTATTACCTGGGCGACGCCACCGTCAACGGCCACCGCTGCAAGACCAACACCGCGTCCAACACCGCGTATCGCGGCTTTGGCGGCCCGCAAGGCATGGTGGCCATCGAAGAAGTCATGGACGCCATCGCGCGCCACTTGGCACTGGACCCGTTGGCGGTGCGCAAGGCCAATTACTACGGCAAGACCGAGCGCAACGTCACCCACTACTACCAGACCGTCGAGCACAACATGCTCGAAGAAATGACTGCCGAGCTTGAAGCCAGCAGCCAGTACGCCGAGCGTCGCGAAGCGATCCGCCTGTACAACGCCCACAGCCCGATTCTGAAAAAAGGCCTGGCGCTGACGCCGGTGAAATTCGGTATTTCGTTTACCGCCAGTTTCCTCAACCAGGCTGGCGCGTTAATCCACATTTACACCGACGGCAGCATCCACCTGAACCACGGCGGCACCGAGATGGGCCAGGGCTTGAACATCAAGGTCGCGCAGGTGGTGGCTGAAATATTCCAGGTCGAGATCGACCGCGTGCAGATCACCGCCACCAACACCGACAAGGTGCCCAACACCTCGCCAACCGCCGCCTCCAGCGGTGCCGACTTGAACGGCAAGGCCGCGCAGAACGCTGCCGAAACCATCAAGCAGCGCCTGGTGGAATTTGCCGCGCGTAAGTACGACGTGAGTGAAGCGGACGTGGAGTTCCACAACGGCCATGTGCGCGTGCGCGATCAGATCCTGACCTTTGAGGCGTTGATCCAGCAGGCGTATTTCGCTCAGGTTTCGCTGTCGAGCACCGGCTTTTACAAAACCCCAAAAATCTTTTACGACCGCAGCCAGGCACGTGGCCGGCCGTTCTATTACTTCGCGTTCGGCGCGGCCTGCTGCGAAGTGATCGTCGACACCCTGACCGGCGAATACAAGATGTTGCGCACCGACATCCTCCACGATGTGGGCGCCTCGCTGAACCCGGCCATCGACATCGGCCAGGTCGAAGGCGGTTTTATCCAGGGCATGGGCTGGCTGACCATGGAAGAGCTGGTGTGGAACAACAAGGGCAAGCTGATGACCAACGGCCCGGCCAGCTACAAGATCCCGGCCGTGGCGGACATGCCCCTGGATTTGCGTGTGAAGCTGGTGGAAAACCGCAAAAACCCGGAAGACACGGTGTTCCACTCCAAGGCCGTGGGCGAGCCGCCGTTCATGCTCGGGATTGCTTCGTGGTGTGCGATCAAGGATGCCGTGGCAAGCTTGGGTGACTATCGCCATCAGCCGAAGATTGATGCGCCGGCGACGCCGGAGCGAGTGTTGTGGGGCTGTGAGCAGATGCGGCAGTTGAGCGCTGCAAAAACCGTTGAGACTGAACTGGCTTGATCGTTCCCACGCTCTGCGTGGGAATGCCGCCTTGGACGCTGTGCGTCCGCTGTTGTGACGCAGAGCGTCACGGTATGCATTCCCACGCGGAGCGTGGGAACGATCTGAGACACCACAAGAGGTGACTATGAACAACTGGATCAGCGCCCTCGCCGACCTGCAGAACCAGGGTGAACCCTGCGTGCTGGTGACCATCATCGAAGAGCTCGGCTCCACGCCGCGCAACGCCGGCTCAAAAATGGTCATCAGCGCCGCGCACACCTTCGACACCATCGGCGGCGGGCACCTGGAATACAAGGCGATGCAGATCGCCCGTGACATGCTGGTGCGTGGCCAGCAGAACACCCATCTGGAGCGCTTCAGCCTCGGCGCCAGCCTGGGCCAGTGCTGCGGCGGCGTGACGGTGTTGCTGTTCGAACCCATGGGCCAGGTGCAGGCGCAGATCGCGGTATTTGGCGCCGGCCATGTCGGCCGCGCGCTGGTGCCGTTGTTGGCAAGCCTGCCGTGTCGGGTGCGCTGGATTGATTCGCGTGATCAGGAGTTTCCAGAACACATCCCTCAGGGCGTGCGTAAAATCATCAGCGAAGAGCCGGTCGACGAAATTGCCGACCTGCCGGTGGGCAGTTACTGCATCGTGATGACCCACAACCACGCGCTGGACCTGGAACTGACCGCCGCGCTGCTCAAGCGCAATGACTTTGCCTATTTCGGCCTGATCGGTTCAAAGACCAAGCGGGTCAAGTTCGAACACCGCCTGCGTGATCGCGGCTTCGACACCGCGCAACTGCAACGCATGCGCTGCCCCATGGGCCTCACCGAGGTAAAGGGCAAACTGCCGGTGGAGATCGCCATCTCCATCGCCGGTGAAATCATCGCCACCTATAACGCGAATTTCGGCCAGCACAGTGCGAGCGCCGAACCTATTGCCAAACTGCTGCCGGCCTCGCGTCGCAGCCAAGCTATCTAACACATTGAGATCACCATGCCTTTGACTCGCAAAGCCTACCGCGCCGCCATTTTGCACAGCATCGCCGACCCCGCCGAAGTGGGGATCGAAGCCTCTTATGAGTATTTCGAAGACGGCCTGCTGGTGATCGATAACGGCCAGATCAGCGCCCTGGGCCACGCCAGCGATTTGCTGCCAACCCTGCCCGCCGACATCGACGTGACCCATTATCAGGATGCGCTGATCACGCCCGGGCTGATCGACACCCATATCCACCTGCCGCAAACCGGCATGGTCGGTGCCTATGGCGAGCAGTTGCTGGATTGGCTCAACACCTACACCTTCCCGTGTGAACGCCAGTTCGCCGACAAGGCCCACGCCGAGGAAGTCGCGGGTATCTTTATCAAGGAACTGCTGCGCAACGGCACCACCACGGCGTTGGTGTTCGGCAGTGTGCACCCGCAGTCGGTGAACGCGTTCTTTGAAGCCGCCGAGAAACTCGACCTGCGCATGATCGCCGGCAAGGTGATGATGGACCGCAACGCGCCGGACTACCTCACCGACACTGCCGAATCCGGCTATCAGGAAAGCAAGGCGCTGATCGAACGCTGGCACGGCAAGGGCCGTTTGCACTATGCCGTCACGCCACGTTTTGCGCCGACCAGCACCCCGGAACAACTGGCGCTGGCCGGGCAACTGCTGGGCGAATACCCGGACCTGTACATGCAGACGCACATCAGCGAGAACAAGCAGGAAGTCGAGTGGGTAAAAGAGCTGTTCCCGGAGCGCAACGGTTACCTGGACGTGTACGACCATTACAAGCTGCTGGGCGAGCGCTCGGTGTTTGCCCACGGCGTGCACCTGTGTGATGACGAGTGCGCACGGTTGGCCGAGACCGGTTCGGCGGTGGCGTTCTGCCCGACGTCGAACTTGTTTCTTGGCAGTGGCTTGTTCAACTTGCCGATGGCCGAGAAGCACAAGCTGAATGTCGGCCTGGGCACTGACGTGGGCGGTGGCACCAGCTTCTCGCTGCTGCAAACCCTGAACGAAGCCTACAAGGTCATGCAACTGCAGGGCGCGCGTTTGAGCCCGTTCAAGTCGCTGTACCTGGCCACCTTGGGCGGTGCGCGGGCACTGCGTCTGGAAGACAAGATCGGCACATTGCAGCCGGGCACGGATGCGGACTTTTTGGTGCTGGACTACAACGCTACGCCACTGCTCAGCTATCGCTTGAAGCAGGCCAATAACATTGCCGAGACGTTGTTTGTGTTGATGACGCTGGGGGATGACCGGACGGTGTTGCAGACGTATGCAGCGGGTCAGTTGGTGCACCAGCGCTAATTTCAGCAACACCACAAAACAAATGTGGGAGCTGGGCTTGTGTGGGAGCTGGCTTGCCTGCGATAGCATCACCGCGGTGTACCTGATACACCTCGGTGCCTGCATCGCAGGCAAGCCAGCTCCCACACAAGCCAGTTCCCACATTTTTAGTCCCAGGCGAACCTGGAACATCACAGTTTGACTGAAGAACGCCCTGGCTTCTTGGTCTGCAACAAATGCGAGAACACCGCGTGCAAATCATCCGACGCGCTTTCCTCGTCGAGGTTGAGCTTGCTGTCGATGTGATCCATGTGGTGCATCATCAAATTCACTGCCAGCGTCGCGTCGCGTGCTTCGATCGCATCGATCAGTTGGGTGTGCTCATCGTAGGAACAGTGCGAGCGGTTGCCGCTTTCGTACTGGGCGATGATCAACGAGGTCTGCGACACCAGGCTGCGCTGGAAGCTGATCAGCGGTGCATTCTTCGCCGCTTCGGCGAGCTTCAAGTGGAATTCGCCGGAGAGGCGGATACCGGCACCGCGATCACCCCGTGAGAAGCTGTCGCGCTCATCGTTGACCATCTGGCGCAACTCGGCCAATTGCTCGGCCGTGGCGTGCTGCACCGCAAGCTCAGTGATCGCCCGCTCCACCAGCCGCCGGGCGAGAAATACCTGGCGCGCCTCTTCTACACTCGGGCTTGCCACCACCGCACCACGATTGGGCCGCAGCAGCACCACGCCTTCATGGGCCAGGCGCGAGAGCGCGCGGCGGATGATGGTGCGGCTGACGCCGAAGATTTCGCCCAGTGCTTCTTCACTCAATTTGGTACCGGGCGCCAGGCGTTGTTCGAGGATCGCCTCGAAGATATGCGCGTAGACGATATCGTCCTGGGTTCCGCTGCGACCAGCCTTGCCGGCTCGCGGTTGTTTCTTGAGAGGTTGCAACTGTTCGTTCATGGGCACTCGGGTTTGGAGAACGGCGGCGAATTAACGGTAATACGTCAACAGCGTGTTGCTGGCAAGTATCACCTAAAAACAGGGCACATTGTACACAACCCAGTGCGCCAACACACTGTACGGCTATTTGCGGTGGCGGCTGTATTGCAATGAGTGGTTACGTTTGAGTTTAGGCTTGAATTCGCTTTTTCCCAGGTAAAAGGAACACCTCTCCATGACCGACGCCACTCAAGCGCCCTTGCGCCCATTGGCCGACACTTCTGCGTCGGCCGTCGTCGCCGGCTTCATTGCCATGATGACCGGCTACACCAGTTCCCTGGTGCTGATGTTCCAGGCCGGCCAGGCAGCCGGTTTGACCACGGCGCAGATTTCTTCGTGGATCTGGGCGATCTCTATCGGCATGGCGGTGTGCAGCATCGGCCTGTCGTTGCGCTATCGCACGCCGATCACCATTGCCTGGTCCACGCCCGGCGCCGCGCTGCTGATCACAAGCCTGGGTGGAGTAAGTTACGGCGAGGCCATCGGCGCCTATATCACCTGCGCGGTGCTGGTCACGCTCTGCGGGCTGACCGGCAGCTTTGAAAAACTGGTCAAGCGCATCCCCGCCTCATTGGCGGCCGCCTTGCTGGCGGGGATTCTGTTCAAGATCGGCAGCGAGATTTTTGTCGCCGCGCAACATCGCACTGGCCTGGTGCTGGGGATGTTTTTCACCTATCTGATCATCAAGCGCCTGTCGCCGCGTTATGCAGTACTGGCCGCGCTGGTAATCGGCACCCTGTTGTCAGGGCTGATGGGTTTGCTGGACTTCAGCGGTTTCCACCTGGAAGTGGCAACACCGGTGTGGACCACGCCGCACTTCTCGCTGGCGGCGACCATCAGCATCGGTATCCCGTTGTTTGTGGTGGCAATGACCTCACAAAACATGCCCGGCGTCGCCGTGCTGCGCGCTGACGGCTATACCGTACCCGCCTCGCCGTTGATCACCGCCACTGGCCTCGCCTCGCTGGTGCTGGCGCCGTTTGGCTCCCACGGCATCAACCTGGCAGCGATCAGTGCAGCCATCTGCACCGGGCCACATGCCCATGAAGACCGCAACAAGCGCTACACCGCGGCCGTCTGGTGCGGGGTGTTCTACGGGATCGCCGGGGTGTTCGGCGCCACCTTGGCGGCGTTATTCGCAGCGTTGCCCAAGGAACTGGTGCTGTCGATTGCGGCCCTGGCGTTGTTTGGCTCGATCATCAATGGTTTGAGTATCGCCATGAATGAGCCCAAGGAGCGGGAAGCGGCGCTGATCACCTTTATGGTCACCGCGTCTGGCTTGACGCTGTTTTCCATCGGCTCGGCGTTCTGGGGGATTGTGGCGGGGGTGTTGACGCTGTTGATTCTGAATTGGCGCAAGGCATAAAAAAACGGCGACCCGAGGGTCGCCGTTTTTTTAGTATCACTTAGCCGCGTTGATCGGCTTTTCCGGATACCACACGTCCAGCAGTGGGCTGACTTCAGCGCTTTTCAGCTCGCTGCGGCCTTTGAGCCAGCTTTCAACAGCTGCGCGTTGCTCTTCGTTGACCGAGCCACGCTTCTGCAGGCAAACCAGACCGAAGTCATCGCCGCCGACATAGCCCAGACCATTGGCTTCCATGGCTTCTTTGATGAATGCTTCGAGGAAAGCATCGGTAGCTTCTTCACTCAGGTCTTCTTTGAAGTCCAGGTTCAGTTCGAAACCCAGCTCTTGAAATTCATCAACGCACAGTTTTTTGCGCAGACGCTGGGAACGGTTAGTCGCCATTGGAACAATCCTCTTAAGTAATAACGGCCGGCACTTTAGCAGTTTAAGCCGACCTTTGCCCGACTCTATGGGACGGGCGGCCATTGGTCTGCAAAAAAACCCGAAATACCCGCTATCGTTCAGCTACAACTGGATCCACCTTGGGGCATAATGCCGACACTTTCGTGACCAATGAGGGATTTTCTTCCATACCCCTCACCTTTTTCACCCTTCTCAGCAGTAGGGTTTTATTCCTTATGATCAACTCTTTTCGTTCAGTACTCTTTGCCGGTTTTCTTCTACCTCTGGCTTTTTCCGTCACCGCCGCGCCGATCAACAACAGCCTGCCGCCAAATGTTCAGCAGGCACTGCAGAAAGCCAAAATACCCAATACTTCGCTGTCGTTGGTGATGCTGCCCCTCACCGGGCCCGGCACGCCGACCGTGTTCAACGCTGATGTTTCGGTTAACCCGGCCTCCACCATGAAGCTGGTCACCACCTACGCAGCCCTGGAAATGCTCGGCCCCAACCACCAGTGGAAGACCGAGTTCTACACCGACGGCACCCTCAGCGGTGGCGTGTTGCGCGGCAACCTCTACCTCAAGGGCGGCGGCGACCCCAAGCTGAATATGGAAAAACTCTGGCTGTTGATGCGCGACCTGCGCGCCAATGGCGTACAGCAAGTCACTGGCGACCTGGTGCTGGACCGCAGTTTCTTCAATCAGCCGCAATTGCCTGAATTCAATGACGACGGCAACGACGAGAACAAGCCGTTCCTGGTCAAGCCGGACGCCCTGCTGGTCAACCTCAAGGCCCTGCGCTTTGTCACCCGCAATGACTCGGGCCGGGTGATCGTCTCGGTCGAGCCGCCGATTGCGAGCATCCGCATCGACAACCAGGTCAAAGTCTCCAACGCCAAGCAATGCACTGGCGATGTGCGCTACAGCCCGGTGACCGCCGCCGATGGCAGCGTGACCGTGACGGTCAGCGGCCAGTTGGGCGATGGGTGCAGCTCGCAGACCTACCTGTCGCTGCTCGACCACGCCACCTACACCGCCGGCGCCGTGCGTGCGATCTGGCAGGAGTTGGGCGGTACCATCCAGGGCCGTGATATCCAGGCACCAGTGCCCAAGGACGCTAAAGTGCTGGCTCGTGCGTTCTCGCCGGACCTGGCGGAAATCATCCGTGACATCAACAAATACAGTAACAACACCATGGCCCAGCAGTTGTTCCTGAGCCTGGGCGCGCAGTTCCGCAACGACGCCGATGGCGACGACGCCAAGGCCGCGCAACGCGTGGTGCGTCAGTGGCTGGCGAAAAAAGGCATCACCGCGCCGCACCTGGTGATGGAGAACGGCTCCGGCCTGTCCCGCGCCGAACGCGTCAGCGCCCGCGAAATGGCGGCCATGCTGCAAGCGGCGTGGAAAGGCCCGTACTCGGCGGAATACATCAGTTCGCTGCCGATTGCCGGCACCGACGGCACCATGCGCAAACGCCTGAAAACCACGGCTCTGCGCGGTGAGGCTCACGTCAAGACCGGCACCTTGAACACCGTGCGCGCCATTGCCGGGTTCAGCCGCGACAACAATGGCAACACCTGGGTGGTGGTGGCGATACTCAACGATTCGAAGCCATGGGGGGCTTCTTCGGTGCTCGATCAGGTGCTGCTGGACCTGTATCGCCAGCCGAAGCTGACAGCCGCAGCGCCCGTCTTGTAATTGATCGTTCCCATGCTCCGCGTGGGAACGCAGCCTGGGACGCTCTGCGTCCCAAAGCGTGACGCAGAGCGTCACAAGAGGCATTCCCACGCAGAGCGTGGGAACGATCAGGCGCGCAAGCGCTCGGCCTCCACCCGGTCGCGGCCCGCCTGCTTGGCCACATACACCGCCGAGTCCGCGCGCAGCAGCAGCCCGTCAATCCCTTCATCGATCCGCCAACTGGCCACACCGAAGCTGGCGGTCACAACACCCACCACTTCCATCGGTTCGGTGCGCAGCGACTGCCACAACTCCATCGCCAGGCTATAAGCCTGCTCGGCATCGGTGTGCGGGCACAGCACCACAAACTCTTCGCCGCCCAAACGACAAAACACATCCGTGCGGCGCAGGCGCCGGCCGATGCGTTTGCACACTTCCTGCAACACCCCATCGCCCACCGCATGCCCGTGCTGGTCATTGATGCGCTTGAAGTGATCAATATCGAGCATGATCAACGACAATGTGCCCTTGGTTCGGTTGAGCCGCAGCATCTCGGCCTTGAGGCGATCCTGAAAATAACGGCGGTTATGAATGCCCGTCAGCGAGTCGGTAATCGACAGCGCACGCAGCTCCTCTTCGACCCGCTTCAGATCGGAGATATCCGACACGTAGCCATGCCACAACGTGCCACCGCCGGTTAACTCCTCCGGCGTGGCTTCGCCGCGAATCCAGCGCAGGCCGCGTTGCGGCAACACCACCCGGTACTCTTCGCGCCAATGGCTCAACTGCAGCGCCGACAGCCGAATCGACAGGCGCACACGCTCCACGTCTTGCGGATGAATGCGTTCGAACACCTTGTCCGCGTCTTGCTGCAGTACGCCCGTGTCGATTTCATAGATATCGCGCATACCATCGCTGGCATAGATGAAACGCCCCTTCCCCTTGGGTTCGAGGGTGAACTGAAAAATCCCGCCAGGCACGTGGGCACTGAGCTTTTTGAGTAGGCGGTCGCGCGCGGCCAACGCCTCGTAGGCGCGTTTTTGTTCGGTCACATCCATGTAGATCGCCAGGTGCCCGATCCACAGGCCGTAGTCGTCCAGCAATACGGTGGTGAGCATATTCACCGTCAGGTAGCGGCCATCCTCGCGCAGTAATGTCCACTCGCGCGCCTCGTGCAGATTGTCCGGGCTTTCCACCAGCATCGCCTGGCTCGCCGGAATACGCTTGCCCAAGGCCACGCTCAAACTGGCCGCGCGCGCTTCGAGTTCCAGGGCCAGATGCAGGCTTTCCAAGGTCAGCCTCCCCACCACCGCCTCGGATTTGAACCCGAGCATTTTCTCGGCACCGGCATTGAAGGTGTTGATCACACCCCGCAGGTCAGTGGCAATGATCGCAACATGGGTGGCGGCGTTCAGCACGCTGCGCAATTGCCCGTGGGCTGCGCGAAGCTCCTGCTCACGCAGGTGCAACTGCTGCGTGCGTTGTTCCACCAGCTTGAGCGCGCGCTGGCGCTGGCTGACCAACACATACAGCAACGCACTGAGCAGCAGACTGAGGAGCACGCCCATGGCCAGTATGGTGTGCATCGACGAGTGATTGGCCTGGTCGAACACCTGGCTGGCGCGAACGCTCAAGGCATACACATGGTCGCCGAGGGTGAGACGACGCGTGGCAACAAGGCCGCTGTCGCCCACCGCGTTGCTGGACGCGTACAGCACGCGCTGCTGCGTGTCGGAAGTGTCGACGATCTGCATCACCAGGTTGTCGCGGCTGGGCTTGGGCAAACCATCGGCGACCAGTTGGCGCATGCTGATCACTGCCATCACATAACCATGGGGCTCGGTGTCGACGGGTTTGCTCACGGGCGCCACCAACAAGACGCCGGCGGCATAAGCCGGTTCTACGCCCACCAACTGCATGGGCTGGGACACCGCAGGCCGGCCGCTTTTCTGCACCCGCTCAAGCACCGAACGACGCAGTGGCTGGGCCAACAGATCGAACCCCAAGGGCGAACCCAGCAAGCTTTGGGTCTGGCTGTACAGCACCGGCACATACTCGTCGCGCTCGGGCGCCGGCGCCAGTTCACCCGAAGTGTTCAATTCTCTAATGGCGAAAGGTGTACCACGCTGACGCGAGATTTCCTGTTCAAAAGCGTTGCGCTGTTCGCGAAATATACGCGGCGCCCAGGCATAGGCGCGGGCGCGCAGAAGCAAAGGCTTGGCGAAACCATCGAACTCGGCGCGGGACACGTCACTGGAATTGACGAAGAAACGCTGCAGGCTGGCCAGGCGTTGCTCCTGGTCTTCGAACCGCTCCTGGAGGCGGGTGTAGCGCTCGTTGACCAACAACTGGAAACGCTGGCGCACTTGCTGTTTGTAGAGGTCGGCGGCCGCCCAGGCGACGATGACCGTCAGCGCTCCACCTACCAATAACACCACCAATGCCACCAGCCAAGCCGACGCCTGCTCACTGATAAAGCCTAGTATTTTCGGGCGAACGGCTTGCATCGGCATAGGCAACACTCACAACGCCAGCGTGCGGGGGGTGTCACTTTGGCTAGGCGTTAAGTTATAACCATGAGGCCGGTGTTTGACCAGTGCAAAAAAGCCGCAAGCCCGGAATATTCCGGGCTTGCGGCTTTTTGGTGCAGCTTGAGTGTGGCGATCAGCGAGCGGTGATTTTCCAGGCCCGGTGAATCTTCGCGTTACGTGCGAAGTCCGGGTCCAGGGTTTTGTCGCTGATTTCCTCGACCGCGTAGCGCTCGCTGAGGTTGTCCTCCAGCACGAACTTGCGGAAGTTGTTCGAGAAGTACAGCACGCCGCCAGGCGCCAGGCGCGCCATGGCCAGGTCGAGCAACTGCACGTGGTCACGCTGTACGTCGAAGATGCCTTCCATGCGCTTGGAGTTGGAGAAGGTCGGCGGGTCGATGAAGATCAGGTCGAACTCATCACGGCTCGCCTCCAGCCAGGCCATCACATCACCTTGCTCCAGGCGGTTCTTGTCAGAGAAACCGTTAAGGGAGAAGTTGCGACGCGCCCAGTCCAGGTAAGTCTTGGACAAGTCGACGCTGGTGGTGCTGCGCGCGCCGCCCTTGGCTGCGTGCACACTCGCGGTGGCGGTGTAGCAATACAGGTTGAGGAAACGCTTGCCGGCCGCTTCCTTCTGGATGCGCATGCGCATCGGGCGATGGTCGAGGAACAGGCCGGTATCCAGATAGTCGGTGAGGTTGACCAGCAGCTTCACGCCGCCTTCGCTGACTTCGGTGAACTTGCCTTGGGCGCTTTGACGTTCGTACTGCTTGGTGCCGCTCTGACGTTCGCGACGCTTGACCACCACGCGGCTTTTGTCGACGTTCAGCGCCTGGGGAATCGCGGCCAGCGCATCGAACATACGCGCAGAGGCTTTTTCCGGGTCGATGGATTTAGGCGCGGCATATTCCTGCACATGCACCCAATCGTGGTACAGGTCGATGGCCATGGAGTATTCCGGCATATCAGCGTCGTACACACGGTAGCAGTCCACACCTTCGCGCTTGGCCCATTTGCCCAACTGCTTGAGGTTCTTTTGCAGGCGGTTGGCGAACATCTGCCCGCCTTCGCTCAGGCGCGCCTGCTCAACCACCGGGGCTGGAGCCGGCTTGATCGGGTTGCCGTTCTTGTTGTACTGGCGCTCGACCGGCTCGGTCGGGGCTTGATCGTAAGCGGCTTGCTCACGCTCGGCCTGGCGCTGCTCCGGGGTGCGGCGCTCGCCAGTGACGAACTGGTCCGGGTTGACCTTGATCAGCAGCAACTTGCACGGCAACGCGCCGTTCCAGAACGAATACTGTTTGTGGCTGCGGATGCCCATGCGCTTGCCCAGGTCCGGCGCGCCGGTGAACACCGCCGCTTCCCAGCCCATGCAGGCCTGGCGCAAGCGCTCGCCGAGGTTCTGGTAGAGGTACAACAGGCTGGCTTCGTCACCGAGACGCTCGCCGTAGGGCGGGTTGCAGATCACCAGGCCTTTCTGGTTCTGGTCCGGGCGCGGCTCGAACGTGCCGACTTCGCCCTGGTACACCTTGATCCAGTGGCTTAAGCCTGCGCGTTCGATGTTGTTACGGGCGGGCTGGATCAGACGCGGGTCAGCCTCATAGCCACGCACCCACAATGGCGGCTTGTTCATGCCAATGGCAGCACGCTCGGTGGCCTCGGTGTGCAGCTTCTTCCACAGCGCCGGTACGTGACCGAGCCAGGTGGTGAAGCCCCACAGCTCACGATTGAGGTTGGGCGCCATGTCGGCGGCGATCATTGCGCCTTCCACCAGGAAGGTGCCCACGCCACACATCGGGTCCGTCAGCGCGCCGCCTTCGGCCGCAATACGCGGCCAGCCGGCGCGAATCAGGATCGCGGCTGCGAGGTTTTCCTTCAACGGTGCGGCGCCCTGCTGCAGGCGATAACCGCGCTGGTGCAGGCTGTGACCGGACAGGTCCAGGGAAAGGATGGCTTCGCCACGGTCCAGGCGCAGGTGAATGCGCAGGTCCGGGTTGATCTTGTCGATGGACGGGCGTTCGCCGGTCGGGGTGCGCAGCTTGTCGACAATCGCATCCTTGACCTTCAGCGCGCCGAAGTGGGTGTTGTCGATGCCCGAGCCGTGGCCACTGAATTCAACGGCCAGGGTGCCGTCCGGGACCATGTGGTCGGCCCATTCGATATCCAGCACGCCGTGGTAGAGGTCCTCGGCGTCCTTCATCGGGAAGCGCTTGAGCACCAGCAGCACGCGGTTGGCGAGGCGCGACCAGAGACACAGGCGGTAGGCGGTTTCCATGTCGGCCATGCCGCGCACGGCCGAGGTGTGCTCGCGGGCTTCCTCAAGGCCAAGCCCGACGGCTTCCTCGATCAGCAGGCCTTCGAGGCCCTTGGGGCAGGTGAGGAAGAGTTCAAAACGGTCCGACATGGGGCATTCCAGGCTTTTCAGCAATAAATGAACGGGCGACGCATCGCCGGCTCGGTTTTCAATCAAGCACTTTTCTTGAAGAGTGCTCGCGTGGCACGAATGTGCCGTTCCACCCCGGCTACCGGGCGTTTGGGCCTGAATTGCCGGGGCAGATAAATAAATCATCGCAACAAAAAGAAATATTCCGACCCTTCGTCGAATAATAACCGACTGCAACAGGCGGGCATTCTCACTAAAGGATTAAACCCATCCTCTATGCAGGGCACATCATAGCTGGGTTTGCCTATTAAATGGGGCGAAAAGCCATCCCAGCTTATGGCTATAGCATCGTTATCGTTACGTGCTTATGACAAAACGATCATTGAATCCATGTGACCTATTGGTTAGAACTCAACACAGGTTGGCGCCGTAACGACGCCGACACATAGGCTCGCCACGCCGGCAGCGAGCCCACCAACGGCAGGAAAACCCTGCCCGGCCCCACGCGGGGCCGAAGGATATCTAGACAGTCAACAAGTGAGGGAAACACCCTATGAGAAGACTTAAGCGTGATCCGTTGGAAAGAGCATTTTTACGCGGATATCAATATGGCGTTCATGGTAAATCCCGTGAGCTTTGCCCATTTACTCTACCGTCGGTACGCCAAGCCTGGATCAACGGCTGGCGAGAAGGACGCGGCGACAACTGGGACGGTATGACTGGCACTGCGGGAATCCACAGACTCAACGAACTTCACGCCGTCGGCTGACACGGGGCACTTAATCCGACAACCACCTTGAAGATTTTGTAACGACTTAACCACGCACGTCCTATCCGGGCGGCGGGCTTCGGCCCAGGGGGCTCCTTTTGGAGCCCTTTTTAATGCTCGGAAATTGGCTGATC